>NZ_PEHF01000026.1 GCF_015762685.1 Candidatus Symbiopectobacterium sp. 'North America' | reverse complement strand
GAGCCGTATAGCAAGACGGATTATTTTTCTCTGCTGATACTTTGCGATAGCGAGCGTCTGGCGCAGCGCAGTGCGCAGGCGGCGAAAGAGATTGAAGCACTGATTGCAGAATCGGTAACGCGTGTGTCAGCCGGTGCCAGTCAGATTCAGCAATCCGGCGAAGCCATGAGTAGCATTATCGAGTCAGTGAGCCACGTTAATGATGTTATCAGTGAAATTGCTGCAGCGACAGAGGAGCAGAGCCACGGTATTTCGCAAATCAGCCAAACGGTGCATGAAATGGATCGTGTCACACAGCAGAATGCGGCGCTGGTGGTGCAATCTGCCGAAGCGGCGGCCGAGCTGGAAGATGAAGCGGATGGCTTGTTGGCGGCGGTCGATGTGTTCCATCTGACGGAGTCAGCGCCCGCATCCCGACCGACACAGAGTGTCATCAAACCGCTGGTAAAACGGCCTGGCGTTGCGCCGCGGCCCACTGTGCTGCTCTCCAGCGGGCAGAATGCGACGCATGGCGGTTGGGAGAAATTCTAAGAGGTAAAACAACGCCCTGCACATTGCGGGGCGTTGTGTGTTCAATTTTTATACCGGTACCTGCCGGTAGCCGTAAATGCTTACAATCGCGGGAAGCCGCCATCACCCTGCCAGTTAGGTAATTGCTGATAAATCTGCTCTACAGCCCGCGTTACTGCTCGGTTGACTGAGCAGTAAAACGCCACCAGCGCTGGCTGAATGCCGACAAAAATCACTTCAGGAATAAACGTTTGCAACTCATCAATCATAAAGGTGAGCGGCATACTGTGGGTATTCATCAGCATATCTTCGGCAATACGCGTCGGATCGACGATACGTATGGCGCCCGGTTCGAGCCCCATGTCCGTGGCGTCCACTACTAACAGGCGCAAAGGTGGCGCAGCACGCAGGCGATGCACCGCGTTTTCCGGGATGGCACCACCATCGATGACCGCCCAGCCCGGTAGCGGATTGTGTTGCAATCGTTCGGCGAGCAGTGGCCCTGCTCCGTCGTCACCCATCATCACATTGCCTACCGCTAGTACCATGTTGGGCGCGGAGCACGGTGTATCGGTATCAAGGGTGTCCAGGCTGGCAAGATGCGCTTCCCAATTCATCGCTTACTCATCCATCCGTTTAACCATCAGGTACAGCGCTGACTCCCGCTCTATGGCGGCCAGATAGTCGAGTAAGGTGGCGCTCCAGGCGGCGAAACGATCGCCGTCTCCCAGTGCACTAAATTCCTGATGCAACAAGCGGGTATGTGAACTGTCGAGGGTGATTTCTCCAAATTTCAACAACCCGGCCATTTTTCGTTGTGCATCGCCAGGTGGCCGTTGGGCTATCCATACCTGATAGTCGTCGAGCGGACACGTCAGTACCGGTTTCAGGCAGTCGATCACGCCGACGTGGTGACCGATAGCCAGCGAATAATACATGACTTGCTGGGCCTGCTCCGGCACCTTGTCTTTACTGTCGAGAAATTTTTGGCTTAGCGCGTAAAACATCACTTTTCCACTCATAGTGGCCGAACTCCTTTTTGCCAGCCGTGATACTGTGCCAGTAATCGCCGCACAATTTCACTCAGACGCGGATCGTCCTGGTTTGCCAGATAGGCGTTAACGCGCGCTTCCAGCATCTCTTGCGGTGATTGGAGCAGCAGGTTGATAAACGGGTCGCTGATTTCTCGCCCCTGACGATAACCCGCCATGCGTCTGGCTTCCCGCTCCAACTGTATGCGTAAATCCAGCGGCGCGTCAGGCAGCAATAGTGCGACCTGCTCATGTTCTCCTTGTTCCGTGCTGACGCCGTGCAGTTTTTGCTCTAGCAACCCCAGCGCCACGGCAAAGCCGTAAATGGTCGCCGCAGGGGTAGGTGGGCAGCCGGGAATATACACATCGATAGGCACGATGGTGTCGCTGCCGCCCCACACACAGTAGAGATCGTGGAAGATACCGCCGCCGCAGCCGCAGGCACCGTAGGAGATACAGATTTTCGGGTCAGGTGCGGATTCATAGGCATGCAGCGCCGGGCTGCGCATCGCACGTGTGACTGCGCCGGTAAACAGCAGAATGTCAGCATGGCGCGCTGAGACCACCACTTTGATGCCAAAACGCTCGGCATCAAAAATAGGCGTGATGGCGGAAAAAATTTCGATTTCACAGCCGTTACAGCCACCGCAGTCGACACGATAGACATAAGCAGAGCGCTGAATATCTTTCAGCAATGTTTTCTTCAACTGCTGGGTCTGTTCATCAAGCTGGATGGGCGTGCTGCGCGTATGGACCGATGACGGTATGTCTACGCCGTTGAGTAGTTCACTCATTATGGCACCCTTGACTGAAAGCCGCCGCAGGCGGCGTGATAAAATGCTGGCTCAGCGTTACGTTGCCTTTATGCGGCATGCTCTGTTTACGTTTGCATTCCGGGCAGGTTTCGAACTGTGCGCGCCGGGCTTTTGCATCCTCTGCCGACATGCCAGCCTGTTGTAGCAGCCCTACCGTATAGGCCACCTCTTTTTCTGGGGCGAAGGGGCGGTGACACTCGTGGCATGCCAGCAGTCGGAAGGTGGCCCGCTGGAACAAATCCGCTTTATTGGCGACAGCCATCTCAAACTCTTGTGACAGCACGATCGCACGCGTCGGGCATACTTCCTCACAGCGTCCGCAAAATATGCAGCGCCCGAGGAACAACTGCCAGGTGCGGGTGCCGTTCACCACATCGGTTTCCATGGTCAGTGCATTCGCCGGGCAGGCGACGGTACAGGCTGCGCAGGCAATGCACTGCTCGGGGTCGTATTACGGTTTGCCGCGAAACCCTGCTGGCACGTCGAGTGGCGCAAACGGATATTTGATCGTACTGTTGCCTGCGTCGCGCAGGATTTTGAACAGTTTTAACATGATGTCATCCCTCTATTTCAGCGGCGAACGCGTGCGTTCCAGCCCATAGAGCTCGATCTCTTTATAGGGCACGGTTGTGATTTTCTGTTTGCGCACGTCAATCAGCGTTACCCGATCGGTACAGGAGTAGCACGGGTCCAGGCTGCCGATGATCAGCGGCGCATCGGATACCGTATTACCGCGCAGCATATAGCGCAGCACCGGCCAGTTGGCATAGGTAGCGGCACGGCAGCGCCAGCGGAACAGTTTCTGGTTATCGCCGGTCATGCTCCAGTGCACGTCTTCGCCGCGTGGCGCTTCTGCGTATCCCAGCGCGGACTGATAAGGCTTGTAAGTAAACCCTTCGGTCAACAGCGGGCCTTCGGGCAGATTGTCCAAACCGTATTCCACGATAGCCAACGAGGTCAGCACTTCGCGAATGCGCACCAGCACGCGGGAATAGACGTCCCCGGAGCTCAGATGGTGCAGTTCCATTGGCAGATCAAGGTAGGCGGAGTAGGGGTGATCGATACGCATATCGCGTTGAAATCCACTGGCGCGGATCATCGGGCCCACCGGGCTGTAATCACGTGCTACTTGTGATGACAAAATGCCGATCCCCTGCGTGCGTTGCAGCATATTGGGAGTATTCAGCAGTATGTCGGAGAGTTGCATAATTTCGGCGCACATCTCACGGATCAGCTTGATGGTTTTCAGCCGGTCTTCTTTCAAAATATCGCGGCGAATGCCTCCAATCAGATTCAGACCGTAGGTTTTGCGCGCCCCGGTCAGCATCTCAGCGATAGTCATGGATTTTTCGCAGATGCGGAAGAACTGCATAAACCCGGTATCAAAACCGACGAAGTGACTCGATAGGCCGATGCTCAGCAGGTGACTGTGCAGGCGTTCCACTTCCAGCAGAATGCTGCGAATGGCGTGCGCCCGTGGCGGTACCACAATGCCCATCGCATTTTCTATCAACGTGGTGTAGGCGACGCTGTGGGTAAAACCGCAGATGCCACAGACCCGATCGGACAGGAAGGTGACTTCGTTATAGCCCATACGCGTTTCCACCAACTTCTCCATGCCACGGTGGACGTAGAACAGGCGGTAGTCGGCGTCAATAATCTGCTTGCCGTCGACAAACAGGCGGAAGTGACCGGGTTCATCGGAGGTGATGTGCAGCGGCCCAATCGGTACTACGCGGGTGTCGCCAGTGGCTTCGTTCACAAAGGAGTAGGTTTCATTATCCTGTGTCGGTGCCGGGCGCTGGCGGTAATCCATCGCATCTTTGCGCAGTGGGTACAGATCGTCTGGCCAATCATCGGGCAACACCAGACGGCGTTCATCCGGCAAACCGACGGGGATCATGCCATACATATCAATCACTTAGCGTTCGCTCCACACGGCGGCAGGCACGCGCGGCGTTACCGATGGAAACTCAGGATTGATCGGGTCGATCAATGCCTTGACGATCACCCAGCATTTTTCCCCTTGTTCCATCGACAGCACGTAGTAAATGGCAAAATAACCGTTCAACGTCCGTTCATCGTTACCAAACAGGACTGACAGCCAACCGCCGTGCTGATAGTAGAGATGCTCCACCACATCCGGCAGGCTTGCCAGTTTCACCGTCAGTGTCAACTGATCGTCGGTTTGCCACGCCTGTTCCAGTACGGCGTGGGGAAACCGCTGCTGCACCTGCGCGGCATAACCCGCGCCGCGTTTGGCGTTGGTTGCAGCAGCCACGGGGGGAGTAAGATGTTCATTCATCACGGGACGTCTCCTGACGAGAAAGGGTAAGCGGTGCGCGTTCGATCGGCGACAGTGCCGTGGCGGCAGAGGCCTCGGTGGCGTGCGATTGCAACACCAGCGCGCTGGCGCTTTCCAGTAAACGGATAACAGGTTGTGGAATATGCGTGCCCATCAGCAACATTAATGCCAGCAGAATGGCCATCGGTGCGGTAGTCAGCATGCCTAACTCGCCTTTGCTGACGGCGGCAGGGCTGTTGCCCAGCACGGTGCTGGCGACCATGCGCACCAACCCAGCCAGTACGACAGTCAGCAGAAACAACAACACGATAACCAGCCACAGATAGCCCGCGTTGATGCCGGCAGTGACGGTCATAAACTCACTTAAAAACAGGTTGAACGGCGGCATGCCGCCCAGCGCCAATGCACCACCGGCCAGCAGCGCACCGGTAATGGGGGTGACACGCAGGATGCCTTTCACTGCATCCATGTCACGCGTGCCGTATTTAAGCAGTACGTTGCCGGAGCCGCAGAACAGCAGGGTTTTCGCCAGACTGTGATTGAGCGTGTGCAGTAGTGCTGCCAGCACACCGAGCGGGCCACCGATGCCAAGCGCCACGGCAATCAGTCCCATATTTTCCACGCTGGAGTAGGCGAGCAGTCGCTTCATGTCGCGCTGAACCAGAATCAGGAACGCGGCCACTACGACAGACAGCAGCCCGAACACCAGCAACAGCCGCTGCGGAAATACTGGGCCGATGGCGGCGCTGACGATCATGGTATAACGCACAATCACCAGCAGAGCGCAGTTGAGCAGCACGGCAGAAAGCAGGGCGCTGGTCGGACTGGGGGCTTCACTATGGGCATCGGGTAACCAGGCGTGCATTGGGAATAGACCTGTTTTGGTGCCGAAACCGATAATGACGAAGATAAACGCCAGATGCATCAGCGTGCTGTCCAGCTCGGAAGCATGTTGCAGCACTTCGGTCCAGAAGATGGCATCACCCGGTGTCGCCATCACGTTGGCGGCGTTGGCATAGACCAGCACGGTGCCATATAACCCAAACGCGACCCCGACAGTACAGATGATGACGTACTTCCACTCCAGCGACAAACGCTGTCCGTACAGGCCAACCAGAAACGCGGAACTGAGCGTAGTGGCTTCAATGGCGGCCCACATCACAATCAGGTTGTTACTGGTTATCACCAATAACATGGTGAACAGAAACAGGTGGAATAAACTGTAGTAGTGGCACAACGTCGGGACGGAGACCTCGCCGCTGCTCACTTCATGGTTCATGTATCCCATGGAGTAAAGCCCAGTGAGAAAACCGATAATGCCGAGAATGGCGAGAAACAACGCGCTCAGGCTATCCAGATGCAGCCAGCGATGTGCTGCCAGAATCTCGCCCTGGGAGGCAATCATTCCCACCACGTACAGCGAAAGCACCAGCAACAGGCTGATGCCGCACAGGTGGATAACGCTCACCGCCGTGCGCGCCGCACCGCCGCACCAGCGGCAAGCAAATGCCAGCAGCGCGGTGATGAACGGCGTGGCAAGCAGGGTGAAAAGCAAGGTCGAACTGGTCATGCGCTTACCCCTTCAGTTCCGTAACTTGTTGAACGTCCAAGGTATGCAAGGTGCGATGGATTTTGCGTGCCATCAGCGCCATGACGATGATGGCAAAGATGGCATCGGTGGCGATACCAATCTCCACCAACTCCGGCGCGCGATGCGCCAGCAACGCTAATGTCAGATGCGCGCCGTTCTCCATCAGGCAATAGCCGAATACCAGTTTGAGGATGTTACGTTGTGTGACGATACACAGCAGGCCGATCATAAAGTGGCCGAGTGATACCGCGAGCGCCGGTTTAAGCGCACTGACCATCGGTAGTTGCACCGGGGCCACCACGAAGTAGCTCAGTACCACAATCAATACCGCCAGCAGCAAGATAGCCACCGGACTGATAATGCCGCCGTCGGCGCTCGGGTCGTCCAGACGACGAAAAGCGCGATACATGATGGCAGGCACCAGAATCACCTTGGTGACCAGAGATACAGCTCGTGCGCCTGCAACAGGTTAGCCAGTGCGACGAATATCAGCACCAGTACCAGCGATTGCAGCGCGTAGAGTAGCGATGAGGCCGTAGGCCGTTTGGCGGCGATCACCAGTAGCGAGGTGATGATTAGCAGTCCAGCCAGATTGTTGACGATAAGCGAACCAGTCATTTCATTTTCTCCTTTCGCCCATGCCTATTGCAGCCACAGCGCAGCAAACACGCTGGAACACAGCGACATGATGATTAACACCACCAGCACGCCCTGCATGGTGGCCGGGAGCGGTGCCGCCGCCGCCACCTCTTCCGACGGTTCACCTGGCACTGTGCGTCCGAACCAGTAAAGGAACCAGGCAAAGCTGGCGACAGATTCCACCAACGCAATCACCAGCAGCGGTAACAGCCAAAGGTGCTCCGCCGAGAGCTAGAAACCGGCGGCAAACAGCGGGAATTTGCTAAAGAAACCGTTAAACGGCGGCACCCCGGTGATCGCCAGCGCTGCCACGCAAAAGCCGATGCCGAGCAACGGCGTTTTACGCATCAATCCTTTCAGCCGTGGCAGCATGCGAGTGCCGCAGCTGTAGCTCAGCGCACCGGCAACCAGGAAGAACAGGCTCTTGGAAAAGGCGTGGTTGAAGATGTAGGCAATGCCGGCCTCAAACGCCATGCGTGATCCGAAGGTCGCCAGTGACAGTGCGAAAAAGATGTACGACAGTTGGGTAATGGTGGAGTAGGCCAGCAGGCGTTTCATGTCCTTCTGCGGTAAATACATCAGGAAGCCGTAAACTAGCGTAAAGGTCGCCATCACCAGCCCGACCACGCCGATCACATGCGGGATGTCGTCCGTTGCCAGAATGGCGCGGGCAAAAATATACACACCCACTTTCACCATCGAGGCGGCGTGCAGATAGGCACTGACCGGTGTTGATGCTTCCATCGCATCCGGCAGCCAAACGTGCAGCGGCCACTGGGCGAATTTCCCCCAAGCGGCGAACATGATGCCGGCGAACACCACAATTTTATCGGCGCTGTCTAACTGGCTGATGGCGCTCAGTGCAAAGGTGCCAGTTTTGGCAAACAGCCAGGCGGTGGCAAGGTAGAGGCCGACAGAGGCAACGTGAGTGATCAATAGCGCTTTTAACGCCGAACGCAGCGACTTCGGTTGCTGGTAGTAACCAATCAACGCCCAGGAGCACCCACCGGTGATTTCGAAAAACAGCAGTTGCCCGAGCAGCGTGGAAGAGAGCGTCAGGCCCGCCATTGCCCCGATGAACACCAGCAGAAACGCATAGTAGCGATTGGTGCCTTCATGCGGGTGCTCCCGGTTGCCTGACGTCAGATAGCCGCAGGAGTAGACGCTGACCAGCAGGCCAAGGAACACCACGGCAAAACCGATGAGCAGGCTGACGCGGTCAAACACAAAGCCGAACAGCTCGGCGTTACCGTAGCGATACAGCGTAATCACCGTATCTTGCTGGCCTGCCGCATACCAGCCCCAGGCCAGCGATGCCATACCCAACGTCGCTAACAGGGCGAACAGGCTGCACAGCACTTTGGCGTGGCGCTGTGGCGCAACGGCAATCCACAGCGCGCCGATAAAGGGCAGCAGCAACGTCGCCAGCGCGCGACTTTCTATAACGAACGTATCCATAATCGCGATGGGCTCCTATAGACCGGTGAGGTAAAAAACAAAGGCCAGCGAGGAGATACCGAATCCGAGCCAGGTAACGCGCCCGGTTAGCAGAAAGCGCCCACGCGCCAGGCTGTTTTCAAACACCGCAGCGGCGACAAACACCAGCAACAGCTTTAACAACAGCGCGATGCTGCCCCACAGCATGGCACCGAGGGTGAAACTGTCCGCCTTGCCAAACGGCACGAAAATGGAGAGAAACAGCACCGCTACCACCACCTGCTTGAGGCTGATCCCCCATTTCACCAGCGCTAATCCGGCACCGGAATATTCGGTCAACGGGCCTTCCTGTAGCTCCTGCTCTGCCTCAGCAACATCGAAAGGAATTTTCCCCATTTCGATAAAGGTGGCGAAAGCGCAGGCCAGCAGAGCCAGACCGGTAGCCGTTGGTGAGAGCCAGGCACCCTCTGCCAGCACATGGCTGATATTGCCGATATTGGTGGAACCGGCTATCAGCGCCACCACCAGCAGCGACAGAATCAGGATCGGCTCGACTAAAATACCGAGCGTCAGTTCGCGGCTGACACCGATACCGGCAAACGGGCTGCCGGAATCCAGTCCTGCCAGTGAAAAGAAGAAGCGAAACAGGGCAAACAGATAGAGCAGGGTGATGATGTCGCCGCCGGCACTAAACGGCGAACGCAGCGTTACAGCCGGCAACGTCATGGCGACCAGCAGCATCGAGCCGATCAGTACAAACGGCATCAGGCGAAACACCCCGCCAGCGTGTTCTGGTGCGACGGATTGCCGCTTCAGCAGCTTGATGATGTCGCGGTAGTCCTGTAACAGTCCCGGCCCTTGACGCGAGTGCATCTTGGCGCGGATCACGCGCGCCAGCCCGTAGAACAATGGGCCAAGCGCGAAGAGCACCAGTGCTTGCAACAACGCGCACACCAGACGGATGATGAGCGGGGCGGCACCGGATAGCGTAGTTTCAGTAAACATCGGATTCTCCTTATGCCATCGTGACCAGCAGCACCACCAGCGCCGCGACGACGTACAGGCAATAGAGCTGGAAATCGCCGTGTTGTATCCACTGCATCACGCGGCTCACCAGCTGCAAGGCGTTTGCTAACGGCATCACTATGCGGTTAGCAAGCATGGATTCGGCGTTTTCAGCGGCACGCGTCGTCTGTTCCAGCGTCCGTTGTAGCATTGGGCCTGGTGCCAAGGTTTTCCGTATGCGGTAGAGCGGAGCAAACAACACGCGCAGCGGTTGGGTAAAGCTGCCCGCCGAAGCGGCCATGGCACCTTCGTACTCATAACCGCACGCCCAGGACGTACCACGCTGGCGGAATGCCTGACGTCCCCCCTTCGCGCCCACGTAGAGCAGCAGCGGCAACAGCGGCAGCGCAAGCAGCAAAATAAAGATCAACGGGGTTGAGAGCGAGGTTTGTGCCGGATTGCCGGGGAACAGCGTCAGCCCGTGCGCCACCACAGGGGCCGCTTCGCCAGTCAGGCTGACGGCAACCTGGGTGATAACCGGTGCCACCAGACTGGCACCGACGCCCAGCGCGACACACAGCAGCGCCAGCAGGCCCATGGCGAGAGTCATCGGCCAAGGCACTTCCCGTGCCCGCTCAGCTTTCTCACTGCGCGGGGCACCGGAGAAACTGATGCCGTACACTTTGACGAAACACATGGCGGCCAGCGCACCGGTGATGGCGAGCATCACAATGGCAATCGGGGCAATCAGCCGCAACCCGAAGCTCCCTTGATGGCTCAGGGTAAACAGCGACTGATAGGTGAACCATTCGCTGACAAAGCCGTTGAGCGGCGGCAGCGCGGAAATCGCCATACAGCCGACCAGAAACGCCAGCTCGGTGTACGGCATACGGCGGGCAAGGCCACCCATCTTTTCCATGTCTTTGCTGTGCAGCCGGTAGATCACCGCGCCGGCACCCAGGAACAGTAATCCTTTAAACAGCGCATGGTTCAGCAAGTGGTACAGCCCGCCCAGCAGGCCTAACGCGGCCAGCAGCGGCTAATGCGTGGCGATGCCAATCATGCCGACGCCGACGCCCATCAGAATGATACCGATGTTTTCTATCGTGTGATAAGCCAACAGGCGCTTGATATCGTGCTCCGCCAGTGCGCACAGGCCCCCCAGCACTGAAGAGACCGCGCCGAATGCCAGCACCACCACGCCCCACCAGGTTGCGGTGGCTCCGAGCAAGTCGATACCCACCTTAATGATGCCGAAGATACCGATTTTCACCATCACGCCCGACATCAGCGCAGAGGCGTGTGACGGTGCGGCGGGGTGGGCGCGCGGCAGCCAGCCGTGTAGCGGCAACATCCCGGCCTTTGCGCCAAACCCGAAGAACGCCAGCAGGAACACCACCGAAGCCTGTAACGGCGGCAGTTTTGCCTGACGAAAATCGGCAAAATCCAGACTACCGCTGGCGCGGTAAAGCAGGAAGAACGCCACCATGATCAGCACCTATCCGGCATGGGCAATCAGGAAGTAGAGCAGCCCGGCATTAATGGCTTCGTCATCCTGATCGGAGATCACCAGGAAGTATGAACTGAGCGACATCACTTCAAACAGGATGATGAAATAGAAGGCGTTATCCGTCACCACCAGCGCGACCATTGAGGCGATAAACAGGTTCATATGGAACCCCATCGCGCCAGCGCGTCCGCGGTACTCTTGCAGATAGGCGAGTGAGTAGAGGGCAGTGATGGTCGCCAGCAGTGAAATCACCAGCACCATAAAGGCAGCCAGTGCATCCAGCCGCAGTGTTAATCGCGCAAAAGCGACAAAGGGGCCATCGAACGATGCCAGTAATGGCTCGGTGCTGGTCAGCACCGGAAGTGCGGCGGCGACACCGGCGAGCCCGGCGAGCAGGGAAGAGGTGCCACTGAGCTTGATTGCCCAGTTATCGTTGCGGGCCAGACAAAGCGATAACAACGCGCCTGCCAGATAGAGCGCCAGCGAGAGAGCCAGCCATGCAAAGGGAGTCATCATGATTTTGGCTCCCATTCCATTGCCGCAAAGGGCTGATTGCCCTGCGGCCACGTCATTGCCTGACGGCGCTTGGCCTCGGTCGCGGCAGCAATATGTGACTCATCCACGACAAAAAGTGCCTGCGTTGGGCAAACGCGTACACACTCAGGTTTGTCCTGAAAGGCACACAGGTCGCATTTTACCGCCACGCTTTTCACTCCCGCATTCCATGACAGAAACGGATTGATGGAGGCAACGCTGACGGACACGTCCGTTAAGGCTTCAACGGGAAAGTGGTGAGCGAAGGCCAGCGGCTTGCTGCCAGACGGGGTTATTGCGCCAAACGGGCACGCGATGGCGCACAGCTTGCAACCGATACAGGCGACTTCATCCAACACCACAGAATTGTTGCGCTGCGTGATGGCGTTAACCGGGCATACCTGTGCGCACGGAGCATCCTCACAGTGGCGACACAGGACGGGGGCGGTGCCTTGGGCATCTCGCTTCACCGTCAAACGGGGATGGGTTTGCAACCCATGCTGGCGGTGTATCTGCGTACAGGCCGCCATACAGGTGTTACATCCGATACAGCGTTTGGGCTCCGCAATGACGAAGCGATTCATAGCCATACCCTCCGGGGCTTCTCCTATGTTGGGCTTCGTAAAGCATATTCTGTGCCACGTCAGCGAGTTAGCCGGAGAGGCCCGTCTTTGCTAGAGTACGGTGTGGCGGCGTCCGTCGGTGACGGTGTTGACGATGTCGGTTTCGACATTAGTGACGAGAGTGGGGACGATGGCGTGACGCATCGGCGTACAGGCATTGCCTTATCATTTTCCCCTGAAGAAGTATGAAATGTTTCTGTCAGTGCTTAACCGCTCTAAAATTGTTTTCTTGAACGGCCGACGATAATTATTGTGTACAGTAGTATTTTTACTGAGGTACACGATGCTTTTTATAAATGCTCAATCTCGAATTGATGTTAAAACAGACACGATTTACTCCGCGTTTTTGAAAAAAACCAATAACAACACACTTTCCTCGAAAACATTAAAGAAGTTGGCGAAAATAGCCAGTACTTCCTTCGAACTGCCTAAGGCGGATGCCAAGCGAATTTTTAAAAATAATAAACCCGTTACGCCATCGGATGCGTCGATAATATTGGCGTATAATATCGGTAAAGCGCTGGCGCAAGTGTCTAATGACAATCTCAGGTCGCAATTGAAGGCGTTTGTCGCGCATTGCGGAAGACCTTCTGTTGATAACAACCCAAAAATAGGGATCCCGTGCTCGGCGTCATCCTGCTCCGCCACTACCTCTGAATTTATAGAAAAAAATAGCGATAGGATCGGTGCTCCGCTAGGGGAAGGGACGCAGGCCATTGTGGTTGAAGATAACAAAAATCCAGGCAAAGTATTGAAAGTTTTCTATGATGATGTGTCGCCCGATGAGGTTGTGCGGCAATTATGGTAATGAGTCTGCCTGTATTATTGCTCAGGGGATTATTAAGATGGATAAAATTGATGGTGTTCCTTTGTCAAATGTTAACTATTTTTTTGAAGGTGCTGCGAATGACTTTATTTCGTTGTTATACGAAATGTGTGACAAAGGCTGTCCTCCCACAGATATGTCGGAAAATAATTTCTTATAAAACGCGTCAAGGAATCAATTTTACCCTATTGATATCTCCTATTTCCCCGGAGACAACATTAACAGTGGTGGTGTAAATTATATTCTCAAGCTAATCGCAGAAAAAAGCCAACATCCGCTATTGGATGGTTGATGACAGAGTATATCGGTGAGTATTGCGAAAGCACCAGTGAAAGCATTGATGGTGTCGTTGGCCTAAATCTTGCTATACCGAATACACCGCAGCCCGTACTCATCAACAAGGATCATCATCATGTGTCTCGGCATTCCCGGAAAAGTCATCGCACTGGCGGACAACGTGCAGGATACGGCGTGGGTAGATGTATGCTGCGTTAAGCGCGAAGTGAATATTGCGCTAGTGTCGGATGGCGTTCAGGCTGCCTGCCTGATCGGCAGTTGGGTGTTGGTACACGTCGGGTTTGCCATGAGTCGGTTGGATGAACACAAAGCGCTCGACACGCTGGCAGCACTGCGCCAAATGGAAGAGGTAGAGCACGATGTTACAATATTTCTGAAACAGTGAGCCCTTTTGTGATTTACGTCAAGAAATGTAAATTTTAAAACGTGACAATGAAAATAACTCTCATTGTTGATGACCATCGCATTTATGTCTATTTGGAATAAGTGTTTAATTTTAATGTATTTTATGTTCTTCAGCCTGTCGGCGTTAGCTGCAACGGATTACAACACCTTCATCCATGATATTCAGGGCCGCCTGGATAAGACCGCTGAACTCTACCAGCAGCAGAAGCCGGATGAAGCCCGTACCGAAGTTCAAATGGCCTACTTCGAGGTGTTTGAGAACCTGGAAGGGCCAATTCGTATAAATATCTCCGCGCAGAAAAGTTATCAACTGGAAGCCACCTTTGGTGAAATTCGCCGCATGATTGGCGAAGGTAAGCCGCAAGCCGACATTCAGGCCAAGGTGAACTGGCTGAAAGGCGAGTTAGACAGCGTGTTACCGATGTTGACTGACGGCCACAAATTGGTGGCGCAGGAGCAACACGGGGCTTATGGCAACAGTGATATCGCCCTCTACTGGCAGCAAAGTTTCAAGACCATTGACGATGGGTTGGCGCAAGCAGTGGCTGACTACCAGGCGGGCGACTATCAGAAAGCCAGTCAAAGCGTACAGCAGGCACACTATCAGGGATTTAAAAACTCCGAGATGGAAATGTCAGTGCGCCAAAACCGCTCCTCGCAGCAAGCCGCCTCGATCAACCAGCAGTTTAGTGCACTGATCGCGCTAACCGCCCAGCCGGATCAAATGAGCGAAGTGGCTTATCGGGTCACCACGCTGTTGCAAGATATCGAAGATGTGTTGCCGGGCTTGCCCACCACCCGAGACGACCAGCCGGTATCAGCGGCACCGGATAGCAGTATCGCTGGCGCTGACGTCCCGGATGCAGACTGGGCCAGCGTAGTTAACAACATCAACCAGGCTATCGCAGCGGCGATTGCGCAGTATGAAAGCGGGCAGGCAAAACTGGCCATTATGGCGGTACAGGATGCCTACTTCGATCTGTTTGAAGCCAGCGGAATGGAGAACAAAGTCGGCTCGCGTGATTCCACATTCAAATCCACGCTGGAAGGCTACTTCACCCGTCTGGTCAGCATGATGAGCGCCGGACAGCCGGTTTCTGAGCTGCATGCGCAGGCCGATGCGATGCAACAGGACTTGGCTAACGCGGTCACCATGCTGGGCAGTGGCAGTGAAACGCACTGGAACCTGCTGATCTACAGTCTGCTGATCATCGTGCGCGAAGGACTGGAGGCGCTGCTGATCGTGGCTGCTATCGTGGCCTATATGGTGAAAAACAATCATAATGACAAGCTGCCGTTAATTCGCCAGTCGGTGTACGTGGCGCTGTTGTGCAGCGTGTTGACCGCCGTGCTGTTCCAGATGCTGTTCAGTAATTCCGGTGCCAGCCGCGAATTGCTGGAAGGGTTCACCATGCTGATTGCGGTGGTGATGCTGTTCAGCATGAGCTATTGGCTACTGTCGAAAGTCGAAGCCCGACATTGGAAAGCGTATCTGGAAGGAAAGCTGTCGCACTCCCTGAGTAGCGGTTCAGTAATCGGTTTGTGGCTGACCAGCTTCCTGGCGGTATACCGCGAAGGCGCGGAAACGGTACTGTTCTACTTTGCGTTAGTGGGGGATGCCAGCAACGTAGCGGGGCACCTCTCTATTTTGGCGGGCTTCCTGATTGGCTGCGTGTATTGCTTATCGCTTATCTGGTGATGCGCTTTACAGTAGTCAAACTGCCGCTGAAACCCTTCTTCATGTTTACCAGCTGTTTTATGTACCTGATGGCGTTTTTGTTCGCCGGTAAAGGGGTACTGGAGTTAATCGAAGGCAAGCTGTTTGAGCCGACGCTGTTGACGTGGGTTCCGGAAATCAGCGTATTGGGGATCTACCCCTACGTCGAAACGCTGATACCGCAAGTCGTATTGGTGTTCGCTGCTCTGGCCGCGCTGTGGATTATGCGTCAGCGCGCTGAGACGTTCGAATACGGGAAGCAATGATAAGCAAAAATCAAAAAAAACATGATATTGATGATATGAGGATGGGTTTGATGAAGATGCAAAAAAGTTTGATTGCCAGCGCGATTATTGCCGGAGTATTAACGGCACCTGCCGCGTTCGCGTTTACCGAACATCCGGCTGGCGAGCCGATCACCATTAACGAACTGGAGATCGCTGCGCTCTACTTGCAACCGATTGACATGGAACCGCGCGGCATGGGTCTGCCTGCGGCTAAATCCGATATTCACCTGGAAGCAGATATCCACGCCGTGGAAGGTAACAAAAACGGCTTCGGCACAGGAGAATGGATGCCGTACCTGACCATCGCTTACACCCTGGTGAACACCGATACCGGTGCCAAACAGGAAGGGACCTTCATGCCGATGGTGGCGAGCGATGGCCCGCACTACGGTGCCAACATCAAAATAATGGGCGTAGGTAACTACAAAGTGACCTACCACATTGAGCCACCGTCAAAAGCCGGTATGCACCGCCATACCGATGGTAAAACCGGTGTTGGCCGCTGGTGGAAACCGTTTGATGTCAGCTATGACTTCAAATACCTTGGTCTGGACAAATAATTCGATCCTGGATTGCGTAAGGCCGTTACGGAAACTCCCCCTGCCGCCCTGGGCGCGGGGGGCTTCGCCTGAGTGTGCGTTATGAGTCATTTTTTTGTTACCGTGCTACAAGCGTTTTTACCTGTTGCACTGCTGTTAGGGCTCCACTGGAGTCACCGTTCAGCTCCTCGTCTGCGCCCAATAGTGTGGACCACGCTACTGGCGTTGCTGGTCGGTACGTTGGTGGGAATTCGCCTGCCTTCCAGTCAAACCGTTCAACTCATCTTTACCCTGATTCAACTGGCCGCGCTGGCGCTGTTTTTACTGAGCCAGTTCGCGCAGAGTAGCAAACTCGGCTACCTCTGGCAGGAGCTGTTGATCATCGGGGCCGCAGTGCATTGAGGCGACGATCCCAATCTGACGGCACTGACTACCACCCATGTGGTGAACACCGATTTACTGTTAAATATCAGCGCGGTGATTCTGGCCTTTGGTTGGGTCGCTTTTAGTGCCGTGCTGTGCGGCATGATGGTGCGGCGTTTACCGCGTCTGCGCTGGCCGCTACTGCTGCTGCTGGTGGTATTGCTGGCGCTGCCGCTGAGCGGCGGTCTGATGTTACTGTTGATGAAGCTGCAAGCGCTGGGCTTGACCAAACCGCGCCTGAGCTTTGTGGCGCGCGTCACCAATAACGGCGCGGCGCTTAACTATTTCTGCGCACTACTGTTGGCGCTGCTATCGGCCGGTTTCATGTTGCCGTTGCTGAAAACCCGTCAGCAGATGCAGGCAACCGATGAAACGATAGCCAGGCGCAAGGCAACGGCTGATTATCGGAATACGCGCCGGACCTTTACCGCCGCTTTGGTTGCGCTGTTGGTGGTGGCACTGGGGCAGCTTTACTGGGACAAAGTGGCATCGCAGCCGCCGCGCTTGTCGGAAGCGCAACCCGTGACTCTGGGCCCGGATGGCAAAGTACATATTCCTATCGAGCAGGTGCGTGACGGCAAGCTGCACCGCTTTGTCTGGATTGCCGATGACGTTAAAGCCGTTCGCTTCTTTGTGATTAACCGCTATCCCGACCGACTTCGCCTCGGCGTGGTGTTTGATGCCTGCCTGCTGTGTGGCGATCAGGGCTACGTTATGGAAGGCAATCAGGTGATTTGTATGGCTTGCGGTGTGCGGATCTTTATTCCTTCCATCGGTAAAGCCGGTGGATGTAACCCGGTACCGATTGAAGGCTGGAGCAACGACGACAACGAACTGGTGATCAGCTACGCGTCGCTGGCGGTGGGAGCGAACTACTTCACCACCGTGGTTTCCATGGATGTGGTGGATCCGGTTGACGGCAGCAAGCTGACCAACCTGAAAGCCGAGCACAAATACCGCTATGCCGGGAAGACCTACTTCTTTGCATCGGAAGCCAACTACAACAAGTTCCGTGAGAATCCCCGCCGCTTCGTGACAGCACATCCAGCGGGTAATACCGAGTCTGCGACGGATAACGCCGCAGCGGACGAGGAGGAATAATCATGTTATGGCGCATGCTACGTCAGTCATGGAGTCGCAATGTGCGGCGCAAATCGCTGGCGGTATTGACGGTGTTTCTGGCTGCCGGGTTGATCTCGGCGCTGCTGGCGGTATCGATCGATATTGGCGACAAAATGGCGCGCGAGCTGAAATCCTACGGTGCCAATATTCTGGTGGAGCCCGCCGGTCAGGCGGCGCTGCCCGCGCTGTTTGGTGAAAACAGCAATCCGCTGGCCAGTGAAGAGTTTCTTGATGAATCAGAACTGCCCAACATCAAGGATATCTTTTGGCGTAACAATATCGTCGGCTTTGCACCCCTGCTCAGCGGGGATGTGATCGTTGCCGGCAAGCACATTTCCGTGCTCGGCACCTTCTTTTCTCAGCCAATCACCATCCCGGATGAAGAGGACTACCACACCGGACAACAGAGCGTCAGCCCTTACTGGCAGGTGACCGGCAATTGGCCGACCGAACCGGTGAGCGAAAGCGCCTTGCAGAGCGGGCAGGGGATTGACGTGCTGGCGGGAAAACAACTGGCACAGCAAAACGGCTGGCAGGTGGGGCAAACGTTACGTTTGCAAGGGCCTGAACGCACGCTGGATGTGCGTATCAGCGGTATTCTTGCCAGCGGTGGCGATGAAGAGAACCGCCTGGTGATGCCGCTGGCAGCGGTGCAGAACATGCTGGGACTGGAAGGCAAGATTCAGGCCGTGCGTGTGTCTGCACTGACAGTGCCGGAAAACGAGCTGTCACGCCGGGCGCGGGAGAATCTCGAAGCGCTCAAAGCGGAAGAGTATGACCTGTGGTATTGCACCGCTTACGTGTCGTCGATTGCCCACCAGTTGGAAGAAGCCATATAAGGATCGGTGGTTCGACCTATCTGGCAAGTGGCGGCGTCAGAAGGAGTGGTGATCGACAAAATTCAGTTGCTGCTGGGCGTGGTGACCTTTCCCGCACTGGTCGCTGCCGCCATGGGCATTGCGTCATTGATGACCAGTACCATCATGGAACGCTCCAAGGAAATCGGTTTGATGAAAGCGCTCGGCGCACGGCAGTGGCAGATCATGCTGCTGTTCTATCTTGAAGCGGCGATGAGCGGCTTGCTCGGCGGCGCATTAGGGTGTATCGCCGGTTGGGGATTGGCGCGTGCGATTGGCTTGATGCTGTTCGGCGTACCGCTCAGTTTCGCCTGGGTGGTGATCCCATGTGTACTGGTGATCGCTATGCTGATTGCCGTTATAGGCACCTGGTTCCCGGCGCGGCGCATTGCCCGACTCTACCCGGTGGAGGTGCTGTATGGCCGCTAATCACTCGGGTTCAGAGCGTAGGATCGGCAGTATGTTTTGGCGGTTGGTGATTCGCGCATTGCGCTTACGCATGCAGCGTGTCAGCGTGGTGTTTGCCGCACTGATGGTCGGTGCCGCCATCGTTACCGCTATGTCGGCGGTGTATTTTGATATCAACGCCAAAATGAGCCAGGAGCTGCGTACCTTTGGTGCCAACTTTTTATTGGTCCGGCGCACGGCGGCGCCTTGGCGCAAAGCGGCTTTCAGCCGATTCTCGACAACGCCCCGCCGGGGTTAATCAATGCCGCCAGCCCGTATTTGTACGGTATGGCGCGTACCGAGTTGGAAAAAGTGGTGTTGATGGGCGTGTGGTTTGATGCGCTGCGCCAACTCTCTCCCTACTGGCAGGTAACTGGCGACTGAATTGGCGTCAAGTTTGACGATCGTAACGCGATGATCGGCGTCAAGCTGGCGGAGCGACTGCATGTCAAAGTCGGCGATAACGTCACGCTGATCGATGGCAGCGAGCATCAGCGCCTGCGCATCAAAGGGATTGTTGAAGCCGGTGACGCTACCGACAATATGCTGATTGTGAATCTGGAGTTGGCGCAAAAATGGCTGCAAAAGGAAGGCACCATCAATAACGCTCTGCTGAGTGTCAGTAATGATCTGGGACAGGTGGATCGCTTTGCCGCCAGCCTGCAACAACAATATCCTGACCTCGAGATCCGGCCTATCCTGAAAGTTTCCGCCTCGGAAGGGCAGGTGCTGGACAAGATTAAAGGGCTGATGGGATTGGTTTCTGCCATTATTCTGGTGCTCTCTTCTCTGTGTGTGAACACCACCTTGATAGCGATTGTCGGTGAGCGTGCCAAAGAGTTTGCGTTGCAGAAAGCGTTAGGCGCGAGCGGCAAAGATATCGTACGCCAGATGTTGGCCGAAACCGGTGTGATTGCGCTTGCGGCGGTGGTGTGTGGTTACCTGCTCGGTTATCTGTTGGCACAGGTGCTGGGACTGACGGTGTTCAATGCCAGCATTTCGCTGCGTGCGCCGGTGCTGCCGCTGTGTTTCCTACCCGGCGCGCGATCCACGTCGAGCCCGCTAAAGTGTTAAAAGGGGAGTGATTCAATGGGTGTTGCACATAACCCGCAAGAGGCGGTGATTGAAACCCGCCAACTGTACAAACGCTTCGGGCAGGTCACTGCGCTGGAAAACATCAATATCCGTATTCAGCGCGGTGAATTTGTCGCCATCATGGGCGCATCCGGCTCGGGGAAAACTACGCTGATGAATATCCTCACCTGCCTCGATACCTTGACAGAAGGGCAGGTGCTGCTGGATGGCGTCGATGCTGCAGCGCTGGATGAAGAAGGACGGCGACGCTTTCGCGCGGACAAAATCGGGCTGGTGTTTCAGCAGTTCCACCTGATCCCGTTTCTCACTGCGCTGGAAAACGTGATGCTGGTGCAGGTCGGGCTGGAGCACCGAACCGATCACCTGCCGAGTCAGCTTTCCGAAGAGAACGAACAGCGCGTGCTGGCGCTGTTGCAGGATCTGCATCATCAGGGACGTACCATTGTCATGGTGACGCACAACCCGGAACTGGGGCGTTTTGCCGATCGTATTATCCGCTTGCAGCACGGCAAGTACCTGAGCGAGGAGGTTCAACAACATGCAGTGGCGTAAACTGATAACGCTAGGGTGTCTGATGGGCGCGCTGGCACTGCTGTCGGGTTGCAAAGAAGAGCAGGTACAGGTTGGCGCCCGTGCGCCTGCGCTGGCGGCCTACGATCTGGCCGGACAACAGGTGGAACTGGCGCGCTGGCAGGGCAAACAGGTTTATCTCAACTTTTGGTCTTCCGGCTGTGGTGGCTGTCTGGCATAGATGGCCACGTTGGAGAAACTGAGCAAAACCTACGCGGATAACGTGGTGGTGGTCGCGGTGAATACCGATCCTGACGGGGTGGATATTGCTGCACTGTTGGCGCAACAGCACATCAGCTATCCGGTCATTCGTGACCAACTGGGCATTACCAAGGAGCGCTATCAGGTGGTGGGTACGCCAACCTCGTTCGTGATTGACGCATCAGGTAAAGTGACAGCCCAGCATGAAGGTGCCCGCAATGAGCAACAGTTAACGGCGCTGTTCAAACAACTCGCCGCCGGGGCCTAATCCCCTTTAGCCCGTGGCGCAGGGAGAACCCTGCGCCGCCTTCAGGTTTATTTTTCCTGCACCGCCGTATCCACCTTCACCACGACAGGTTTTGGTTTGATACGCATGGCACTCACCACACCCACCAACAAACAGAAGATGCCGCACAGTGTCAGCAGCGGCGGCCACGCTTGACGCAGCATAAAAAAGGTGTAGGTCAGCCCGGCCAGCGTTTCGAATACGATCAACGGCCCTACCAGTACCGTCGGCAGGCGTTGGCTAGCCTGATTCCAGCAGAAGGTGCCAAGCCAGGAGCAGAGCAACCCAATCGCCAGCATTAAGCCAATAAACACCAGTGGGCGCGGGCCAAACGGCAGGGAAAAGTCCGGTTTGGTCAGGGCCAGTTGCCCGCTGACTATCACATAGGCCAGCAAGGCCATGGGTAACGTCACCATTCCTTGCGCGGTGGCCCAGGTGGTGGATTTTTTATCCAAATTACGGCGCAGCCAGCGTGCATTACGCAGCGGATACCAGGTCCAGCAGATGACAGCGATAATTGCCATGCCGATCCCACTCAGGTAGCGCTCCATATCGACCTGATCATCCTGAGCGCTCAGTTCCGCCAGATTTACGCATAACAGCCCAAGCAAAATCAGCAGCAGCGGCGGCGTTAATCGCCTCCAGGAGAGCACGCCTTCCTGTCGCCCGTACAGCAGATTAGCGGTAACGGCAATCACTACCGGCAGCGTGCCGATAATCATGGTAGAGACGGGAGCGCCGGTACGCTGGATGGCGCTGGCAAGGAAAAAGTAATAGAGCAGATTACCCACCGCTGAAAGCTTCAGCGCTTCGATCCAGTCCGCACGGCTCAACCGACGCAGACGTTTCCTGTCAGCCCATCCCAGCGCTATAAGTCCAAACGCCACATAACGACCCGCAGACTGCAACGCGGCAGGGTATTCCGGCACCATCAACGGGCCCACAAAAATCAGCCCCCACATCAAACCCGCCGTCAGGGCGAAAACGATACCGCTTAACATATCACACCCGTTACCCATTTATGCTTGAAGGGCCAAGCCCTTGTGTTGTCGTATCACGAGAAGCCTAACCGGTAAGTCGGATAACATATTGTAGGATATTGCGCTTTTTTTAGCGGAGGCGGCTGTACGGCATAACCTGTTTTTGATAGCGAACCGGAGTAATGCCGTAACGCTGGGCAAAGCTGCGCGTCAGATGGGCCTGATTTGTCAGCCCGACCTCCGCCGCCACCTGTGCGGCGGGCATACCGCGGCACAGCAGCTGTTTGGCCCGCTGCAAACGGATCGCCATCAGCATCTGGTGCGGGGTGACGTGATAGTGCGCTTTAAAGCACCGCTGGAAATGGTAAGGGCTGAGGGATGCGACGGCGGCCAGCTCGTTAAGCGCGATGGCCTGAGCGAAGTTATCGTTAAGGTAGTGCTTCACGTCGTCAAAGCGCGACAGGGCATGCGTTTGTAACGGCTGTGCCAGGCGGGCAAAGGGACGAAAGATATCGATGATGCTTAGCATCAGGCTGTCACAAGTCAGCGGATCGTGAACACGCCACAGCGCGGCCAGCAGCGCAGAAAGCTGGCGGGCTGCCAGTGGAGCATGCCGCACCACATCACTAAACCACCAGCCTTGCTCACCGGAGAGCGCCTCTAACTTTGTGGGATCGATATAGATCATGCGGTAACGCCACCCTTCCTCGCCGACAGCCTGCCCGGTATGCAGTTCATCTGGATTCATCAACACCAGCGTATCCTGCGCTGCCACGTGCTGAGCCCCTCGATAGCGAAACTGCTCGGCACCAAAGTCGATAGTGCCGATACCAAAGGCGTCATGGGTATGGGGTTCGAAAGCACAGCGGGCAATGTGCGCCTGATATAATTCAACGCCGGGTTGCTGCGGCACATGACGAAATTGCGCGCGATCCAACGGACCTTGGAACATCTCGCGATCGACGCCTTCTTTTTTATCCAACAGCGAGAGAGGGGCGTTATTCATGTGCAGATCCATGACGTATTTTTGACGGAGTAAAACCGGATTTATATAAATCATAACAAAAAGATTTATCGATCCGCTAAGGAAATTAAATCCACATAAAAAGTGATTATTTTAATATTTTGATTATAAAAGTTTTAATCTCTTTATGCTTCAAAAGCCGTTGCTCAGATGGCCACGGCTTATTTTCTTAGTAGAAAATAATATAACACTATCCGATTGCTTATTTGTCGCGGCATTTTTTCCCCCGTATCTATATGGCGTTAGGGTAAAACGATGTAGAGATGGAGAACAACGTGAATTTTCAACAACTGAAGATTATTCGAGAATCAGCACGGAGTAACTATAATCTGACAGAAGTCGCCAATTCGCTGTTTACGTCTCAGTCGGGCGTGAGTCGCCATATCCGAGAACTGGAAGAAGAACTGGGCATCGAAATCTTTATTCGCCGAGGCAAACGACTGCTTGGCATGACCGAGCCAGGCAAAGAGTTGCTGGTGGTCGCGGAACGTATTTTGAATGATGCCAACAACATTCGTCGTCTGGCTAATGTGTTCACCAATAACGATGTGGGCCAACTGGTGATTGCCACCACGCACACACAGGCGCGCTACAGCCTGCCCAATGTGGTTAAAGAGTTTCGTGCCATCTATCCGCAAGTGCGCTTGGTGCTTAACCGGGGCACGCCGGACGATATCGTTGCCATGCTGCACTCCGGTGAAGCGGATATCGGCATTGCCAGTGAGCAACTGATGAATGACGCCACGCTGGCGGCATTTCCCTATTACCGCTGGCATCACGCTATCCTGGTGCCGCAGCAACACCCCCTGATAGACATGCCAACGGTGACGCTGGATATGCTCAGCAAACTGCGGCTGATCAGTTATCGACAAGGGATTACCGGGTGTTCTCGCGTCGATCGCGCTTTTCTGGCGGCAGGCATGACGCCGGATATCGCCCTGAGCGCGCAGGATTCGGATGTGATTAAAACTTACGTTGAATTGGGTTTAGGGGTGGGAAGTGTTGCCGATCATTCCTACGAGCCAGCGCGTGATAAAGGGCTGGTAAGCTTGAATGCCGAGCATCTGTTTGAAGGGAACACGGTGTGGATTGGGCTGAAGAAAAGTCAGCTACAGCGCAACTATGCCTGGAAATTCTTGCAACTGTGCAACAGCAAACTCTCGCTGGATGAGATCAAGGATAAAGTCTTTTCGGATAACGCAGAGTCGGTTATCGACTACCAGATTTAGCGCCTATTCCATTAGGCTGTTTTACTTACCATTTTAGCACCGGGCAGTGCTCGAAATCCTCACGTACTCCGTGTAAGCTCCGGTTTCTGCGCGCCGTACGTGACCAAACTGGCTGCGCCAATGACGCCTACTGGGATAGGCTTTTAACCCACGAATTCTCACACTCGTGATTTGCTTGATATCGATCAAGTGAATCGCTATTCGTGGCCGTTATGCATCCTGCTGCTGCATTTACCTCAGTCTGACATATCTTCTTTATCTTTTCTTTAGCGTGGTGAATAACTTCTTTTTTCACCAATTTTTCAGTGTTTTATCACATTTTTTGACATAACTGTGACTTTTGACGCTGTTTGCCTGCTTGATCTCACGGAAATGGGATAGTAGTATCCCCGGCCATAACAATAACGTATGTCTGATGTTTTGCTTTCAGATACAGTCACTTGTCAATCCATTCAGCACTATTGCGGTCCGTATTCAAACGTGTGCGCCGTACCAAGGGTTATCAAGATGTACTGCATCAGCATTCACATTGGTCGCATTTTATCTCAGCCACCCTTGTGCGCCGTTCAACCGGAAGAGAGGCGCTGTGGCCGTACGTTCGCGGCACCGGGTGGTCTTGCAATGGAATTCACTATGAAATCAATCAAAATCAGCCTAGCCTGGCAAATCTTTATTGCGTTGTTCCTTGGCATCCTTGTTGGTGCCGTACTGCATGAAAGCCCCGATGAGTGCCAGTGGCTTATCAGTAACATTTTGAGTCCCGCCGGTGATATTTTTATTCGGCTAATCAAAATGATCGTGGTGCCAATTGTGATCGCCACGCTGATCGTGGGCATCGCAGGGGTTGGGGATGCCAAGAAGTTGGGGCGTATTGGTCTTAAGACTATTGTCTATTTTGAGGTGATCACCACCTTTGCCATTATTCTTGGCATTACGCTGGCAAACCTGTTCCAACCCGGTCACGGTATTGATATGTCATCATTGACCACGATGGACATCTCTCAGTACCAAAAGACCACCGAACAGGTGCAGAGTGGGTCGCACAGTTTGGTGGTGACCGTGTTGTCGCTCATCCCCCCCAACATTTTTGCGGCGATTGCCAATGGTGATATATTGCCGATTATCTTCTTTTCCGTCATGTTTGGGCTGGGGCTGTCGTCGCTCCCCAAAGCTCACTGCGATCCGCTGTTGAACGTGTTTCGCTGCGTATCGGAAACCATGTTTAAAGTCACTCACATGATCATGCGCTACGCGCCGGTTGGGGTGTTTGCGTTGATTTCGGTGACAGTAGCCAACTTCGGTTTTGCTTCGTTGTGGCCGCTCGCCAAACTGGTGATTCTGGTGTATGTCGCCATTCTGTTCTTCGCGCTGGTGGTCTTGGGTGTGGTGGCTCGCTTGTGCCGTCTGCGTGTCACTATGCTGATCCGTATTTTGAAAGATGAACTGATCCTGGCCTACTCCACCGCCAGTTCAGAAAGCGTGTTGCCGCGCATCATTGAAAAGATGGAAGCCTACGGCGCGCCAAAATCGATCACCAGTTTTGTGGTGCCGACGGGTTACTCGTTTAACCTGGACGGCTCCACGCTGTACCAAAGTATCGCCGCCATTTTCATTGCTCAACTCTATGGCATCGATCTGTCTCTGTGGCAGGAGATTGTGCTGGTGTTAACCCTGATGCTTACCTCCAAAGGCATTGCCGGGGTGCCGGGCGTCTCGTTTGTGGTCCTGCTGGCAACCTTGGGCAGCGTGGGCATTCCGCTTGAGGGGTTGGCCTTTATTGCCGGTGTGGATCGCATCATGGACATGGCGCGCACGGCGCTGAACGTAGTGGGCAACGCGCTTGCCGTACTGGTCATTGCGAAGTGGGAGGGGCAGTTTGATGAAGAGAAAGCCCGTGCCTACGAGCGTGAAATCACGGGCACTGACTCACGACTGGTACAGAGCAAGGTTTGATTAACGCCTTGGAATGACAATGAAAAAACCGCCCGAGAACCGGGCGGTTTTTTTGTGGCAGGAATCAGAGGAAGCCGTACATGGCGGCAAATACCCAGCCAAACACACAGGATGTGGATACGCCAATCAACCCCGGCAGAATAAAGCTGTGGTTGATAACGAAGCGGCCAATCTTGGTGGTACCGGAACGGTCAAACTGGATGGCAGCCAGATCGCTTGGGTAGGTTGGCAGAATATAGTAGCCATAGCAGGCAGGCGATGAGGCGACGATATACGCCGGGTCCACACCGATGGCTAACGCTACCGGCACGATTGCCGCCAGTGCTGCCGCCTGCGAGTTAACAAACTTCGACACCAGCAGCAAGATCAAGGAATAAGCCCACGGGTACTCTTTCACCAGCGTGCCCAGCGTGGCTTTGATTTGATCCAGATGCGCACAGAACATGGTCTCTGCCATCCAGGCAATCCCATACACCGCAACGATGGTGATCATCCCAGAGCGGAAGACCTCGTTTTTGGAGATATTGGCCGGATTGGTTTTAGTAGGAATGATAATCACTGCACCCGTAAACAGCATGAACATCTGGATAACCAGCACCATGGAAAGCGGTTTACCGCCAAAGCTTGGGCGCAAGTCGGCATCGGCACCGAGAATCGCTACCGCAGCAATGGCTGCCAGGAAGATCCACATGGCAACCCAGTTGCTCTTGGGCAGTTTTTTATCCAGTAGCGTAGCAGTATCACCGTAAACGTAATGCTTGTTTTCTGGCACGGAAATGAATTTTTGGAAGTCTTCATCTTTATCCAGATCTTTACCGCGGAACCAACTGAAAATACCAATTGCCTGAATACCTAACAGCGTTGACGGAATGGTAATGGCCAGCAGATCGAGAAATTCCAGATGGCGATCGTTAAAAGTAAAATTCTCCAGCATGGCAACTAACGAAACCACCGCTACGGAAACCGGGCTGGCGATAATCCCCATTTGTGCGCCGATCGAACTGGCTGCCATGGGGCGTTCCGGACGGATATTATTTTTGATGGCGACATCATAAATAATCGGCAGGATGGTATACACCACATAGCCGGTACCGCAAAGAATGGTCAGGATACAAGTGACAAACGGTGCGATGATAGAAACGTATTTCGGCTTACGGCGCAGCAGACGTTCTGCGATTTGCAGCATCACATCCAACCCACCAGAGGCCTGGAGGGTGGCGGAAGCAGCAACCACCGCGATAATCACCAGCATAACGTCGACGGGGCGGCGTGCCGGGTTTGAGTTTAAACACAAAGACCAGGATAACCAGCCCGATACCGCCGAGCAGGCCGAGTGCTATACCGCCTTTTCTTGCCCCGTAAAAAAGGCAGATCAGAACGATCACTAATTGAATGATAAAATCCATAGGTACCCCATTGCTCAATATTGACGAGATAAATTAATTAAGTTGGCTTACTGTCGTCGTGGGTACTATAGGGATTATTGGATTATTGGATTATTATTTATTTGACCCATGTCTACAATTTTTTATATTTACAAACTTTAATTTAAATAAAAGAAGCAGATCCCAATAATAATTATTTGGTTTATTTAGTTATTTAACTCTAAAATTAATTATATTAGGAAGATTAAAACAGAGGATGGATTTATTACGTTAATTATCTTATTTAATGTTTATTATATTTTTCAATGTTGTTTTTAATTTGTTGTTTTATTGATTTGCTTAAGTTTGTTTTTTGCTACTAAATCGATAATAAAAAGAAGAAGGTGTACTTTGCGCAATGTTTATTATCTATAATAATGATTTTCAATGCCTTTACCTCTTTGGTGGTAAGGTTTTTTTTCATTGCCGCGATGCTGTTGTAGCAAGCATTGTGCCAGTTGTCATGTTACGGCTTTCGCTAAAATCGGTTTTCACCTTTATTGCGCTTTCTCCTACCGAAGAAGAAAACCGATGTGGTGTTTTTTTATAGCATAATCGGTTATTAAAAAAATTATTTACTGTCTGATTTAAGAATAACTTTAGTCAGCATGAAGAAAATATATAGGCTGTTTATGTAAGGTTGGCAGATTTGCTTTTGTTATCGTATTGCTGCCATGAGCAGGCTGAGATGTTGGACTACACTTAAGGGTCAAAGATACAGCCAGTAAACAGGTAGAAGAGGTCAATATGGCAGAACAAACCATGCAGATAACAGACTGATTTTTGGTGACGAGGACGCGATGATGCACGACAAACTGCTGATAGACGGTAAGCTCGAAGCGGGCCAGGGCACTGCGCTGGCGGTGTTCAACCCCGCGACGGGGGAAGAAATTGCACGTATACCCCAGGCTGACCTGCACCAGGTTGATGCAGCCGTGCGCGCTGCGGAAAGCGCTTTTGCGCAATGGGGGCAGACCACGCCAAAAACCCGCTCGTTGCTGCTGTTGGAACTGGCGGATGCTATTGAGCAGCACGCAGAAACCTTCGCGCGTCTTGAGTCGTTAAACTACGGAAAACCCTATCACGCTGTGCTGAATGATGAATTGCCCGCCGTGGCGGACGTTTTCCGCTTTTTCGCCGGTGCAGCAAGATGCCTGAGTGGCTCAGCCGCGGGCGAATATCTGGAAGGGCATACGTCAATGATTCGACGCGATCCCATCGGCGTAGTGACCTCCATTGCGCCCTGGAACTACCCGTTGATGATGGCCGCCTGGAAACTGGCACCCGCGCTCGCGGCTGGGAACTGTGTGGTCTTGAAACCGGCGGAGCAAACGCCGCTTACCACGTTCCATCTGGCGTCTTTATTGGCTAACATTTTCCCTGCGGGTGTGGTCAATGTGGTATTCGGTACCGGTATGGCAATTGGCGATGCACTGACCCGGCATCCTCTGGTAAATATGGTGTCGCTCACGGGATCGATTGTGACCGGGGCACATATTCTGTCGCACACTGCTTCCAGCATTAAACGTACACATATGGAACTGGGCGGTAAAGCGCCGGTTATAGTGTTTGATGACGCCAATATTGATCAGGTGATGGACGGCATTCGCAGCTTTGGTTTTTATAACGCAGGGCAAGATTGCACGGCCGCCTGCCGTTTGTATGTGCAGCGTGGTGTCTATGATGACGTGGTCAGTAAATTGGGTCAGGCCGTCGCCAGCCTCAATATGGGCGATCCGAACAGCGAAGACACAGAGCTCGGGCCGTTGATTACCGCCGCACAGTTAGAGCGTGTTGCCGGCTTCGTTGAACAGGCCAGTGCGTTGCCACACATTCAGGTCATTACGGGGGGCAACGGGTTGATGGGCCGGGGTACAACTTCCAGCCGACCGTTCTGGCGGGTGCACAGCAGGATGACGATATCGTACAAAAAAAGGTATTTGGCCCTGTGGTCTCTATTACCCCATTTGACGATGAGGCGCAAGTTGTCGCCTGGGCGAATGCTTCTGGTTATGGGTTGGCCTCCTCGGTGTGGACGCGTGACGTGGGGCGGGCGCATCGTCTGGCTACGTGTTTGCAATATGGCTGCACCTGGGTCAATACCCACTTTATGCTGGTCAGTGAAATGCCGCACGGTGGGCAGAAACTTTCCGGCTACGGCAAAGACATGTCAATGTATGGATTGGATAATTACACCGTCGTGCGACACATTATGATTCGTCATTGATCGTCGCGAGGTGTGTTTCGTAAATGTTAAGATAAACCTGTCTTATCGGTGTGGATATCTGGTGTCAGGGGCAATCGATGCACTGACGCCAGCGCTTTTTATGACGTTATTCAGATGCTCCATTATGGGGCGATATGCGCGATAATGGGGAAATCATATTGTTTTTCAATATATTTACTCCCATTAGTGTTTTCGATGCGGTAGTTAATTCCGATAAGCACGCATAATCCCACTGCTTTATTCTTGTCGATCTTCCAATATGAAAAATTTGTTTCAAAGTGCGCCTTTTGACAGACAATTGGCGTGTTCTGTGCATTAATTAAATTGATATCACGTGATATCCGTTGCGAAGAAGCACAGTTTGTCCAGACTACGCACTACAATCACCCCGTTAGAGTGTTCTCAACGGGCACTACAGTGGGTCAATAAAGAGACCCTCACGCAAGAAGAAACCATCGCATTAAATCAGGAAGTGCTGAGTAACTTCCGCGATTACGTCAATCCGGGTTTTCTGAGCTACAGAAAATCTGTCACCTCAGGAGGGGACTTTGGCGCCGTAGAGTGGCGTGCCAGCGGTCCGAATACGCTTGTTGATACGCAAGGAAAGGAATATCTCGATTGTCTGGGAGGGTATGGCATTTTCAACGTTGGCCATCGCAACCCGACGGTGCTGGCGGCGGTAGAAAGTCAGTTGGCCAAGCAACCGTTACACAGTCAGGAATTGCTCGATCCGATGCGTGCCATGTTGGCGAAAACGTTGGCTCCGCTTACGCTGGGCAGTTTGCAGTACAGCCTTTTCAGCAACAGCGGCACCGAAGCGGTGGAAGCAGCGCTGAAATTGGCTAAAGCCTATCAGGCGCCGCGCGGACGCTTCACTTTTATCGCAACCAACGGCGCTTTTCACGGCAAGTCGTTAGGGGCGTTATCTGCAACGGCCAAACAGGCGTTTCGGCAACCGTTTATACCGCTGTTACCTGGTTTTCATCATGTGCCTTTTGGTGACATTGAGGCCATGAAACAGCAGGTGGCTTTGTGTGAAAAACGCGGCGATGGCATTGCGGCGATCGTTCTGGAACCGATTCAGGGGGAAGGCGGCGTTATTGTTCCTCCGGCACACTACCTGCCAGCGGTTCGAGCGCTGTGCGATGAAATTGGTGTGCTGCTGATTCTGGATGAAGTGCAAACCGGAATGGGGGGTACGGGTAAGATGTTTGCCTGTGAGCACTATGGCGTGCAACCGGATATCCTCTGTTTGGCGAAAGCGCTGGGGGGGCGGCGTGATGCCCATCGGTGCGACCGTGGCGACAGAAGCAGTCTTTTCGGTGTTGTTCGATAACCCGTTCCTGCATACCACGACGTTTGGTGGTAATCCGTTGGCCTGTACCGCGGCGTTGGCAACCATCAACGTCCTGCTCACGCAGAATCTGGCGGACAGGGCCGCGCAACAAGGGGCGTTTTTACTGGATGGATTACGGCGGTTAGCCACCGAATATCCAGAACTGATTGTCGAGGTGCGCGGTTTAGGCTTGCTGCAAGCGATCGAATTCAGAGAAAACGAAATTGGCTATGCCTTCGCCAGTGCATTCTGGTGGCGGATACGCTGAACAATGCCAAATCGGTTCGCATCGAACCGCCGTTAACCATTACCCACAACCAGTGCGCACAGGTATTATTGCAAGCTGGTGAGGTGTTGAAAAAACTGCGGGGTGCACAACCGAATGACATTCAACTTAAGGAATACGCTGTAGGGTGAAACGCTACCTTGATACGCTGAGTAAAACTAATGCACGAAAGCCGGTCTGCAACCAGACCGGCTTTTTTTATGTGTCGCGCTGCTCCAGTGCGGCCAACAGCGTGTCTAACAGGCCGGGAAACCGGGCATCCAGGTCTTCACGTCGCAGAGAGAGGAGATTTTCACGTCCGTTAGGGCGCTGCCAGATCACACCACTGTCGCGCAAGACCCGCCAATGGTGCGACATCGTAGATTTTGCCGCGCCTTGCGAAAGTGCTCCGCAGGATTGCTCCCCCTGCTGGGCTAAAATACGTACTATTTCCAGCCGTACCGGATTACCCAAAGCCAGCAAAACGTTCTCTAATCGAATCTGCTCAGGGTCGGGATGGTGAGCGATCATAGTACTCCGTATTCTTGTATCAACGGTGCCGCCTGGCCGCCGTATCACTATAACGGGTGCGTTTGATGATGTCATCCTGGCGTGTGTTTTACACCGTGCTGTATTTATCCGTTGTCCAGAATTCATTCTCAATTGAGCTATTGAGCTATTGAGCTATTGAGCTGATGTGGAGAAAAAAATCAGCAATCAGTGCCCAGTCAATCTCAAGCTGCATTTTGTTTAATACTATTTTCCCCGCATTTATTTCAGCCTCTGGGATATTTTTTGATAGGTTCTTTCGCAATAAATCATCAATATGCTTTTGGTATTCAAATTCCAGCATGTAGTATCTTCGCTCTTGAGCAGCATGTATTTTTTCTGGCGCAAGCCGTTCAATTAACGCATGTAACTGTTCCCATTGTGCAAGCCAGGAAGGAATTTGAATGTTTTCATTTATTTTAATGGTTTTCTCCGCAGCGTTTAGATCATCGGATGAAATCTTTGAGCAAATAAAACTGTGCATATTTGGCGCGAAGTGTTGCAGGTCTAGTGCGCTATGCAATCGGGTTTGGAAACCGAGGTAAATCTCAATTTCATCGGTGTTAGGGTGTCGCTTCATATGTTGATTAGCAATCATAGTTAATTGTCTGGTGCGGTAAACGCGTCTGGCTACGGCAATCAATGTATCCAATTGAGTGTCATATTTACCCTTGTAAATGTCATCAACAATCATCACTTGCTGCATCTGGTTGTAAGTGAACAGGGCTTTGTCGTTGCAACTGGAGGTTCCGTCAGAGGCGATAGCAAACAAAGTTTCTGCCACCGAAGGGGATAATAAAATATTGTCCAGAAACGTACTGATATGCTGTTTAAATTCAGATGAGTGAATAACCACATCACAGGCTCTGAGTTTGCTCAAAAATTGGGAAAATGATGTACTGTTTCTGTTTTTAGCAAGCGTCTCGCAATGTGCCAATTTCGTTATGTTTGGTTGTGACACCAGAAGTTTACTGGTTAAATCTTCTGGCGTATACCAATGGGGGATCTCCATGAGCAAACTTTTACTCTCTGTGGAGGTGATTATATTTACATCTGACGGAAAGTAATTTAACTGCGGCTGGAAAAGTATTCTGATCATATCAGCGGTGGAGAGGGATTAATAGGTATTTCACTGCCTAACTCTGAGAGATTGCCCGTATATATGGAATTATACTGTAGTTGAAGATATTCATTTTGTGCGCGATTGACTCTCGTTAAAAAAAGTCCGGCGCTGATTGGATTTCTATTACTCCATCTGAAATCTGATGTGAACGTGAGATGATCTGCTAATTCATTAATGTTAAAGAGTGGCATGGTGATATCCTATCGGTAAAAAAATTAATATCTGTTGTTTTTATAGTGATGTATTGCATATTCCACTTTAGTTTTTTAAGTATAAATAAAAATTATTATTAATACTTTTGTTTATATTATGGCTTTTATAAAAAGCGTTTCGAGTTAGGCGCGTTTTTTGTAACCAAAACGCATCACTGATTGCAGGTAATGTTGACGAGGCGTAGGCTGCAAGTAGCTATCACTCACTGTCCAGCAACGTGCGAAGGAGTGCGATTGGGCAATTTGTTGAATGACATTTTCAAAAAATAGTTCGAATATACTCGAACATTTGTACTATAATCGTCGCCGTTATCAATCCGGGTTCTCCCTGCGACAGTTCACTGCCACGTCCGAACCCCTTCGTTATTAATGACATATCATGGCTCGTACAACGTCTATTGACCGTTACCGCAACATTGGCATCTTTGCGCACATCGACGCAGGGAAAACCACCACCACGGAGCGCATCCTGTTTTACACCGGGATGAGCCATAAGCTGGGTGAAGTGCATGACGGTGCAGCCACGACTGACTGGATGGCGCAGGAGCAGGAACGCGGTATCACTATTACCTCTGCGGCAGTGACCTGTTTTTGGCAGGGGATGGACAACCGTTTTCCCCAGCACCGTATCAACATTATCTACACCCCGGGGCATGTGGATTTCACTATCGAGGTAGAGCGTTCGATGCGCGTGCTCGATGGCGCTGTGATGGTGTATGAAGCCGTAGGTGGCGTTCAGCCGCAATCGGAAACCGTCTGGCGTCAGGCCAATAAGTACCGGGTTCCGCGTCTGGCTTTCGTGAATAAAATGGATCGCGCTGGTGCCGATTTTTTCCGCGTGCGTCAGATAATGGTTGAGCGCCTGAAGGCCAATCCCGTGCCGATCGTCGTGCCCATCGGAAGTGAAGAGCATTTCAGCGGCGTGGTGGATTTGGTGAAGATGCGTGCCATTTTTTGGGATGATGTTACTCAGGGGATAACCTTTAGCTACGAACCCATCCCGGCCGAGGTTGTGGAAACGGCGCAGGTATGGGGTGAGCAGATGGTGTCTGCGGCCGCTGAAGCCTCCGAGGCGTTGATGGATAGCTATCTTGAGCGGGGCGATCTGAGCGAGGCGGAGATCGTAGAAGGCTTGCGGCTGCGTACCATTGCCGGTGAGATTCAGCCCATGCTGTGTGGCAGTGCGTTCAAAAATAAAGGGGTGCAGCGTCTGCTGGATGCCATCGTGGAACTGATACCTTCACCGCTGGATATTCCGGCGGTACAGGGTGTCGATGAGCAGGGCGCGTCAGCAGAACGCCACGCCGATGACCAAGAAGCGTTCTCGGCGTTGGCATTCAAACTGATGAGTGACCCGTACGTCGGTCAATTGACTTTCGTGCGCGTTTATTCAGGCGTGCTGAGCAAAGGCGATAGCGTCTATAACCCAGTGAAGGGAAAACGGGAACGTATTGGTCGTATCGTGCAAATGCATGCCAATACGCGCCACGAAGTGGGTGAGATTCGCGCTGGAGATATCGCCGCTTGTGTCGGGCTCAAGGATGTCACAACCGGTGATACCTTGTCCGATCCCGATGCGGTTATCACCCTGGAACGAATGGTCTTTCCGGAACCGGTGATCGCGTTGGCGATTGAACCCAAAACCAAAGGCGATCAGGAAAAGATGGCGCTTGCCTTACAACGCTTGGCAGCGGAAGACCCGTCGTTACGCCTGAAAACGGACGAAGAGTCAGGTCAGACCCTGATTGCTGGCATGGGGGAACTGCATCTGGAGATTATCGTCGATCGTATGCGACGTGAATTTGGCGTGGAAGCGAACGTCGGTCGACCGCAGGTGACGTATCGCGAAACGATACGTCAGACGGTAACGGACATAGAAGGTAAGTTTGTGCGCCAATCCGGCGGTAAAGGGCAGTATGGTCATGTCGTGCTGTCACTTGAACCGCTGGCCGCTGGTGCCGGGTTCAGCTTCGTGGATGCGACCAAAGGTGGTGTGGTGCCGCGTGAGTATATCCCTTCCGTGGAAAAAGGGGTGCGGGAAGCCATGAACAACGGCGTGTTGGCGGGCTATCCGCTGGTGGATGTGAAAGTCACGCTGACGTTTGGTTCCTATCATGAAGTGGACTCGTCAGAAATGGCGTTTCGCATGGCGGCGATCTTCGGCTTCAAAGAGGGGGTAAAACGCGCGCATCTGGTGATTTTGGAACCGATGATGCAGGTTGAAGTCGAAACACCAGAACCCTACGCTGGTAACGTGATGGGCGATTTAGCTTCACGACGTGGCATGGTGCAAGGCATGGAAGAACGACTGGGTGACCGAGTAATTCGCGCAGAGGTGCCATTGTCAGAGATGTTCGGCTATGCCACCACGCTGCGTTCCATGACGCAAGGGCGCGCTACCTTTACCATGGAGTTCAAGCATTACGCTGAAGCACCGCGCAACGTGATGGAGGCGATTATTACGTCGCGCGCCAAAGCCTAGTGTTCCATCGCATGTTAGTGAAAAACCCCGGCAAATGTTGCCGGGGTTTAACGTTGCTGACGACTCTGCCTAAAGCGGCGATCCCCATCCTCATCCGTCATTCCTGCCCACTTCCGTCATTCCCGCGAAGGCAGGAATCTCGCGCAGAAGAGACGCGTTTATTCTTGCAGAGATCCCCGGCTTTCGCCGAGGATTACCATGAATAAAGCGGCTTTATCATCATTCTGAAACCACGACAGACAAAGTACCGCGCTGTTTCATTTCGATATTTCTGTTTTTTTATACCGAGCTTTGGCTTACCATAGATGTATCCTATCATTTGGCGTTAAATGACTTTCTGATGCGTTATTTGGCTGTTGTGTTACCCCTGCACCCTCGGCGGCTGATCCTGCCACCCAACCGCCGGTATCCGGTGGCTTTTTGTTGCAACCTGAGCATACCGGACCACTGCAACAGGGCGATTTTGTATTCAACAAAGAAACTGACCGTTTTGTTGCCCGCATGGTGCAAGAGCACGGGTTCGATCGCCAGCAATTGCACGATGTTTTGATACAGGCCAAAAAGCTCGATTGGGTGATCCGTTTGATGGATCAGCAAGCGCCGGTCTCTGCCGGTGGACCTCCGACCCCAAACGGTGCCTGGGTGCGCTATCGCAGCAAGTTCATTACGCCGGATAACGTGCAAAATGGGGTGATGCTCTGGAATCAGTACAGCGATGCCTTACAACGCGCCTGGCAAACCTATGGCGTGCCGCCCGAGATCATCGTCGGCATTATTGGCGTGGAAACCCGCTGGGGACGAGTGATGGGAAAAACCCGCATTATCGACGCCTTGGCCACGCTGGCATTTGCCTATCCGCGCCGTGCCGACTATTTTGCGGGTGAGTTGGAAACCTTCCTGCTGATGGCGCGTAAAGAGGGGGACGATCCGCTCTCGCTCAAAGGCTCCTATGCGGGTGCCATGGGTTACGGTCAGTTTATGCCATCGTCGTTTAAGCAGTATGCCGTCGATTTTAACGGTGACGGACATATCAACTTGTGGGATCCGGTCGATGCTATCGGAAGTGTGGCCAACTATTTCAAGGCGCACGGCTGGACTGCTGGTGCCGAGGTAGCGATCCCGACACAAGGACAAGTACCCAACACCTGGGACAGTGGTTTCAAAACGCGCTATCCGGTGGCGACGCTAACGGCGGCCGGGCTGCGTACTGCCCAACCGCTGATTGGTTATACCGAGGTCAGTTTGCTGCGTTTGGATATGGGCAACCAATTCCAATACTGGTTCGGCTTGCCGAATTTCTATACCATCACCCGCTACAACCACAGCGTCCACTATGCCATGGCGGTGTGGCAACTAGGGCTGGCGGTGAAGCAGGCTAGCCAGCCAGTGGGTCGCAGCCCAGCCTGCGCTGGGAATAATCATCACTCAGGGGCGTTGCCGTTATTGCGGATCAATGCCTGATACTAATAGAAACTGTCCTTCTTGATGCGTGTTAACGGGGTGGGATCGAACTCATCCCGATCGATATAGACAAAGCCGTAGCGCTTCTTGAAACCATCGTTCGAACTGAGCACATCGATAAAGGTCCAGGGGGTGTAGGAGAGAACCTGCGCGCCGTCCTGAATGGCGAGAAGCATCTGCTCGATGTGATCGCGAATATAGGCTATACGGTATTCGTCGTGCACCTGACCGTCTGCCGTGAGTTCATCCGGTGTACCCAACCATTCTCTGTCACCATCAGCGGTAGCGGATAGCGTTCGTGCAGTTCACGGAAGGCCAGGCGAAAGCCGATCGGGTCCGATCTGCCAGCCATATTCTGTCGCCTTCAGGTAGGGGTTCTTTTCGCGCTGATAGTAACCGGGGACTATGGACGCCAAACGATCGCCAGTTTCGTCTTTGATGCGTTCAATTTCCTGTGCGGTGATGTCTGCTGGACAGGCGCTGGCAACGTTGGTGCGATAGTAGTTAAAGGCGATGAAATCCGGCGCATGCTGGCGCAGGTAGTCAAAATCACCGTCTTCCACCTGCGGATACCAGCCGTGCTGTTGCAAAAATGCGGTGTAGTAACCGGGATAGTCACCATAGCAATGCACGTGCAGCATGGCGTGGTTGCGCAGATCGTGGTTCTGACGCGCGGCTAAAACATCTTCAGGGTGCGGTGAGGCCGGGTAGATAGGCACATAGGAGACCGCCGGACCAATCTTCCGCTGGGGCAGCAGTTCATGACAGGCTTCAATCGCCTTGGCGGTCGCCAGAAACATGTGGTGGTTCATCTGGTAGCGGCGGCGATCAGCCTTGTTGGCATCCAAACCCTGCAATCCCATGAGCACATCCACGGACAGCATCAGGTTCTGTTCGTTGATGGTCAGCCAGTATTTCACCCGATCGCCAAAGGCGCGAAACAAGGTGCGCGCATATTTCTCGAAATCGGCGATCGATTCACGCGCCAGCCAGCCACCGTACTTTTTATTCAACCCTTCCGAAAAGTCGAAATGGTACAGGGTGACGATGGGCTCAATGTGGTGGTGGCGTAATTCATCGATCAGTGCCAGATAAAAATCAATCCCTGCGTGATTCGACTCGGCTTCATCACCATTGGGGAAAATACGGGTCCAGGCGATGGAAAAACGGTAGGAACGCAGGCCCAGCTCGGCCATCGAGGCGATATCTTCCCGCCAGTGGGTGTACTGTCCACTGGCGGCTTTGGTGTCGGCCTGTAGATGAGATTTCAACAATGCGCGCGTGTCTGCGGTGGAAAGCCCTTTTCCATCATCCAGATAGCCGCCTTCTACCTGAAAAGCGGAGGTCTTGCGCCCCACAGAAAGTCGGCCGGAAAGTCAGTTTTTATCTTGTTCAGCATGCGATCACCTTGGTGTATGAGTAGAGAAAGATCATGAATAAATGTGTTCCTGCACGATGCGGCTTTTTACCGCCTGCGCCTGATACAGCGCCACGTTATCGGGCTGCGGTAAGAAGCACCGCGTATGTTGATGACGGGCGATCTGTTGGTGGGCTTGCGCGTAGCTGCGGTAGTGTTGCAGCGTGACCACGGCAGAGATCCAGGCACCCGCCGCCGTGGCGTTATCTTTGAGCGCCACCACCGGACGGTTGTAGATATCCGCCTGAATCTGGTTGAAGGTGTCGAATTGAGTGATGCCACCCGCGGTATAGATATCGGTTATTCCCCCCACCAGCGGAGCGATGCCCTGGATCTGGTGATGGAGTTCATGGGCAATGCCCTCCAGAATGGCGCGGGCGAAATCCCCCCGGGTGTGGTGCAAGGCAATGTCATAAAAGAACGCTTTTGCCTCTCCGGGCTGTTGTTGGGCGAGCTTTCCTTTGAAAAAAGGCGACAGCACCAGCCCGTATCCCCCGGGCGAGGCGGCACTGGCCTCCTGATTGATGGTGTGGTAGTCGCCGTCAGCTTGATAGAACGTGCGGTTGAACCAGTCGTAAGCGCAACTGGCGGAGAGCAACGCGCCCTCAATCACGATGTTGCCCGGCAGGGCGGCGTGGTTGTAGGCAAAATGGCTGTCGAGTGGCGCAGTACCCAGTGTAGTGGCCATGCCCATGACGTAAGCACCGGTACCGACATTGGCGATCACACGGTCAGAAGCGAACTGCCCCATGCCCAACGCGCAGCATTGCTGATCGCCACCGGCGGTGATCACGGGAATGCCCGCTGGCAAACTGACCTGCGCGGCAATGGAGGGGAGCAACGCCCCCGCCACGCTGGCGGGAGGGAGCAAGGTGCAGAGCTTGTCCTCATCGAGTTCGAACAGCGCTAATAAGCTGTCATCCCACTGCCGGGTGCGCAGGTTGAACAGGTTGGTGCGTGACGCCAGCGAATAGTCGGTACAAAAACGGCCAGTCAGCGTATGCAACAGGAAATCATGAATGCCGACCAGCTTTGCGGCGCGTTGATACAGCGCCGTTTGGTTTTGCTTCAGCCATCCCATTTTTGCGGCGGAAAACACCGGTAAGATCGGTAAGCCGCAGCGTTGATGCACCTGGGCGGAGGCACCAGCCAGACTGTCACACAGAGCCTGAGTGCGCGTGTCTTGCCACATCAGCGTGGGTGATAATGCGTTGCCTTGCGCATCGACAGCAATAATCGACGAACGCTGTGACGTCAACGCCAATGCGTGTAGCGTCAGCCCCTGATCAGAGAGAAACAGCGCCGCCGCGCGCAGCAGCACCGCCAATGCATCACGCCAACGTTGCGGATCCTGTTCGACGCGACCGTCATCAAAATAGTGTGACGTGGTGCTGACGGCGTGCTGAAACTTCGTTGTACCCTGTACATCGAACAGCACCAGCTTCATTTGTGTGGTGCCGGTATCAATCACTGCGATCGTCATCTGTGCGGCCTCCCTTGTTTTAAAACTGTGTCGCCTCAAGCCTGCGTGGCCTGAGTACGCATGATATTATCCAGCCGTTTGAAAAACGGATAGTAAATCAGCGTGTTGAGCACGATCAGGAACACCTGCAACAGCGCAAACAGCCAACTGCCCTGGATAAAGGCGTTAGCAAACACCGGCATCTCGATCACGTTGAATACGCCAATCATGCGTGGCAGTACGTCGGTCGCTATCAGGAAATAGGCGACGGTGACGTTCAGCGCCGGGGCAAATACGAAAGGAATCGCCAACATTGGGTTAAGTACGATGGGAATACCGAAAATAATCGGCTCCTTGATGCACAGGAACGAGGTTGGCAGCGCCATTCGGCCTAACTTCTTCAACCCCTCACTTTTGGCTTTAAAGGCCATCAACAGGTTCAGGCCCAACGTGGAACCACTGCCGCCCAGACTGGCCCAGACGCCCCAGAACGCATAGCCGACAATGTGCGGCAGCGGATCGCCGTTTTGGAACACGGTCAGGTTTTCCAGATCCATCGCCAGATAAAGCGGTTTCCAGATAGTGCCGGTCACCATTGTGCCGTGAATGCCAAACAGCCACAGCACGTGTGCTACCACCACAAACGTGATCATGCCGCTGTAAGAGCCGGTGATCCCGAGCAAGGGTTGCTGGATAATAAAGTAAATGTAGGCATGCAGGCTGCCGGCGGCGGTCAGTTTGAACAGGGCTGCAATGGTGGCAAAATAATGACGTTGATGATGGCGGGGATCAGGCCGTTAAATGTTTCCGCCACCACAGGAGGAACGTTGTCGCCCATGCGTATGGTGAGATGGCGATCGACGACAAAGGAATAGATTTTATTCACCAGCAGGGCAACCATAATCGCCACAAACAACCCGCCAGCCCCGAGATATCTAAACGGCATTACCTCCGTGCCATCCACAATCGTCACCGGGCTGGTGATCAGATGGCAATCGAGCTGACCACCATTTCATTATGGCCGAGCGAACCTGCCAATTTATAAGCAATAAAGAAGCACACGTAAATCGACATTATTTTTAACGTCACGCTGGCGGGTAATGCAATCGCCTGCTGTAATCCGTACGTTTTAATAAATGCCAAATAACTGTCAATTGGCAGATTTGTTAATAACGTGGAAAACGCTCCGATAATAAATACCGGAAGTACAGCGGTAAAACCGTTGGAAATTGACATCAAATATTTGTTGCTTTGCATGTGCGAGGCGGCCAATTGCAGCCCGGGCATGGTATTTTGTAGGTTAGCCATCTTTCTTTCCTTTATAATTATACGTACCGGATAGAAAATTTAGGGTATAGAACGCTCGGCAAGTTAACTCGCCTGGTCGATGTTTTATATATTTTCTACACATTCATTATGGATATGCGTTAATAACCTCTTTTGTCGGTTGACTGATGTCCTGTGAAATAAAAAAACGGCAAAGGGTACATATTTCGTCTTCACTTATAGCCAGCGAAAATGCCTGTTCAATGGCGCTCAACTCGTGACGAATAAGACGAATCATCGCGTCATGCTGCTGTACATAACGCACCTTGTCGGGAAAATCGCTATGGGTTGGTCCCTCCAGCAAACGATCGAGCAAGCACGCCAGATGCATGGTCAAACCGATAAGCATATTGGAAGAGAGCGTGATCCCCAGCGCTGCAGACACGCGCGCGTTAAACCCTTTGATGGCAAGCAGCGCCGTATCCGGTTTCACATGCTGCAAAATCTGTGTCAGCGTTTCGGCTACCAGCAGGTAGGTGGATTCTCGCTCGATCAGCCGATCCAACGCTGTCACGCCGTCGTAGTACAGCACATCGGCCAGATCGAACTGCGTGAGCGCAGTGGCGATGGGGAACGGGCTGACCAGCGCAACCAACGTATAGCGTTGGCCCAGTGCGACCAGTTCCTGATTGAGCTGGGCATCGTTATCAAAACGCTGCGAGAGCACGGCGACGCGCTGCATACGACTCGACAGCGCCTGTGACAGGCGGTTTTCCAGTACTTTTGCCGTGCCTTCTCCCATGGTGCAGATCATGACGATGGCCAGTTTCTTCTCGGTAGTCGCGGGGACGCGGGCGGGGGCAGGTTCACGATCGCGCGGTACTTCCTGTTCGAGTAACTGATTGACCATCAGCACGTTGTGATACACCTCCTGCAAGGGCAGGCCGTTCATGGCGCTCGGGATCGCTTCGACAATGTGCATGGTACTGATTAACTGTATGGTTCGCGTTGCTACGTCGCAGTGCTGTGCCAGGGCGGCACCAAAGGTGGTCAGTGACCCCATATCAACCAGCAGCAGCACTTCAGATACGCCTTCGCTGGCTTGAATGTGACGAATGATGCGCTCCCGCCTTTTCGTAGAGGGGAACGTTAAAACCCACCGCATAATTGACCCCGAGCAGCTCGTTGGCGGTGGCAACCAGCGCGCTGGCGGTGTCCATCCCGTGCGCCACTACGATCACCTTGACATCGGTCTGCCGCTGCTCCAGATCCCACTCGCTGTAGACAAAGAACATGGCGAGAAATCCAGCTTCATCGATGGGCAGCGTGATTTCCATCACCCGTTCTATCATGCGCAGACAATCCAGGGCCGCATTGAAAGCATCCGGGTGGCCGGTGCGAATACGGTTCAACTGCGGATGGACAATGCTTTTGTTGCGACGCACGCGATCGAGTGCGTTTTCAATATGGGTTGCCAAACCGTAATAGACCTTATTGTCCAGCGTGCGCTGCAATTTCCCTTCGGCATAGCGGATGATCTCTTCGGTTAAACGCAGTACCGCTGGGGTAACCAGATTCTCCAGACGGCGTGTGTCATATTTGCCCTGATAACGGCTGATCCGGGTTTGGAAGTAGTCCGCGATATCTTTCTCAATCTCCTCTTCCAGCGTATTGCCTTCAATTCCCTGGCTGCGCAGTTCCGACATGCGTAGATTAAGCATGTCGTAAATGTCATTGAGCGCATCGTCTTCAAACAGCGGTGTGTTGCTGGTGCCAGAGAAAGTGACGCTCTTCTTGTTGATGCCAATAATGGTGTTCCAGATCTGGCGATGCTCAAGATGGGTATACAGCGCCTGACTGACGTGTTTCGGCAGCGTTCGACGGTTGATGGCGAAACTGGTTTTTTTGCCGGTCATGTATTCCGCATACGCGCCCGCACAGGCGAAGCGAATATCCGCTTTAAGCTGACCAATGTTGTTCGGGCAGTCATAGCTCAGCAGGGCGCGCAGGGCATTCACGGAGACGCTGATACTCTCCTGCAAATGCGCCGCTTCCTGATTGAAAAAAAACTGGATCAGCGCAAAACGCTCCTGGAAAGTGCGTTTTCTCAGGGCTGCCAGGTGGATAACCATCGGAAAACGTCGGGTAAAGGTGCGCAACAGGCTGGAGTCCGGCTCTTCCGTGGTAGCAGAAAAGATGCGTACGCTGGCGGTGCGTTCGACCTGCGTTTCCCCTAAACGGCGGAAAATTCCCTTGTCGATAAAGGTGAAAAAGATTTTCTGTCCTTCTGGCGGTAGACGGTGTACTTCATCCAAAAAAAGAACGCCGTGATTCGCCTTCTCCAGCAGGCCAACCTTATCTTCATCGGTACCGGTATAGGCTCCTTTTTTACACCCGAACAACTGTGCCAGCAGCAGTTGCGGATTGTCGGCATAGTCGGCGCAGTTAAAAATCACAAACGGCGCCTGTGCCGGTAGTTTGCCGATGGCTTTGGCATACTGGTACATAAGTTCGGCAAACAGGGATTTTCCCACGCCGGTTTCGCCCAGAATAAGCATATTCATCCCGTTGGGAGGGTAGAACACCGCTGCCTTGGCTTGCTCTATCGCCGGAAACAGGCTGGCGTTGCTGCCGATAAACTGCGCAAATTCGCCTTCACTGTTGCGGGCCAGAGCGCCTGGATTAATCGCCTGAAACAGCACGGATTTGCCTTTGATTTTGAAAGCTTTTCCTTCCGCGACCAGACTGTTCAGATCGTTGCTGACATTGGCTCTGGCATAGCCAAGCGCCTCCGCCAACTGCGGGGCGGAGATGCCAGATTCGACGCTAAGCGCCTTCAATTTGTCATAGACGATGTCGATCCGCATGCTCTGGTGCTCCTGATCCATTTGCGCAAAATAGGGCGGGTGCAAGGACTATCATTAGCCTGAAAACTATCTGCTGCCAATATACCGAGTGACGCACAACGCGGCGAAAGAATGCGCCAGTAATAACTATAGGCTCACAAATAATAACCACTGGCTCACAAATTACGGGCGAATTCGAGTACCTTTCCACCGTTCATCGAGCCGTAATCCACGGCATTGATGACAGCGATTTTTAAATTTGGGTAGCGGCTTTTCATCGTGCCTTCAATAAAACTCACCTGTGGGCCGATCAGTAATACGTCGGTTTTGTCGGAGAAATTTTTAAAATTACTTTCGGATGTCGCGTTAATTTCCACATCGAGCGCTTGTTTGACGGCATCTTCACGCATTCTTTTCACCAGCATTCCCGTGGAAAAACCTCCCATACAAACCAACGTAATGTGCAACATGACCTACTCCTCGTATCAATAGTGTGCCTGGGTAAGTGAGAGTGCTTGCACCTGTTTGCTTAATTCAGCCATATGCTGGTAGCAAGCCACCTGCTGCCGGGCCAAATCTTTAACCGTGATGGCGTTCATCAAATGATCCTGAGCATGCACCATCAACAGCGTGACCGGGTGATGTACGCCGCGCGCTTCATCTTCTATCAGATTGGTTTGTGCCAGATGAGCGACGCGCAATGCTTCGGTGGCCTGTTCCAACAACTCCTGTGCAGGCCCAAATTCCTGACGTGCCGCGCACTCAATAGCTTTGATGGCATGACTTCTCGCCTGACCCGCATTGACGATGATGTTAATCACCAACTCCTCAAAATCGCTATCCACCTGTTCGTTCATCACTACCGGCTCCTTAAATGATGACAATCACTGCTCTGTTTTTTACTGACAAGGTATAAGCAATAACAACGCTAATAAAATAAAGTAATTATTTTCATTGTGTTAATTGCTATTTTCGCAAACTGTATCGATCTGTTTAGCCTGCAAGCGAGGAACTGAGAATGTGGCGTAAACCGTTAGGTTGGAGAACAGGAAGAAGGTGCTGATAGCGGATATTGGTGGCGATGTTACGTCGGATTGACGCTAAATGCGTCAACCCGATAAAAATAACCCAACAAGCGATGAAAAATGCGATCAGCCCTCCGCCAAGCTGCGATAGCGCTCAAAGCGATCCTTGACATCTTGTTCGGTTTGTTCAAACAGGCTGTCAGCCACCGCCGGGTGCTGGCGTTTCAGCGAAGCGTAGCGCACTTCACCCATCAGGAAGGCTTGGAAATCCTCTTCCGGTTCATCCGAATCGAGCACAAACGGGTTTTTGCCTTTATCCTGGCGCAGCGGATCGAAGCGATACAGATGCCAATAACCGGCATCCACCGCGCGTTTTGCCTCGCGCTGGCTGCATCCCATGCCTGCGCTCAGTCCGTGGTTGATACAGGCTGCATAGGCGATGATCAACGACGGGCCAGGCTTCCGCTTCGGCAATGGCACGCAGCGTTTGCGCTTTACCAGCTCCCATGGCAATCTGCGCCACATAAACGTTGCCGTAGCTCATTGCCATCATACCGAGATCTTTTTTGCGCGTGCGTTTCCCTTCTGCGGCAAATTTGGCGATAGCCGCTACCGGTGTGGATTTGGACGATTGGCCGCCAGTGTTGGAATACACCTCGGTATCGAACACCAGCACATTGATATCTTCTCCGGAGGCCAGCACGTGATCCAGGCCGCCATAGCCAATATCGTAGGCCCAGCCGTCGCCGCCGAAGATCCACGGCGACGGTTTAGGCAGATAGTCGCGATTCTGATAGATGCGTGCCAGCAGCGGTGAGGTGGTCTGCTCCTGTACCAGCGGGCGATAACGGTGTCAGCCCGTCCCCGTGTGCCATCCCCGCGCTCTTTGTGCTCCAGCCAGTCGGTGAGCGCAGTATGCAACGCCGGAGTGACAGGCAACGCCAGCGCGGTTTGAATATCGCTCGCCAACTGCGCGCGCACCGCCCGACTGCCGAGCAACATCCCTAAACCGAATTCGGCGTTGTCTTCAAACAGCGAGTTAGCCCAGACCGGGCCTTGTCCCTTGTGGTTGGTGGTGTAAGGGATCGACGGTGCGCTTGCGCCCCAGATTGACGAACAGCCTGTCGCATTGGCCACCAGCATGCGATCGCCAAACAGTTGCGTCAGTAAGCGCGCATAAGGCGTCTCTCCGCAACCGGCGCAGGCACCGGAAAACTCCAGAAGCGGCGTTTCAAACTGGCTACCTTTTACCGTCGTTTTGCTAAATGGATTGACCTTGGGCGAAAGTGCCAGCACATGCTCCCACAATCCAACCTGATGCTGTTGGCTTTCAAGCGGCTGCATGGTGAGTGATTTACCGCGTGATGGGCAGATATCCACGCAGTTACCGCAGCCGGAGCAATCCAACGGCGATACGGACAGATGATACTCCACGCCTTGGCCCCTTGCGCGGGGGTGCTCAGCAAGGAAACCGGTGCTGCCGCGCGCTCCTCTTCATTCAGCAATGCAGGGCGGATAGCCGCATGCGGGCAGATAAAGGCGCACTGGTTACACTGGGTGCACCCTTCCGGCTGCCAGACGGGAACCTGAATTGCTATGCCGCGTTTCTCATAGGCCGCCGTACCGGGTGGGAAGGTATCATCTTCCATGCCGATAAAGGCGCTGACGGGCAACGTATAACCTTCCTGGCGGTTCATCGGCTCCAGAATCTGACGGATAAAATCGGGTACGGCGCGAGTGGGAAGACGAGTGTCATCGGGGAGCGTGGCCCACACTGCGGGGATAGCCACTTCTACCAACGCCTGCATGCCCTGATCGATCGAGGCGTGGTTCATCTCCACCACCTTCGGACCTTTACTGCCATAGGATTTTACTAGCGTGCTTTTTAAATAATCGGCGGCGGTTTCCGGGGGAATAATGTTGGTGAGCTTGAAGAAGGCGGCCTGCATAATCATGTTGAAGCGTCCGCCCAGGCCGAGACGTTGAGCAATCTGCACCGCATTAAGGGTGTAGCAGCGAATGTGGTTCTGGGCCAGATAGCGTTTCATGGCAGTGGGCAACTTTAACGCTAGCTCATCCGGCGTCCAGGTGCAGTTAAGCAGGAAAGTCCCGCCCGGTTTCAACCCGGCCAGCAGGTCATATTTTTCAACGTAACTCTGTTGCGAACAGGCAATAAAATCCGCGTGATGAATAAGATAGGGCGAGGTGATCGGGCTTTGCCCAAACCGCAAATGAGAGACGGTGATCCCGCCCGACTTCTTCGAGTCGTAGGAGAAGTAGGCCTGCGCATAAAGCGGCGTTTTATCGCCGATAATCTTTATGGCGCTTTTATTGGTACCAACCGTGCCGTCCGATCCCAGTCCCCAGAATTTATAAGCGGTGGTGCCGACGCGCGCTACATTCATCGCTGCGCTGGCCTGCGGCAGTGAGGTGTGGGTGACATCATCAGTGATGCCGACGGTGAAGCCATCCTGCAGCAGTGGGCGGGTGAGATTCTCAAAGACGGACACGATGTGGGTTGGCAGAATGTCCTTGCCGCCCAAGCCGTAGCGACCGCCGGCAATCAACGGCGGCTGAGCGTGACGGTAATAGGCATTTTTCACATCCAGACACAGTGGCTCCGTCTGCGCGCCGGGTTCCTTGGTGCGATCCAGCACGGCAATGCGTTGTACCGAATCCGGGATCTGCGCAAAGAAGTGCGACAGCGAGAGCGGGCGATACAAATGTACGGTCAGCAGTCCGACTTTTTCACCGCGCTGGTTGAGATAATCCACCGTTTCCTGAATGGTTTCGCATACCGATCCCATGGCAACGATCATCCGTTCTGCATCGGGCGCGCCGTAGTAATTAAACAGATGATATTCACGTCCGGTGAGTCGGGTGATGCCTGCCATGTAACTTTCCACCATTGCAGGCAGCGCGTCATAAAAACGGTTGGCAGATTCTCGTTCCTGAAAGTAGATATCTGGGTTTTGCGCCGTGCCACTCACCACCGGGTGATCGGGGTTCAACGCATTGCGACGAAAACGGTTTAGCGCGTCGCGGTCCAGCAGCGGTTCCAGCTCATCGTACTCCAGCACTTCAATCTTCTGGATCTCATGGGAAGTGCGAAAGCCGTCAAAGAAGTTGATAAAGGGAACGCGTCCTTTGATGACCGTCAGGTGCGCGACCGCAGACAGATCCATTACTTGCTGTACGCTATTCTCAGCCAGCATGGCGCAGCCGGTTTGGTGCACTGCCATCACGTCCTGATGGTCACCAAATATATTGAGCGAGTTGGTGGCCAATGCGCGGGCGCTGACGTGAAATACGCCCGGCAGCAGTTCACCTGCGACCTTGTACAGGTTGGGGATCATCAGCAGCAACCCCTGCGAGGCGGTATAGGTGGTGGTAAGCGCTCCGGCCTGTAGCGCACCGTGTACCGCACCTGCTGCACCGGCTTCGGACTGCATTTCAATCAAACGTACCGGCTGACCGAACAGGTTTTTTTTATGCTGCGTGGTCCACTCGTCCACGTTTTCCGCCATCGGCGTGGAGGGGGTAATGGGGTAGATGGCGGCCACGTAGGTAAAGGCGTAAGAGATGTATGCGGCGGCGGCATTTCCATCCATCGTTTTCATTTTTCTGCTCATGCGGGCTTCCTCATTGGTATGGCGCGGGTGTTTACGGGGCGGCTTGGCGGGCGCGCCATCGATTCGACGTTTCAGCGAGGCTTGAAGCACAGCCTGTGCCATTTCCATGATAAGATTAAAAGATGTTTTTATTTAATTAGTTACGATATTTTCTTGGCATCTGATGCAGTGTGTAATGCGGGAAAATTGCATGAAATAAGACAGAAAGGGCCACATCCTGTCGTGCAGCCAACAAACTGTCGCTCCTGTCACCGGAAAACCGCGTTGCCGCTCCTCTGTGGCCCGATTGTCCGTTTTACAACAATTGGTTTGCCCTTTGTCTTGTGTTTGTTTTCTCCCCGGCAAGCAAACTTCTTACAAAATAAATAATTTCAATTGATTACCTGTTTTGGCATGGATGGTACGTTCCCTGCAACAAGGGGAATGCAACACCTTCGGCGTACCACACGCCTCTAACCCGAAACAGGAGAAGCAATCATGGCTTTGCGTCAATGTGCCATCTATGGCAAAGGGGGGATTGGTAAATCCACCACCACTCAGAATCTGGTCGCCGCACTGGCGGAAATGGGCAAGAAGGTCATGATCATCGGTTGTGACCCGAAAGCGGACTCCACACGTTTGATTCTTCACGCTAAAGCGCAGAACACCATTATGGAAATGGCGGCAGAAGTCGGCTCGGTTGAAGACCTCGAACTGGAAGATGTGCTGCAAATTGGCTACGGCAATGTGCGCTGTGATGAATCCGGTGGTCCGGAGCCGGGTGTTGGCTGCGCAGGTCGCGGGGTGATTACCGCCATCAACTTCCTGGAAGAAGAAGGGGCGTATGAAGACGACTTGGATTTTGTGTTCTACGACGTCCTGGGCGATGTGGTGTGTGGCGGCTTCGCCATGCCGATTCGTGAGAACAAAGCGCAGGAAATTTACATCGTGTGCTCCGGCGAAATGATGGCGATGTATGCCGCCAACAACATTTCCAAAGGAATCGTGAAATACGCCAAAACCGGTAAGGTGCGTTTAGGGGGATTAATTTGTAATTCGCGCAATACCGATCGCGAAGATGAGCAGATCATAGCGCTGGCAGAAAAACTCGGCACGCAGATGATCCACTTCGTACCCTGCGACAATATCGTACAGCGCGCTGAAATTCGCCGTATGACGGTCATCGAGTACGACCCGAACTGTAAGCAAGCTAATGAATACCGCACACTGGCACAGAAGATTGTCAACAACACCATGAAAGTGATCCCGGTGCCTTGCACCATGGATGAACTGGAAGATCTGCTGATGGAATTCGGCATCATGGAAGAGGAAGACGCCAGCATCATCGGTAAAACCGCTGCTGAAGAAAATGCGGCCTGATCGCTCAACGGCGTCAGCCCCCGCCCGTGGGGGCCCTGATGCAGAAGGAACAGTGAAATGACAAACGCAACCCGTGAACGCAATCAGGCGATCATCCAGGAAGTGCTGGAAGTTTTCCCTGAAAAAACGCGCAAAGAGCGCCAAAAACACATGATGGTTACCGACCCGGCGCAGGAGAGCGTGGGGAAATGCCTGGTATCAAACCGTAAATCGCAACCGGGGGTGATGACGGTACGCGGCTGCGCCTACGCCGGCTCCAAAGGGGTAGTGTTTGGACCGATCAAGGATATGGTGCATATCTCACACGGCCCGATTGGCTGCGGCCAGTACTCCCGTGCAGGACGCCGTAACTATTACACCGGTGTCAGCGGTGTAAACAGCTTTGGCACGCTGAACTTTACCTCGGATTTTCAGGAAAAGGACATCGTGTTTGGCGGTGACAAGAAACTCACCAAACTGATTGAAGAGCTGGAAATGTTGTTCCCGCTCAGTAAAGGGATCTCCGTCCAGTCCGAGTGTCCGGTGGGGTTGATAGGCGATGATATCGAAGCGGTGGCCAATGCCAGCCGTAAAGCGATTGGTAAACCGGTGGTACCGGTGCGCTGCGAAGGGTTCCGCGGCGTATCGCAATCTCTCGGTCACCACATTGCCAACGACGTGATCCGTGATTGGGTGCTGGATAACCGTGAAGGTAAACCCTTTGAGTCTACGCCTTATTACGTGGCGATTATCGGGGACTACAACATCGGCGGTGACGCCTGGGCGTCGCGTATTCTGCTCGAAGAGATGGGGTTGCGTGTGGTAGCACAGTGGTCCGGCGACGGCACGCTGGTGGAGATGGAAAACACCCCTAACGTGAAATTGAATCTGGTGCACTGTTACCGCTCGATGAACTATATCTCGCGGCATATGGAAGAGAAGCACGGCATTCCCTGGATGGAATACAACTTCTTTGGCCCGACCAAGATTGCAGAATCGCTGCGAAAAATCGCCGGGCAGTTTGATGACACCATCAAGCAAAACGCCGAAGCCGTAATCGCCTGCTATCAGGCGCAAACGGAGGCGATTATCTCCAAGTACCGTCCGCGTTTGGAAGGTCGCCGGGTACTGCTGTATCTCGGGGGATTACGTCCACGTCACATCATCGGTGCTTATAAAGATCTCGGTATGGAGATTATTGGTACCGGTTATGAATTCGGCCACAACGACGACTACGACCGCACGCTGCCGGATCTGAAAGAAGGCACGCTGCTGTTTGATGATGCCAGCAGCTATGAGCTGGAAGCATTCGTCAAGGCGCTGAAACCTGATTTGATCGGTTCCGGCATTAAGGAAAAGTACATCTTTCAAAAGATGGGTGTGCCTTTCCGCCAGATGCACTCCTGGGATTATTCCGGTCCGTACCACGGCTATGACGGTTTCGCCATTTTTGCCCGTGACATGGACATGACGCTCAATAACCCCAATTGGCGTGAACTGACGGCTCCGTGGCTGAAATCGGCCTAACCCTTATCCTGATATCCCGTTTGTTCACCGATTTGTGGCGCGGGAGGAGTACACCATGAGTCAAACTGCTGAAAAAACCCATGCCTGCTTTCCGTTGTTTGAGCAGGATGAATACCAGGCGCTGTTTCACAAGAAACGCCCAATGGAAGAGGCGCATGACGAGCAGCGCGTGCGTGAAGTCTTCGAGTGGACTACCACGCCGGAGTACCAGGAACTTAACTTTAAGCGAGAAGCGCTGAACATTGATCCGGCGAAAGCGTGCCAGCCGTTGGGCTCGGTATTGTGCGCGCTGGGTTTTGCCAACACCTTGCCCTATGTACACGGCTCTCAGGGGTGTGTTGCCTACTTCCGCACCTATTTTAACCGTCATTTCAAGGAGCCCCTCGCCTATGTTTCTGACTCCATGACGGAAGACGCCGCTGTGTTTGGTGGGAACAACAACATGAATGCCGGTTTGCAGAACGCCAGCGCACTCTACAAACCGGAGATGATCGCCGTTTCCACCACTTGTATGGCGGAAGTCATTGGCGATGACCTGCAAGCGTTTATTGCCAATGCCAAGAAAGACGGGTTTGTCGACGCGCAAATGCCTATCCCCTACGCCCACACGCCGAGCTTTATCGGCAGCCATATCACCGGGTGGGACAACATGTTTGAAGGGTTTGCCCGCACTTTTACCAGCGGTGAAGACAATAACTATCAGCCCGGCAGTCTGGCGCGCCTGAATCTGGTTACCGGATTTGAAACCTATCTGGGCAACTACCGGGTACTGAAACGCATGATGGAACAGATGGGTGTACCGTGTGCCATCCTGTCTGATCCGTCAGAGGTACTGGATACGCCGGCAGACAGTCACTACCGTATGTACGCAGGCGGGACGACCCAGCAAGAGATGCGTGATGCACCGAACGCCATCGATACGCAGCTGTTGCAACCGTGGCACCTGATAAAAACCAAGAAAATGGTGCAGGAGAACTGGAATCAAACGGCTACCGAGGTATCTGTGCTGATTGGACTGGATGCGACGGACAAACTACTGATGGCAGTGAGTGAACTGACCGGCGTGCCAGTCGGTGATGCGTTGACGCTGGAGCGCGGCAGGTTGGTGGATATGATGCTGGATTCCCACACCTGGCTACACGGCAAACGCTTTGGTCTGTACGGCGATCCGGATTTTGTGATGGGCTTGACGCAATTCCTGTTGGAGTTGGGTTGTGAGCAGACGGTCATCCTGTGCCACAACGCCAATAAACGTTGGCAGAAAGCGATGAAAAAAATGCTGAGCGCTTCGCCTTATGGGCAGGAGAGTGAGGTGTATATCAACTGCGATCTGTGGCATTTCCGCTCGCTGATGTTCACCAACAAACCGGATTTCATGATTGGCAACTCCTACGGCAAATTCATTCAGCGCGATACGTTGGCGAAGGGAGAGCAGTTTGAAGTGCCGTTGATTCGTCTGGAATTCCCTATTTTCGATCGCCATCATCTGCATCGCCAAACCACCTGGGGGTATGAAGGGGCTATGTCGATTCTTACTCAGTTAGTTAATGCGGTACTGGAGAAGCTCGACAGAGATACCATGAAGCTTGGCAAGACCGACTATAACTTCGATCTTGTTCGTTGATCCCCAGGCCAGCGTGGCCCGCTTATCGGCCCGGCACTGTCCGGGCCGTCACCTTGCCACTGAGGAGGTGTTTATGCCGATAGTGATTTTTCGTGAGCGCAACGCACAACTGTATTGCTATATCGCCAAGCAGGATTTAGAGGCGAGGGTGATCGGTATAGAGTTTGACAGTCAGGGTTGCTGGGGGGGAGAAGTGGCGTTGGAAGGAGGAAAACGCTACTACGTGAACCCGCAAACGGAAAAACCGCAGTTTCCTGTCAGCCTGCGGGCCTCGCGCCCCAGCCTGGCATGAATGAGGAGAGAACATGTCTGATGATGATCGTCTGTTCTGGCGGCTGTTTGCGCTGATGCATTGCCTGCCGGAATTTTCCTCACCGCAACTGTTACGCTGGATTGCGCATGAGGATGAAGCCTCGCTCGATCTGGCCTACTTGTCGTCGCTGGATCAACCACAACTGATGGCGCGTTTTCCCGGAGATCGCGCGGTGATGACCCGGGGCCGCTGGCAGCGGGTGATGGCGTGTCTGCGCGGCGAAATGCCCGCACACCTGGCAGTTATGTCGCTGCCGGGGCGCGAACCGTAACTGCTGGTGGCATTTTCGTCACAGGATGGTATCGCGATCAACGGTCATTTTGGGCAGTGCCGCCTGTTTTTTATTTACGCCTTTGACTGCACGGGCTCGTGGCTACATGGGTTGCGTCGCTATCCCAGCGAACCGGGGGAGCAGGAAAGCAATGAAGTACGCGCTCAACTGCTGGCCGGGTGCCATCTGCTGTTCTGTGAAGCGATTGGTGGCCCGGCGGCGGCGCGGATTATTCGCCACAATATTCACCCGATGAAAGTACCGCCTGGCACCACCATCTCTTCACAACGTGATGCTTTGCAAACGTTGATGGCCGATCGCTTGCCTCCCTGGCTGGCAAAACGGCTAGAGAAGGTTAACCCGCTTGAGATGCGGGTATTTTAGTTATCGTGGTAATCATGCCGTTCCCGCGTGAGCGGGAACGTTTAACAGCGTAAAAGCCTCCCTTCCTGTAAACCCGCTGATTCACTCGCAGCAGCGAAAAACGCTAATCTGGCTTATCACCGCGTATGACGCCATGAAACGTTGTTATAATGATAAACCTAACCCGTTGAATTATTATCTCTGTTTCATTGGCTGTGAGGAAGATGGCAGTAGAGTGTTATCGTGACTTATTTACTTGCATGATTTGAGTTAGAAAAGCAGAACGTGCTCCCGTTGTGAAAATCATTTTTAAATACCTGCGTTATTATTTTTTTATAAAATCACAAGGAAAATAGACCATGCTAGGAATATCACCTGCATCTCCCTTAATTAATGCTGCTTTGCCTCCCGATGTTGCAACCGAAAGAAAGGAATATGGTAAGCATCATTCCGTTAACAATCATCTCGTTTCAATAACTTCACCGTCCGATGGTGACTCCAGGCGTTTAAAAAAACGAGCGCCAGCGTTAGCCATAACCTGCTGAGTTGGTTAACAGCATTATGTCCTGGTAATAATCCCCAAAAGATAGCAGAAAATAACCAAGTGAGTGTCATAGGGAATTCATTATTACAGCAAGCAGATGCTATTTCCGAACAGCGTCATGCGAGGCTGGCACCTATCTCATCGCCGTCCTTGAAGCTAAAGGGGAAAGCCAGATGGCTCATGGGGACAGGCATTTTGGCGGGTGCGACAGCGGGTACATTAACGTGGCGCAATTATTCAGCGAATCAGCCCAGTTCTGCAAAGGACGAGCCCGCAGGCGCGCTTAGACTCGCTCCACCGGAAAATGATCCACTGAGTGGTGATTATCATTCGGAAAATATGGGATATTTTGAACATATTCCTCCTGCGTTACAAAGCGATAATCTTATTAGCGAGTCCTACATCAAGCATAACGAAAAAAGTCATTCAGTTTCTGATAATAAATATGAAATAAGATCAGATGCTATCGGTTTTTTGAGAAGGAATAATCTTCTGGATAAAAAACTAGGCAATAAAAATATAAAAAAAGAGGTTTTGATCGCGGCAGTGGCTCAATATATCTATGGAGGTGGCATTGATAGTATTAAAACGCGAGACAGCAAAGAAATTAACATTGCTAAACACATTTTGACAGAAACGGACCTCTATGGTGGTCGAAAAAGGGAAAGTATTTTTCACGAATTTTCTCAGGCAGTAATCGGTCACTGGATTTTCCATCAGGTTCTCGGTATGGAGCAGGGAGAGTATGTAGCGGGTAAAATAAGATTAAACGATTATCCTTCCTATTTTACTGTAAGCAGCCTTAAACACATTTTAGGATTAAATCAGATCTTTAACGATGGCCTGCTTACCTATCAAGATATCCCTACAGATCGCTGGGGGGAATTTAATAGTATGTGGTACTTGTATTTGGAAAAAGAGCTCCCCATGCTGAAATGGCCAGAAGAAGATATTGATAAAATTTCACTTGGAAGTCAGGTTTTTGCCGATCTCTATGCAGGGTCTGCACTGTTAGATAAAGCGCATGATTTGACAAAATTCACTCTTAAAGAAACGCTGCAAATCGGAAGTGCTTTATGGGATATGGTTTCAAACGAAGGCGTCGTTCTGGATGATATAAGGTATTTTTTGTTTCCCTCCTTGCTTATTCCAGTAAGTAACAAGAATGAATTGTTAAGCACCAGTGGACATTCATTCAAATCGCAGGTTGCATCTGTGGATTATTATATTCAGTATCGAAAAGAGGTAATGGCTGTACAACAGGAATTAGTTAAGCAAATTGAGAAGTATACTGCCGCTGTCAATACCTGGCTTAGTAAAGGAAAATTGGCGGATAAAATTATTGCTGATTGCCCTACATCAGAGCTTCCTGGGCTACCTGATTTAGCCGATGGAATACGCTCTAAGCAACAAATGCGTGAAAAAAAAGAAAATCAAGCCAAGCAATTGTACTTGAATGATTTTGTAAAACCCTGCAAAAAAGCGCCGGATAAACTCGATGATGAATATAAAAAACTGACTGGTGAGGTGGTAAATAGTTTTCAAAAAATCGATGAAAAAATCATTTACTCTTCTTTTGGCTCAATTGATAAGACTGAGGCGGATTTTATTTTGTCATCGGATTTCATAATAAACCCAGTGCAGTTCTCAATGCGCGCCGATCGTCCTGTCTCCTGTGTGCGCAGATCCACACAAGTTACTGATTTATATGTTAAATTTAAAGATATCGATCTGTTTTCTGTAAGTAAAAACAATCAGGAAAGAATTTATGCTTTGAAGAGAAAAATGAATAACTCAACCTTTACCTATAAACTTATTCGGGTCGATCGTAACATCAGGAAATATATCGATAACAGACTTCTCGATAATGGCTTTACCAAAAATTACGTAGTTGAGAAAGATCAAGTAATCGACAGAGATAAATTTAATTTTAGCATTACAACGCTATGTTCTTCAATCGGGAATTCCAATAACGGCATTCATCCTGTGATAGACTATTTATCGAAAAAACACAGAGATGATTTCTATCATGACTTATATGCTTCCGGTAATGATAAATCTGAATTGCAAAAAGTGTGGGGTTTTGTCAAACATATAATCCCTTTTTATGATTGTATAGAGGGAATCGTCAATAATGATGCAGTACAAGCGGTTCCCGCTTGTATGATGGATATTATCGCTCTGATTCCTGTCGCAAGGCAGGCCGCAAACATGGCGGGCAAATTTGGAACGAGGTTGGAAAAAGGCTTACGCTACGGTAGTCGGACGTTAATGCGAGGAAAGGCGGGTGATGCGGGAACCATAATGCTTCGAGAGATCAAACTGCCCCACGTAAATGAATTTCTCGGGTTAAGTAAAAATGCATTGAGAGCCGTAGACCCGGGGTTTGAATTACTAAGCAAGGGCGATAAGTTTTTAGATAGAAAATTGGAGTCCTTTCTTAGAATGAAACAGAATAATGTCCCGTTAGCGGATAAAATTTCTTCTTTCCGCACGGCAGAAAATTTACCGTTAACAACTAAAACCTACACAATCGCGCGTTTGCCGCATTCAGAAATTAAGGTGCCGATACAAAAAGTAGGAGCGGATTCACGCGGTGAATATTATTCATTGGTCAACCCTGAAACCGGGGTGCTGTTTCCGGTGCCTGAGATGGCCGCGCTGGCCCATGAGCACGGTGCGCTGTTTCATTGTGATGCGGTTCAGGCGGTCGGGAAAATCCCGATTGTGCTCTCCAGCAGCGAGATCAACATGCTCTCGTGTTCGGCGCATAAGATACATGGGCCGAAAGGAGTTGGCTGTCTCTAACTGAAACGTTCTACCCGGTTCCGCCCCTTGCTGCGTGGCGGGCATCAGGAGCGCGGGCGTCGTGCTGGCACGGAGAATATTGCCGGTATTGTCGGGATGGGTAGCGCCTGCGAATTGGCAGAAGTGCACTTGCCCATGATTACAGCGGCGGTTGCCCCGCTACGTGACCGCTTACAACACGGGTTGGCCCAGATCATCCCAAACGTTATGGTGATGGGCGGGGAGCAACCGCGTACCCCTAACACGCTCAATATTGCCTTTGAGTTTATTGAAGGCGAAGCCATCCTGCTGTTGCTCAACTAGGCCGGGATAGCTGCTTCCAGCGGCGGCACCTGCACATCGGGTTCGCTGGAGCCGTCCCATGTGATGCGCGCCATGAGCATTCTTACACCGCGGCCCACGGCAGCATCAGCTTCTCGCTGTCGCGCTATACCCGTGATCGGGTGATCGACGCGTTGCCGCCGATCGTTGAACGGCTGCGCACACTCTCACCCTATTGGCAGCAGGGAAAACCGCAGGCGACGGCGGGCGATTTCGCCCCGACCTACGGCTGACACAGGGGAGAAACCATGGCCAATATGACGCTCAACGGCACGGTCATGATTAATGACACCACGTTGCGTGATGGGGAGCAAAGCCCCGGCGTGGCATTTCGCGCCAGTGAGAAGCTGGCGATTGCCCAAGCGCTGGTGGAGGCCGGCGTTAACGAGTTGGAAGTCGGTACGCCTGCGATGGGCGGCGATGAGCGGGCGCGCATGTCGGTGATCCGCCGTCGTTTGCCGGAAACCGTGATGATGACCTGGTGCCGGATGAATGCGCAGGAAATTCAGCAAAGTGCTGATTTGGGCATGAACTGGGTGGATATTTCCATTCCGGCTTCCGATCGGTTACGCCAGCAGAAGTTGCGCCAACCGCTTGATGCCTTGCTGCCGCAGCTTTGCCAATTGATCGAGCTGGCGCGTCGGCAGAGGTTGCGCGTCTGCCTGGGGTGTGAGGATGCTTCTCGCGCCAGCGATGAAACCTTAGCCACGCTGCTGGCGCGGAGCGCCTGCGCTTCGCCGATACTCTGGGCGTGCTCGATCCTTTTACCACCTTCACCCGCATCAGCGCCTTGCGACAAGTCTGGGCAGGGCAAATAGAAATGCACGCCCACAACGATTTGGGGATGGCAACGGCAAACACGCTGGCGGCGGTCAAAGCGGGGGCGACGCATGTCAACACCTCGGTGTTAGGGCTTGGCGAGCGCGCGGGAAATGCGGCGTTAGAAACGGTGGCACTGGAGCGCTGTCTGGGATACGACAGTGGCATCCATTTTTCGCTGTTGCCCGCACTATGCCAACGGGTAGCGAATGCTGCGCAGCGTACGATCGATAAGCAGCAACCTCTGGTCGGCGAGCAGGTGTTTACCCATGAATCCGGGGTTCACGTCGCGGCGCTGTTGCAGGACAGCGGCAGCTACCAGGAAATTGAACCGTCGCTGCTGGTGCGTGAATATCGGTTGGTGCTGGGTAAGCACTCAGGACGGCAGGCCGTCGAGGGCATTTTTGCCCGACTCGGTTATCAGCCAGATGTGGCGCAGACCGCGGCTCTATTAACCGCCGTGCGCGAATTTGCCGAAAGTACCAAGCGTAACCCGCTGGATTATGAATTGCTGGATATGTTCCAGTCGCTGTGCGACAGCACACTGTTACCGGGGAGGCGGGACGATGGAATGGTTCTACCAACTGCCCGGCGTTGAAACGCTGGATAGCGCCGAGGCTTTTTTCAGGTTTTTCTCCGTACCTTATGAAACGCAGGAGCTTCAGGCGTGCAACCTGACGGTGCTCAGCGAGTTTCATCGCCGCCTGCGGGCAGCGGTGCCGCTGCGTAATTCGCTGGAACTGGCACCGGATGCCGATTGGCAACTGGCTCGCCGTCTGCTGGCCGAGAGCTACCAGAGCAAACGGTCGGGAGCGCTATCATGATGACGTGCTTCGAATTTGGTGATGCGGTGCGCGTGGTGCGCCCGCTGCGCAATGATGGCACAGTGGCGGGTCTAAAACTCGGTGAGCTGCTGGTGCGGCGTGGCAGCATAGGCTATGTGCGCGAATGGGGCACCTTTCTACAGGATCAACTGATCTATCAGGTGCATTTTCTTGAGGTGGACAGGATTGTCGGCTGTCGCGCACAGGAACTGATCGCCGCAGATGCCCCCTGGCACCGTGGCGAATTTCAATACGGCGATTGGGTCATTTGTCTGCACGCACTGGCGGTAAACGGCCAGCCGGTAGTCAGTGCGGGCCAGCATGGGCAGATTCAGGCGACCGATCAGGGTGAACGCGGCGAGCGCTACACCGTAGTGTTTGGTGAACGCCGGTTTCAGGTTCCCTCCAGCACGCTGGAACTGTGTGAGGAGACATCCTGATGTTAGCCTGGCAGCGCTTCAGCCAGTGGCAACTGGCGCAAAAGTTGTGGAACCGGGCACCTGACACATTGTCTCCTGAGCGCCAGCGTGCGTTGGAACGGCAACTGGCGTCGCAGTTACGCTTGGAGCAGGCCATGGAGGACGCCGCATTGCAACATCGGCCGACGCTCTCTGACGCCTTGACCGCTGCCGTAACCGATGCGTTAGCGGCTGAGCTTGGCGAAGCCGGGTTTTCTGCGGTAGATCAGCAGGCGGTGATTTTGCATCATACCCTGATGGAATGGCAGATGGCGCAGGTATCAGCGCTGACTGCTGAACCGACGTCCGCGGAAGTGGATGACTGGTATCTGCGGCATGCGGAGCGATTTTGCCGTCCGGAACAGCGGCTGGCGCGCCATCTGCTGTTGACGGCTGACGACGGGGAAGAGGCGGTGGTGAAAGCGCAAATCCTGACGCTGCGGGACAAACTCACTCGCGAGGGAGAAACCTTTGCCGCGCTGGCGGAGCGTTACTCCCAGTGTCCGACCGCGATGGAAGGCGGTGTATTGGGCTGGGTCAGTCGCGGTTTGCTGTTTGCGCCGCTGGAACAGGTGCTGTTTGTACTGCCGCCGGGCGCGTTGAGCGAGCCCGTGGCGACCGATCTCGGTTGGCATCTGTTGCTGTGTGAAGCGGTTCGACCTGAAACACCGCTGGCACGGGAAGAAGCATTGCCGAAAGTCTTTCAGCACCTGCGGCACCAGCGACAAAAGCAGCAACAACGGGTGTGGCTACGTAGCCTGGCCGATGCGTAGCTATCGCGTTTTCGTCATTTTCACATAGGCGATGCCTTCTTTGTGGCACACCTCGCCAGCCACCTGAAAGCCAAAACGCACATAAAATTCTGTGGCGGTGAGTCGGGCGTTCAACATGATGTCATTGATGCCTTCCGCCTGGAGTTTCTCTAACACCTGAGTTAACAACCTGCTGCCATATCCCTGCCGCTGAAAGGCGGCATCTGTGGCGAATTTACGTATTTACCGGGCCGTATTTGTGAGCGGGAAAACAGAAAGACAGCTGACAAGCGTATCCTCCAGGTAGAGCCCGTAATGCTGGGCCTGCTCATCGCCTTCCATACGCAGAAAATCGAGAGGGCGATCGGGCCACAGCTCTTTTTGACGCAGCGGCAGACAGCTATCAGCAGTGATAGGGCGGACAGTGATAGGCATGGTTGTTCTCTTGCGGGGTAATCATCTCGGTGAGTATCAAGACTATGACGAAGCGGTTGAAGGGGAAAGCGGAAAATGCGGCGACGCTAAAAAAGACAAGGTGCATTTCGTCGTGAAGAAACACACCTTGTGGTCGATAACCACATCAGGCGGCCAATGCGGTTTTTATTTGTTCAAGCCAGCTGTACAGCCGTTCCTCGGTCAGATCGTACTGGTTGTCCTGATCCAAGGCTAACCCGACAAACTTGTCGTCAATCAGTGCGGCAGAGGTATTAAAATCGTATCCGGCACTCGGCCAGGCACCGACCACGCGGGCTCCACGATCGGTCACGGCGTCATACAACGCTTTCATGCCGCTGACAAAATTGTCCGGGTAGCCGACCTGATCGCCCAGACCGAACAGCGCAACGGTTTTGTCCGTCAGTTCCATGCCGGATAATCCGTCAATAAACTCCTGCCAGGATTCACCTTCGCACCCGGCATCCATGCCCGGTAGCTGTCTTTGCCCCAGCGTTGGCATGCCGAGCAGTTGCACGGGATAGGACAGAAAACTGTCCAGCGTTGTCCGGTTGATATTGACCGGCGCGTCTACCGCATCGCCCAGTTTTTGATGAATCAACTTGGCTATCTTGCGTGTTTTACCGGTATCGGTGCCAAAAAAATACCAATGTTCGCCATAACATGCTCCTGACTGACTCGATGAAAGTGGAATATTGGCGGTGGGTATCCGCACATTCTGGTGACTATCAGGGTGCGAAGATCGTGCCAGCTTTTTATGGGGATTGATTGGCGATAATTTGCACATTAATGGCGCAATATTGCACTATCAGTGACAATTCTGATGGTGATACCACCCGAGAAAACAGAGCAATAAGCCCGGTAAAACGCCGCCAAGGCGTAAAATGGCGAAAAAACCCGCATCAGGATCAATGTTCAGGCGAGTTAATGAATAAAAGGTGCATTATTTGCATGGTTATTAGCACCGGTAGCAGGCCGGAGAAGGTTGTCGGATCGTGGCACAAATTGTTGCGAACCTGACATAACAGCGTCGGTTGTTGTAAGGATAAGCCATGACCATGAACCTGATGACGGAGTCTTTCCCACTGGGGGAGATTGCCAGCCATTTATCGCGCCAACATCCGGCGCTGTTTTCTACCGTGGTGGAGCAATCGTCGGTGGCCATTTCCTTAACGGACCCACAGGCGCGCATTGTCTACACCAACCCGGCCTTTTGTCGCTTGACGGATTTTTCACTGTCGCAACTGTTAGGGGAAAATCACCGCGTGCTGGCGAGCCAGCAGACGCCGCGTGAGGTCTATCAGGAGATGTGGCACACCCTGCTGCAAGGGGAAGCCTGGCGCGGTCAACTGATTAACCGACGCGGCAATGGCAGCCTTTACTTGGCAGATATCGACATCACCCCCATCGTGAATTCGCAGGGGGAGTTGGAACACTATCTGGCCATGCATAAGGACATCAGCGCCCGCTATGCCCTCGAACAGCGGTTGCGCAACCACATGACGTTAACCACGGCGGTGCTGAACAATATCCCTGCCGCGGTGGTGGTGGTGAATGAAAACGACAGCGTGATCATGGATAACCTGGCCTACAAAACCCTGTGCGCCGATTGCGGTGGACAGGAACTGCTGGCGGTGCTGGATTATCATAATAATAAAGCGGCGCTGCGTGAGGGTAGGCCACAACCGGTGTCGGTGCGCGGCATGACGCGCTGGCTTGCGTTGGGCATCTGGGCGCTGCCAGGGGTCAATGAGGAGGCCAACCGCTATTTTACCGACAGCGCATTGCCGCGCACGCTGATTGTGATCACCGATTGTACGGAACAGCAACAGCAAGGCCAACTCGACCGATTAAAGCAGCAGATCACCAGCGGCACACTGCTGGCAGCGATCCGTGAATCGCTGGATGCGGCGCTGGTACAGATTAACTGTCCGCTCAATATGCTGGCGGCGGCACGGCGCCCTAACGGTGAGGATCGCAGCAATGTGGCGCTGGAATCGGCCTGGCGTGAGGGCGAAGAAGCCGTGGCGCGCTTACAGGCCTGCCGGCCATCATTGGCATTTGAACCGGCAGATGAATGGTCAGTCAAAGCGTTGCTGGACGATCTCTGTGCGCTTTATCACACCCGTTTGAACGGTTTGCACTGCGTGTTGGCATCGCCGCAACTGACCGGATTTGGTCAGCGAACACAGGTGCTGGCCTGCCTCAGTTTGTGGCTCGATCGCACGCTGGCATTGTCGACAGAGATAGCGTCCGCTGAGACTCTTCCCTTTGCACTGGCGGTGCAGATTTACGCGCGGGAAGAGGGCGACTGGCTATCACTCTATATTGAAGACAACGTCCCCCTGATGCAGGTGCGCTATGCCGCTGCGGCAGCGGCAACCATCAGTACACCGGGTAAGGGCATGGAGTTGCGCTTGATACAAACGCTGGTAGCGCACCATCAGGGCGCTATCGATCTGACATCGCGTCCGGCAGGCGGCACGTGCCTTATGCTCCGCTTTCCCCTCTCTGCGGTTTTGACTGGAGGTGCAAAATAACTCGCGTACCTGATACCGGCACTGTGGTGTGGCGTTTCGATCTTTCACAGCAATTTACCGAGATTCAACGTCTTAGCAGTGCCTTGAGCCGCTCAACCAATGTACGTGAGGCGCTGCAATCCGTGCTGCGAATATTGCATGACGATGCCTTTATGCAACATGGCATGATCTGCCTTTATGATACGCAACGTGGCGTGCTGACGGTGGAAGCGCTGCATCAAGCGGATGAACAGTTGATTGCCAGCGGCAGTCAGGTGCGCTACCGGCCCGGAGAAGGCTTGGTGGGCACCGTATTATCTCAGCACCAACCGCTGGTGTTGCCAAGGGTGGCTGATGACCAACGCTTTCTCGATCGCCTTGGCCTGTATGACTACAATCTGCCGTTTATTGCGGTGCCCCTGTTTGGGGTGGAGACCCAACCCATCGGCGTATTGGCGGCCCAACCGATGGCGCGTTATGAAGAACGGCTTCCAGCCTGCACGCGCTTTCTGGAAACGGTCGCCAATATGGTGGCGCAAACTGTGCGGCTGATGCAGCCTGCGCGCCCGGTGGCGGAAACGCCGAGTCCCGCCGAGCGCGCTCCGGTCTGTGCCACCCCGCGCCCGTTCGGGTTTGAAAATATGGTCGGGAAAAGTGCCGCAATGCGCCAAACCATGGAGATTATCCGTCAGGTATCACGTTGGGACACCACGGTATTGGTGCAGGGAGAAAGCGGTACCGGTAAGGAACTGGTGGCTAACGCCATTCATCACCATTCGCCGCGTGCCGCTGCACCCTTTGTGAAATTCAACTGCGCTGCCTTGCCCGATAACCTGCTGGAAAGTGAACTGTTCAGTCATGAAAAAGGCGCATTCACCGGTGCAGTGCGCCAGCGTAAAGGTCGGTTTGAACTGGCGGATGGTGGTACGCTGTTTCTTGATGAAATTGGCGAAAGCAGCGCCTCGTTTCAGGCCAAACTTCTGCGTATCTTGCAGGAAGGTGAAATGGAACGGGTTGGTGGCGATGAAACGCTACGGGTGAACGTGCGCATTATCGCCGCGACCAACCGAAATCTGGAGGAAGAGGTGCGTGCTGGTCATTTTCGCGAGGATCTCTACTACCGTCTAAATGTGATGCCGCTGGCACTCCCGCCGCTGCGCGAACGTCAGGAGGATATCGCCGAGCTGGCACACTTTCTGGTACGCAAAATCGGGCAGTATCAAGGCCGTGCACTGCGTATCAGCGATGGCGCAATCCGCTTGCTGATGAGCTATAGCTGGCCGGGCAACGTGCGCGAGCTGGAAAACTGTCTGGAGCGCTCCGCCGTGATGTCGGAAAGCGGGCTGATCGACAGAGATGTTATTTTGTTCAATCACCGCGAAGCGGCTCCCAAAGTGAGCGCGGCGGCACCCGTGCACGAAGAGAGCTGGCTGGATCAATCGCTTGATGAGCAGCAACGGCTGATTGCCGCGCTGGAGAAAACCGGCTGGGTACAGGCCAAAGCGGCGCGCCTGCTGGGTATGACACCGCGCCAGGTGGCCTACCGTATCCAGACGCTTGATATCAACATGCACCGGCTATAGGTTTTTTGCAGGAGACCTGCGGTGCATATAAGACACCTATTTTTGTACGTATCGCTGAGGTTTCGTGCGCGTGAACTAACGAGGTTATTTGCATTGTGCATCGCACGCGCCCGACACGGGTGCTCAAACGCCATCACACCCTGACCCCTGGCTTATCGAAGCGTCAGACTGATGACAAAGTCACTTTACCCCTCGTCATCCTCGGCGTAAGCCGGGGATCTCTGTAAGGATAAACGCGTTTCTTCGGCAAGAGATTCCCGCCTTCTAGGGAATGATGGTGGGAGTAGGACGGTTTGTCCGCAACCTCACGCCGCTCACCCAGCGGTCTCGTCCACCTCAGCGTTATTTTTTATGCGAGACAACCAACACATTGAAAAAATGACCTTGTGTCAAGTCCCACTCCACCAAGAACATATACACATTGTCGGGATTGTGGGATTAGAGACATTGTCGCATCACTGCAACAATCCTGACAAATAGCCGGTACAGAAAAATATTCCATCTATCTGTTTATATACACTTTTTATTAAATTTTCATGCGGTACGGCGTTTGCACCTGCCTAAGCAGGATTCCGTAACCGTAGGCACTCTTATGACAGCATTTCCTTCCGCATCCGTCGCCGCAGGCTGCCGGACATCTCAATTCAACGAGTTGACGCCGTTGCAGGCCAGCAAAGCCGCCCACCATCCTTGCTATTCGGTGAGCGGTCACCACCGTTACGCACGTATGCATCTGGCCGTCGCTCCAGCCTGTAACCTGCAATGCAACTACTGTAACCGCAAGTATGATTGCAGCAACGAATCGCGGCCCAGGGTGGTATCGACGCTGCTCACGCCCGAACAGGTTGTGGCACAGGCACGTCAGGTGGCCGCCGCCATTCCGCAACTGTCGGTGATCGGTATTGCCGGGCCGGGAGATCCGCTGGCCAATATGACGCGCACCTTTAACACCTTGACGCAACTGCGCGAGCAACTGCCGGATGTGAAACTGTGTTTGTCCACCAACGGCTTGCTGCTGCCAGACTCGGTGGATCGTCTGCTGGACGTTGGCGTCGATCACGTCACTGTGACGCTCAACACGCTGGAACCTGCCGTCGCAGCACAGATCTATGCCTGGTTATGGCTAGACGGCGAACGCTACACCGGCGAAGAGGCGGGCAGAATACTGTTGGCGCGTCAGGAGGAGGGCATTCGCCGTCTGACCGAGCGCGGGATATTGGTCAAGATTAACTCGATGCTGATCCCTGAGATCAACGAGGCTTCAATGCTGGCGGTCAGTGAAAAAGCCCGTGAGTGGGGCGCTTTTTTGCACAACATTATGCCGCTGATTGCACGCCCTGAACACGGCACGGTATTCGGTCTGCAAGGGCAGCCGGATGCGGAATGCATGGCACGCGTGCGGGCTCGCTGTGGTCAGGCGATGCCGCAAATGTCGCATTGCCAAAAATATAGTGCCGATGCAATCGGTATGCTGGGCGAGGATCGCAGCCAGCAGTTCCCGCTATCGGCGCTGCCTGCTACACCACAGCCCTACACGCCGTTGATGCATCAGCGTGCGCAGTTGCATGCCAGCATCGCGACGCACGGTGAGTCCAATGAGCCGGACGCCTGCTTGGTGGCCGTGGCGTCATCACAGGGCGATGTGATTGACCAGCATTTCGGACATGCGCAACGTTTTCAGATATACAGCCTGTCGACAGCTGGGGTGGTACGAGTCAATGAGCGTTTTACGCCGCAATACTGCCATGACAGCGCAGACTGCCCGCCAGAGGAAAATGGCGATCGCATGGCGTGCCTGTTGGAACTGCTGGCGGGTGTGCAGGCGGTATTTTGTGCGCGCATTGGCTATGGCCCCTGGCAGCAGTTGGAACAGCGCGGCATTCAGCCCTGTGTGGAAGGGGCCTGGCAGAACGTGACCGAGGTGCTGACCAACTGGTGGCAAGACCGGCAAGCACAGCAAACAGTGCAATCAAAGGCGCAAGGGGCAGCTTGATGACGCGCGGATTACTGGCTGCGGCGGCTGTTAACCCTCTATGAATCGGGGGCTGCCAGCTTTCCTTAACATATGGGGCTATCCACGGCGGCCTGGCGTGCCTTGCTGGCGCAAATGTGCTGGTCGGCTGCGTCGCTCACGCCAGCGCATTAACAGCGATTGATACTGTTAACCGAGTTGCAATCACACCGCAAAGCAGAGTGTGACCAGCTTGCCAATTGGCTGTGTGAGCATCTGGTGGAGGATGTGGCACCGATGCATCGCATCATTGCCAGCGCTTCGCTGGGGTTTAATCACTTGTGGCAAGATTTGGGGCTGGATTCACGGGTGGAACTGCGGGAATTGATGACGGACTGCTTTCCGTCGCTGGTGGCACTCAACGTGAATAATATGCGTTGGAAGAAGTTCTTCTACCGGCAGCGTTGCCTGCACAGTGAAGGGGAGCTGGTGTGCCGCTCCCCCAGTTGTGATGATTGCTGTGAATGGGCGCACTGTTTCGCGCCCGAAGTGTGAAAGGTTAGAACGATGTCGTCACGCCCAGATAGTAGGCTCGACCCGGTTCGTTGTAGGTCGAAGCCCCATCTGCGGCGCGGTACAGGCGTTTATCAAACAGTTTGCTGATGCCGCCGTTGACGCGCAGGTTTTTATTCACCTGATAGCTTGCGCCCGCCCCCCAGACGGCGTAACTGCCGATGGTGCGCGAAGAAAGGCCAAGACGCTGCTCCGTATGGTTGGTGGCAGTATGACGTGGCTTTTGTTCGCCATACTGTGTCCAACTCAGGTTAGCGGAGACAGCTTCGGTAACCTGCCAGTCCAGCAAGGTATTGACGGTATATTTGGGAATGACCGACAGTGGGTTACCGGTCTTTTTCTCTTTCGACTCGATCATGTATGTGGCATTAGTGCGCCAATCCAGCACATCGGAAATTACTGGTATACGCAGGTTGGCTTCCAGCCCTAGCACGATGGCTTTACCACCATTTTCCCAGCGTAGTACATTGGGGGTGCCAGGAGGGTTGATCAGTTCAGTACACGAGACGATTTTATTATTGTAGTCGTTGCGGAAATAGGTCACTCCAGCCTGATAACCGTTGTGGTTGAATTCCAGACCGATCTCTTTGTCGATGCTGACTTCAGGTTTTAAATCAGGATTACCCAGCAGATAGCATTCCGTATAAGCGGTGGTAAGCGGGCAGCCGTTACCGCGTGAATAGAGCAAATAACCAGGTGATGATTGGTACAGGTTTGGCGCTTTAAACACCCGCGCGATCCCTGCTTTCAGGCTAAACATTTCGCCCAGTTCCTGTTGCAGGTTAAGGCTGGGACTGTAGTTGCTGCCAAAGCGGCTATGATAATCAAAGCGCAACCCAGAAATCACTTTGGTTCCGGGCACAACCTCAATGTTGTCTTCCAGATAGAGAGCGCTCAGCTCTGCATTATTCTTACTGCTGCGTTGGCTGGGGTCGATAGAAGATCCTGGCAGTGTCACACCTGAATTGTCGGTATACGAACTGGAAGCCGGGTCATTTAACTGCTCGCGGTTCCATTCGGCACCCAGCGTTAGCGTCTGTTCGAGCCACTGATCGAGTGGAATGTTCACTTCGCCATTGACGCGGTAGTTATCCAGGCGGCTGGTGTTGTAACGTTCCGGATCGGTGATGGAGCCTTCAAAACGGCCATACAGCCCCTCTTCCAGACGGGTATTGTTGGTGTGATCGTAGGCGAAACCGAGACGCGATTGTCCCCAATCCCAAATATCGTTATGGGTCAGCGCGTAGTTCTGACGGTACATGCGGTTGGCTTCTGCGCCACTTTCTGCCAGCGCCTGAGGGATTGCCTGGCTACTGCTGAATTGGGTGTCTCCGGTATAGATATTACCCTAGCGGCTGTAGCCCGCATCAAAATCGATAATCTGTTGTGGCGACAGTTTCCATGACAGTTGGGTGTTGATATCGCGATTGCGCACCCCTTCGCGGCCTGCCGCATAAGAACCGTTCTGGTTATGGTTAATGTTTGGGTCATCAGCGTCGGTTTTATTGATATTGCCATACAACAGCATGGTGAGCGCTTCACCGTCCAACGGACCAGACAGCGTGAAATTGGTGCGACGTGTGGCGCCTTTCTTGCTGCTTTCCGGTTGATTTCCGTACAGTGACAATGTGCCCGTCCAGTTATTGGTGGGGCGTTTGGTGATGATATTCACCACGCCGCCAGCCGTACCGGAACCGTAGCGCGCCGCTGCCGGGCCGCGCAGTACTTTAATGCGCTATACGGCTTCGACCGGCACCCAGTTGGTATCGCCGCGCGTGTCTCGTTCACCGTCCCACGAATAGCGGATGGCGTTGCGCGAGGTGACCGGTCGGCCATCAATCAGAATCAGGGTATTTTCCGGCCCCATGCCGCGCAGATCGATCTGGCGGTTCTTGCCGCGTGCGCCTGTGGCACTGTTACCGGTCAGATTCACTCCCGGCATCTTGCGGATGATCTCAGACAGATCGTTGACCGGCGGTGATTTTTGAATGTCTTCTGCTGTGATAATCGACACACCCGGCTGCTGCTTTAACTCCTGCTCGGCAGTGGCTTTGACAGTGATGGTATCTTCATTGGCGGCATACACCATGCCGGAGACGGAACCGACCAAACCCGCGACGATCCAGTGTCAGCGGCGTGAGTGTGAAGCGAGGCGCTTTGTGCATTGTCCTTTTCCCTTTTGTCAGTAAGATGGGCTTCGCTGGCCCAAACGCTAATGATTCTCGTTCGCTAATCTGGCAAAAAATAGTACTTATGTACAGCTTTTGGTCAGTAAAATGTAAAGACGCAAGAAGCGTAAGTGAATGACAACAAGGTCAGGGCTCTCCCGCAGGAAAGCCGTCGGGATTAACGAAAGGCGTGATACAGCGCGGCAATCGCGGGGTAAATTTGCCGGTACGTCAGCGGCTGTTCATGCTGCGTTAACAGCGCGCGAATGAAAAAACCGTTCATCAGCGTCCCGAGAGGCAGTGCAGCATTGTCGGGCACGACCAGCTTTAACAGTGCAATCACGGTGTTGGACCATTCCAATGCCATCGGGCGTAGGGAAGGGGGCGAAATGGCGGCGGTAAACATTTCGTATTCGCGCGCCAGATCTTGGATGTCGGTGGTGCCGCGCAAAATAAACTGGGTCAGCACTTCGCAAGGGTCGTCATCGCGACGCGCATTGAGCCAGTGAAACATGTCTTCGCGAAACAGGGCAATGGCTTCACGCATCACCGCGTTCAGCAAGTCGTCCAGACTTTTAAAATGGTACGTGGTTGACCCCAGCGGTACTCCAGCTTCGGCCGCGACCGCGCGGTGCGTCAGCATTGCGATGCCGTCACGGCGGATAATCTGCGTAGCGGTGGCAATGATTTGTGCCTGCGCTCAGCAGACAGGCTGGCCCTGTTCACGCCGTTGGCGGATAACCAGGCGACGGCCGGTGTCGGGGGAAATGGCGGAGAACTGGGCGTGTAGGCCTGTATTGAACCTCGAGGTTTGTCGGCGGTTTTAGGGTTGCTATAAGCTGAGCGCACCTCATCACAGATATCATCAAGCATGGATTGCCGTTCTTCCAGGCTGAGGGCGGCAAAGCCAGCGCCGTGTAACAAAAACACCTCTTCAGCGGCAAGAAAAGCAATACGTAAGCGTTTGGTAAGCCGTGTGGCCTGTGCCAGACGCGCCAGTTGCATGCGGTAAAAGGTCTGTACCGGTGCCAGCATGGCAGGGGCGTGGACCAGCGCGGTCAACAAACCAATGGCGCGCGACGCGGTTTCTTCTGTCTCCTGTCCGATAGCGCTGATATGGCCCAGTATCTCTGCGCCCGGTGTCTCGCCATAAAGCGCGCTTTGCTGCTCTGCGTCATGTGAAAAACGGGTCAATTCGCGCTCCAGCAGCGTTTGTATCAGCTGATCCTTGCTGGGAAAACGGTAAACCAGCCCCCCTTTACTGATACCTGCCTGAGCGGCAACAGCATCAAGGGTGAAACAGTGCACGCCGCCGCTCAGCAGAACGGTTTCCGCTGCGTCAAGAATCTGGTCGCTATCAATGGTTTGTTTGCGTGCCATTTACCTACCTTGCATTTCCGACTGATCAGTCATATATTGGGCTGCATATTACGCATGCTAGCCGATTGGCCACCACTTTGCTGATGGTTATTACTTCTTTTGCATGTGGTTAACAAGGTTACATCAATGTCTGAGTCTTTACGGCCCGGCGTGCACCGTTTTGCCCTTATCGCCATTCTCGGGATACTGTGCGCGTTTGACGCCATGTCCATCGACCTCTATCTACCGGCATTCCCTGCGATTGCACACGCCATTGGTGCCGATGCGGCCGGTATGCAAACCTCGATTTCGGTGTTTCTTATCGGGTTGGCGTTCGGACAGATTCTTTATGGGCCGTTTACCGATAGCTACGGGCGAAAGGCGCCGTTGCTGCTGGGTATCGCGCTGTTTCTGGTTGCATCGATCTGTCTTTCTCATGCGGCCTCATTGACCGAGTTCGTTTTCTTTCGCTTGTTGCAGGGCATTGGCGGTGCGGCTGGATTGGTGATCCCGCGTGTGATTGTGGCCGATTTGTACGCAGAACGCGAAGCGGCCAAGGTGTTTTCGCTATTGATGCAGGTGATGGCGATCGCGCCGATTGTTGCGCCGCCGTTGGGTAACCTGTTGTCAGGTACGCTGGGCTGGCAGGCGATTTTCTGGGGACTAGGTATTGTCGGGGCGATCATGCTGTTTGCCACCTTGCGCTGGGTGCCTGAGAGTCTGCCGCGAGGCCAGCGCATGCAGGGCAATATCGGTTCAGCATTTGTCGGTTATACCGCATTGTTTCGCCAACGTATCTATATGGGATATACCCTGTCTGGGGCATTCACCATGGGCGGGTTGTTTACCTACATCGGCGCATCGGCATTTATTTTTATCGATTATTTTCATCTCTCTCCCACCCACTACAGCATCTTGTTTGCCGCAAACGCGCTGGGCATGGTGGTGTGCGGGCAGATCAACATCTTTCTGCTTAACCGCTGGAGAGAGCAGCATATTCTCGCGGTCGGACTAGGGATACATCTGGTTGGAACCTTGTTGCTGCTGGGGCTGTGGTTGAGCGGCGGCGCGACGCTGTGGCTGTTAACCGCTCTGCTGTTTATGACCATGAGCAGCCTGAGCCTGGTGTTTGGCAATGGCGTGGCGGTCGCTATGGGATCGGCGGCGGGTCAGACCGGCGTGGCATCGTCGCTGCTGGGGGTGATGCAGTATCTTTTCGGCGGAGCGGTCGGCGTGCTGCTCGGTGTTCTGCATGATGGCACACTGTTGCCGCCGTTGCTCATGCTGGCAGTGTGTGCGCTGGCCGCACTGTTATGCTGGCGCGATGCTCACCGCCAACTGGCGGGGAAACATGCCGCATTGTCCTCCACGGCATCAGATATTTCGCACTGATAGTGTTGGTGAAATAACAGTGCTATCGCCAGCGTGCGGGCGATAGCACCGAGGCATTAATCCAGATCGGATGCCTGATGGCGTTCCGCGACACCGTCGTTGCCAGTGCGGTTTACCTTGCGTCCACGGATGGCCGCCGGGCGCGCCGCAATCTCATCAGCCCAACGCTTCACGTGGGTATAATCCTGCACGGATAAAAATTCGCTTGCGCCATACAAGGTGCCTTGCACCAGCCAGCCATACCAGGGCCAGGCGGCGATGTCGGCAATGCTGTATTCCTCTCCTGCCAGATAGCGGTTTTCAGCCAAACGGCGGTTCAATACGTCGAGCTGACGCTTGGTTTCCATCGCGTAGCGGTTTATCGGGTACTCAAATTTTTCCGGCGCGTAGGCATAAAAATGGCCGAAACCGCCGCCGACGAACGGCGCAGAACCCATTTGCCAGAACAACCAGTTTAAGGCTTCGGTGCATGTAGCGGCATCGCGCGGTAGCAGGGCACCAAATTTTTCAGCCAGATAGAGCAAAATCGAACCGGATTCAAACACCCGCACCGGCGTTTCCCCGCTGCGATCGAGCAGCGCCGGGATCTTGGAATTGGGGTTGACCTCAACGAAACCGCTGGAGAACTGGTCGCCTTCACCGATACGAATCAGCCAGGCATCGTATTCGGCACCGGCATGTCCCAGCGCCAGCAATTCTTCCAGCATCACCGTGACTTTTACGCCGTTCGGTGTGCCCTGCGAATAGAGTTGCAATGGGTGCTTGCCGATCGGCAACGCTTTTTCGTGGGTTGGTCCGGAAACCGGCCGGTTGATATTGGCGAAAGCACCGCCTGAGGGGGCTGGCTGCCATACCTTAGGCGGAACATAGGTCGAAGAACTGGCCATGAAAAACCTCCATGATGGGGGACGTAGCGCGCAACAGACAGTAATCGCTGCCACGCGCACAAAAATTCACGGTCCAGTTATAGCGCTAATCTGTGGCAAAGTCAGCAATCGGACGCCGTAGCCACAGCATTCTCCTTTTTATTAATATGCCTATTTCCCTTGGCTACCGATCCGCTATCTGTTTGGTAAAATAGGCTCGACGCTATAGCGGGAGTGCTCACTCAGATTGAGTACAAACACCATATTCGATATAGGCCCCTGAGGGTTTTTTTTCTGTTGTGCTACCATCCTGAAGAATGACCAGATAGTGTTTACCTGGGGCTAAATTGGTTCTTGTCCAATATGCTGTGTTTATATCACCGCCCGGCCAACCGGCTGGACGTGGCCATTCTGACCATAACGAACCCGTTCCCCGGGTATTCTGCCCCAGGGTTAAGTGTATGGAGTCGGCAACATGCATCCCTAATGCCCTGCATGCATCTTGCGTGTCATTAAATGTTTTTAAACCACCCGATAAACGACTAAACCAACGTTTTACTTCAAAGCTATACCTGTAAGCATAGGTATTGTCTTTTGCGGTAATACTCACCGTTTTATTGAGACTGCTGGCTGCTAATGTAATATTTCCTTCACTATCAAGGGCCACAGAGGCGTCATCGCTTGAGTTCCAGGTATAGTTGATATTTGATGCTGCGTTACCATTAGCATTTATTTGGAATGTGGCACCTGGATAGCCCGTTTTCGGGAACTCATCTGTGTGCCGGAATGTTTTGCCATAGGGTGCCTCGATACCATTCACTGTACGCAATGTTAAAAAGTTAACCGTCGACGTATCATTATGCGTTTGTTCCGAAATGTTTGCGATGACAGCAAATGAACCACCTGTAGATTGACTTCACGCTACAGAAGACGATATTTTGCCATTTTGATTGGTTTTACCTGACGATGGCGATAGCGTAATCCCCGATTCAACGGACGAAAAATCAACGTTCACATTGGCGACGGGGTTACCAAGCGCATTCACCACCCTGGCCGTGACGGTATTGTATTCCTCATTTGCGATAGCACTATTTGCCGTAGTTTCTACTTGAATACTTAGATTCTGTACAAAGGTTGTCTTTACGCTTTGGCTGGCATTGTTATCCAATGTAGCTGTTACGATTGTTTGCCCTGCATTTGTGTTGGTGAGTGTTGTTGAGGCAACGCCATCGGGCCCCGTGGTGCCTGTCTGCGTTGCGATCATTGCATTATTGTCCGCCATAAACGTCAGCGTCTGACCAGCCAACGGGTTGTTATTGGCATCCGTCACGATAGCCTGCACATGGTTAGATGCCTCACCGTCAGCAACCGCATTGTCCTGGGTAACGGTCAGGTTGGTTGTACTTATTTGCGCCGTGCTGTCATCAGCAATAAAGCTGGTACTGGCTTGCTTACTGGCGTTATTGGCCAGTCTGGCTATTACCGTACTCACTCCCGCTCGGGTATTGGTGAGCGTGGCCGAGGCGATGCCCTCCGCGCTCGTGGTGCCAATAACGGTGGTCACCGTCGCGCCATTGTCAGCGGTGAAGGTTACCGCCTGACCAGCCAACGGGTTGTTATTGGCATCTGTCACGATAGCCTGCACGTGGTTAGACGCATTACCGTCAGCGACTGCATTGTCCTGGGTAACGGTCAGGTTGGTTGCAATAATTTACGCCGTGTTGTCATCGGCAACAAAGCGGGTTTCTACTCGCTGGCTGGCGCTATTGGTCAGTCTGGCTGTCACGGTGGTCACCCCAGATTGGGTGTTGGTGAGTGTGGTGGAGGCAATGCCTTCCGCGTTGGTGGTGACCGCGACGTTGGTAACAGTTGCACAGTTGTTAGTGAGAAATGTCACGACTTGACCAGAAAGGGGATTGCTCCCTGCATCGGTGACGAATGCCTGCACGGCGTTGGTATCAAGACCGTTCGCTACCACATTATCTTGGGTGACTGCCAAGTTGGCGGCCATCAGGGTAGGCTCCCCTGGCATTACCGTTATCCTCAGCGTTGCTCTGGGTGACATATTGCCTTGAGTGTCATAGGCTACTGCGCTGAGGGTATAGGTATTAACCTGCCTACCACGCGTAAGTTGATAAGGAGGGAGCCTGATATCAGCCGTCTGCACAGAGACCGATGAGAGTGAGCCGCCCGCTGACGTCAACGCGCTGCTGTCCCACTCGATACGATCAATCGCGTATTTAGCGGTGACGTTAGCGGTGACTGATGTGGCAGATCCTCCCTGACCGGTGAGCTGCTCTGGAAGCGTCAGATGCAACAACTCCTGTTTCTAATAATCCAAAACAATATTGTTATTACGCTCAACCAAGTCATAACGACTGCCTGCCAAGGTGCGTGAAGCAGCAACGGCAGAAGGGTTAATGTGTGAGCGCCAGGATTCACCCAGCCGATATTTCAACTGAGCGCTAATGTTGCTGCTACTTTGGCTACCTTTGCCCATTCGGTGATCTGCCCCCACGGTCAGTAATGGGAATGGGGTATAATTGATGCCAGCGGTCAAGATCTGCGGATTTTTCTGGCGTTGGTCTTTACCAAATAAGGCAACGTCATTCCCGCGATATTTTTCATACATCATCTTGCCTCCCACTTGCGGATAAAAGGGGAGATAAGCTTCCGCACGAATATCGTAACCATTGGCAGGGCGTTCGTTATAGTCAGAAAAATCACGAGACTGATGCCAGTCAGAGGTGCGAAAGTAACTGTTGGCAGATAATTTTAAATAGTCGGTCCAGGCTTCCGTACCGAACCCAATGCGTTGGTTTTTGCCGGTAAGATCATTATCGAAGAAAGTATTGACGCCGTACATCCAGTCATTATGAACGGTTCGAAGGCCCGCACCTATATTAATGGTATTGCGGCTGTCCTTATTACGTGCCCCCAATTGTGTAAAGGCCATTGATTTCTGGTTATCGTAAAGGGGAATCAATACATCCAGATTACTGTTATTTAGTGAGAAGTCGTCATCAATGTTCAACTGCACGCGCGCGGTACCAAATTGACTTAACCACTGCTGGGTTGATGCATTAAGTTCATTGTTGGCGGCACTACGCAACATCCGCTCTCCGGATTTTGCCGTGTTTTCGTTTGCCAATGCTGTCGCCCCAGACTGAACATGGCTGGCAAATTAAGTGTACGCTGCAGGGGCAATATGATTATTCCTGTTATTATCAATAGATAAAAGGGGGGCTGTGCGAGGGATATCTATCTCATCGCCTGTTGTTAATTGCTCAAACGGTTTGGAAAATAGGCGATAACGATTTATTTTTTTGAGATCGTCAACCGTTAATTCAAGCTTTTTTGCAACAGTATCAATGGGTTCATTAACACCAAGCGTGTAAAGCTCCGTAGGGTTACTGAATACGGAATCATGTGCTCTCTGTGCAGCTGCAATGGTGGGAGTAAGAGACAGGCTTAATGGTAAAAATAATTGGATGGCAATGTTAACCCAAACAATCATTGCCTTGTTTTTAGATAATACCGGTGCTGTTATTGGCGTACCGCAGTAATCATGAGAGGATTTTTCATCCAAATAATTGCGCATCAGAGTTATCCTGAAAATGATAATTGCATGATATGTTGGGGTGCAATGCCACCCAGAACGGAGTTTTTATAATGAGCAACCCTGATGAGAATAGGGTGCTCAACGGAATTACATGAGGGATTCTAAACTACTTTTCGTGTTGATAATGTAGGTGTTTATTATGTTTTTATAAGTGTTTTTATAAAACAGTAAAGTATTTAATTTAATAGTAAGTTAAATATGACTGTGTGTTTTAATGTTGTTTTATAAGGTTGAACGTATTTAAAAAAGAAATACTATACCGGATAACAATAAAATAAATTCGTGGTGATTTATTTTAATTTAACCTTGTTCGATATTAACCACCTTGTCTTTACAGGAGGTGTTAATGGTTTTTATCGATAAGAGTACGTTATTTTTAAAATTGTATTTTATACGAATCTTTTGTGTTGTCAGCATTGCATGAAGTCGTTTGAAAGGGTTCAAACGCATGCCGTACCCATAAAGGGGGATAAACATGCTACCTATTCCGCAGCAATGTATTCATACGCGCTCAACGCCTTTTTGGAATAAGGGGACCGCGCCTGCCAGCATTTTTAAACGCCATCTGGATGCGGGCACCCAACCCGGCGTTTACCCGCGTTTATCCGTGATGCGTGGTGCCGTGAAGTATCTAGGTTTTGCCGATGCAATCACGCCTGAACCTGAGCGTGAGTTGCTGATTACTGCCGGGCACTTTGGCGTATTCCCGCCAGAGAAATGGCATTGCATCGAGGTCATGACCGAAGATAGCTATTTTAATATCGAATTTTTCGTTGCGCCCGACGTATTAAAATCTGCACCCGCCATGGTCAGCACTATCAAGGAATAATGATGATATCAATTCCAGAAAATTATATTCATAAATATGCCTCGACGTTCTGGAGCCATGACTCATTACCGGAACTGGTTCTCGGTATCCATGCGAGTAAGCCGGGCGTTTATGGTAGCTTATCGGTGATGCAAGGCGCAGTCAGCTATCAGGTATTTTCAGCGGCAGATGCGCCAATGCCTGATAGCGAAACGCGCATTGAAGCGGGAGCGTTTTGGGTAATGACACCCGATCAATGGCAGCGTATCGCGCCGTTGACCGAAGATAGCTATTTTATGATTGATTTCTTCGCCGATCCTGAGGTGAAGCTGCAAGGGTTTGGGTTGAATAAAGTGTTGAACGTCGTAGAGCGAGGTATAGAATGAGCAAGATAACGTACACGGTGACGGTCACCAATAACAGCAACGGCGTGTCGGCCGATTATGAGACTGAAACCCCAATGACCTTATTAGCGCCGGACGTGGCGGCAGAAGTGGTCAGGGAGTTGATCAATACCGTGCATGCGTATGACACAGAAGAGGAACATAACGTCTGCGGCTGGTAGTAAAAAGGAAGTAGCAGACGCCCATTGACGTCTGCTTGATAGCGTTATCCCGTCAGGCCAATGACTTTAAACCAAACATCTGCCGGGCATCCTCCGGTGTGGCAACCTCGAAACCGATATTTTTGATGATGGTGCTCATGCGTTCAATCAATATCGCGTTGCGATCCACCCTCTCGGTGGGTGACAGATAGGCGCTGTCTTCAAATCCGACTCGGACCATACAGGCACCCAACCCTAATGCCGCCGTTAATATTGAAAAATCATCGCGCCGCCCGTAGTGGGTGATGTTCCACAGCGCATCATGGGGGATATATTGGCTAAACAGTGCCAACGTAGCGGGCGTTGCCAGGCAGCCACCTTTATGGCCTAGCACCATGGCATAGATAACCGGCGTTGGCAGCGGCATTTCCTGCGCGATAAGCTGCATGTTATGGATCATGCCCAGTTCGAACACTTCGATTTCCGGCACGATACCGGTCTGCACACAGCGCTCGGTGACGTACTTGATCTCCGGCATTGGGTTGCGATACACCACATCGCCCAGATTCACGGAACCGGCATTCAGTGACGACATCTCAACCAGCGGACAGTCCAGCGGTGAGCAGCGCTCTTCGATGGTCATATCCGAAACGCCGCCCGTTGAGCCCTGAATAACCATATCAGTGTGTTGGCGAATCAAACGTAGCGTTTCCTGAAATTGCGTCGGATCGCGCGTCAATTGCCCATTACGCTCCCGCACGTGCAGATGCGCCATCGCTGCACCGGCATGGTAGGATTCGATCGCCTTTCGGGCGACATCTTCCGTATGGGCGGATGTGGTGTCTCCCGCCACCGGCGCGACGGAAATAACAATTTTTCTCATACCTTTGCCTCTACGGTTAGTTCTGCGCATCCAGCGGCTGTTTCAACAACTGAATCCCGCGCTCTGGTGAGGTCAGCACCGGCACCGGCAAATCACCGACGGACGCCAATACGCGCGACATTGATGCCTGAGCCAGCACGATGGCATCACAGTTTTTCCCGAACGCCTCATGAATACCCGCCGCCACGATGGCATCGTGTTTATCCAGTTCACCGGCCAGAAACGCAGTGAACGCGTCGGCCATCAACTGTGAGTGAATCACTGTCTGTTTAACGAGTTCGGCTGCTTTGCGTTGAATCAGCTCAAGAGTGGGGGCCAGGGTAGTGCCAACCGTCGCCAGTACGGCAATGGTCTGGTAGCGTTCAACCGCCTCTAGCGCCATGGCCTCATCAATACGCATCACCGGAATTGGGCTGATAAACTGGCAGCGTTCTACGCTTGCACCAATCGAGGAGCAGGCGGTGAAGAAAAGGTCGCAGCCAGCAAGATTGGCGCTGGTGACATAGGCGGCGATGCGTGCGTTGATGGCGGGTGTGACACCGCCTTGTGCCATGACATCAGCAATCATGGAATCTTCCACGATGTGCATGAGTGTGACGTCCGGCATGATACGTTTTGCCAGTTCGTCCACCATGGCGAGCGTCCCTTTACTGGTGTGAAATATGGCCCCTTTTTTCATTGTTAACCCCTTATTATTCTGAGAGCGTGGAAACGATCAGTTCAGCCGCTTCAACATCTTCAGCGACGCTGATTCCGCCTACGGCGACGGCACCCGCCACCGTTTGACCGCACAGTACCGGGATGCCGCCAGGCAGCGGTGAAAAGTTGTCGTCAGCAAAATAGGAAAGTGCGAGATTCTCCCTTTGCAGCCGCTCCAGCAGTTTCGCCGTGGGAATACCAAACTGTGCGGCGGTGTAGGCTTTGCGCTGTGTCAGCGTAGCCGTGAAGGCCTTGGTGCCATCCATGCGCGCGTAGGCCAGCAGCACGCCGCTGCGATCGCACACCGCCACGGTCAACGGGCGGCCCGCGTATTTGTCTTGTGATAGCGCCAGCGCGAGATTAACGGCGCGCTGCGCTTGTTCAAACGTCAGATTTTCCATGCTATTTCCTTATCCGTTGTCAGCAGCAGGATCGAAGGGTGTGAGCGGCTGTTGTTATAAGAACCCAATGGAAACCCATGGGGACATGGCAACAATAATCAGCCCGATGGTCGCAGCCCCCAGATAAGCCCAGATATAGGGCAGTGGCTCATTCGGGTCGGTTTTACTGACCGCGCAGCAGCCGTAGTAGCCAACGCCAAACGGCGGCGCGAACAGCCCAATGCCCATTGCCAGCACAACAACCATGGCGTAATGCACTTCGTGTACGCCCAAATCGCGTGCAATGGGGAACAGCAGAGGCCCGAAAAGCACAATAGAGGGAATGCCTTCCAGCACGCTGCCCAGGATGATGAACGCCACCACAGAGATCGCCACGAAGGTCATCCCACTGCCCAGTGAAGCCATTAGCGTGGCCAGATCTTTGGAGAAGCCCGATTGGGTTAAACCCCAGGTCATGGCCGTTGCCGCACCGATGATGAAAATGATGGCCCCGGACAGTGATGCGGTATCGATCAGCATCGACCAGGCGCGTTTCAAATCAAAATGACGGTAATACACGGCACCAACCAGTGCGGTGTAGGCGACGCCAATGGTAGAAACCTCCGTTGCAGTCGCGACGCCCTCGATGACCGCGGCACGGATGATGAACGGCAGGATCAGCGCGGGCAGCGCAATCACAAACAGCTTGGCGATCTCTTTTTTCTTATAGCGTTTAACCTGGCTAAAATCTTCGCGGCGGTTACGCCACCAGATAACCAGGCACAGCATGGCGCCGAGCACGGCGGAGGGCAGCAGCCCACCGACAAACAGCGCGGCGATGGAAACCCCGGTGACGGAGCCGATGGTGATCAGCACGATGCTGGGCGGAACCGTTTCCGTTTGCGCACCGGTGATGGAGAGCAGGGCGACCAAATCCCCGCGCTTGGCAACGCGCGAGGTCATTTCTGGCAGCAGTACCGGCGCAATCGCCGCCTGATCGGCGGTTTTAGAACCCGAGATGCCGGAGACCAGATACATGGCACCCACCAGCACATAGGAGAGCCCGCCGCGCACGTGGCCGAGCAGACTGGAAAGGCACTGCACCATGACTTTCGCCATGCCGGTCATCTCGATCAAGCCACCGAGGAACACAAACAGCGGTACGGCCAGCAGCATCATGTGCGACATGCCTTCTTCCAACCGTCCGACTATCGTCGGCATTGGGGTACGCGTGATCAGTGCCAGATAACCGAAGGTGGCGAGTGCGAATGAAAATGCGATAGGCACACCGGACAGCACGCCGATGGCGACAATCACCACAAAGAACAGGATCAGGTTCAGCTTGCCGAGCGGCATCAGAATCGAGCCGGAGAAGGAGAAAGCCACCACCGCGATCGCCACGACCAGCAGGCCTAGATAGGTAGCCAGTGAGCGCGGTGCTGACAGCATCAGACGCAGCAGCATGGTGATCAGCATCAGCGTGATGCCAACCGGGATCGACGCCGCACGCCAGAATACGCTGATCTCGAGAGCTGGCGTCACCACAATCAACTCTTCCAGCGCCTATTCCCAGGCGGGTTCGAAAATCAGAATCAGGAAGGCCAACGACACGCCCATCGCCAGGGCTTCAACAAAGGCGCGTTTACCCTCGGACAAATGTGACACCAGTGCCGTCATGCGCATGTGCTGTCCGCGTCTCAGCGCAATGACCGCGCCCTGCATGGTTAGCCAGACGAAGCCAATGGTTGCCACTTCGTCGGACCAGACCAGCGGTGCGTGAAACACGTAGCGGGAGATAACGCCGGAGAGCAGGACGATAATTTCCGCCAGCACCAGAAGCCCCGCCAGTGCCTCGATGCCACGGCCCATATAGTCATAAAAAATTTCCAGACCATTGGCGAGTCTCCCCGGTGGCAGGAGCGGCTTGATTTGATGTGAAACTTCCATTCGCTTTACTCTTGTGAATTTTTGATAAACCGGATCGTTCAGAACAAACAGTGGTCTCAACGGTTCGCCACGGTGCTAGAGGCGTTTACCTTGGCACGTGGCAATCGCTCTGAACGCCTTTAGGAGAGTTTGCCCACCGCGCCTTCCAGCAGGGCCCAAAATTTCTTGTGCCAGGTGGCGTAGTAGCCGCTCTCTTTGAGTTTTTGACGGAAACTGCTGGGGTCGGTGGTGTTGAAGATAAGACCGGTCGCTTTCAGATCGTCCAGCAGGCTGGCGTTCAGGCGGCTGATTTCCGCACGCTGATTCATCGCGCCTTCTTTGAACGCCGTGGCGACAATTTGCTGTAAATCCGGCGGCAAACTCTGCCAGGATTTTTTGTTCATGATGCACCAGTAGCCGTCCCAAATATGGTTGGTCAGCGAGCAATATTTCTGCACTTCGAACAGCTTGCCGGTTTTCAGCACTACCAGTGGGTTTTCCTGCGCATCGATCACGCGGGTCTGCAACGAGGAGTAGACTTCGGAATACTGCATGCCGACTGGCGCTGCCCCCCATGCCTTTAAACATATCCACGATGATCGGGCTGACCGGTACGCGAATTTTCAGCCCCTGCATATCGGCCACGGTGTTTACCGGCTCGGCATTGCTGGTTATCTGGCGGAAACCGTTGTCCCACATGTTTTCCATTGCGTGCAGCCCCACGCGGTCAAACCCTTGGCGCACCAGTGCACCGAGCGGGCCATCCATGGTTTTCCATACTTGATCGTAATCGGCGAAAGCAAAGCCAACGGCATTGATCGCCGCCACCGGGGCCAGCGTGGCAATCACCCGCGAAGGGGGGTTGAACATATCGATACCGCCGCGCCTTACCTGGGCCAGCATGTCGGTATCGCCTCCTAACTGGTTGTTCGGGAAGACATCAATCACCACGCGCCCTTGAGTGCGCTCTTTGATCAGATCGGCGGTTTTCTGTGTCCAGATGCTGAACGGATGCTCTTGCTGCAAATTGGTGCCGTATTTGAAATGGAATTCAGGCTGCGCGGCGTTAGCAATAAAAGGGAATCCCATAACCGCAGTGGCCGGCGCGACAACGGCGGCGGCTTTTAGAAATGTGCGTCGTGTGATGTTCGACATGATGTCCTTTCTCAATCATTCTGGTTAGGTACAGAGAATATTAACCGGGTAGAACCGCTGGATCGGCCGGTTGGCTTATCTCTCGTTCAGTTCTGAAGCTGTTTGTTGTTTTTTGTTAAGTCCTGCGTCGGGTGAGGTTACGAGCATCGACCGCTGACGCGTTCTCGTTTTTATTTCTATAACATGCTTATTTATCATGTTTTTATTATGGTTTATAAATGTTGTTACCTGAGTGCTAGCGCGTTTTGTGTCCAGCATCAGTATGCGTTAATCGAAATACACCACAATGACTTAACGCCATATTTGTGACTTTTGTATAACATTTCGACGTAATTTAAAAATAAATCACAAAAAAATGCGCAAATCGGCGATAGCGTGACCCATATTTAATATTTTTTCACAACCAGCGATGATAATGAGGCACTTTCCTCGACGACGGAACAGGGTTATCTCAATGCCAACCAACATACAACGGCCTCACGCCGTGCCGCCCAGAATAGGTGTTATCGCCGATGATTTTACCGGTGGCACCGATATCGCCAGCTTTTTGGTCAACGGTGGTTTGTCCGCCATTCAGGTGACACAACTGGATGAACAAAAAATCACAACTGATGTGGATGCTATCGTTGTCAGCCTGAAGAGCCGTTCCTGTCCGTCAGAAGAAGCGGTCGCCCTGAGCCTGGATGCATTGCGCTGGTTGCAACAACACGGGTGCGAGCAGATCTACTTTAAATATTGCTCGACTTTCGACAGCACAGCACAAGGCAACATAGGCCCGGTAACGGATAGCCTGTTGGCGGCATTGGCACAGGACATCACGCTGTTATGTCCTGCACTACCGGTGAACGGGCGCAGCGTCTATCACGGTTACCTGTTTGTGAACGGCGTGCCGCTGGATGAGTCTGGCATGCGTAACCATCCCTTGACGCCGATGCGCGATGCCAACGTGATGCGCATAATGGAAGCACAGGCAGCCGGGCGCGCGGCAAAAATTCTCTTTTCTGTGATTGATGCGGGCGTGCAGGCGGTGCAGCAGGCGATTGCTGATTTGCGCCAGGCGGGCTATCGCTACCTGGTGCCTGATGCGCTGACCGCTACACACCTGGAAACCATTGCCGAGGCGAGCCAAACACTGCCGCTGCTTACCGGTGGCTCGGGTCTGGCGGGGGGACTGGCTGCTGTGCTGACGCGAGGTTCATCGTCGCGCAACGTTGATGCCAGTGAAGCGGGCAAACCCGCTGACGGCAGCAAGACTGTGATTTTGTCGGGCTCCTGCTCCGTGATGACTAATGCGCAGGTTGCCGCCTATGCGGCTGAAGCGCCCGCGCAGCCCCTTGATGTTGCCCGTTGTATCGAAGGTCTTGCGGATTATGTTGTAGAGGTGACGGAGTGGGTCTGCCAACAGCAAGGCACGCTTGCGCCGCTCGTTTACTCAACCGCTGGCAATGATGTGGCGCGCATTCAGGCGCGTTACGGCGCCCAACAGGCCAGTGCTGCGGTGAAGGCTTTCTTTGCCGCATTGGCGCTGGCGCTCGCCTAGCACGGAGTCGATCATTTTATCGTGGCAGGCGGAGAAACCTCTGGTGCGGTGATGCAGCGCTTGCAGGTCGGGGCGCTGAATATAGGCCCACAAATTGCGCCCGGAGTTCCCTGGGTGCATGCGGCGAATGCTACACGCTTTTTCGGCCTTAAATCCGGTAATTTTGGCGACGAACGCTTCTTTTTTACCGCACAGGATTTCTATCAGAAGGATAGTAAATAATGGAACGTGAACTGCGTGAACAGATGGTTTCCTGTGGTGCGTCATACTATCAACGCGGATATTCCGTCGGTTCTGCCGGAAACCTGTCGCTGCGCCTGCCGGATGGTCATATTCTGGCGACGCCCACCAACTCGTGTCTGGGATCGCTGAAGGCCGAACGGTTATCCAAAGTGACGATGGACGGAGAACAAGCGACCGGCGATCGCATGTCCAAGGAGATTGCGTTCCATTTGGCGATTTATCGCCAGCGCCCGGACTGCAACGCCATTGTGCATTTGCATTCGACCTATCTGCCCGCGTTCTCGTGTCTGGACAGTCTCGATCCGGAAAATATCATTCGTCCTTTCACCCCTTACTATGTAATGAAAGTAGGCAAGATGCCGCTGCTGCCTTATTTTAAGCCCGGCAGTATCAGGATTGCGGAAACATTGGCGCAGTGAGCGCACGAGGCTAATGCCTTTTTATTGGCAAATCATGGTCCGGTGGTGTTGGGAACGTCGCTGACGGAGGCTGCCAACGCCATGGATGAACTGGAAGAGACCGCAAAGCTGATGTTTTTGCTCAAAGATAGCAACGTGCGTTATCTCACTGAGGCCGAAGTCAGTGAGCTGCGTCCCTGAGGGCGAAAAGGAGACATGATGCCCAGATTTGCCGCTAATCTCTCGCTGCTGTTTACCGAAGTGCCGTTTCTGGCGCGGTTTGAAGCCGCAGCCAGAGCCGGGTTCAGTGCGGTAGAGTTTTTGTTTCCTTATGCTTATCCGGCGGAGGATATTGGTCAGGAACTGCGTCGCAATGGATTGCAGCTTGCCCTGTTTAACGTCAACCCCGGTGATTATGCGGGCGGTGAACGCGGTTTGGCGGTGCTGCCTGGCCGCGAGCGTGAATTTAAAGAAACTCTGGAGCAGGCTTTAGACTATGCAGGGCACCTGGGGTGCAAGAAGCTGCACGTGATGTCGGGCAATACCCCAGCCTCGCTGCCAATCGACGAGGCCACAGCGTTATGGCTTGCCAACATGCGGCTGGCGGCAGATCGGTTGGCGCAGCAACAGATAACACTGCTGTGCGAGGCGCTCAATCCGCGCGATGCGCCGGGGTATTTCCTGCACGACCAACGCCTTACCGATCGACTGGTGAGCATGATTGACCGACCTAATGCACGCGTACAGTTAGATCTCTACCATGCTCAGATTACCCACGGCGATCTCAGCATGCTGATCCGTTCGCTCGCAGGACGTATCGGCCACGTACAGATTGCGTCGGTGCCGGACCGGCATGAACCAGTATCGGGGGAAATCAATTATGCCCATATCTTCCGGGAACTGGAAAAGGCGGGAGACCGTGACTGGATAGGCTGTGAGTACCATCCCGAATCCGGCACGCGGGCAGGGCTCATCTGGCGGAAAGCGTTTGACGAATCATAAACAGAATTGAACAATACGCCTTGGCAATAAGCGTATTCCATCAGGCGGTTAGCGGCATACGGCCGGTGAAAACAGCATAAAAAGGCGATAGATGATCCCCAATTGATACTCACAGCACTGGTTGAACGCGAGCTGATCTCGATTACCGAATTGACCGAGCTGTTGGGCGTGTCACACATGACCGTACGCCGAGACATTCAAAAGCTGGAACAGGAAGGTCGCGTGCTTTCCGTGTCGGGAGGCGTGCAACTGTCGGAGAAAATCACCTCGGAGCCGTCGCACCTGACCAAGCGTGCGCTGCAATTTGCCGAAAAAACGCTGATCGCCCATGCTGCGGCGCAGTACGCTCAGCCGGGCATGTCACTCTATCTGGATGCGGGCACGACCTCGCTGGCACTGGCGCAGTCATTGGAATCTCGGGACGATCTGATGGTGATCAATTACCTCATCGAACATTCCGAATGCAAGCTCTACCACACCGGTGGGTTGGTGCTGCGGGAGAACTGTTCCTGCGTCGGCGACAGTTCCACCCATTTTCTGCATAACCTTAACGTGAATATCAGCTTTATTTCCTCCTCGTCGTGGAATGCGCGTTGGATCTCCATGCCGACCGAAGCCAAAGTAGCCATCAAGAAAGCGGCGGTGGCGGCAGCGAATAAACGTATCCTGATTTGTGACTCCAGCAAGTACGGCAAGGTGGGCACGTTTAATGCGGTCTCACTGGAAGAGATGGATATCGTTATTAGCGACAGCAATTTGCCGGAAAGCGCAAAAAGTGCATTGCTGCAAACCGGCGTGCACCTGGTGGTGGCGGAGTAGGGAACGCAGGGTGTTACGCGCTGACCTGTGGGATGGTGTCTAGCGTATAATAGATGTTCAGTCCTGCACGCAGCGCCACTTCGATATTCTTATCCGCGCCGTTGGACTCACCGGGAATGCGGTATATTGCATCACATTGCATGATCAGCCGGTGGGCCACGGGGTAGAGAAATGCCTCGCTGATGGCGTCGCCGATCTGTTGCGAGCCCGCAGCGTTAGCTAATAGCAAGGCCAGCCACTCGCCAATCACCGGAAAATGCCCTTTCTGATAGACGGCCAGCGCGGCGGCTTACAGACGTGCCAGGTTGCTGGCGATACGCGCCGTGTCGCCCTCGGTGCCGCTACGATATGGCCCGGCGATTAAAATCAGTTGTGCTGCTATAGGTTGTGTTGCTGTAGATAGTGTCGACATAGTGACCTCAAAGCATGCCTTTCAGTGCGATGTACTGTAACAACATGATGGTTTTTCCATCGGCGATCAGGCCGTCATCAATCGCCCCAAAGGCCTGTTCTAAAGGCATTTCCAGCACTTCTATATCTTCCCCTTCCGCTTTAATCCCCCCTCCGGAGCTTGCACGATCGTGCGCGTGATATTCTGCAATAAAGAAAAACAGCTTCTCGGTGACCGAGCCAGGGCTCATAAAGGCCTCGAACACTTTTTGCACGTTGGTGATGCGGTATCCTGTCTCTTCCTCCGCTTCGACCTTAATGCGGCTTTCCGGATCCAGGTTATCGAGCAGGCCGGCTGAGGTTTCGATCAGAAAACCGTGATAGCCATTCACATAGGTTGGAAAACGAAACTGGCGGGTTAGCACCACCGTACGCTGTTGCCGGTTATACAACAGGATGGTGGCACCGTTGTCACGATCGTAAACTTCACGGTTCTGTCGCTGCCATTCACCGTCGCGACGTTGAAAATCAAAGGTGTATTTTTTTAGCGTATACCAGTCGTCAGAGAGGATTTGGCAGTTTTGTATGCGTATTTCTGCATGTTTAAATGGCATTTTATGGCCTATTGGTGTGTTTTGGGCAGCAAAAACATGCAAGTTCAATTAATTTCATTCATTGGGGGATCAATGCTGACGCCACAACGTAAAAAAGCCATTCTCGAAAAGCTTGCCACTGATGGGCAGGTGTTATCTAAAACACTCAGTGAGTGGCTTGAGGTTTCGGAAGATACGGTGCGCCGTGATTTACGGGAATTGTCCGCAAAAGGGCTGCTGCAAAGGGTACACGGTGGGGCCGTTCCTGTCGCCGATGCCAAAGTGACCTTTTCCGAACGTCAGTCGCTGCGCATGGATTCAAAGATGAGGGTGGCGAAAAAAGGCGCTGAACTGATCGCGCCCGGTCAGGTGGTGATGATTGATGGCGGCACCACCACGTCTGAGTTGATCAAATTCCTGCCCATTGATTTATGCATTACCGTGGTAACGCATAGCCCAAGCATTGCGCTGGGTTTGGTTGAGCACCCGCTGATTGAAGTGATTTTGATTGGTGGCAAGCTTTATAAACACTCTATCGTGACCGTGGGTGCCGCCACTTTGGAAGGGATTGCGCAGTATCACCCGGATATTTTCTTTATGGGTGTCACCGGTGTGCATCCGGAATCGGGGCTCACCACAGGCGACTATGAAGAAGCCTGCATCAAGCGTGCGCTATCAAAACGTGCGGCCGAGATCATTGTGCTGGCCTCGGCAGAAAAAATAAACGCTGCTTCACCGTTCGTTATCGGTGATTTGTCATTGATGAATACGCTGGTGGTGGAAGATGACACCGATGCGACATTGCGAGCGGCACTGGTGACCACAGGTGTTAGCGTTGTTAACGCCTGAGCCCCACGCTATAACTTCTGCACCTTGAGTCCATATTCTTGCGGGTTGGCGATGTTAACCAGTTTGCCAACCTGCACTAAATCCCCTTTGGATAACACACTGCTGATATTGGTATCGGGAAAGCGCAGATTTTTTACCAAATGCACCACCGTAGGCCGGCCTTTGTTGTCAATATCAAGGATCCAGCCCAGGAAACCGGCCGAGAATTTCGCCAGGCTACCGATAGGATAAGGGCCATAAATCTGGATATATTTTACCAACAGCGACTTATCGTAGACGTCGTGGGCTTCATGAATTTTGCGGTAAGCCTCAAGTGGCGTGCGGGGCGAGATGCTGTTACGTGCGTGTCGCAATGTGTTGACCGTTTTAATCACCGATACCAGCCTGACGAGCGGTGACAGCTGTGTGCCCGATTTGCCCGCCGGATAGCCGCTGCCATCAAGAAGTTCATTGGCGTTTTCGATCACTTCACGGCACACCGGGCTCATTTCCCAGCCAAGTTCGCCCAACGTATGGCACAACACGGTAATGTGGCCGCGCAGTATGGCTTTCTGCGCCGGGTTCATATTGACCTTCAGTGAGGGAAGGTTGGCATTGACTAACAGCGGTTTACCCATGGTGTGCAGCAGCGTACCGAGAACGGCTTCGAGTATTTGCGTATCGTGAGGATCGTGAAGCAGCAACATGTCAGCTAATGTTCCAGAGACCTGAACCGCATGCCGTACCCAGTCGGCTTCGTCGCGCAGGAAAGAGAGCGCATACAAGAAGGCTTTACGATCGTTTTTGACCAGATACAGCAAGGTGTCGACGCAGTCATAAAAAATTTCCAGCGGCAGCTGGTTGCGGGTTTTTACGTACATCAACCCAATTTGGAGGCGATGAGCGACTTCCAGTACGCCGCGTTCCATTGGGGTTTGGCGAGTACGCTTCTCGCGTTCCTGATTTTCCCGTAACAGAATGCTTTTCTCCTTGGCACTCGGAATGAACAGTGGAGATTGATAGATCATGCTGCCGGTGATACCGGTGCGAAATGCCGCCTCTCTTTCCACTTCATTCGTGCAATGAAACAGTGCTTCAGATTGCGATGAAGATAAATTAATGAATTGAACACCCACCGCGGCATAACCGTTATTGCCAAAGGGACGCATATGCCTAATTTTTCCCTCGGCAAACAGTGTGGTTCCATTAGGAAATTCTATCGTTATACCCGGAATCTCCTGACCCACCTCCACGGCAATACTTTCAACCAGATCGATTTCGACCAGGCATCCACCGGTTGAAAGATTGCGCAATTTTCCAGTTACGGTAAGCACATGGCGATAGATTTCAACGCGCACGCGTGCCTGCATTCCGAGAATAAAAGGAATACGAATGGCGCCACGATTTTCATTGATAAACACCGACTCTGGCAGTTGGCATTCAAGTCGGTACAGCATGCTATCTACCTTAAACAACTTGGTTGGGATATTACACAGACTGTAGGTTTCTCGCTCGCTGTTATCGACGCCGTTGAGGGCCTCCAGATCAAAATTGAGCCCCCCTTCATGGAGGTAGTGCTCAATATCCGATCCAGAGTATTCGACTTCCAATATCATACTGCTGGTATCGAGACTGAGCTCCCTGACATCGGCTTTCAGGGGGTACGGCATATTTTTGGCATAAATTGACATCGCGTGCGGATGCTGAATTAGCGAACGAATAACATTATTTGGCGGGGGGGCGTAATGCTCCATCATACGATATCCCTCTTGGTGTAGATAAGCCCTGGTGTTTGGCGACGCTTCCGTTTTCTTAGCCGAATTGCAAGCAAATTATTTGATGGATTAGAGATGGTAATAATCAAAAAAATCTAATGATTTATTTGTTAAAAGCAAACGCCAATCCAGTCAATAAGTCAATAAACTCAGCGTTTTTTTCATCCTAACAAGGATTATACGCGGTTACAATGACTCTATTATTGGACTAAATTGAGGGATTTTTGGATAAAACGATATAATTTTCTTTTCATGTAAAAAATATTGAAATTTATCCTTATAAAATTCTTTTTAAATGGTTTTTAATGCTGGTTTGTGATATAGATTTTAACGATCATTAAATTACGTGCAATATGCGTAGTCTATCAAATGGAGATTTTTGATCATTCTAAACAATTTTCAAACGCTTTGAATAAATATTTAGAATTTATAAGGGCGAAATTAAAAAGCCCAATTCCTATGGAGAGGGAGCAAAACGGTAAGATGAACACGACTCTGTTATACGTTAATGGGAAGCGGATTTGGCTAAAAGCCGAGTACCAACCTATCATTCATCTTCCTGAAAATAGAATCTTCAGGTATGAAACCCTAGCCCGGTTTTACACTTCAAACGGCGAGTTAATCCCAACGCAATCAATGATAGAAGAGATCGAAGCGTGCGGATTGATTAACCAGGTCACCGATTTTATCTTCGATCTGATCTGCCGATTAATATATTGTAAGAAAACGTTATCAATCTCCTTCAACCTCTCTCCGCTTATTTTCAACAATATTGAGTATCTGGATAAGTTGTATCAAATATGCTTATTATATGATGTTAATCCGAGCTCTATAGAAATAGAGTTGAGTGAAAAAATTACGCAAAAACAATTGATGGAGGGCGTCACGTTTTTTAAACAAAGCGAAAGCGTATGGCTTCATGATCTCACTCGATGATTTTGGTGCCGGGTGTTTGAAGACCGACAGCCTTTCTTTGTTTAATTTCGATATGATAAAAATCGATCGCTCGATTGTTAATGGTATTGGAACGGATCCGAGTAAGTTGGAAAGGATGCAAAAATTATTGCATGTATTAATTCCTCTCGGTGTCAATATCATCTGTGAAGGTGTCGAGAAGGCGGCGGACTTAAACAAGTTGAAACGTTATTTACCCATTTTTATTCAGGGGTATATTTTTTACCGTCCTTTGACGCTTAATCAGCTCAAGCTACTGGAAAATTTTTAACCTTTCCCCCTGTCGTTGCCCCACCGTCCATCAGGTGTCTGTAGGCACCTGAATCCCACCGTTGGCTAGCCGTATCCCATAGCGGTTTCGCACTCCACTGGCAAGGCGAACAGAACGCTGTCGACCTTAAAACCACAAAAAAATGTGGATATGCGATGGCCTTCATAAATACGCTGACACATTTCATCACTTCTTCTTACTTTTGATCAAAAGCAATATTTTGAATGCATCTTTTTTTGCTACTGATAGTCGCGGGTAATATCATGACAATTTTTGTAGTTATGTCGTATTGCTGTCATCAAGATAGTTAAAATGGCCGCCAGTGGGTGGCTCAATTCGGACATATACGCATGGTCAGGATCAGCATGTTAATCCCCTCTCTATGGGGCATGGTAGCCAGCCTTTTTCTTCTTTTTCCCGTGCTCGCGGAGGAAGCAGCGCCTGCTAAAGCGCTTGCTGCGGTTGAAGCGCGTAACGATACATTCACGCAAAAACCCCCCCGATCAGTACAACTCGTGGAAAGCGACCAGTGAACAATCTGAGCGCCACGATGCCCTGTCCGAAGACCCGAATATGGTAATTCTTTGGGCAGGTTATCCGTTTTCACGGGATTAAAATAAACCACTCGGCCACGCTTTTGCCCTTACTGATGTGTGCGAAACCTTGCGTACCGGGGCGCCAAAAAATGCTGAAGACGGTCCGCTACCCATGGCGTGTTGGAGCTGTAAAAGTCCGGATGTTGCCCGCCTGATTCAGCAGGAAGGGGAGGACTGTTATTTCAAAGGAAAATGAGCGCGCGGCGGGCCGGAGATCGTTAACGATCTTGGCTGTGCTGACTGCCACAACACCGCTTCGCCAGAGTTCGCACAGGGGAAACCTACCCTGACGCTTTCCCGCCCCTACGCCGCCAGAGGGATGGCGTCGATCGGTAAGCCATTTGAAAAAGCCGGTCGTTTCGACCAGCAAGCGATGGTCTGTGGGCAGTGCCACGTGTAGTACTATTTTTCCGGCAAAGACAAAGCGGTCAAACTGCCGTGGGACAACGGCACCAAAGTGGAGTACATGGAAAAATACTATGACGCGATTGCCTTCTCTGACTGGACCAACTCGCTCTCTTGTGCACCAATGATCAAGGCACAGCACCCGGAATATGAAACCTGGAACGCGGGCATTCACGGCAAAAACAACGTGACCTGTATCGATTGCCACATGCCAAAGGTGAAAAACGCAAAAGGTAAATTGTATACCGATCACAAGATTGGCAACCCCTTCGACAGCTACGAACAAACCTGTACCAACTGTCACACGCAAGATAAAGCGTCCATGCAGGGTATCGTGGCGGAGCGCAAAGCCGCTATCCAGTCGCTGAAACTTAAAGCGGAAGAGCAGTTGGTTCACGCGCATTTCGAAGCCAAAGCCGCCTGGGATGCCGGTGCGACCGAAGCGGAAATGCAACCGATTCTGACCGACATTCGCCATGCGCAGTGGCGTTGGGATCTGGCGATTGCCTCCCACGGCATTCATATGCATGCGCCGGACGAAGGATTGAGAATGCTTGGTACCTATCTGGATAAAACGGCGGATGCACGAACCAAACTGGTGCGTCTGCTGGCGACCAAAGAGATCACGCAAGAGGTCAAACTGCCAGATATCTCCACCAAAGAAAAAGCGCAGCAGGCGATAGGGCTCAATATGCAGCAAATCAGCGCGGAGAAACAGGATTTCCTCAACATGGTAGTGCCGCAGTGGGATGAGCAGGCGCGCAAAGCCGGGCGACTGAGCCAATAACCCCTTACCGCCCGAGCGCGGGCGGTCATTACGTGGAGTGGATATGAGCGTATTACGTTCGTTATTAACTGCCGGGGTGTTGGTGCTGGGCATGTTTTGGACAGTGCCGGGGTAGACGGAACCCCCATCTCAGACTGCGGCAGGAAAGCGGTGGACGGTGATGCCGCAGCGCAACCCCGATGGGGCGTGTTTGCAGTGCCATAAGCCGGAAGAAGAGGGCATGAAGGGGAAACACGCCAAGGCGATGAACCCGCAGAACCGGCAACCGATAACCTGCACCAGTTGTCACGGCAAGCCGTTGTTGCATCACCGTGAGGGGGTGAAAGACGTGATGCGTTTTAACGACCCGATGTATACGGTAGAGCAGCAAAACGGCGTCTGTATGTCATGCCATACCCCAAAACAGTTGCAGAAGGCATTCTGACCGCACGATGTTCACATGACAAAAGTGGCCTGTGCCAGCTGCAATCAGTTGCACCCGACACAGGATAAAATGCAGGCGCTGGATGACAAAGGCCGCATCAAGCTGTGCGTCGATTGCCATAGTGATCAGCGCAATAACCCGGATTTCAATCCTTCCTCAGTGCATCTGGGTCAGAGGCAGCCATGAGTTGTTCTCGTCGCCAATTTATCGCTCGCATGGGCGGGCTGATCGCCATCACCAGCACCACCGGGCAGGTGGTGGCGCAGACGCTGAACATCAACGGCATGCGTTACGGCATGGTCCATGACGAATCACTGTGCATTGGCTGCAATGCCTGCATGTAAGCCTGCCGGGACGTCAATCAGGTGCCGGCGGGGGTATCACGTCTGACGATTAGGCGCAGCGAGCCGATCGGTGTATTTCCTGATGTGAAGTACCGGTTTTTCCGTCACTCCTGCCAGCATTGCGATAATCCACCGTGTGTGGATGTCTGCCCAACGGGGGCATCATACCGCGATGCGGCAAGCGGCATCGTCGATGTCGATCCCTCATTGTGCGTCGGTTGCCAGTACTGTATTGCCGATTGCCCCTATCAGGTGCGCTTTATTCATCCTGAGAACAAGACTGCGGACAAGTGCGATTTCTGCCGCAAGACCAATCTGAAGCAGGGAAAACCGCCGGCCTGCGTGGCGGTGTGCCCGACGAAGGCATTGACGTTTGGCAACCTGGACGATCCGGACAGTGACATCTCCCGACTGCTGAATCAAAGGGCGACCTATCGCTACAAAATCGCGCTGGGCACGCGGCCCAAGATGTATCGCGTACCGTTTAAATTTGGGGAGGTTCATCAATGACGCCCGTCTCTTCAAGCCCGTTCCACTTTGATTCCTTAGTGTGGGACTGGCCGATCGCGATTTATCTGTTTCTGATCGGCATCTCTGCGGGATTGGTCACGCTGTCGGTGCTGTTACGTTGTTATCGCCCGGCATTGGCAACCTCGGACAGCACTCTGATGCGCACCACGCTGCTGCTAGCCCCCGGCGTGATTATAGTTGGATTACTGATTTTGGTGTTCCACCTGACGCGCCTCTGGACGTTTTGGAAACTAATGTTCCATTACAGCTTTACCTCCGTGATGTCGGTGGGGGTGATGCTGTTCCAGGTCTACATGGTGGTGCTGATAGTCTGGTTAGCGAAGATTTTTGATCAACAACTGATTGGTCTGCAACAGCGCTGGTTGCCGACACTCCGCGTTCTTCCCTCGGCACTGGCACGGCTGACGTCGCTGATGAAAACGTTGGATATCGTGATGCTGGTGCTGGCAGTGATGCTTGGGGCCTACACCGGTTTTCTGCTTTCGGCGCTGAAGACCTATCCGCTGCTCAATAACCCCATTCTGTCGATCCTGTTTTTGTTTTCGGGTATCTCCTCTGGCGCTGCGGTGGCGTTGATCGCCATGACGCTGCGTGCGCGTCGCAATCCGCACAGTGAGGAGACGCACTTTATTCATCGGCTGGAAACGTCCATCGTTTGGCTGGAAATCTTTGTGCTGTTTGCCTTCTTTATCGGTCTAGCATTAGGCGATTAGGGGAAACACCGTGCGCTGGTCAACGCGCTGACGGGAGGATTTTGGGCCACATGGTTCTGGTGTGGCGTGGTGGGGATTTGGCTAGTCGCCCCGTTGCTGCTCAAGCTTTGGGCCAATCGGTGGCGCTCACCTTATGGCGTGTTGGCCGTCAGCGGCATGAGCCTGACCGGCGTGTTGTTGCTGAGTTTCTTTATTCTGTATGCGGGACAGTTGACCGTTGTGTAGCCCCCGACAAGAGGCATGTTGATGTTGCTATTGCCAGAGTTTGGCTATGTTGCGTTGTTGCTTGCAAGCGCCGTTGGCGTGGCGACGACGCTGCTTACCGCAGCCGGTTGCTATCGTCATTGGTACCCTGTGTATCGACTGGCGCGCGTATGGACGTGGGTGCTGTTCGGTCTGGTGCTGTTGGCGTTTGCCGTACTGACGCTGAGCTTCATGCTGAATGATTTCTCGGTCAATTATGTTGCGCAGCACGGGCACCGCGATTTACCTTTCGGGTTAAAAATAGCCGCCGTGTGGGGCGGTCATGAGGGTTCACTGCTGCTGTGGCTGCTCTGTTTATAGGGATGGAGCGCTTTGTTTGCCTTTCGCTATCGCCACGCGCAGAGCTACCTGTTTCCGCTTACCTTAGCGGTGATGGCCGCTATCTCCAGCGCACTGCTGATTTTCATCGTGATTTTTTCCAATCCCTTTACGCGTCTGCTGCCGCCTGCGGTAACCGGGCGCGATCTTAATCCGATGCTGCAACATATCGGCCTGATTCTGCATCCACCGCTGCTCTATCTTGGTTACGGCGGGTTAACGGTAAGCGCTGCGCTGGCGCTGGGCGCTGCCGGCTTGGTGCGCCTTAACCCTTGGCATCATGCTGGGGTTGTGGTGGGCCAATAACGAGTTGGGGTGGGGAGGCTGGTGGTTTTGGGACCCGGTAGAAAACGCTTCTTTACTTCCGTGGATCACCGCCAGCGCGCTGTTGCACAGTTTATACGTGACGCGAATGCGTGGGATCTACCGTCATTGGTCGATGATGCTGGCGATATTGACGTTGGTCCTCAGCCTGCTCGGCACCTTGATCGTGCGTTCTGGCATTCTGGTGTCTGTCCACGCCTTTGCGCTTGAACATGACAGAGCCGTGCCGCTGTTTATCCTGTTTGCTGCGCTCAGCATGGCCGCCTTGTTGATTTATGGCTGGTGCGCAACAACGCACCGTCCAGCGGCGCGCTTTTCCGGCTGGTCGCGGGAAATCGCCATTTTACTGGCGCTGTTGTTATTCGCCGCTGTCGCGCTGGTGGTTCTGCTGGGCACTCTCTATACGATGGTCTACGGACTGGCAGGGTGGGGCACCAGCCGGGCATCAAGGGCATGTTGACCGGAGAAGAAAACTTGCGTTTTTTTTATCCGCAGCACAGCCAGCCGTCACTGTGGCAGGCGTTGGCCGCTGTTGGATTAGCAGGCTATGAGGATGTCCCTGTCGCGCGCTTGTCGGCAGGACAACAGCGCCGTGTGGCGCTGGCGCGTTTGTGGTTGACGGATGTCCCACTGTGGATTTTGGATGAGCCTTTGACCGCACTCGATGTTGCCGGTGTCGATATGTTGACGCAACGCATGGAACACCATGTCACACAGGGCGGCATCATTATTCTTACCACGCATCAGCCGCTGCGTCCGCGCACTCAGAAAATTCGCTGTATCCAATTAGTGCCGGAAGAGTGAGACCGATAATGCGGCGGCTTATGGTGCGTGAACTGCGCGTCGCATTACACAACAACGCCGAAATCCTCAACCCGATGTGGTTTTTTCTGATTGTGATCATTCTGTTCCCACTGGCGATTGGGCCTGAACCGCAGTTGTTATTGCGTATCGCTTCAGGCGTGGTGTGGGTCGCCGCCTTGCTGGCATCACTGCTGGCGATGGATCGCCTGTTTCACGACGACTATCAGGATGGTTCATTGGAACAGTTAACGCTGCTGCCTCTGCCCTTGCCGTTAGTGGTCCTGGCGAAAGTAGCGGTGCATTGGATGGTCAGTGGGTTGCCGCTGTTACTGCTTTCTCCTCTGGCGGCTCTGCTGTTTGGTCTGAGCTTTCGTGAGTGGTCAGTGATGGCGCTGACGCTGTTATTGAGCACGCCAACGCTCAGCTTTTTGGGCGCTATCGGGGCTGGGTTAACGGTGGGGTTACGGCGCAGCGGTGTGCTGCTCAGTCTGCTGGTGCTGCCGCTCACCATCCCGTTATTGATTTTTGCCACCGCAGCCATTGAGGCCTCCATGATGCAACTGCCCGTCGGTGGCTATCTGGCGATCCTCGGTGCCTTTCTGGCGGGTAGTGCAACGCTGTGTCCGTTCGCTACAGCCGCGGCGTTACGGGTGGGCCTGAATTGATTATCGATTTTCGGATTTCATCGTCCCGCATGGATGCGTTTTACGCAAAGTGAGCACACGATTATGTTGAAAAAAAACCATCAGCATACCCCGCCGCAGCGGCTTTATCACCGCTGTGGCAAGCTTGTTCCCCTCTTTGCGCTGATCAGCGCAGTGATACTGATCGGCGGTTTGGTGTGGGGATTTGGATTTGCACCCGCAGACTATCAGCAGGGGCAGGGCTACCGCATCATGTATCTGCATGTGCCTGCCGCCGTCTGGTCGATGGGCGTCTATGCCACCATGGCTATTTTGCCGTGTGGGCATTGAGTAAACGCTCGCAAACGGCGGAGTTGGCGATCGCGGCAATGGCACCCGTCGGCGAGGTATTCACCTTTATTGCGCTGACCACCAGCTCCACTTGGGGAAAACCGATGTGGGGCACCTGGTGGGTCTGGGATGCTCGCCTGACGTCTGAGCTGGTGCTGCTGTTTATCTATATTGGCGTGATTGCGCTCTACAACGCGTTTGACGATCGCCGGTTGGCTGGGCGCGCCATGGCCATTATGGTACTGGTTGGCGTGGTGAACCTGCCAATCATCCATTTTTCCGTGGAGTGGTGGAACACCCTGAATCAGGGGTCGACGAAAATGCAAAAAACTATCGATCCGGCAATGCGTCTTCCACTGCGACTGATGAGTTAGGGTTTATTAGCCTGTTTGTGACTGTGTCACTGATGCGTTTGCGTAACCTGATCCTGATGCAACAGCGCCGTTCTTCCTGGGTAGCTGCGCTGGTTAACCAAGAAGGAGGCACACGATGAATATCGCCTTTACCAGTTGGCAAGCGTTCTTTGCGATGGGCGGCTATGCCTTTTATGTCTGGTTGGCGGCGGCGTTGACGCTGTTGCCGATCTGCGCGCTGCTGGGGCACACCCTGTGGTGTCGTCGCGTATTGCTGCGGGATATAGGGCGTCAGCAAGCGCGTGAACAGCGTAAGCTCAAGGCGTGCCATAATCCTGGGGAGGTGATGCCGTGAGTGTAGCGCGCAAAACCCGACTTTATGCTATGGTGGCCGTTGTTTGCGGGCTGGCGCTGAAGATGGGTCTGACGCTCTATGCGTTACGCTCGAATATAGATCTCTTCTATACGCCCAGCGAAATTTTGTACGGAAAAAATGAGACGCAGGAAATTCCGGTTATCGGGCAACGTTTACGCGTTGGCGGTATGGTGATGCCTGGCAGCGTAAGGCGTGATAGCCAAAGTCTGCACGTGCACTTCACCGTGTATGACGCCCAGGGATCGGTGGAAGTGACCTATCAGGGCATCCTGCTGGATCTGTTCCGCGAAGGGCAAGGGGTGGTGGCGCAGGGCGTGTTGGAGTCTGAAAATCGCATTGCGGCAAAAGAAGTGCTGGCGCGCCATGATGAGAAATATACGCCGCCGGAAGTGAAAGCCGCCATGGATGGGCAACATCAACACCTGCCATCGCCCACGGTCAAAGAGAGTGCCCGCATATGATGCCGGAAGTCGGAAATTATCTGCTGTGTCTGGCGCTGGGCGTGGCGTTATTGCTCGGTATTTATTCGCTGTGGGGAGCGGCGCGTCAGGATGTACGTTTGATAGCGTTGGCTCGCCCGCTTGCCTGTGCGTTATTTGCCTTGGTTTTTGCGTCGTTCCTGCTGCTGGTCTACGCGCTGGTCATTAATGATTTCACCGTGCTGTACGTAGTGAACAACTCGAACCGCGCTTTGCCAGTGTGGTATCGGGTCGCCGCTGCCTGGGGGGCGTATGAAGGCTCGCTCCTGCTTTGGGTGCTCCTGATGAGCAGCTGGACCTTCGCGGTTGCCATGCTCAGTCGCGGCATGTCGAGCGATGCCGTGGCGCGCGTGCTGGCGGTGATGGGGATGATCAACGTCGGTTTTTTACTGTTTATTGTGCTGACCTCAAACCCGTTTACCCGTACGCTGCCGGATTACCCGATTGAGGGGCGCGATTTAAACCCGTTGCTACAGGACATTGGTTTAATTTTCCATCCGCCGCTGCTTTATATGGGCTATGTCGGGTTTTCGGTGGCGTTTGCCTTTGCGGTGGCGTCGCTGCTGGCAGGACGTTTGGACAACGCCTGGGCGCGCTGGTCGCGCCCGTGGACACAAGCAGCATGGTCATGGCGGAAGCAGCAATTGATGCGGGCATCACCCGCGATCTCTACGCCGCACTGGGGGAAGAGTTGGATGACGGCAGTTGGGCGGTACGGCTCTATTACAAACCTTTTATGCTCTGGATCTGGTACGGCGGTGGATTGATGGCATTGGGCGGTATCTTGTGCATGTTCGATCCGTGTTATCGCTTGCGCCGCGCCGTTCGGGAGAGTCAACCATGAGCCGTAGAGTGTTATTTATTCCTCTGGCATTGTTTTTACTGTTGGCCGTGGCACTGCTGTGGCAACTGGTACGCAACAGCGACGGTGATGATCCTATGCGACTTGAATCCGCGTTGATCGGCAAACCCATCCCTGCATTCCGTCTTGAATCTCTGGATGTGCCGGGAAAAACCTACCAGCAATCTGAACTGCAAGATGGCAAACCGCTACTGCTCAACGTTTGGGAGACATGGTGTCCAACCTGTCGTGCCGAGCACCGTTTCCTGAATATGCTGGCGGCGCAGGGCGTTCGTATTGTGGGGATGAATTACAAGGACGATCGTGTCAAAGCGGTTGACTGGCTCAAAGAGCTGGGCAATCCGTATGCCATGAGCCTGTTTGATGGCAACGGCATGTTAGGGCTGGATCTTGGCGTGTACGGTGCGCCGGAAACCTTTCTGATCGATGGCCATGGCATTATTCGCTACCGCCATGCCGGCGATCTGAACATGCAGGTGTGGCAGGAGACGCTGAAGCCGCTGTGGGAGCAATACAGTCGTGAGGGGGAGTATGAAACTGATGGCTTTGTTGGGGGCTTTGTTGCTGTCGTTTGGCGTACTGGCTTCCTCGACGGACGCGTGGCGTTTTGACAACGAGGCGCAAGAGCAACAGTTTCGTGAATTAACCACGCAACTGCGCTGTCCGAAATGCCAAAACAACAGCATTGCCGACTCGAATTCGATGATTGCTTCGGATATGCGGCAAAAAGTGTATGAGCTGATGCAGCAGGGGCAGAGCAAGCAGCAGGTGGTCGACTCGTTATGGCTATTTTGTGACGTACGAACCGCCGTTAACACCCTTCACGGTGTTGCTGTGGCTGTTGCCTGCGCTCTTTCTGGTCGCGGGACTCTGGATGATTGTGCGACGCGCGCATCGCATCACACGCACTGAGTCACCGATGAGCGAACAAGAGAAAAAACGGCTGCAAGCGTTGTTGGGACGCACGGAGAAACGACCATGATGTTACTGACAACCGTGATTATTGTATCGTTGGTAGGGCTGACTGCATTGCTGTTTGCGCCGTGGTCTTCGAAAATCGACTACTCGCGTGATGCGATAAATCAGGCGCTGTATCATGACCGGCTGCGTGAAATTCACGCGGATATTGCCAATGAAGGCGAGCTCACGCAGTTGCTGGAAGATTTGCAACATACGCTTTTGCAGGACATTCCCGATAGTGCGGGCGTGCCGCAGCGTCCGCTTAGCCGCTGGGTGTTATTGCCGGGCATCGTGCTGTTGGCGACAGTAAACCTGAGTGTGTTTTGGCACACCGCCTCGATCAATCGGGTGCAGGAGTGGCAGCAGGTTGTGGCATTGACGCCCGATTTGTTGAAACGTGCGCTCGACCCGCAAGCGGAGCCGCTGACTGTTGAAGAGGTCGCCCGTCTTGGTTTGAGGCTGCGTAGCCAGTTGGAAACACAGCCGGAGAATGTGCAGAACTGGTGGTTGCTGGGTCGGATTGCCAGCCTGCTCAACAACTATGATATGGCAGTGCAGGCCTATGCTAACGCCTATCGACGCGATCCGCACAATAGCGAGCTGGCGTTGGATTATGCGGATATCCTGTCGCGCTCTACCAACCCGCGCGACAGCGAGCGTGGCGGCGAAATGCTTCGTGAACTGCTGCAAGCGGGTTCCACCAATGTGAGCGCCTTTGAGCCTGTTGGCGTTCAATGCCTACGAAGGGCAACGTTATCAGGAAGCCATCGACGCCTGGAAGGGAATGTTGCGCGTCTTGCCGTAAAACGATACGCGCCGTGGGGTGATTGAGCGCAGCATTCAGCAGGCGGAAGCCGAGTTGGCGGCGACACCGCAACATCCGTGACGTTTTCAGGTTTCTTTTGTTGTTGGTGTGCGCGGTTCGGACCGGCTCTCTTTGTCATCCTCGGCGAAAGCCGGGGATCTCTCTGAGGATAAACGCGTTTTCTCTGCAAGAGATTCCCGCCTTCGCGGGAATGACGGAGGTGGGTGGTAATGACTGTTTCAGGTAGGTATGCCAGCAAATTCAAGGGGAACTGAAGCTCTCCTCATATTGCTGACAAAGTCTCTTTACCCATCGTCATCCTCGGCGAAAGCCGGGGATCTCTTCGAGGATAAACGCGTTTTCTCTGCAAGAGATTCCCGCCTTCGCGGGAATGACGGAAGTGGGTGGAAATGACTTGTCAACAACAACGGATCAGAACTCGCTTTTGACACCATGCATATCCGGCAACTGATGCGCGATGACTTTGTGGCAATCAATGCAGGTTTGGCCGGTTTTAATCGCCTCGGTGTGTTTCTCCATCGCCACCGTTTTTTGCCCTGAGTAGTCCATATAGTCAAAGTTGTGGCAGTTGCAGCACTCCTGCGAGTTGTTGTTTTTCATCCGTCGCCACTCGTTTTGCGCCATCGTCAGCCTGTGTGCTTCAAACTTTTGCGGCGTATCAATGGTGCCCATGATCTTGCCATAAAGCTCTTTGCTGGCTTGAATTTTACGCACCATCTTGGGCACAAACTCATGGGGAACGTGGCAGTCCGGGCAGGTAGCACGCACCCCGCTGCGGTTGTTGTAGTGGGCGGTAGTCATGTATTCCTGATAAACGGTATTGTTCATCTCATGGCGACTGATGCAAAACGCTTCGCTGTTGCTGTTCTCCATGGTTTTTTGAAACGTAGCCAGAAAGAAAATACCGCCAGCAAAACCGGTAATTAACAGCGTCCCTAACTCCAGACGACTTGGTCGACGCCACCACTGCCATACGCTGCGCAGCCATCCCGCTTTTTCAGGTTGTTTCATTGAAAACCTCACTGTCCAAAACCTTTAGAAGGGGTGAAGGTGTTGCCGGTAATCGGTGTGGCATCCGTCTGCGGCACGTGGCATTGCAGACAGAAGTAACGGGCAGGTGCGACATTGCCCAACGTCTTACCGTCACGATCCACAAAGTGGGTCGGGCTGACGCGCGGTGCGTTGGTAGAGCGGTAGTTTTCTACACTATGGCATTGCAGACAGCGGTTAAATGTCGGCGTCACCTGATAGCCATCCACGCTGTGCGGGATCATCGGCGTCTGGTTGACGTAGTTGAGCGCCATTTTATCTTGCTGTTTGGGCATGCGCGTATTGCCCGGTTGGGCGGTGGAGACTTCCAGTGACTGACTTAACAGATCGGCCTGCGCCGTTGCGAAGGTACTGACAATCATTGCCAGGGCGGGTATCCAACGATACCATCCCGTTCTTAAGCTTTGGCTTTTCATGATCTTGCTCCCGATTTCCATCTAAGGGTTATTTTAAAAACGTCTTCTGCGTAGGCATCAATACAGAGTCCGCAGGTTATGCAGTCACGGTCGGTGACCTGCACCGGACTGTGTTTATCGAGTAAGGGGGCGCGCAGCACCTGCGGTTCCGGACAGACATGAAAGCAGTCCATGCAGCGGGTACAGCGCGTGCGTTCGGCGGCTTCCACCACCAGTGCGCTTTTACAGCCCAGCACGCCATACAGTGCACCCGTTGGGCAGAGGTGGCCGCACCAGCCGTGCTCAACCACTAGTAAATCAAACAGGAACAACGCGGTAAGCAGCCAGACGCCCGCGCTAAAGCCAAAAATCAGCCCACGGCCGGTTAATGACACCGGATTGATCCACTCCCACAGCACGGCGCTGCCAAGCAGGATCAGTCCCAGCAGCCAATAGCGCAGGCTGCAGGATAACGTGGCAGATGCGGTAATACCGAGACACCGTCGCAGCCAGGCCGCCAGATCGGTCAGCGGATTGACCGGACACACCCAGCTACAAAACAAGCGCTTACCTGCCAACGCATAGCCGACAGCAATAATCAGCGCACCCGCCAGCGCAAGCGTGGCGGGTAAGTGACCGCTGGCGAGGCTTTGCAGCACCATCAGTGGATCGCTGAACGGCACGGTATCAAGCAACCGACTGGCGCTGTAGTTGCCGTGCAGGATCCAGACACCGAACAGCGGACCACTGAGAAACATCAGCAGTACCAGCGATTGCGTCAGCCGCCGCAGCACCAGCCAACGGTGACTGCGCCACCACCCTTTTCTGACCTGCGCCTCGCGTCCGGCGTCTTGCTTACGATTTGCCATCGCGCGCCTCCAGCCAGCTAAAGCGGTAGTGATGCCCAAGTTCCCCTTTTGCCAGCGAACGTGGCAACACCTTGATAGCCGGTTGCTCCAGTACGCAGGCTTTCTCGCATTTTCCGCAGTCGGTACAGGTATTGCTGTGTACTGTCGGCAGGAAGCGCGCATGTTTGCTGGTGCGCGGATTGCGTTCCGGTTCCAGCGTGATCGCGCTGTCAATCAAGGGACAGAGGCGATAACAGACATCGCAACGTAATCCCTGATAATTCAGGCAGTTTTCCTGATCCAAGAGCACCGCTAATTCCATGCGGGCATCATCGATGGTTTCCAGCGGTTGCATGGCATTACTGGGGCAGGCCGAGACACACGGGATGTCTTCACACATTTCGCAGGGAATATCGCGCGCGGTAAAATAGGGGGGTACCCACCGCCGGGCCGGAAATCAGGGTCGCCAGTTTTAGCGTTTGGTACGGGCATGCCTGCACGCACTGACCGCAGCGGATGCAAGCACCGGAGAATGCCGCTTCAGGCACGGCACCCGGCGGGCGTAGCCGCAGTACATCGGCCTGACTGCGTCGCTGCTGGATACCGAGCACCGCCACCGCGGCCGATAATCCGGCAACGGTACGCACCGCGTCGCGCAGAAAGCGGCGGAGGACTGGCGATGAATTTTCCGGGCGAGCCATTTGTGTTACACCTTAGCCAGTTTGACGGCGCACTTCTTGAAATCCACCTCTTTTGATAACGGGTCAGTGGCGTCCAGCGTCAGGATGTTGACTAACTGGGCAGCATCGAAGAACGGCATATACACCAGTCCGCGCGGCGGCTTGTTACGTCCTAGTGTCTCCACCACCGAGACGATTACTCCCCGGCGCGAGATAACCTTCACTTTTTCACCACGTCGCAGATTGCGTTCTTTGGCATCCAGCGGGTGGATAAACAGCACCGCCTCGGGAAACGCGCGGTGCAGCTCCGGTACACGGCGCGTCATGCTGCCGGTGTGCCAGTATTCCAGAACGCGACCGGTGGAGAGCCAGAGATCGTATTCGCTGTCAGGCGCTTCCGCTGCCGGTTCGTAGGGCAGGGTGAAGATCACCGCTTTGCCATCCGGCTTGCCGTAGAAGCGATACGCCTCGCCCGCTTTGACGTAAGGATCGTGCCCTTCGCTGTAACGCCACTGGGTTTCCTTGCCGTCAACCACTGGCCAGCGCATGCCGCGCACCTGATGATAGGTGTCAAACGGCGCTAAATCGTGGCCGTGGCCCCGGCCAAAGGCGGCTTATTCCTCAAACAAACCTTTCTGCAAATAGAAACCGAGCTCGCGGGACTCATCGTTGAGCTGGTTTTCTGCCAGTTCACTCAGTGGGAAGCGCTTAACCGCATCGTTGGCGAACAACACGTCATGGAGCGTTTTGCCACGATAGTCAGGTTTTTGCGCCAGCAGCGTTTCTGGCCACACCTCTTCTACCTTGAAACGTTTGGCAAAGCTGACGAGTTGCCACAGATCGGATTTGGCTTCTCCGGGGGCTTTAACCTGCTGACGCCAGAACTGCGTGCGGCGCTCGGCGTTGCCGTAGGCACCCTCTTTTTCTACCCACATAGCGGTGGGCAAAATCAGGTCAGCGGCCAGTGCGCTGATGGTGGGGTAGGGATCGGACACCACGATGAAGTTGCGCGGATCGCGCCAGCCGGGCATTCGTTCCTCGTTAATATTGGTGCAGCCCTGCATGTTGTTGTTGCACATCACCCAATAGGCATTGAGCGTACCGTCTTTCAGCGCGCGGTCTTGGGCAACGGCGTGCAAACCAATCTTATCAGGGATGCTACCAGCGGGCAGTTGCCACTGTTTCTCCGTGATGTCGCGGTGTTTTTCGTTGGTGACCACCATGTCTGCTGGCAGGCGATGGGCGAAGGTGCCGACTTCACGCGCGGTGCCGCAGGCGGAAGGCTGGCCGGTTAACGAGAACGGACCACAGCCCGGTTGGGAGATCTTGCCGGTCAACAGGTGAATGTTATAGACCAGATTGTTGGCCCATACGCCGCGCGTGTGCTGGTTAAAGCCCATGGTCCAATAAGAGATCACTTTCTTGTTCGGATCGGCGTAGAGTTTTGCCAACGCTTCCAACTGATCGGCGGGAACACCACTGAGCGCAGCGGTTTTTTCCAACGTGTATTCCGCGACAAAGGCTTTATAAACCTCAAACGTCATCGGCTCCGAGGCATCAGAACCGGGGTTTTTCGCCGCTTTTTCCAACGGATGGGTTGGGCGCAGGCCATAGCCGATGTCCGTCGTGCCTTTGCGAATATTCACATGCTGGGTAAGGAATTTCTCGTTAACCGCATTGTTCTGAATGATGTAATTGGCGATATAGTTGAGAATGGCGAGATCGGTTTGCGGCGTAAACACCATGCCGTTATCCGCCAGTTCGAAGCTGCGGTGTTGGTAGGTGGAGAGCACCGCCACGTTGACGTTGGGGTTAGACAGGCGGCGATCGGTGATGCGTGACCAGAGGATTGGGTACATCTCAGCCATGTTGGATCACCACAGCACGAACGCATCGGTTTGCTCGATGTCATCGTAACAGCCCATGGGTTCATCCATACCGAAGGTGCGCATGAAGCCGACGACGGCAGAAGCCATGCAGTGACGCGCATTCGGGTCGATATTGTTGGAGCGGAGCCCGGCTTTGAACAATTTGGCGGCGGCGTAACCTTCCCAGATGGTCCACTGGCCGGAGCCGAACATGCCGATACCGTTAGGACCTTTCTCTTTCAGTGCGGTTTTGAACTTCTCCGCCATGATGTCAAACGCCTTATCCCAGGAGATGGGGGTAAATTCCCCTTCTTTATCGAACGCGCCATCACGCATACGCAACAGCGGTTGAGTCACGCGGTCCTGACCGTACATGATTTTCGGCAGGAAATAGCCTTTGATGCAGTTGAGGCCGCGGTTGACCAGTACGCCGCATCCCACGCCGCAGAAGCGACAGGGCGCTTTATCCCAGTGGATGCTGTCCTGCTGCTCGGTCACGGCGCGGACAGCCGTCGGTATACTGATGCCTGCTACCGTTGCCGCCGCTGCGACAGCGTTAGCCTTCATAAAGTGTCGTCGACTGAGTTTCATGGTGTTTCCTCACCCTGAGGTTGTTCATCAAGCTGGTGATAAACCAGCGAAACCGCCAGTACGCCTGCAACTTCACGTATTGACGCTATGTGTGTTAATAGTGTGTTTTCTGAATCTGACTCTAGCACCACGGCCATTTTTCCGCTATTGCTGTCGCAGACGGCAACCTCCACGTTAGGGAGTGCGCCGACTGTCGCTGCCACGCTCGCGGTGTTTTGCGTGTGGGCGTGCACCACCAAACTGCAAACGTGCCAGACTGTGTTCATCGGTTTTCCTGTTGCGCTGTGAGACGCTCTGTGGGTGTGTGTGTAAACACCGTTTTTATTATTGATATCGCGTGGACGGGGCACCCGGCGATACAGGCACCACAGGCGGTGCAGACCGCCTCATCGAGTTGCGGTGCGGCAATGCGCCCCAGCATTGGGCGAAACAGGATGGCGCCCGCTTCGCAGCTATCCTGACAACTGCGGCATTCCACCTGCTGCTGTGTCATACAGCGCTCGCTGATAGACAAGGCGTATTCCCAGGGCGTGGTGTGACGCTCGGCAAACAGTGCTTGTGGGCAGGCGCTGGCACACGCATAGCAAAATGTGCATTCACCGCACAGGAAGTCGATCACCGGGAATCCTCCCGGCCCGCGTTGCACAATGCCGGTGTGACAGGCAGCAACGCAAGCGTTGCTGCGCGTGCAGGCATCGATAAAAACCGCTTCCCTTCCGCTCCACGGGGTGCGCAGCGTGCTATCTGCACGCTGTCGGCCACCGCTGAACAGGAAACGACGGGAGAGATCGGTCATTGCAATACGTTGCTCAGGCAGGGGAAAATGCCCCCAGAAAAAACACTGTTTTTGTAGGAGTTACACTATTCCTCTTAGCGTTTAGTGGATAATCACCCTTTAGAGGTAAATACGGATGTAGGATCAAGCTTATGCCGGATTACCACGCGGCCTGCTCGCTTGATTGATGACAGAAAGGGATAATGGCGCCAGCAGCATTTTTGATGTTTTCTGGGTGACTTATGTGATGTGAAAAGGGATTAATCGTCGTGATGGTCAAACGTCCTGTCTCTACCAGCCTTGCCCGCGCTTTCTTTTACATCGCCTTGCTGTCGTTCCTGACAACCGGTATCGCGCTGTTGACCTTGGCGAGCGGCCTGCGCGATGCCGAAGCGATCAACATCGCAGGCTCTATGCGTATGCGGAGCTATCGTATGGGCTATGGCTTGCAGGGCGATCGCGCTGAGCTAACCCAGCACCGCCAGTTTTATGCGCAAACGCTGGATTCGCTGGTGTTTCACCTGCTGGCGCGCTGGTACGTGCCGCATGAGGTGCATGAGCAATATACGGCGCTGTTGGTGAACTGGGCGATGATGGACGAGCGGCTGGGCGCGGGAGATCTCGAGTGGTATCAACAGAACATTGCCCGCTATGTCACCCAGATTGACCATTTCGTACTGGCATTACAGCACTATTCCGAGCGCAAAATGAAGATAGTGGTGGCGACATCAATGATCGGAGTTGTCACCATTTATTATATAGTGATCTTCTTCACGCTACGTCGCATTCGCCGTCAGGTGGTCGTGCCGCTCAGCAAACTGATGGCGGCCTGTGCGGCGGTAGAAAAAGGCTATTTCACCCATGCGCGCCTGGACACATCGCTGCCCAATGAATTGTGGGGCTGCTGGCGCAAACCTTTACCCGCATGACGGATGAGTTGCACAAGCTCTATCGCTCGCTTGAGGAGAAAGTTCGGCAGAAAACGCTGCGCCTGCAAGAAGCGAACCGCATGTTGAAGGTGCTGTATAACTGTTCTCAGGCGCTGGATGCTGCGCAGCAGGTGCATTTGTTGCAGATCATCCGTGAAGCGTTGTTGAATGCCATCAAGCATGCGCAGGCAACGACCATCGTGGTCAGTTGCCACACTCAGCCCGATGGCGGTCACTGTGTTGACATTCGTGATGATGGACGCGGTATCGGCAGTCACGAGGAGCCCGCGGGGCACTACGGCCTGAACATTATGCATGAACGCGCCGAGCGTTTGGGCGGTACGCTCTCTATCGGTTCCCATCCTGAAGGGGGAACGCGGGTCAGCGTGTGTTTTTCAGCGCCAGCGACCGCACACAGCAGTACCAACGATATCAATGATAAAGAAGAATAAGATCTGTCCTTTGGGAGTGAGTAATGTCAGAAACATTGAGCTACCGCGTGATGATTGTTGACGATCATCCGCTTATGCGTCGGGGCATCCGTCAGTTACTGGAAACCGATGCCATTTTTGAGGTGATTGGAGAAGCCAGCAATGGTATGGAGGCGCTCAGCCTCGCCAATCGTGATTCACCCGATATTATTTTGCTCGACCTCAATATGAAAGGGCTGAGCGGATTGGATACGCTCCACGCGCTGCGGCGTGATGGCATCTGTGCGCGCATTATCGTGCTGACCGTATCGGATTCACCCGGTGATATTTGCGCATTAGTGGATGCCGGGGCCGATGGGTATCTGCTTAAAGACAGCGCACCGGAGAGCCTGTTGGCGGCGATCCGTAACGGCGATGTCTTCAGCGAGCAGGTGAAAGCAGTTTTACAAAACCGCATGGCGGTGCAAGAGATCCCCTCGCCGTTTACCGTACTCACCGAGCGTGAACTGGATATGCTTCAGGAGGTGGCATCGGGGTTGTCCAACAAGCAGATTGCCTCTGCGCTGTTTATTTCGGAAGAGACCGTAAAGGTGCATATCCGCAATATATTGCGTAAGTTGAACGTGAGTTCGCGCGTGGCGGCTACCGTGCTGTATCTGCAAACGCGCGGTTTATGACGTCAGAGAGGGCAGATCTTTGGTTTTTTGATCAGCGCCCACTGGATCGACATACGCTCAGTATCACGATAATCAGCCCGGGCAATGCCATTCCCTGAATGCGCTGCCCGAGAAATACCCACCCCAGCACCACGGCCGTCACCGGGCTCAGCAGGCTCATTGCCGACACCGCGACCGGCGAAAGACGGCGAATGCCGCGAAACCACAGCGCATAGGCCAGCATCGCCCCAGCCACGCACAGCCACACGTAACCGGCAATCTGCGTGGCTGTCAGCACAGGTAGTGGCGGATCGACCAGCAGTGCTACCGGCAATAAAAACATCCCGCCGAGCAGTAACTGCCATCCGGTCAATGCCATCACTGGCATTGAAAGCGACCAACGCCGCGACAGTCAGGTCCCCAATGCCATGCTGACCGCCCCCAGAAACGCCGCGCCGATCCCGATGGTGTCGACGATGGTTTGCGGTGAAAGCAGCAGCATCGCCATGCCGATAATGCCGCTAAAGGCAGCCAGAACGGCGGTTAGCGGGGATCGCTGCCGATCAATTCCCCAGGCCAGCAGAATTACCAGCAGCGGTTGTATCGCACCGATAACAGCGGCCAAACCACCCGGTAAACGGTAGGCGGCGACAAACAACAGCGCCTGAAACGCACCGATATTGAGGATGCCGGTGACGATCAGCTTCCACCATTCGTTGCGCAATGGGAAATGGCGACACCAGAGCAGCAGAGCACATCCCGCAGGCAGCACACGCAGCAGCGCCGCGATAAAGGGTCTGTCAGGCGGCAGAAACTGCGTGGTAACGATATCGGTTGTGCCCCAAATCGTGGGTGCCAGCGCGGTGAGCAGCAGATCGAAAAGGGGATAACGTGACAAAAAGGCAATGATTTTATCTTTGCTTCAAGCTAAATTAGTGAGCAAAGTATGCAGTGATAATTATCTTGACATCAAGATAAATGAGTGGATGATGACAAAAAAACTCAGGCGGATGCCGTCGATCGAATTTTAGAACAGTGGAAGCGTGAACGCCCGGATCTGGATTGCAGCCCGATGGGGCCGATCGGCCGCCTGAAGCGCTGTGCGTTGCTGCTGGAGCCGCGTGTTGACGAGGCCTTCGTAGAGCACGGGCTGGTGCGCTGGGAATTTGATATGCTCGCCACGCTGCGGCGCGTTGGCGCGCCGTTTGTGCTGTCACCCACACAACTGTTTTCCACCCTGATGATCACCTCTGGTACCATCACGCACCGGCTGAAAGCGTTGGAAAAACGTGCGTTTATTTCACGCTTGCCCAATCCGGAGGATGCACGCAGCATGCTGGTGGCGCTGACGCCACAAGGCCGCGCGGTGATCGACCGCGCCGTCGAAATCCATATCGAAAACGAGCGGCAACTGCTGTCCGGACTATCTACGGCGCAGCGCCAGCAGTTGAACGAGGCGCTATCCACCCTGATGCGGCTGCTGGAGAACGAGTAACCCTGTCTGTCCTCTCAGCCGGGAAAACCTAGCTTAAGGTACTGCGCCGCACGGGAAGGGCGTTGAACACGCGTCGGGACGGTGTTCCGGTTGCGGGAGCGATCACCAGCTGGCACGCGGCTTCCGCCATCTCAGCCAAAGGCTGAGCGAAGGTGGTCAAGTCATAGCCCAGCCAACTGGCCTGTTCGATATCATCGAAGCCAATGATACTGATCTCTTCCGGAATGCGCAGGCCGAACTCGTGCCGAGCGGCGTCGATAAAACCGCAGGCAATCAGATCGGTGACGCAAAATACCCCGTCCGGACGTGTTCCTGCGCTTAACAACTCGCGTGCGGCGGTAACGCCAGTAAGGTAACTGGCGCTGCCCGGTTGGGTCAGCGTGACGTTAACCCCCCGTTCGGCCGCCGCATCGAGAAAGCGCGTTTCGCGCATCACCATGCTGGGAGAACGTGCCGATGACGATACCAACGCGATCTGCTGACAGCCTGCATCGAGCAACAAGTTTAACGCATCGGCCATCGTCGAACGGTAGTCAATCTCGATATTGTCCGCCCCCTCAAACTGTCCCATACGGTTAATCAAAATTACCTGCTGTCCGCTTTGGAGGCAGGTTTCGATCAGCGTACCCGGCGGTTTTCCTGACAACACAATCGTTGCCGTCGAACGATAATTCAGGGTTTGTTGCAGGGCCTCCCTGACAGACTCTTCACCGTCGTCGGTGTTGATCACCATCACCGCGCGTCCGGCGTGGTTCAGACGGCGGGTGAGGTGTTCCAGCAGGCTGGCCTGATAAGGCGCGGCCAGATTACCGCCAAGAATACACACCGGGCGACAGGCTGGCCGCGCGCCAGGTGATTGACGTGGTAGTTAAGCGTTTGTGCGGCGGCAAGGACCTTGCGCCGCGTTTCCGCTGAGACGCTGCTGCCCGGAGTGAAGGTGCGCGATACCGCTGAACGCGATACGCCCGCCAATCGCGTTCAGCGGCGCTGGCGAACCCGCTGTTTTTGCTGTAATTGCTCTCACTCATCGTGCCATTCCGTTGCAATCAATGCCTTTTCACGCAGGATGGCATGTTCAGCCAGACGCGTCAGCGACGGCTTAGGCGTTTCAAACCATTCATCCGGGTGTAGCTGACGTTTCTCTCTAATCAGCGCGATGGCATCGTCAAGCGTCGGATAACGTTCAGGGCATTCGAGGTGCATAAACAGGGCGACCAGCGCCACAGAGCGATTGCTCCCGCCGCGACAGTTGACCAGAATATTGCCCCGCCTGCGATTGCGATAAGACGGCTTATCGGGAATTTGCTGTAACAACGCGGAGCGCATCAAATGATAGCCTGCGTGCAGCATCGCCGGCTCATTGCCTTCGCCGTCAATCAGCCCAAGTTTGTAATAGCGAACCGGCCCGGCACCGTGGGAAAGCAGATGAGTATCCGGTGTCGCTTCCTGGATGGTCACCCAATCGATATCAAGATTCACCGCGCAATTGATCACGATGCCGATATCGTGTTCGGCCAGCAGCGCGGCGTTACAGACACCGCTGGCACCGCCGGTATAGATATCCATGCCCCAGCCGGGGAAGTTTTTGCTAATCAGGCTGATGGGGGGACGCGGGTATACCGGCGTGGATGGAGATATTGGCACGGGCGTGACCGCCTCGCTTGCCAACGGAATGCTGGAGGCGCGCGCCAACGCAGCGGCAACGCCCGGTGCTGCTGCCAGTACTGGCAAGCCGTTTACAGGCCGACGGCATCCTGAGGGATGATACCGGTTTGTCCTCACGCTTCGAGCACCAGCAGTAATCCAGCCAGACAGTCCCAGGCGTTCATATGGATTTCCACATAGCCATCAGTGCGACCTTCCGCGACCCAAGCCAGCGCCAGTGCACCCGAACCACCACGGCGGATACTGGCCCCAGATTGAGCAGAGCGGCCATCACGTCCAGATAGCGGCGCTGGCTATGACGGGCAGACCACCCCAGTTCAAAAGCGGCTAACTGGGTGTCCGCGATGGCGGTGCAGCGCAGCGGTTGGTCGTTTTTCAAGGCGTAGTGTCCACAGCGTGCCAGATAGAGTTCCTGACTGACTGGGTTATAGATGGCCCCCAGTTCTGTAATGCCACGATAAACCCAGGCGATGCACACGCAGAAATGGGCGATCCCGCGCGCAAAGTTGGCGGTGCCATCAATCGGGTCGACAACCCACAAACTCGCTGTATTGGCAGGTTGGCGAGCGGACTCTTCACCCAGAATCAGATCGCCGGGAAAGGCTGAGCCAAGCTCCCGTAAAATCAGGGCTTCTACCAGGGTGTCTGCTTCGGTCAGAATATCCTGATGGCCCTTGAGTTCATACTCCCCCGCTTTGCGCGAACGAAAATAACGTAGGGCGGTATCGCCAGCGTCCAGAATGATGCGTTTTAATGCCGCTTCGCGCTGCTCAATGTCGATGTTCGTCAACGTAATCTGCCTGTTTAAAAGTGAAAAGGGGCGATGCTACGGTCTGAGTCAAACCTTATTTCTTGTAGTTCAGGCTCCAGATATCCTGCCAGTCCTGACGGCTTTTCCAGTCCTCTTTAGCCGTGTCTGTCAGGTATTCCATCAATTCTGAGCGGTATTTTTCAATCCCGGACGCTTTGTTTGCGGGCAGTGAGACTGTCTGGTTGGTGGACATTTTGCCATCGACGCTCTGCGGCCCAATCCCTTCTGCGATCAGCAAATAGTGGATAAACAGTTTAGCGGCGTTAGGGCTGTGGCTACCGGTGGCGATCACCCCCAGACTGGGATAATTCCAGCCGATAAACGGTTTGAGTCCGGTACACAACCCCGACTTCATCCCTTGTTGGTTATCACGGAATTTCGCGGTTGAAACCAGACCGACAAAATCGGCGTTTCCATCTGGTGCGCCAATGGCTGAGGCCGCGTCATTATCGGAGTGGGTGAGCAACACACTGTTGCCTGCCAGCACTTTAACAAATGCTGCTGTGGCAGATTTCTCGCTGGTTTGCAGCGGCTTACCAAATTGCTGCTGATACGCATCGCGAATTTGCTGGTCGTAGTGGGTTTCCAACTGGCTGAACCAGTCGGTGTAGGCGGGTTTGCCAGTCGGATCCTGCATCGCTACCTTGCCACGCCATTCGGGTTGGGTGAGTTGCCAGATATTGGTGATGGGGCAGGTGGTGTGACGCGCGCTATTGTAAGCAAACACGTTGGGTGCCAGCACCACGGTTAACGGGTTTTGATAACGGGCGGCGACGTTACCTTTCAGATCATCCGGAACCCAGCTTTGCACATAGCCCTTACTGAGCAACTGTGTGATTGCTGCCGGCGTATCTTCCACGATAGCGACATCGGCCCGGACGTTTTTGGCTTGCGCTTCGCGGCTGATAATTTCGATGATCTGCGGCGCATCGGCTTTTACGCCAGTAGCCTTAAGCCCGTACTTTTCGCTAAAAGCTTTGGCCTGCTGCACTATTTTACCGGTTGGCGCATAAACGGTTAACGGGTTCTCTTGCTGTGCGGCGGCGATCAGGGCTTGCAGTTCGGCGGTTTCAGCATGGGTTAACTGGCTGCTTAGCAAGGTGCTGGTGACCAACAGTGCGGTGAATGTGCGTTTCATCGTGACTCCTGATAATAAGTAAGGGGGTTACTGGGCGGCTATCTCGTGGCGCAGCCCATGGCGATTGAAAAAGTGCAGCGAGTGGGACAGCAATTGGCAGAACACTTGCTGATGGGGCTGCCAGCGTGGCCGCAGTTGCGTCGAATGGAACAAACGATCGTTGCCGGTGACCAGTTCAATGATCCAACTGCCACCGGTAGGCATAATGTTATCGATGGTCATGGCAACGCCGTTATTGCCTGCCTCAGCGCTGAGAACAATCTCTTCGGGTCGGATACCGCACAGCTCAGTATGTTCGCTGTCGTGCAGGGAAAAACGCTGGTGCAGATGCTGCGCCAAATGGCTCAACGGCGGGTACAAGGGGATCATATTGAGCTTGTGCGTGCCAATAAACTCGGCGACAAAGCGGTTGGCGGGGGCGGCATAGATTTGATCCGGCGTGCCGACCTGCTGCATCTGCCCGGCGCTCATTACCGCGATGGTTGTCGCCAGGGTCATCGCCTCCCACTGATCGTGACTGACAAATACGATGGTGGTACCGAAGGTTTCGTGTAAACGGCGCAATTCGGCGCGCATTTCCAGACGCAACGTGGCGTCCAGATTGGAGAGTGGCTCGTCAAGCAACAGCACGCCGGGGTTAACCGCCAGCATGCGCGCCAGAGCGACGCGTTGCTGCTGTCCGCCGGAGAGTTGCGCCGGATAGCGTTTGGCATGTCCGTGATGCGCAATTTTTCCATCACGTCCTGAGTGCGAGCGATACGCGCCTGCGCTGGGACTTTTTGTAAATGCATACCAAAATCGACATTCTGTTCGACCGTCATATGGTGCCAGAGCGCGTAGCTCTGAAACACCAGACCGATACCGCGTTTCTCGGGCGGGATATAAATGCCCTGTGTGACGGAATCAACCACCTTATCGCCGATGACAATCTCCCCGCCGCTGGCGTGCTCAATTCCGGCTATCATGCGCAAAATGGTGGTTTTGCCGCAGCCTGACGGCCCGAGCAAGCACATGAATTCACCGTCGTTGACGGTTAGACTGATGTTGTTTACTGCCGGACTATCGCTGCCGGCGTAGGTTTTGGTGAGATGGGACAACTGAATGGAAGGCATGTTAGTTCTCTAATGCGTCAGCCAGGCCAGTACCGGTGATCTTCTGGATCATCACCGTGCTCGCCCATGAAATCAGCGCAATCATCAGTACCACGGCGTTGGCCGCCTGTTGGTAGTTGTAGTCAATCAAACGCAGGGAATAGGTGGTCAGCACGTCGGTTGCGGGTGTGGCGAAAATGACAAACACGCTGACGCCCTTGATGCCGGAGATAAACGGCAGCAGGATGCCGGTCGCCAGCGGGCCCGCTTGAATCGGAATCACGATGCGGCGCAGGCCGGCGCCGGCAATCTGCGCGGCTTCTTCGGCTTCTTTACCGAGTTGGGTCATGGCCGCTATGCCAGAACGGCTGGCATAAGGCATTTTTTCTGCAATCAGCGCCAGAATTAAGATCAGCGGCGTGCCATACAGCGCCGGAATGGGGCCTCTTGCTACCGCAAAGAAAGAGAGAGAGAAACGCGGTGGCAAAGGCAATGCCAGGCACCAGATAAGGCAGGAACGTTAACTGACGCAAGCAGGCGGCAATCCAGCGGAAGTGGCAGCGCATCACGGCATAGCCCACCAGCAGACCGAGTACGCCACAGGTGACAGAAGCGGAACCGACGATAAGCAAGGTATTTCCCATCGTGCGCCAAAATTAGGGCATCAGCAGGATGCCGTTATGCAGTGCTACCGTGTCGAGGTTATGACCAATCCAGTAGGCCAGCGTGAAATTATCCGCTGTGAAGCGACCGGGCAGCAGCATCACCGTAGAAAGAAACAGCGTCAGAAGAGGGATGGCGACCCCTAACAAAATAAAAGTAAGGGGCACGGCGGCGGCCAAAATACGTCCACGCCCGAGTGAGCGGCGACGCTCCATGACCCCTTTGCCGCCCACCGTGACAAAGCGTTTCGCCTCGCGCAGCATTTTCATGTCCAGCAGCAAGGTGATCATGCCCATCAGCATAATAACCGTGGCGATAACCGCTGCCACGCCGAACTGTCGGGTGCTGATGGCTCGATACAGGCTGGTCGATAACGTATCAAAATGGACTGGCAGACCGAGAATATAGGGCAGGGCAAACTCGCCGATGCAGTCGGCAAAAATCAGCAACGACGCGGATAACAGCGCAGGACGCACCAGCGGGATAATGATTTTGAACGCAATCACATTGCGTGAGGCACCCAGAACACGGGCGCACTCTTCCATCTGGTTGTCGATACGCCTCAGGGCATTCCCGAGGATCAGGATAACCAGTGGCGTGTAGTGCAAGGTCATGATGATCACAATGGGAAAATAGCCATAGGCCATCCATTTAGGCGTCTGGATTCCCATGGCTTCTAGCCAGCCGGGTTGGCCGCCAATCGCATGGTTCTTAAACAGGGTGGTCCAGGCCAGCGCGAAGGTCCAGGAAGGAAGCATAAACGGCACAATGAGCAGGGTGGCGAAACCTTTGCGCCCGGCAATATCGGTGCGATAAATAAGCCAGGCGAGCGTGATGCCCACTACCAGTGCACCTACGACGATACTCACTGCTACAGCCAATGTGTTCAGTAACGGTGTCCACAGCAGCAGATCGGACATCCTTGAGGCTACTGTGCGCAGCAGGTAGTAAGCCGTGAATGCGCCCTCGGCGGTACCGGTGCGGCCTTTATCGCCACTTTGCACCCGTGCCGCATTTAGCAAAACGGAAAGCACCGGTGCCAGAATGATCCCGCTAAACAGCATCAGCAGCAGTGCGCCAAGCCAATTGGCAGGTTCGTGGCTGGCGATAGACAGCGTGTGGCGCATCTTTGGCCACGCGGTTTTTCGGTGGCAGATTTCGGCTTGGTAAGACACGGATTTATCCCTGACTGTTGACGACAGGCAGGAATATAGCGAGGCAATGTTACAGTTTTTCGAGTTGTTTGCACCTATGTGCAAAACATATGTTGTTGCTTATTGTTGTTAAGATCTGGAGGGTAAGTGGGCCGCACCTCTGGCCTATTCTCTTTCTTCTGTCTTGGTGTTAACACTGATTAACCTGATTGGGATAGCACGATTAACGCGAAGTAAAACGTCGGATTAATGGATTAAACGGAGCGACTTTTTCCAGTTTGCTCGATAGTTAGTTATCAGAACATTCCCTTTCCTTGGAAATATTTTTTTGTACGTGGGCCCGTAGGTAGCGTATTGCGGGACTGCATCATTTTTATCTGGCAATCCCACTCAAAGGATGTGGTTTTAAGGCTTTGTTACATTGCTCTTTTTATCGTTTCCTGATTCATTGGGTTTTGCTGATTTGCCGTTGGTATAGATGCGCAGGTTTTATGGCTTATCATGTTGTTATCCTCTGCCTTAACGCAAAAAAATAGAGATAAGAATAATCTTAAATTAAACTAGGGATGTTAAGGATTTATTCTTGAATAATGGTGTTTGATTAACCGGAAGAAAATCGTAAAAATCAGAATAATATCCAAGTTAATCACTTAACACGCTAACTATTTTATTCTTATCAAAATAAAAAGCGTATAAATATACCTGTGTCTTCCTAATGAAAATCAGACGTTTTTTGTTCGATTTTTCGGTTTTCTTAAAAACATCCATCGATAAAATGAAATTATGTTATTGTTATTGTTTCAATGTGTAAAGTGTCTTATTTAAGACCCGTTAACCGTTCGTTTATGTTATGTGTATGATTGCTTAACGGATGACAACAATTGTTTTTTTATTGTTTGTGAGTAAATTTTTTTACTCCGATTTGCTGTGCGTGCGCGTTTTGAAATGTTTTTTCATTTTTTAACACGGTTTTTAAATTTTATATCGCTGGTCGAATGACAAATCTTATTTGCTCTCTGCTGGTTTGCTCTCTCATTGTCGATGACAGCATCCGGTAGGATTCGGCTTTACTTTTTTCGGGTGATGGCACCCCTATACGAGTATTGACTTATGGCAAAAGGAACTGACGGTGCATCTGTCGCACCAAAAGAGCGTATTAATATCAAATATGTCCCTGCCACCGGAGGCCAGCAGGCAGAAATAGAGTTGCCGCTGACGTTGATGGTCGTGGGAAATATGAAAGGCCGTACCGAGGATACGCCGATTGAGGAGCGTAACACGGTGTCGATCGACAAAAATAATTTCGCCTCGGTAATGAAAGAAGCAAAGTTAGAATTGAATTTCAACGTTCCGAATCGCCTGGAAGACGATGCTCAAGATGATATATCGGTGAAGTTGAATATTACTTCATTGAATGACTTTTCTCCCGACTGTATTGCTCAGCAGGTGCCTGAATTGCGCAAGCTGCTGGAACTGCGTGAAGCACTCGTTGCCCTCAAGGGGCTGCTCGGCAATATTCCCGCTTTCCGTAACCGGTTACAGAATCTGTCAGCCAGCGATGAAGCCAGAGAACAACTGCTTAAAGAACTGGATCTGGTGAAACCTGCCGAATAATCATTCCCTACTAACGAGATAGGGAAATAACGATGTCAATCATTGAAGAACAAACACAGGCCAGCGCCGTCAGTGCCTCCGGTTCGTTGCTGGATGAAATCATGGCGCAGGCACGCATTACGCCGGTCGATGAAGGCTACAACGTAGCCAAACAGGGAATTGCGGCGCTGGTGGCCAATATCCTTGACAACGGCAATACCGCAGAACCGGTAAACAAAGCGCTGGTCGATAGCATGATCGTTGAACTGGACAAAACATTAAGCAAGCAGGTCGATGTTATTCTATATGCCAAACCGTTACAGGAGCTTGAATCCTCCTGGCGCTCGCTGAAACTGCTCGTCGATCGCACTGACTTTCGTGAAAACATCAAGCTGCTGGTGCTCCATGCCACCAAAGAAGAGCTGCTGGATGATTTTGAGTTTGCTCCGGAAATTACCCAATCTGTTTTTTACAAATACGTATACTCCAGTGGTTATGGGCAATTCGGTGGGCAGCCAATCGGTGGGGTGATCGGTGACTATGCCATGACGCAAAGCGCACCCGATATCAAACTGCTGCAATATGTCAGTGCCGTGGGGGCAATGGCGCATGCGCCGTTCGTGTCTTCCGTCGCGCCGACCTTTTTCGGCGTCGACAGCTTCACCGAGCTGCCGACTATCAAGGATCTGAAATCCGTATTCGAAGGCCCAGTCTATACCAAGTGGCGTTCACTGCGTGAGTCCGAGGATGCCCGCTACCTGGGATTGACAGCGCCGCATTTTCTGGCACGCCTGCCTTACGATCCGGTAGAAAACCCCATCAAAGGCTTCAATTACAAAGAAGAGATCAGCGCCGATCACGATCACTATCTGTGGGGCAATACCGCCTATCTGATGGGGGCGCCAATTACCGACAGCTTCGCCAAATACCGTTGGTGCCCGAACATTATCGGCCCGCAAAGCGGTGGTGCCATTACTGACCTGCCAGTACACGTATATGAAGCCATGGGGCAATTGCAGGCAAAAATTCCGACGGAAGTGCTGATCACTGACCGCCGCGAATATGAGATGGCCGAAGAGGGCTTCATCACGCTGAGCATGCGCAAGGGCAGCGACAACGCCGCATTCTTCTCCGCCAACTCGGTGCAGAAACCCAAAGTATTCCCCAATACTAAAGAGGGTAAAGAAGCGGAAACCAACTACAAGTTGGGCACCCAACTGCCGTACATGTTCATCATCAACCGTCTGGCGCACTACATCAAGGTGTTGCAGCGCGAACAGATTGGCGCGTGGAAAGAACGTCAGGATCTGGAGCGTGAGCTGAATACCTGGATCAAACAGTACATCGCGGATCAGGAAAACCCGCCAGCAGACGTGCGTAGCCGTCGTCCGCTGCGTGCCGCGCAGATCAAGGTGCTGGATGTGGAAGGGGAACCGGGCTGGTATCAGGTCTCGCTGTCAGTTCGCCACCATTTCAAATACATGGGTGCTAACTTCAAACTGTCACTGCTTGGGCGTTTGGATAAGGAATAAGACTGATGCCGTCACTTTCTGCCTGGGAACGGGGAAGTACGGCAAGTCTGTTCGATCGCATTCGGGGGGAGACGCGGCGCGCGTCCCCTGAAACGAAACTTGAGACACTGATTTTGTCCATCAAACGCCAGTTGGGCAACGTGCTCAATACCCGTCCGGGCAATTGCCGCAGTGCACCTGAGTTGGGCGTGATTGATTTCAATGACGCAACGCAAGGGGGCGCTGATATTTACGGCAAAATTTGCGAAGCGATCCGGCAGTGCATTTGCCGCTTTGAGCCGCGCATTGTGCATGTGGACGTCATGGATTCGGGGTCGTTATCGAATCCCTTGGAGATGTCATTTCTGGTGACTGCTCACGTCAAGCTGGACGATCTGGAGCAGGTCACGTCGTTCAACATTCAGATTGATAACCACCGCCATTACCGAATGGTCTGACTCTGTCATTGAGGCGCTATGTCATTGGAACAGTTTTTCAGGGATGAGTTGACCTTCTTGCGCTTGCAAGGGCGTGAATTTGCCAAATCACATCCTGAGCTTACGCGCTTTTTGTCCGAGCAGACCACGGACCCGGATGTCGAGCGGTTGCTGGAAGGGTTCGCCTTTCTGACCGGAAGCCTGCGCGCCAAGCTTGAGGATGAGTTTCCTGAACTGACTCACGGTTTGCTGGGTATGTTGTGGCCGAACTATCTGCGTCCGGTGCCAAGCATGACCATCATGCAGTTTTCGGTGCTGCCAGGGGCGCTGGCGCAACCGGCTTTCGTGGCCGGAGGGTGTGAGCTGGATAGCTTAACGATGGACGACGTGGTGTGCCATTTTCGAACCTGCCACGACGCCTGGATCTACCCGGCAGACATTCGCCACATCCATGTACAAAGCGGTAACGACCTCTCCACCATCACCGTAGATATCGCGCTACACGGACCGCAATCGTTACAACAGCTGCAATTGGATAAGCTGCGCTTCTACCTTGGTGGCGATACCTATACCGCCTCTGAGCTCTATTTCTGGCTTGCCAGTAAACTGTCGCACATTGAGTTGGAGGTAGAGGGGCAGCGTTTTCGCCAGGAGGCGAGCGCGTTGAAAATGGTCGGCTTTGAACGCGAAGATGCGCTGCTGCCATACCCCGGTAATGTCTACTCCGGTTATCACATTTTGCAGGAGTATTTCTGCTTTCCAGAAAGCTTCCAGTTCTTTGAGCTGTCCGGAGCCCTTTGGCCCGATTTGCCGATGATGCTTACGTCGTTCCGGCTGCATTTCTGTTTCGATCGTCCGTTGCCCACCGAGCTGAAAATCCGGTCGGACGCTTTTCTGCTCAATTGTGTGCCCGCCATTAACCTGTTTCAGCACGACAGTGAGCCGATTAATCTCAACGGTCGTCAGACGGAGTATCCGCTCAAAGCCAGCTTCCGTCATGCTGACAGCTTTGAGATTTTCTCGGTGGACAGCGTAGAAGGGTGGGTGGAAGGTCGTGCCGGACGCTCGCGCGGTGTGCCACGACGCTATCAACCTTTTGAAAGTTTTCAGCATCAGATCGAACGTGCCAAAGGACGGCTGGCGCTTTACTACCGCATTCGGGTGAAAGAGGCAGTAGAGGGAAATGGTTTCGAACACCTGTTGTCATTTGTGCGAGGGGATGAACGCGAAGCGATCAATCTTGACGAATCGATCTCGGTGGCATTGACCTGCACCAACCGCGCTCGCGCCGCACAACTGCCTGTGGGCAGCATCTGTGTGCCAACCGGCACATCGCCAACGTTCGCCACCTTTCGCAACCTGATTCGGCCCTCCCGCCCGCTGCGTCCGGCGATGGACGGTAGCCTGCACTGGACACTGATCTCTAATCTGTCGCTCAACTATGTGTCGTTACTGCGCCGTGATGCTCTGGTACAGATTTTGCGCACCTACGATTTTCCCGCGCTGCACGATAAGCAGGCGGAACAGGCATCACGTAAGCGATTGGCGGGGATAGAAACTATTGAAACCACACCAATTGATCGGTTGGTACAGGGAATGCCGGTGCGGGGTCTGAAATCGGTGCTGTCAGTGCGGCAATCTGCATTTGGTAACGAAGGTGAGCTGTATCTGTTCAGTACCTTACTGGCGCACTTTTTCTCACTGTACGCCAGCGTCAACGCCTTCCACCTGCTGGAGGTGGTTAATCTCGATAACAAGGAGCGCTACCGATGGCCGGTGCAGATAGGTCAGCACATCGATGATGTGACGTTCTATCAGGACGCATCGCGTTTTAATTTCTACCAGTTGGTTGAACTGCTCAATCAGTTGGAAGGTGTGGATCTGGAACGGGCATTGGATTTTCGCCCGGAGCAGGAGCGGTTGCGTTTTCGCTCCACGGCATCCATCGGCTTTCACCCAGGCGATATCGTGCAGGTGGAACGCGATGAGAACGGACGTCAGACGCTCGAAGTCACGTTTTTGGGCATGCACGGCAGTCAGTCGCCAATGCCGGGCAACTACCTGGACGATCTCGCCTGGGAGTACGCGCAGGGGGAACAGAAACTGGGGCTGTTTCTCGATTTTTTCCATCATCGTTTGCTCACGTTGCTGCACCGTGCCTGGCGTAAATATCGCTACCACGTGCGTTTTCAGAACGATGGCGAGGACAGCTTTTCACGGCTGATGTTTGCGCTGGTTGGGCTGGGGAATGACGCAGTACGCGAGAGCCTGCCGGTGAACCGCGCCAAGATGCTCTCGTATGCTGGGGTGCTCGCCAGTCCCAGCCGTTCGCCGGAAGTGGTGGCGGGGTTGGTGAGCCACTGTTTTGACCTCGAGGACGTGGAGGTGCTGGCCTGGCAAAAACGTCGGGTGGCGATCCACAAAAGCCAGCAGAACCGGCTTGGCAAAGCCAACATTGCGCTGGGGGGGCGATTTTGTCATTGGCGACAACGTCAATGACTGCGCGGGTAAGTTCCTGCTGAAGATTGGCAGTCTGAGTTTTGGCCGATTCCTAAGCTTCTTGCCCAACGGCGAGCACTTTCAGCCGTTGGTGTGCTTCGTCTCTTTTATTCTGCGCGATCAGTTGGCGTGGGATTTACGCCTTGGCTTTGCCGAGGATGAAGCTCAAGGGTTGAGGTTGGGCAGTGAGCAGAGCGGCATTTTAGGCTGGAGTAGTTTCCTTGGGCAGCCTCCGGCAGAGCCTTACGTAACGATCTGCGTTCAAGAGTAAATAGTGTGTTCACGTGTACATCGCGTTCAGGAGTCAATGTGACCGTTAGTCATCCACTCACTCTGGTTGTTCTCAACAGCGAACAGTTGGATATCAATTCTCAGGTGCAGCACCAGTTTAACCACAACGGCAGCACGCTGGGGGCGTCAGAAAAGGACCATTGGCAACTGCGCGATAGGCTGGGTGCCGTGCTGCCGGAACATGCTCGAATTGAGATGCGCGATGGCCATTTAAGCCTGTGCGATCTGAGCAGGCAGTCCTTTATCAATGGCTCGCTGTCGCCGATTGGTCGTGGGTGCAACGTGCTGTTGTCACACGGCGATGAACTGGTTATTGGCCCATTTCGTCTTGGTGTGTACCTGAACGACCTGATGCAGGAAAAGAATATCGACCAACTGCTGGGGCAGGATACCGCGAGTGGGCTTGATGGCTGGCTCGGGGACGCGACCAAACGTCAGACAAAGACGGACGCGCTACGCGATGTCACTAACGATCCGCTGTGGGTATTGCAGCAAGAGCAGCATCAGAGCCTGCTGAATTCCCACGGTGACCATGCGGAGGCGGCGTTACCGACTGCGCTTACCGCTTTTTCAGCTGCTGAGGATACCATGGACCAGAAATTTGTGGAATTACCCGACATCAACAATCCCCTTGTGACGCACGATGCATCGGGTTCACTGGATAGCCACCTGTTGGCGCCGTTGATGCGTGTCAAACGTTGACGCTGGAGGATGCAAAACAACAGCGAGAGATGCTGGAAGAGATGGGAAAAAGTCTGCGAGCCATGGTGGAAAGCCTGCTGGTCTTGCAGCGTGGGCAAGGCGCATTGGCGGATACCCATCTGCGTCCGATTGAAGATAACCCGCTGCGTCTGGGTCTGGACTATGCCGGCACCTTGCCGTTGTTGTTTGCCGACGAAAAAAGCCCAGTCCACCTTTCTGCACCGGCAGCGGTGGCTTAAGTGCTGAATAACGTCCGGGTGCATCAGGCGGCAAACCAGCAGGCAATTAGCGTTGTGCTGGAAACCATCCTGCAAGCATTCTCTCCAGCCGCCTTGCTCGACCGTTTTGCCCATTATCGCCGTAGCGGCGAGCAGGATGTGGTGGATGACGGTTGGGCATGGGAAATGTACCAGCACTACTACCGTGAGCTGACTTTTGTGCGCCAGCAGGGGTTTCAGAAGCTGTTTCTGCAGGTCTGCGCCCAGGCGTATGACCGCGCGGTGCGTCAACAGCAGGCGCAGCAATGATGTGGCGAGTGCTCTGTTTTATCAGCCTGTTGGCGTTGCTGCCAAGCTACACCACCCTCGGCAAGATGGCGAAAGTTGCTGCCAATCCAGATATTCAGGTAGGCTAACGATCATCAGCCCTCCACGGTGGGGTTTAGCCTGCTGGCAGAGCCGAACGTAAACCCCAACGAGAGCGGTGATGCCGCGCCCATCGAATTCCAACTGGTGTTACTGGCTGAGGATTCTCGCTTGCTGGCCGCCGACTACGACCAGATCACGGAGGATATCGAAAAGGCGCTGACCAAAAACTATGTCAGTCATCAGGACTACACCCTGCTGCCGGGGCAGTTTAAGTACCTGCCGCCCGAAGCGTTGGATGCCAAGGTGCATTACATCGGTGTCATCGCGCGCTATGCCGCTCCGGAGAGTGCGGAGTGACGCAAGGTGATCAAACTGAAAAACACCGGCCGCAGTTATCAGGTTCTGGTGCACCTGCGCCGGGATGAAGTCGACATCAAAAAAGACCAGGAAGAAGAATAACCATGTCGAGTCGAAATCGCGTTATTTGGCGGGAAGGGCTTTTCATCAAACCGCAGCATTTTCAACAGCAGCTACGGCATAGCGACTACACCTTGCACGCGCGTCTTAGCGCGCTCAGCGACTATTTTTATGGCCTGCAAACGCTGGCGATTAATGAAGATTATCTCAACTTTGGCCGTATTGCGCTGGTTAACGCCAGCGGTGTGATGCCAGATGGCACCGTGTTCACTATTCCCAGTGACGATGTGCTGCCACCGCCGCTGGAGATGACCGACGTAGCGCTGGCCAATCATAAGGTCTATCTCGCCTTGCCGCTGGCGGTAAGCGGTGTCAGCGAAAGTCGGACAGCCGGGGCAGGGGGTTGCCAGCTGCTTGCAGGCGCATCGCCACTATTCTCGATAAACGCCCCGATGGCGGGTTGGTGCTCGATCCAAACTTTATGCCATGCAGCGTGAGCATCACGGCTATTCCTGCCCTGAAACGCTTTTGGGGGAATCCGCAGGGTTGGTCGCCGAGCGTGCGCGCGGTCTGGCACAACGCATCGACGCGCCGGGGCAACAAGGCGTCGCCGATGTGGCGGAATTCATGATGCTGTAACTGCTTAACCGCGCGCAGCCCCGTTTGTCCCATCTGGCGCGCCTCGGCACGTTGCATCCTGAACAGTACTGGTCGCGCTGTGTGGCGAACTGATGACCTTTACCGACGAGTCTCGACTGCCGCCGGAGTTTCCTGCCTATCGCCACGAACCCCCGAAGAGCAGCTTCGAACCGATAATGTTAGCGCTGCGTCAGGCGCTGAGCACTGTGTTGTCGCCGCGTGCTGTCTCTGTCCAGCTCATCAAGCAGCCCTATGGGGTCATGGTCACGGTGGTGGGCGATGCTGAGCTGTTGTCCAGCGCCGAGTTTGTGCTGGCGGTCAAGGCGCGGATGCCGCAGGAGCACCTGAGCAAGCCACTGTTGCAACAGACCAAGATTGCCTCCAGAGAGAAGATCCGTGAACTGATCAGTCTGTAATTACCGGGCATGCCGCTGCTGCCGTTACCGGTTGCACCACGCCAACTGCCGTATCACGCCGGTTACAGCTATTTCCAATTGGACAGACAAAGCCCTTCCTGGCAGGTGCTGGTGTCCGGCAACACCCTGGCGTTCCATATTGCGGGCGAATTCCCAGAGCTGGATATGCAGCTGTGGGCTATCCGTGGTCAGGGTTAACTGAGGGGAAACGATGAGCATAGACGTGATTAAAAACAATCAACTGGGCGACCTGCTGTATGACCATGCCCGGCAACTGGATAGTGACTCCGATTACTGGTTCAGTCTGCGCGGCCAGAGTGTCAACCCGATGATCGATGCGGTGACGCCGCTATTGGGGATGGTGGAGCGCGTGCGTCAACTTGTGGCTTACGACGACGTGCCAGATCTCTATCAGCGGGTGGTGTCCGAAATTCAGGCCATTGAGCAGGAGTTGCATGCCCATCGCTATGAAAATGGCGTGATCCTGTCGTTTCGCTACATTCTGTGCACTGTTATCGATGAGGCCGTGATGGCGCGGGAATGGGGGGCGCAGAGTATCTGGTCCGCCCATTCGCTACTGACTCGTTTTCACAATGAAACCTGGGGAGGCGAAAAAGTGTTCGTGCTGCTGGATCGCCTTCAGGAGGACCCGGCGCGCTATCGTGACATTCTCGAATTTATCTATCTGTGCCTGTGTCTGGGGTTTGAAGGGCGCTACCGGGTGATGGTGCAAGGACGTGAGGAACTGGATCGTGTGGTTCGAAAACTGTACGACGCGTTACATCCGGAACCTGCCGCCGTTCCTACGGTGTTTCACCAAAATCTCGGGCAGCAGGCATCGCGCTATCGCCTGCGTAAACAAGTGTCGCTCAGAGTCCTGTTTCTCGGCCTGTGTGCCGTGCTGGCGGCAGCGTTTGGGGCTTACTACTACCCGCTGATTCATCAAACCCAGGACGTGCTACGTCAACTGGGTGAATTATTACAGTAACAGGAGCTGCACTGTGATTCGAATCGAACTGACTACGCTGGTTGAACGTCTCAACCCTGTGTGTCGCCATATGCTGGAACAAGCGGCGGCGCTCTGCATACAGCATCAGGGCGCGGAAATCCGCATCGAGCACCTGTTGATGAACATGCTGGATACCCCGCTGTGCGATGTGCGACAGATTTGCAAGCGCGCGGACGTGGATGTGCAGGCCCTCAGCGCTCTGCTTCAGCCAACCGTTGCAGACAGCGATTTTGTGGCAGTGGGTTATCCCTCGTTTTCACCGCTGTTGGTGGAGTGGTTGCAAGATAGCTGGTTGCTGGCATCGGCCGAGTTCCAGCACATCCATCTGCGTAGCGGCGTGCTGCTATTGGTGCTGCTGATGATGCCAAACCGTTATCTGTCGGCAGCCGCATCGCGTCCGCTGGCACACATCAACCGTGAACTGCTGCGCCAGCAGTTTGATGAGTGGGTGAAAGCGTCATCGGAAACCCCGGTAGCGGTAAATGCGAGTGCCACGACAGAGCAAGTGGCAGCGGCGGGCACTCAGCTTGGCCGCTATACCCAGAATGTGACTGAGGCTGCGCGTCAAGGGCAGCTCGATCCGGTGTTGTGCCGCGATCGCGAAATCGATGTGATGATCGATATCCTGTCTCGCCGTCGTAAAAACAACCCGATGGTGGTTGGGGAGGCGGGGGTGGGTAAAAGTGCACTGATTGAGGGATTGGCCCTGCGCATCGTTGCCGGATTGGTGCCGGAGCGTTTGCGTGACGTGGAACTGCTGACGCTGGATTTCGGGGTGATGCAGGCCGGCGCATCGGTAAAAGGTGAATTTGAGAAGCGTTTCAAAGGGGTGATGCAGGAGGTCAAGGACTCACCTCGGCTCATCATTCTGTTCATTGATAAGGCGCATACCCTGATTGGCGCAGGCAATCAGGCTGGCGGGTTGGATGTTTCCAATCTGCTGAAACCGGCGCTGGCTCGGGGTGAGTTGCGTACCATTGCCGCGACCACCTGGAGCGAATACAAGAAATACGTTGAGAAAGATGCCGCGCTATCGCGCCGTTTCCAACAGGTCAACGTGGGGGAACCGAGCGTGGACGAAAGCGCCGTTATCCTGCGTGGGTTGCGTGCCATTTATGAAAAAGCGCATGGCGTACTGATTGATGAGGATGCGCTGCATGCGGCGGCACACCTCTCCGCGCGCTATATCTCGGGTCGTCAACTGCCGGATAAAGCGATTGATGTGCTGGACACCGCCTACGCACGGGTTGCCATCAACCTCACTACGCCCCCCCGTGCTGTCAGCCAGTTACAGACGCGCCTGCATCAGCAGGAGATGGAAATCGCACAACTGGAACGCCAGCGTCGTATTGGGCTGGGTGATACCGTTGAACGACTGGCGACATTGCGCGCCGAGTGTGAAACCTGTGTCGCTGAACTGGCACAACGGGAGGCTGACTGGCAACAGCAGAAGCATAACGTACAGCGCATTATCGCTTTGCGCGCTGCACTGCTGGCCGATGAGCTTCCCGATGTTGAGCAACCTGACGTTGAATCACCGGATGATATCGAGGCGATGGCCAATGAACTGGCGGCCTGCGAGCGTGAATTGGAAGCACTCCAGCAGGCGTCTGTATTGGTGTCACCCCACGTGGATAAAACCCAGATTGCCGCCGTGATCGCCGAGTGGAACGGGGTGCCACTCAACCGGATTTCACAAGGGGAAATTGAGGTGGTAACTCGCCTGCCTGAGTTCCTGGGCGAAACCATCAAAGGTCAGACCTTGGCCATCGCGCACATCTGCTGACGGCGCGAGCCGATCTGCGCCGTCCCGGTCGGCCGTTGGGCGCTTTCCTGCTGGTTGGGCCGAGCGGCGTCGGGAAAACGGAAACGGTGTTGCAGATTGCCGATCTGCTGTTCGGCGGACGCAATTATCTGACCACCATTAACATGTCGGAGTATCAGGAAAAACACACGGTGTCGCGTCTGATTGGTTCACCGCCTGGCTATGTGGGGTTTGGTGAAGGCTGGGGTGTTGACGGAGGCCATTCGTCAGAAACCTTACTCCGTGGTACTGCTGGACGAAGTGGAAAAGGCCCATCGGGATGTGCTTAACCTGTTCTATCAGGCTTTTGATAAGGGTGAATTGGCCGATGGTGAAGGGCGGGTTATCGACTGCCGTAACGTGGTGTTCTTCCTTACCTCTAACCTCGGTTATCAAACCATTGTTAACTATGCTGCCCATGCACCGCTGGATGTGCAGGATGATCTGCTGGATACGCTCTATCCCGAACTGGCGGCATTTTTCAAGCCAGCGCTGTTAGCGCGCATGGAGGTCATTCCCTACATGCCGTTGGATCACGCCACGATGGTCGCCATCGTTCACGGCAAGCTGGCGCGCTTGGTGTCGCTGCTGCAACAGCGTTTTGGTGCCGAAACCGTGATCGACGAGGCGGTGCCGGAAGCGATCCTGCGGCTGGCAAACCGCAGTGAAAACGGTGCGCGGATGCTGGAATCGGTGATAGATGGTGCGTTGCTGCCCCCGGTTTCATTGCAACTGCTGCAACGTCTTTCCGCGGGTGAGTCGGTTCGTCGGGTGCATTTTCACTTGAAAGATGACCAGTTCCAGTCTGAGGTGGAGGGCTGAGTATGCAGCGGACCCTCGATTTGGCGCTGGCACTCACGCAACCCCGAGACGAAGCGGCGTTGCGTGATTGGCTGCTGGAGACCATTCAGCGCGTCTGGCAACCACAGGGTGTGCTGCTGGGCATGTTGGATGTCAGCGGTCGTCAACTGACGTGCTACGGGCACGTCCTCAATGCATCTGTATCGTTGCAACTGGCGGTGGATGATTTCAGCCACCCATTAGCCTATGTATTGCACAAAAATCAGGTGCGCACCTGGGATTCACTGTACGGTGGCGCGCGCATCGAGTATCACGATATTCGTCAGATGTTGTGCTTTGTTGGTACGGCCTGCGGACTGCATGCGCTGCCGCTGTTGGCTGAAAATGGCAAGCTGCTGGCGGTGTTGGCGCTGCTGGATTCTTCCAAACGCCTGTTTGCGCTGCATCACAGTGGCGAGGGCGTGCGCCTTGGGCACGTGTTCTGCCGTCAACTGATGCTGCTACGTCAATTAGCCATTACCCAGCGTGAACAGACAGCTCTGCGCGATTCGCTTCGTCAAATCAAAGACGAAGACGTGCATCGCTGCGATCGGGAAAAACAGGTTGGAGCGACGCTGATCGGCCAGTTTATGCTGCCTGAGTCTCTCTACTAACTAACCGGGTGGGCATCCAGCGTGGTGCCTGCCTGCGAGATGACGTGATATGCAAGATGCACAACAGGCCCTGAATGTGGGCCGCGATCCACGGATGTTGCCTGAGTTTGATGCGTTGCGGGCAGAGATCAACAAGCTGAGTCACGCCTCACGCCCAGATATTGACTGGATGCGGGTGCATGATATGGCGACCACCCTCTTCGAAAAACAGGGTGTGGACCTGCAAACCGCTCTTTACTTCGCTCTGGCACGCTCACGGCTGGCTGGGCTGAGCGGTTTTACCGAAAGCTGTGAGTTTCTTGCCAACCTTATTGTCACCCAGTGGGACAACTTTTGGCCGCCGGTGCATCAGGAACGGGCGCGGGTGGAGATGCTGGATTGGTTTATTGCCCGCATCAGCGAAGTGATTCGCCAGTACGACATCAGTAACGAAGATAAACGGCTGGTGTATCGCTGTGAACGCGCGCTGCAACTGATGAGCGAGAAGCTGCATAACGTCGGGTTGAGCCGTATTCCGCGCGTGGAGAACTTGCTGCACTTTATTGAAGGTTATACCCACCTGTTTGATGAATCGAAAATTGTCCTCGTTTCTGATGATCCAACGCAGAACAAGCAGGACATGCAGATCCCGCCGATGGTGTTTTTCCACACTGACAAGACAGCCGCGACGGTGGGGGCGGGGGGGGCCGGTCGCCAGCGATGAGAAGGCCCCCGCGCCGACGGGCAGTATTCTCATCGGACGGGAGAAAGGGTCACTGAAGCCGACAGTGGTAAAAATTGAGGTGCACAAGAAACCCAAACCGGCCTGGCTGTGGTTCATGGCGGGTGTATTGAGCTGCGCGCTTCCCGTGGCGGCATTCAGCGCCTGGCAATATGCGCAGGAGCAAAAGGCGCACGCGCTGGCGTTGGTGCAGCAGCCGGCCTTTACGCTGCCGAGTGCGCCGGATTACACAGCGATCCGCAACGCGCGCATTGTGTTGGGGGAGCAAGAACTGCAAAGCATGGAGGGGGCGCTGATCGGTCATTATCAGACGCGACTGGAGCAACTGAAAAATACCTCGCCACTCTACCTCTATCAGTATGGCGATGGGTTGAAGAACGTCATGCACCAGCTTTATCCCGATTCACTGGCAGTGAAGGAGATGGAGCGCCAGTGGCAAAGCTCGCTTGACCAGCTTCAGGGAGAGCAACCGCGTATTACCGGCTACGAGCAGGCGCGAGCTAACGTTGACGATACCCTGCAACATTTGCTCTAGCTTGAACGGCAGCGGCGCACGGTGACCCTCTCGAACCTCAAAACCAAACTGTACGATCTGCAAAAGGATTTGGCTGCGGATGTGCCTTTCACTCTGCGCTTGCGTGAGCTTGAAGCGCGTAATACCAAACATCAACCACTCTCTGCGGCCGAACTGCGTGGGATTGAGGATGAGTTGCGGGCTTTCTCCATCAGGCTGTATCGCCTGCAACAAGGCGATGGGGTGCGTTAACCATGAAATCAAACGGTCTGGATAGCATGTTCAAAGATAAACGACTCGTACTGACGTTTGCGGTCTGGTGGCGTGCCAGTCTCCGGTGACCACGCAGTCAGAAGCGGAACTCACTGCATCGGCGCAACGGGGCAACGGTGAGGCGCAGTATCAGTTGGCGAAGCAGTTGGCTGAGCAGAGAAAATATCCGGAAGCGATGAAGTGGATGCAGCAAACGGTCGGAGAGACGCAACGCGCTGCAACACGTGAGAGGCATGCCTCTGCGGCTCTGCAAGTCGGCGACTGGTATCAGGCTGGACTGGGTGAACCGAAGAATGCGCCTGCCGCACGGCGTTGGTGGAACACTGCCTCGCGCCTTGGTAACGGTGAAGCCGGGTATCGGCTGGGAATAGATTGTCAGGCGCAACATCAGGACAAGCTTGTTGCCGCCTGTCTGGATGATTTTGAAACCTCTGCGGCGAATGGCTATGTGCCATCACAGCTGAAGGTGGCGCAATGGCATGCCAGCAGAACGGGCGGTGAGGCTGAGGCCGTCAATTGGTTGCAGAAGGCCGCTGAGCGCGATAACCGGGATGCGCAATACCAACTGGCCAAACGCTATGAACAGGGCAGTGGCGTGGTGGTTCGGCGCGATGTGGCGGAACGGTGGTATTTCCGCGCGCCAACGCTCGGTCAACCGCAAGCACAACTGTGGATGGCGCAATACGAAGGTGGGCAGAACGCGCTGGCCTGGTATCAGCGGGCAGCCATCAACGATGAGCCGACCGCACAGCTGTGGCTGGGCAAAGCATATCGGGAAGGTACATTGCTACCTATGGATGAGCAAAAATCTCACGATTGGCTGACACGTGCGGCAGCAGGGGGATCGGGTGAAGCCAGCTATTTACTCAGCCAACAACAATCCCGGCATGAAGGACGTGAGCAACTGTTGCAGCAATCCTCTGCGGCGGGGTACGTGCGTGCGCAGCGTGAATTGGGGGATGTATTTTTTAAACGCAATGCGCTGGAACTCGCGCGAGAAGAGTACGCAAAGGCTGCTATGGCTGGTGATACTGCTGCACGCTTGGCCTATGCCGACATGCTACGGCTTGGACAAGGCAGTAAAGCTGACTATACGGAAGCGGCAAAACAGTACTGGCTGGCAGCGCAAACCGGGAACCGCATGGCGCAATACCGGATGGGCATGATGCGCCACGATGGGATAGGGGTTTCGCGTAACCGCATCCATGCTTATGCCTGGTATGCCATGGCGGCGACGGAGGGGATGAACGACGCCATCCATGCGCGCAACGATCTGGAAGCGGTGATGCAACCTAATGAGATCAACGCCGGGCAGCGACTGGTACTGCACTGGTCGTCAGGGAAAATGGAAGAGTAGACAATGGATGTTTATCTGAATCAGGGCGTGGTCAGTAACCAGTAATATTATTAAGCATTAGGGCAAAGTGGGCTTGCGATCTGCAAAAGACCGGCAGGGTTGTTGCTTCCCGGCAGAGAACGATGTTTTCGCTGGGAAAAGCAGAAGGGTTTATCGCTGTCACTTTGCTCACGTTAAAAAGGGTAGGTACAGATAATAAGATACGGGTTATGTTTGAAATATATAACGCTGAGGCCTATGGATAAAGGGGCTTGTTAGCCCTGTTTTTTCTTACAATAGCGATAAGATTTGTAACTCAGGGGTAAAGCGCCAATATGATATGTACAACACAGGCCCACGAGGGTCACAATGACATTGCTGATAAAAGATGCTGCGCTCATTGGGTATTTAAAATAAATGTTTAGAATACACACATCCATTATCAGCGATAACTATCGAAAATACGTTATAAAAGCGATGCTTTAAAATAGGTACTAACGAAAGTAATGTTGTCTCAGTATCCCCTTCTTTTACCCCACGTCTGATGAGCTTTTACATATGAGCAATGTCTTTAGGCGTGAAGCCATTTTCCAGCAGTGTTGCTTCCATTTCATCGTTGTTCATGTTTGATCCTTCAACTTTTTACTGTAATGCAAGTATACTTCATGATATCTTATTGAATATATGGATATTTATTGTGTCCTGTGTCTTTTAGGTGAAGGATGAATATTATTTAGCGTATATTAAAAAGATAAAGAATTTTGCCGGGTACAGTACGGGCGGCCCCGCTCAGCATGCCACACCGGGAATCATGGGGCGCCGCTCGTCCTGGTTCGCAGGCTTGTTATCGTTCTCAATGCCCATTGATCCGTTCAAATACCTGATCAAAGCGTCCTTCCCGTTCGGCCAGTCGCTGCAACCGGGCGCGTTCGACAATGATTTCTTCAGGCGTTGGCTTTTCGCAAAAGAGCGCCATCACCTCATCGATAAACGCCTTGAGCGGCAGGTATCCTTCCCGGTTGGCCTGACCTGGCGTAAGTTCGGTCTGGACTGCGGGTGGAACCAGTTCGATGACTTCTATTTGCCCGGTGAGTCGATGGCGTAAAGACTGGGTCATGGAATGGATAGCCGCTTTGGTTGCGCTATAGATTGCCGCGTCAGTGCGCGGTACAAACGCCAGACCGGACGAAACATTGACAATGACAGCGTCCGACTGGCTCTTAAGATGGTCAAGCAGGGCGTTAGTGAGACGGACAGGTCCGAGTAAATTGGTAGTAATATGCGCCTCAGCATCAAGCAAATCGGCCTTTGTACTAAGATCGTCGTAACGCATAATGCCTGCATTGTTTATCAGGACGTTAAGGGCTGGGTACTCATCCACGACTCGCTGTGCAAACGCACTAATGTCTGCCGGATCATCGATATCAAGCTCAATAGCATGCATGTTCACTCTTCCTGCAATCGTCTCCCTGAGGGACTGCAAGCGCCTGCCGCTGACAATGACGGTATTGCCCAGTTCGTGGAAGCGCAAGGCAAGTTCCCGGCCAATGCCCGAGCCACCCCCGGTGATGAGTATGGTGTTATCTGCTGTTTTCATGCTGAAGTCTGTCTTTTGGGTTGGAGTAAGAATAGGTACGCTTCAGACAGTAAGAGCATTTACGCCTTTTAGGAAGTAGGCACTGAAAAGTACCCTACTTACCTTTCGGTTAGATTTAGGCATAGTGAGGCGGTGAGCGGTTTCATTCTGGAAAGAAAATTCGATTTACCGCATACTTTCTGAAACAAACAGTCCAAAAGCGCTATAACCCCCTAAAAGAGAGTAAGGGTATGAGCGATAACGTACTCCGTCATGAGGATGTCCAGAAAAAGCTCTCGCAGGCAGATAAACCAGACCCCCTCGTTGAAGCGCTGGTTAATGACGTCATCGCAAGGGTTGCTGACAAGTGGACCATGCTGATCCTCTAAGTACTGGCAGAACATGGCAAACTTCGCTTTACGCAACTGGCAAAACACGTGGCTGGTATCAGCCAGAAAATGCTCACGCACACGCTGAGAGATATGGAACGAGAAGGGCTGGTTATTCGTACGGTTTATCCTGTCGTACCACCAAAAGTGGAATACCAGTTGACGGATCTTGGTCTCAGTCTGGGGGCTGCATTTTGTGGGGTGTGGTGTGGGTGTGGGCTGAAGAAAACCTTGCAACGATCAAGCATGCTCGTGCCGCCTTTGATCAGAGAAAAAAGGGCGAATAAAACGCACTGTCCTTGTCAGCCATGAGCCAAAAGCAGATATTTGAACAGTCCGAGTATCTGAATCAGATTCATTTAAAACTCTGTGAGTTCATAAAATAGTCAATCCTGTATTTTATTATAACTTCCCCATCGAGGGGAGAGGGTGTAAAATAGGAAAATCTATAGATTGCATTCTTAGTTATATTTTTTGTTTTCAGCATTAGGGGTTACTTATGGATATGGATAAATATTTTATCGGTTTAGCGAGCATATTGATAATTGGGTTAATTTATGTTATTTCAATTTATAATAAGGTCATTAAACTAAAAAATATAATCCCTGAAAACAGATCTAATATCGAAATTCTTCGCAAAAAGAAAGAGTATTTGATCACAAAAATAGTGGCAATTGTAGATTCATATGTCTTACATGAAAAAGGAACAACTGAAAACGTTAGTTTTTATTTTGGCCGTGGAGAACCATAAAAAGGCCAACCTATAGTTGAACGACTTGCTTATTTGAGAATGGCATTTCCAGAGCTGAAAGCTGACGGATTGTATAATCAATTGCTAACTGAACTGGCAGATGTAGAAACAGACATTGCCAACAGACGCGAAGAATTCAATACTAGTGTACGTGCTTATAATACTGTGCTGACATTATTCCCAGCCAACATTTTTCTCAGGTTATTAGGTTTTAAGCCTAAAGATTTTCTGTCCATTGTCGATATAAACTCGTGAATTTACATCTCTTAAAATACGGACTCAAAAATGAGAGTTTTTTAAAAAAAATCACACTAACGCTGTTTGTTTTTTCTATGGGTTTTACAACCGTTCACTGAGCCAGCTTTAACTGCGACAAAGCCACGCTTGCTGTCGAGTTTGCAATCTGTGGAAATGAACAACTTTCGTCAATGGATGAAAGCTTATCGCTCGAGTATCGACAGGCTGTTTTACACAACCCCAATATAAAAAAATTCAACAAAGTTGGCTTCGTGGGCCACGTGAAAACTGTGATTCACAGGTAGAATATCTCATCAGTGCGAATCAAAAACAATTGGAAATTCTGCGAAATATAAATAGTCAACACGGGGTGAAGGATCTAAGTTCGGTAGCTTCGCCGATATCTACAGCTTTGCCAATGAGTACCTCGTATCGTGAAAATAAAATTCAAGAACCAAAACTTTCCTCTGACAACCCCATTCCAATACTATTTGATACATCATTAATTCATAACTCTTCAACTTTATTATCCGAAGCGTATTGGAGCAACCCTCAGAATAAGTTATTTGGTAAACCAATTATTCAGTGGACAGAGAGTAATTTTTCTTACGTAGAGTTTAGATTAAATAAAGAGATGGATGCTGATTTGGAGTCAACCAGATCCTTTTACGTTAAAAGAAATTTAAAAACCAAACCAGAAGATGATTCAGTTTATCAAGCTCGAGCCCGAGATATACATATTTTTATTGAAAATATTCCAAAATTTAAATATTGGATCCAACAAGCTAATGTGAAAATAAAGGAACAGAAAGATCTGCAACAGCAAAATTTATTAATTGAAAATCAGAAAAAAGCCGAGAAAGAGAAAGAAATTGCCAATTCAGAAATCAAGAGAAAACACATCGCTCAATCAGAAATGAATAGAGCAAATACTATAAAAATATTTTCTTTTCTGAGCGTTGTGGCCATCTTGGCAATTTTCATCTGGAATAAATTCATATGTAAACGCTGTTCTCGCTGCAAGTCTCTTAATTTCGTTATTTATAATATTACTGAGTTAGAGCGTTTCAAAGGATATATAAAAGTACAGGAGAAGAATTCGAGATGAGTTAATACTTGAGCAGTCAGCGCAACTCTTACTATCAATGAATATGACTATCGTTGTAAAGACTGCGGTCATCAGTGGTTTGAAAAGAAAAAAGATGAGCTTGGTGCTAACTTATAATTTGGTACCAGAAAGAATATGGGTGGGGCATAAGAATATATTCACCCTTTGTAGCCAAGGTTTCGGTGCCGTTAGTATTCTTTTAACTCATTAGTTTTGCATGCAGAGCTAACTAAAAGGACCGCTTCTCGTTCACAGCGGACCTGATGACCTTACTTTCTGTCTGCCCCGAGCCAAGAGCGGACGTTAATAGTGTCCGCTCTGTTTTGATTATTGGGGGGCAGGCAATCTGCATGTTTAATAATCAGTAATGGGAAGCCACTAATGCGCTTTCCTATCGGGTAAAGGTTCTTTTTACACGAACTGATGTAATAAAATATGGAATCCAAATAAGAGCCGATATCACATTTCTAAAAACTGGGGCGAGTTCATTGTGTCCAATTTTAACACCGGGGATTAGAATGTAAAGCATGTAGACATTTAATGACATTGTTGCCACGACTGATATCATAAAGAAAATAAAAAGCTTTGGCAGAAACCTTTTCTTTTTTAAAAAAATGAAAGGACTGTGGCTGCGAATAAAAACTCCCCAATATAAATAGCAAGAGAGAGTATGAAGAAGATTTTTGCATTTGCGTCCAGGTGCGAATAGTTTTCTGTCATAACTTTAAACGTATCTGTCATTACAAACAGATAAGAAGCAGCAGTTACTACTAGTTCTATTAGGGGTAAAAACAGAAACCCTCCAATTTTTCTGAAATGTTTTTCTTCACATTTATCGCAAAATTATCTGTCCTGAGGTATTTCCACCCCACACTTTGTGCATCCCCATTCCATATACGGGCCTTAGAAATATTTTTATAGTTATCATTACATTATGTGATCAGTACCGCAGATGCAACTGTACCGAGAGTAATTTATATGATGCTTATAATTGCGATATGAATTTGTGTTTAGAGTGAATCTTTACAGTATCGGTATTCATCTTTTAGAAGGCGGTTACTCAGGTCCGCGTCTCGCTCATCGCTGCCCCACCTAGCTCTTAGGCGGGCAGTTTCGTGCCAGAAGGGGATTATGTGTCCTTTGCATTCAGTAAGTGACACATAGTCTTATAGGTATATTATTCAACTAAAGATTACCAACCCCGCCATCAACCAGCGACTCTATGCCAACGACGAATGAAGATTCATCAGAAGCAAGAAAAACGGCCGCTTTAGCCAATTCATACGGTGTTCCTAAACGACCAATATGTACCAGAGCTCGAATATCTTCTCTGAGCTTATCTTCATTTTCTCCGCCACTCAGTTTGTTCAATGCTGGTGTCTCAGTAGGCCCGGGGCTTAAGCCATTTACCCGGATCCCAAGGGGGTGAAGCTCCGCAGAAAGTGTTCGTGCCAGAGACAGTAGCGCGGCTTTACTTGCTGCGTAAGCACTACTTTGTGGAAGACCAATCCGAGCGTTCACTGAGCCACAAACAATGACGGAAGAGGGATTAGAAAGCATAGGGAGCAGTGCCTTGATCAGGAAAAAGGGACCTTTAAGATTAGTGTTCATTAGACGATCGAATGCTTGCTCATTCCACTCTCCCAGCGGTTTGTGCGTCACATCACCTGCATTTATATACAAAATATCAAGTCTCGGCCATTGTTCCTGTAACGCTGTGGCCAGGATAATTTGTTGGGGGGATATCTCCCGCATCGCTTAGAAAAGTGGCAATGTCTCCGCACTTTTTTTATCTCCAGAAGTTTTTGTTTGCTACGGCCTGTGATTGCTACCGTTGCTCCCTCTGCCAGAAACTGGTGTGCAGTTTCTAAACCAGTACCGCTGTTGCCACCGGTAATATTCATGGCCCTCAACCATAAATATCATCATATCCGTTGTCTGATTCTTACTCTTATTAGCGCTGGAATCCTGCTAGCTGGCGGCGCAGCGCCAGAAGCGGTCGTTGCTAACATCACACTATGTTAATTTATAAGAAGCTGGTCATTCGGTGCGCTGATTTACTGATAAAGAAGCCAGACGCTTGTATGCCGATGTTGAAGATTATAATCAGGCGTCTTAGCAGCTTTGCATGCGCTTTCATATGCGTCATGACGGTTGCTTTGGAATAACGGGTCCGCAATTCGCTGCGAACCCGCTTTTGTCTTAACGGCCTACGCGAGCCTGGTGTTCAGGGGAGTATCGTTCGCCGACGATTTTTATCGTTTCAAGTGCCTGTGTGACCTGAAGTAAATCATCCTGAGAAAGAATAATCTCAGTTGCTCGAAGGTTTTCCTCCAGCCGGTGCTGTTTGGTGGTGCCCGGGATAGGAGCAATCCACGGTTTCTGTGCCAGAAACCATGCTAGTGCAATTTGCGCAGACGTCACTCCTTTTTCGGCTGCCAGTTCACCTAATAAAGAGACTAGTTTTTCATTGGCTTCAATTGATTGAGCGGTGAAACGTGGAACAGTGCTGCGGTAATCATCCTTCCCAAAAGTCGTTCCGGACTTAATCGATCCCGTAAGGAAACCTTTGCCCAATGGGCTGAATGAATGGGACAAAACCAATGCCCAGTTCCTCCAGCAACGGCAGTATCTCCTGCTCAGGCTCGCGCCACCACATGGAGTATTCGCTTTGCAGGGCCGTGACAGGTTGTACCGCATGCGTACGACGAATGGTTTGGGCTCCCGCTTCGGAAAGGCCAAAATGTTTGACCTTTCCTTCGGCTATCAGGTCTTTTACCGTTCCCGCAACATCTTCAATAGGGACATTTGGATCGACACGGTGTTGATACAGCAGCTCAATAACGTCAGTCTTGAGGCGGTGTAATGATCCTTCAACGGCTTCACGGATATGCTCCGGACGGCTGTTTAAAATCTGCTGTTTATTGTCATCGCCAAAGGTAAAACCAAATTTGGTCGCGATGACGACGTGGTTGCGAAAGGGTTTTAAGGCTTCGCTGACAACATCTTCATTCAGATAGGGACCATACACTTCAGAGGTATCGAAGAAAGTGACGCCACGTTCAACCGCTGCACGAATGAGATCGATAGCCTGACGGGTATCTGTCGCTGGGCCGTAGCCGTGGCTGAGTCCCATGCAACCGAGACCAAGTGCTGACACTTCGAGCCCGGATTTACCCAGATAGCGTTTCTTCATTTTGAATTAACCTCACTTAAGGTGACTTAGACGTCTAATTTGCGCTCAGTAATCCATTCCACCCTGGCTGGATCACGATGAGAAAAGAATGCGCTGGTTGCGGTATCCAGGGCGGCAATTTGCAGCAAATCATCAGCACTGAGTTCAAAATCAAGAATATTGATATTTTCTTCCATACGTTCTTTTCGCACGGATTTCACCAGCGAAACGATGCCACGCTGTAAGATCCAGCGTAGGACAACTTGACCCACACTTTTGCCGTATTTTTGACCAATCATCGTTAACACGGGATGCTGAAACAGGCCGTTTCTGGGGGCCCAGGCTTCCGGTTGAATGTCACGGCTTTGCATCCACGGGACGGCATGCAGTTGCTGGTTAAAGGGATTTACTTCAATCTGGTTCACCGCAGGGGGGACTTTATTGAACGCGACAAGATCGGCAAGCCTGTCAGGATGAAAGTTGCTTACGCCAACGGCGCGAATTTTGCCAGCCTGTTGCAGTTCTTCCATCGCACGCCATGCTCCATGGACATCACCATAGGGCTGATGAATCAGATACAGGTCAACATAGTCCAGTTGCAGTCTGTTCAGTGAACGTTCAAACTGCGCTTTAGTGCCTTCATAATTAGCATCCTGTAGCCAAAGTTTGGTTGTCACAAAGAGTTCATCACGTGCTATACCGCTCTGTTTCAGCGCGTTGCCAACCTGGGTTTCGTTCTGGTAGGACGCAGCAGTAACAATCAGTCGATAACCAGTCTCGATGGCATCAATAACGGCTCTCTCACACTCGGTGGTATCTGTCATTTGATACACACCAAAACCCAGCAGGGGCATTTCAATACCGTTGTTCAGTTTTACAGTTTGCATGACCTTATCCTTCAGTCGTTGTGTAGGAAAAGCATAACGCAAGGGGATTTATTTGATTAGATAGGGTAATTAGCTAAGGTTTATTAGAAAAATTCATTAATTGAAATGGTGCTTAAAGCAGTGAATTCGTTCGTTGGAAATTGATTAAGTTTTTCTGACATTCAATGGGGGTTATTTATGTATCCATACCTGCTGGGGCATGGATACAATTTTTTAAATCTTTGTTATTACCGCTATGGGAAATGCCGGATGGGATTTCCGCGCCATAATAGGCTTCTCTATTTGCTCGCCAGTGCCTGCTGTAGCGCCTTTTCTGCCCGTATGGCTGCATCATTTTCGCCATGTTCACGCAGAGCCTCTACTAACTGGCGTAATTGTGCTGCTGTCAGTCCGCCCCGCATGCTTGCTCGGATATGCGATAACAACTGTGCTTCAACGCCCGGTGTGGCCGCCAGTGCGCCAACTGTTGCCAGCTCGCGGCTTTGCCAGTCAAGGCTGTCGCGGGAAAATATGTCGCCGAACAGATGCGTTTGCAGGAACTGATTAATGACTGGTGCAAAATCAAAAAGTGGTCCCAGAACGGGAGCGCCTGAGATTTTTGTCTGATTCTCAGTGCCGACACGGCGAAGTTCATCTCCGGTAGGCGCGGGGAGCGTCGGTTCTTTCCCTTCTGCGTCTTTAATACCGTGTTGTTTACGCGTATCAACAACCTTCATCAATTCATTAAGCGCATTCAGGCTACGAGGGAAGCCCGTATAGGCATAAAGCTGTACCAGGATCTCTTTGGTTTCGGTTATCGTGAGTCCTGCATCCAGGCCCTGATTCAGTGAACTGCTCAGCTTATCCATCTGGCTGCTGGCCATCGATGCGGCAATTAAAGGAATGGCCTGCTGGCGAGCAGACAGCGTGTCTGAAACGGTTTGTTTAGTCATTTCTGTGGTTCCTTTCGTGACTGGCGCAGCATTTGCCGTGAGAGTAAAACCAAAAGTCAGCAGTAGGGCTGCGGTTAATGCCTTAATGGGCGTGGTATTGTTCATCGGTCACCTTCTCCATCCAGTTAACGCCGTTGCCATCCACCATTCCGGTAATCGCCAGATGAGTCATTGCACTGCCAGGTGTAGCCCCATGCCAATGTCTGATACCTGGTGGGCAAGAAACGACGTCGCCTACCCGAATCACCTGAATGGGCTGCCCTTCCTGCTGCGTGAGTCCGACGCCAGCGGTTACAATCAGCTGCTGACCTGCCGGATGCGTATGCCAGGCGGAACGAGCACCTGGCTCAAACGTGACATAAGCCCCCGAAACACGGATGGCGTTATCAGGCTTGAAAAGAGGGTCAACCCGGACGCGTCCGGTAAAGTTCTCCACTGGACCGTAAACCGCATGTTGGCTTCCTGCGGGGGCGATATGGACAGCGGTATTTTGCTCTGCGGCCCAGGATGAAAAAGCAATGAGAGGTATTAACGGCACGAGGAAACGTAAATGTCTAATCATGCAAAGCGTCCTTATCCATGATGAAGGGGATGGCCTGCGATGATTCTATAGGGAGGGACATGTCATAAGGCTGACGCTCCCCTGACAATTCAGTCAGTTAATCTCTATCGTGGTGATAGGACATTGGATTTTCTAAAAATAAACCACCACAATAAAAATCGAGTGGTTAATGAAAATAAAACAATAATGGATAAATAGCGTAAATAAAACAGAATGGCAGATTCATCGTAGTCAAAAAATGAGAAATCAACCTTCATCAACAAATAGGCGAGATAGTCTTGATTCAGCAACCAGTACAAACCCAGTAGCGCCATTATTGAAAAAAATCCTGGCATAATGTCATTAGCAAAATGCGATTTTTCAGGGATATTCATGATACGACAGAAAAACGTCGCCAGCATTTTCCAATGCAATCCGATATGTATGGATAGAATAAGCATTCCTTAATGAACAGACGTCATATGCACCTTTCTGACCCAACCCGCCGGATTGTGAAACGGTAGATCCAAAAGTATATGTCGGGATAGCATCATTCCAGAGATAGTCGCTATCAGGATCACAACCCATGTTGCTGCGTTTATGGTTCTGTTAACTACCTGCATGGTTGAGGGGAGCTTAGGCGATAATGACCACAAGCGATGTCTGTTGAGGTATAAATGCAAAATAATGAGCAAGGTAAAGAGAATACCTGCCCATTCATGCACAATTTCCCCCTGAAGGTGAAAACCCATTAATACCAGCAGCAGTAACGTCATCAGCACATCCTGTATGACCTGGAAAATATAAATTTTCTTCATGTTGATTAATTAACGCTGTGGCTGAATGTGTTTAACCCATTGCTCAACCTGTGCTGGTACATCAGGGTGTGAAATATCGTCACGCGATATTGACAGTACGCGAGTGATTAATTTTGCCTTTGGCTGCCTGCGGGCGATTTCTCGCAGGGAGTCCGCTAAGCGACTACCACCATGGGTGGTAAAGGGAATGACGGTTTTGTCGGCAAAGTCATTTTGCTCAAAGAGCCCATATATCACCATGGGCATTGTATACCACCAGATGGGATAACCGACATAAATGGTGTCGTAACGACTAAGATCAGGAAGCGGTGTTTTTAGTGAGGGCCTGGCTTTTGTTTCCTGTTCCTTTTCAGCAGCGCGTAGCAACGCATCATGCTGGCGAGGGTAGGGTGTCGTTGTCTCAATGCGGTACAGATCGCCTTGAGTCCGTTTCTGAAGTAGCTGCGCAACATATTGGGTGCTGCCGGTCTCCAGCGTATTTTTTTGCAATACGCTGGCTCCGGAAAAACCGTCCATTGCATCAGGCTTCATTTCCTCGGGCTGTGAAAAACAGATAATCAGCGTGCGGGACTGCGTGGATGTGTTGTCAGCTGCAAAAGCGGTCTGTACCATCAAACTCATAACAATCGTCGCCAGAAATCCGCTAAATACTTTTCTTATTCTCACTGTTTCATTCCCTCAATCAGCTGCGGTTGGTCTTAGCAGCGATTCTGATGTATGTCACCTGACATCAGACTGACGGCTCTCTGACAATTTCGTCAGAAGGCCTGGAGAATTTACTTTCCGCCTTTTTCTCTGAAACCAGCATATCTGTTCGGTCGGCGCTAGGCCGTTTAGCAAATGTCAATCCAAATGTATTGACACCGTCCTCACTACGCGCAAAGACGTCTCCCCGGTGCATAATGGCAACTGCACGTACGATCGATAAACCCAGTCCATGATGGGTATCACTCCTGGTTCGTGAGGAGTCCACTCGATAGAAACGTTCAAAGAGTCGACGTAAATGTTCTGCTGCAATGGGCTCTCCTTGATTCGAAACCTCAACCCTTGCGTGATTATTTTTTTCACTCAATCTGATGGTAACCGTACTTTTAGGTAGCGAATGTCTTGCGCTGTTTTCCAGTAAATTGGCAAGTGAACGGTGGAACAGCCGTCGGTCTATATATGCGATGACATCACCCTCAACATCAAGGGAAAGCTGCTTTTCAGCGAAGGATGGCTCAACATATTCCGCTGTTTTAAGGGTCTCTTCGCGCAGGGAAACCTGCGTAAGCTGGGAAGCATGTTCACCCGCGTGAGCATGTGACAGGAAAAGCATGTCGTTAACGATCGACGCCATACGTTCAAGTTCTTCGAGATTTGAACCCAGTAACTCTTCCAACTCATCATGCGAACGTCGACGTGACAGCCCCAATTGTGTCTGACCAATGAGGTTAGTAAGCGGTGTTCGGAGTTCATGGGCAACATCAGCATTAAAACTTTCGAGTTGCCGCCAGGCTATCTCTTGACTCTCTAACACACCGTTAAATGACGAAGCGAGTTGCTGTAATTCTTCGGGTAAAACAATAGCATCAAGGCGTTGACCGTGGTCCCCCGGTGCGAGATGTTGTGCCTGTTTACTGAGTGTCCCAACTGGACGCATTCCGATCCTTGAAACCATATAACCCAACAATGCGACAATAAATACACCCAGTGCGGCAATCATCAGCAGAGTGTGCGTGAACGCATCGAGTGTCCCCATGTATGGCGTGGAGTCGATGGCAATCACATAGCGTACCTCAGGTCTTTGACCGTTTGCGGGGATCATTTTCACGAGAAGAAACAGTGAGCATACACCTTCTGATGCGCCGGGCATTTTATTAAAGCCTTCCCGCAAAGAAGAACACTGAACACCTACAGGCGGTATTCCATCCATACTAAAACGTGGGTTATTGCTCACTATCCAGTAGCGAACGTGCTCGCCTTCTGAACTGGTTAAGGCGGTGAATTTATTGGCGAGCGTAGGCCAACCGTCAGATGAGGTTTGTGCGCTGATCCATGGGCTCATTAATGATTTTCGGAATAGTAGCTCGTTATGCATCTGTTTTGCAGGGAGTCGTGCAATGAACTTCGTAGCAGAACACCGATAGCTGAAACAATCAGAAGGGCGGATAAGGCAAACATCAGTGCCAGATGGACTGAGATGGAACGATTAAGCATGCCTATCCCCATTATTTATTCAGATCTTACTTCGAGGACGTATCCCATACCGCGCACGGTATGAAGTAATTTAATGTCGAATGGGGCATCAACTTTGGCCCGCAGACGTTTAATCGCAACCTCAACGACGTTGGCATCGCTGTCAAAATTCATGTCCCATACCTGTTCCGCAATCATCATCTTTGACAGAATTTCGCCCTGATGACGTGCCAGAAGGCTCAATAGAGAAAACTCTTTCGCTGTCAGTTCCAGCCGCGTTCCTGAGCGAAACACCCGGCGAGCCAGTAAATCGAGATGCAGGTCGTGAATTTGCAACTGTGTGATATCTGCGCCATCCGTTGATCGGCGACGCACTAACGCCTGAATACGTGCCACCAACTCAATGAGCGAGAAGGGCTTTGGGAGATAATCATCAGCACCAAGGTGAAGCCCTTTTACTCGCTCGTCAACGGACCCGCGTGCAGATAACATCAGCACGGGAGTCTGTTTACTGGCTCGTACGCCCTCGAGCACTCGGTAGCCATCGATTCTCGGCAACATCACTCAAGGATTATCGCGTCATAGTCGAACTCCAGCGCGTAATGAAGACCTTCAGCGCCATCTGCGGAAATATCTACCGTAAATCCAGACTCACCCAATGCACGGCTGAGGTAGGTTGACGTTTTTTCTTCATCTTCAACTAACAACAGATGCATAACGAGACTTCCTCTTAACTTTTCAACGGTGCTTCGACATCTGAATAAACCTGTACTGAATCCGGCAGTCGCTGACCCTGAATGGTGTAGCATCGAGTGAACGGGTAAGCTCGGCCATTTCGGCGGAAGTCAGTGAGACGCCGGTAGCGGCGGTGTTTTGCAGCATATGGTCTTTGTTTGTGGTGCCAGGGATCGGGACAATCCAGGGTTTACGAGCCAGTAACCATGCCAGCGCTATCTGACCCGGCGCGGCATTTTTTCTTATCGCCCAGGTTTTCAGTAACTCAACGAGTTGTAAGTTATGCGGGAGGTTGTCAGGCGAGAAACGCGTTTCTGTCGCGCGGAAATCACCGGCAGCGAATCGGGTATTCTCTTCGATCCAGCCTGTCAAAAACTGCACGCCTAATGGACTCCATGGCACAAACCCAATTCCCAGTTCTTCGCATACTGGAAGTACATGCTTTTCGGGTCCCCGCCAGAGCATTGAATATTCACTTTGTACGGCTGTGACAGCAATGCCGCATGAGCTCGCCTCAACGTGTTAATGCCCATTTCTGATAGCCCCCAGTGCAGGACTTTTCCCTGATCCATTAAATCCTTAATGACTCCTGCGACATCTTCGATCGGAATTTGGGGGTCAACCCGGTGCTGATACAGTAAATCTATGCGATCGGTATTCAGGCGTTTGAGCATATTTTCGACGACCTGTCTGATATGTTCCGGTCTGCTGTTTAGACCTGGCAGACGTTTGCCTGTCTGCTGATCAATGTTCCAGCCAAATTTAGTGGCGATAACGACGTTGTCCCTGAAAGGCGCGATGGCTTCCCCAAGTATTTTCTCTACTTCAAAGGGGCCGTAGGCTTCAGCGGCGTCGAAAAAAGTGACACCCTCATCAAACGAGTGGCGGATAACATTCACCATCTCGGGACGCCAAGGGACAGAGGTGTCGTATTTGCGACTCATGTTCTGAACGCCTAAACCCACAGCAGAGACTTCCATCTTCCCGAGATTACGTTTGCTCAGTGCAGTAAGGCGCTGGCTATTTTGCCTGGATGCATCACTCGGAAAGGATTTCCCTGTTGCCAACACAGGGGGAATCAGCGAGGCGGCGGCGATACCTGCTCCTGCCACTAATAGCTTACGTCGCTCAGGCATTGCCGGGTTGTTTTGGCTTTTCATGGATCACTCCTTGTTTCAGCAAATTGAACATGAACCTCATTTGATCTGAGAACATTTTGCGCTTTGATTGCCAACATAAAGCTGACGGTTCCCTTACAGTACTGTCAGAAACGAATACATGTCCCATAACGGCTTCCTGACAAAAATGTTATCTGCCTGTCACTATGCTGACAGTCCTCCCTCCCTAATCTGTGTCTGCATATTTGATATTGCGAGTCGGTATGGACGGTCCATTATTCATGGGGATACATCATTAAATTCAATCTATTAAGTACAATTTTGCTTGCAGCAATGGCTGGAGTTACCTCAGTCAATGCGGCTGATTACAGAAAAAATCCATTCACCCTCGTCTATGACGGTGCCATCACTGAGAACGTCGAAGGCAAGGTCAACATCCATCTTGTGAAGTACGATCTGCATGGCATCCAAATTGCCGCGAATGTCTATACGCCAGCCAACTACGATCCGGCGAAAAAATATCCCGCAGTGGTGGTCGCACATCCTAATGGTGGCGTCAAAGAGCAGGTCGCCGGGTTATACGCTCAGCGTCTGGCCGAGCATGGTTACATTACTATTACCGCGGATGCCGCCTGGCAGGGGGGCAGCGGTGGTATGCCTCGCAGCGTGGACAAACCCGCTATGTTCATGGTATTGGCTGACTACATCAGCCAATACCCAGGGGTTGATACTTCCCGTCTCGGTCTGCTTGGAATCTGCGGAGGAGGTGGGTACTCACTTGTTGCAGCAGAAACGGACAAACGATTCAAATCAATTGCAACCATCAGCATGTTTAATTCAGGGCTTGTGCGCCGCGATGGTTTACAGGATTCGCAATTAGATACTATCCAACAGCGGTTACAGCAGGCTTCAAACGCGCGAGCGCAGGAAGCCGTCGGGGGCGAACTGCTTTACTCCGGCGATGCAAATCTGACGGATGAACAGATCGCTAAATTACCTTTTGCCTTATATCGGCAAGGCTATGAGTATTAATGGAAAACTCACACACACCCGAATTCGACGTTTAAATACACCACAAGTAGTTTGCTGGATTTGATGAACTTTGACGTGACAGACCATATCAAGCTCATCAATAAACCACTGCTGATGATTGTCGGTACAAAAGCGGATACGTTGTATACGACTGAAGATGCGTTTGCTAAAGCTACCGTTACGAAGAACAAAGAACTCTTCCTGATTGACGGCGCCACCCATATCGAGACTTACTGGGTTCCCAAATACGTTGATCAGGCAATGCAAAAGTTAGACGTCTTCTTCGATAAAAATAGTTAGGCTGTTTCCGACGATACCCAGTCAGCCTTACAAAGCTCGCTGGGGTATTCCACTTATCGCTAATTTCCAAAGATACACGTAGATTAATAAAGTTGGCGTAAAAGATAATTGCTCTCATTAAATAGGTGCTATGAATCAAATTCATAAACCAAACAAAGGGGGGCTTTTCACTTTTAATGGCAAATGTTATCAGTAACTGTCTGTAATAAACATTGCTGGATTGGTGCCGGTGAGCAAGGTTATCCCCGTTTTGCGGCAGATATCCTTGACGATACGAACAGCTTCAAAGACGTTTGCCGCGAAGCGGGAATATCTGAAGCCTCGTACTACAACTGAAAAGCAAAGTT
>NZ_PEHF01000060.1 GCF_015762685.1 Candidatus Symbiopectobacterium sp. 'North America' | reverse complement strand
GCAACATTTTCCATGATGGCCTCTCCTGAAAGAAAAACACCCTGCCAGCGTACCGCTACAGGGTGGGGTGACCATCTCATTAGCTACCCGAAGGTGACTTGATTTTCATACTAATGGTGCGAAGGCCGGACTCGAATTTCACACCCAATAGACTGATATCAATGTAGTTTATAAGAAGTAATAAATAGTTATACCCGCACATGTGCCCACAAGTTAAAATCCGTACAAAAAACAGCCACTACATGTGGGTATAAAAGCCATATCAGTACAACACCGATATGGCTATAAAAGCAAGATTCAGGCAGGCAGGAAGGTTTTCTTCAGAGGCACCAAAAGTTTGGTTTCGATATCAACCTGCTCATAGTTTTCGATAAGTTCCCTGACAAGATCGTCCAACGTCCAGAGCGTTAGCGGTATAGTCGAGCGGTCGGCTTCATAGCGAGCATCTTTCGTAAAGCCCCCCGTACTGACATAAAGCTCGCGATCGTCTGGATGACGGCCGCCAATAAAGCTGCGTATCTGTTGACTTCCCATCTGCTCTCTGCGATGCTTTACCTCAACGATAATACGTGGATTTTCAAAACCGAATCCATCAGGTGAAGCAATAATGTCTTTACCCCGATCAGCCCCTGCAGGAGAGACCTGCGTTTTATAACCCATACTGCGTAAGACTCCGGCAACGAGATTTTGCATTTCGTCCCAATCAAGAGAGTTGATTCGATCTTTGATACCCTCAAACGCCAGCATTTCCATATCACGAAGCGGATCAGAAACAACTTCATCTTCATCCATGGCAACTGGATTCTGAGTAATAACATCTACAGTGGGTTTCTTATCCTGCAAAAGCTCTTCTAACGCATATTCCGGAAGCTGGAAAACCGTCAGCGTGGAGCCCAATGTGTTTTTGGTAGCAACAGACAATCGATCGCGGTCGATTTCTTGAGTATTCCATTTAACCTGCCGAGCGATACCCATCCCCTCTTCCACCCATTCAGGATGATATTGGAAGTCTGATGTAACTTTGCCTAGCAGATAAGTACGGTTGGCTGGCGAATAGGTAATAACCCAATCACCCTTTTGGATTTCGTTCACAAAACGCCAGACCTGCGATGCACCAGAACGCGCAGTTCCCAGCTTTGTTAAGGGATCTGCCTACTGGTATAAGGCGAGTAACTGAGCTCGGGACAGGCCGGGTTTAACCAATGGAGCCAATTGAGACCAACCGATACCCACAATTTGTTTATCGCGGAAATCGTCATAGAGTTTGCCGCCGTCACCGCGAATCATCCACATTCTGTTGCCCATACCCGTCCCTTCATGAGGAAAAGAAATTAAACTGGATCATAAGCTTGTTAATCTCAGGCGTCAAAACCTCCATAGCGACTGCCTAATATTCCCGGATCGTGTTTTGCGATGATGTGGTTAGTTAAAATTACAGCTTCTATTTGCATGATATTTCGTCCATATAAGAAAAAGCACCTGCCTGCATCGGCTGGTGCTTTTTGTAATGAGTAAATAAGTAAGACTGGAATCTGAATCAGCGAGGTATTCCCAATATTCACCGTGCTGCGTTAATACGATTTCTTTTCAATAAACCAGTTGCCTGTCGCGCCCGCAGAATATCGACAGCCCGCAGGTATGGGGACTGTTCTTGCCAGTTGAATCCCCTGCGATCAATACGAACCAGCTCGTACTTTTCCACCAAAAAGTTAACTGCATCAGCCAGTGTAATACCGGCGTTGATATGCTCCTGAATAACGGTTTCATCTCTGAATGGGGTATAATTTAGCATCAGGCCATAATGCTGTTCAAGCAGACGGGTCAGCAATGTCTGCCAGACCACTACGGGTGACGGGCATGGTTTAGCCGCCCGCAAAGTCGTTGCAGGTAGAATTTTCATGTTTCCTCTCGTAAAAGTGATTAACGTTGGGTGGGATAAATGGCGATGTATACGTAGCCGTAACTACCAAGGGTGTCTGCTTCGCAGATGAAACCTTTTTGATAAAAGGTAACGCAGTGGGCATGGAGGGGATTCAGTTCACCGATAGTCAACATCGACTCCATCTGGCTGATAAACTGTGGGAATGCTTCATCCAGCTTCATACATTCAGCATTACTGAATTTACCGGTAATGCTGGCCCGGTCAGCCAGATAATGCAGCCGGTTTCCCTCCTGTACCAGACGAGCGCCAAAGCAAGGTGTCACATTACGATTCAGGCCCCACTTGAGGAATGAATCGTTCTCTGAGTCAGTAGATTTCATTGAAACTCCCTCATAGCCAGCCTCGCTCAGCAAACGACACAATGCCATCTGTGCCGACAACCAGATGATCGAGCGTTTTCACATCAACCAGTGCTAACGCTTCCTTAAGCCTGCCCGTAATATTGCGGTCGCATTGACTGGGCTCCGGATCGCCTGATGGATGGTTATGCGCCAGCACTACGGCAGCAGCGTTAAAGTGAAGCGCTGATTTGACCACTTCGCGTGGATGGACCTGTACATGATTAACAGAACCGGTAAACAACGTTTCTCTCTCGAGCAAGCGATGCTGACTATCGAGATAGAGCACCATAAACACTTCCCGCTCTTGCCCTGCAAGTTGTAGACGAAGCCAGTCACGGGCCGCAGTGCTTGAGGTAAAGGATATGCCGGGCTGGCGCAGATATTTATCCAGCAGGTTGATAGCGCGGCGAATAGTCCGTTGGGCATAGGGTGTCAATCCGGATGTCGCAGGGAGCAAGCAACCATGTTGAGCCATAACCGTCAGCGGAAAGAGTTCAGGCTGCAATGACACCGGGGATAATGCGGTATTCATGTTCGACATTCCTCAGTCAATTAGATGCATAATGGCGCCGCACTCTGGATGGTTCAGCGCGAAGTCACGTAAGCGATAATAGTGCTCAGTCATCGCGTCACATTCGGTACGGCAGGCATGGTGGCTGTATGCCATCAGGCAGGTGACTATCCCTGCTGCTTCGCCAGTCAGTTCTGCACCGTTGCCATTTATGCTGTTGAACAATGTCCACATCTCATCTTTCTCTGACTCAGGAGCCATAAAAGCGCCGCCGTTGCTGAGCGTCGAAAAGCTCCAGATACCGCCGTGATAATCGGTACACAGGCGGTCCATCCAGGCAAAGATACGGGGCTCCAGGGTTATCCATTGCGGGATGAAGCCAAAGTGCTGCGGCCAGAAGTCGATGCGTAGTTCATCGGGCACAAGCGTTGCGGTAATTGCTGTCTGCTCAGCGAACTGAAAGGTTTGTGTATCCATTAAAATATCTCCTTATGCTGGAACTGTTGTTTAACGCCCGAAAAACTCGAGCATGTTTTCTGCCATAACCCACAGGGCGCGATTGAGCTTCAGATCGCTATCAATACCGGTTACGGCACGGGTGCGGCGGCTTTTCCCTTGTGCAGTTCGTCCTGACAATCCGCCTTTCATCAGGTTCTTCTGCACTCGCTGGTAGACGGTCCACAGGTCATCGCTGTTATCCTCCCGGCGACGCGGGGTCAGCAACTGCGATACCGTGACCAGCTGGTGGTCCTCACCAAAGCGATATTTCAGGGCGGCATTCGCCAGCGCGTGACGGGCTGGGGCTGGCAGCGCCAGCGACTGCATCGCATCGCGCTTCTCCTCCACCCGGTCAAACACGCAGAGCACTTCGTAAGCCCCTTCAATCACCTTCTCAACGACATTACCTTTATGCGGCACCCGCACTTCGCCAAATGACTGACCGCAGACCAGACCGTTGGTACTGACGCCACGAAACAGCCCAGGCAGCATCTGGTAGCTCGATGAGCCGTCATGGCTGTTGAGCAAAATGATTTCCGGTACCTGATGGCCGGTTAATTGCCCGGCACGACGCAGGCGAAGCATGTGTTTGGTATGCTCCCGCTTGCTCTGGTCACGAACCTTCTGTAAGTATCCCGGTAAACCGAACCATTCACTTTTAGAGATCTTCTGACATACTGATTATGTCC
>NZ_PEHF01000109.1 GCF_015762685.1 Candidatus Symbiopectobacterium sp. 'North America' | reverse complement strand
TGAAATCTCCCTTCAGAATATCCTCCGGTAGTGTGAACGTATAATGCCCCAGCATATTGCCTGTGCACCAGTGGTGACAGCCGGGCAATATGCTCATCATCCGGGGCTTCACCCGTTGTTGTTCTAATATGTGAAAGTGCTTCCTGCATATAGAGTGAGTTCCACAACACCACGGCGTTAGTGACCAGACCCAGCGCGCCCAGCTGGTCTTCCTGTCTTTCACGATAGCGTTTTCTGATCTCACTGCGCTGACCATAACAGATGGCCCTGGCTACAGCATGACGGCCTTCTCCCCGGTTGAGTTGCGTCAGAATACGGCTTCACCTGCATCAGCCAGCCGAGGAGAAAACTGATACCCCAGCAACCAGAACAGGCCAAAAATAATGTCGCTGGCACCGGCCGTATCCGTCATAATCTCGGCCGAATTTAACCCGGTCTGCTGCTCCAGAAGCCCTTCCAGCACGAAAATAGAGTCACGTAACGTGCCAGGAACGACAATACCGTGGAACCCGGAATACCGATCTGAAATGAAGTTGTACCAGGTGATGCCGCGTCCTGACCCAAAATATTTTCTGTTAGGCCCTGCGTTGAACGTTTTCACCGGCGTGACAAAGCGCATCCCATCGGCTGAAGCCACTTCGCCGCCACCCCAGCGACCAGCAAGTTCCAGCGTGGAATGAAAATCAACCAGCCGGGCATTGGCGCTGACTAGCGTTTCTGCCCGGAGGTAATTCTGTTTCACCCAACTTAGCCGGTGGCGGGTCAGTGCCGGTATATTGTTTTTTATCAGTGGTTCATGACCGATATTACAGGCCTCTGCCAGCAGAACGGCACACAGACTGACGTGAAGATCCTTTGCTCTGGCTTCTGATTCGCTGACGTGCATAAACTCATGGGTAAAACCGGTTCTGGCGTCAATTTCAAGTAGCAGCTCTGTTAAATCCACGGGCGGGAGAAGCTGTTTCACCTGACTACTCAGTTGTGTCAATGCTGGCGACTCATCAAGTTTTTCCAGGCTACTGATAGTCAGGGAAGGATACTTACCGTCATTACAGATGTTTACAGCATTATTACTGTTAAAGCGACGCGATACCGTTTTCCAGGTCTCATCCAGTTGCGCCACCAATTGCTGTACGGCTTTTTGACCATCAGTGGGGTGTCCCAATGCACGACAGACGGCCACATGCTGAGCCTGCCACTCCTTGCCCTGAAGCAACTTCTAGCGCGGATCACCCCAGCGGTCACTATTTTCCAACCAGATATCCCGGCGACGCAATGCATCCTGAAGATGCTCCAGCAGGCACAGTGAATAACCGGCGCGTTGTATCCGGCCATCAGCATCATAGACCAGGCGCTTCCAGGGGCCGGTGATGATATGTCCGGGGGCATCGTCCAATATGCGTTTTTTCGAACCGCTCAGTTCCGCCAGGTAATGGATTGCAGCCAGGATATGCTCACCGTCGGGTACAGCACGAAAGTGTAGGTCGTGAAGCAGTGCAGGAAGGAAACGCTTCACTCGGCCGTACTGCTCCACCATTTCATCCTGAAAATTTGTATTATGAGGGCGGGCCAGCTCATTAACCTTATCAACAGACTCCGCTATCCTGGCGACCGGCACATTTTTGAATATGGTCTTTCGCAACGCACTCTCATCAACATTTTCGTCAAGCAAAAGCGCACAAGCCCGCGCCAGCAGCAGAGCCGCCCGATCGAGATCTTTCAGAGTCCTGAGTCGCTTTTTCTGCCCCGTCTTCTTTGCCTCACGGGCGATATCCAGGATCAACATATCAAGCACATCAACAGCTTCATTCAGTGCTGATATTTCCTGCGCTTTAACAAACGCGGTCAGCACCGCCAGCCGCCATGCTTCTGGCATTCTGGTTATATACCTTGCTGATGCCATGCCGGCATGACGGGCCAGATTACAGAGTTGTATAGCTGGAAGTTTGCTAAAATTCAGCCGGGAAAGCTCCAGGTTTCTCAGTCGGTTATAACGTTCCAGTGCTTCCGTAAAAGACGGGCCACTGACCGTTACAGGGCCTTTGCGCAGTTGCTCCATAACCGACACTCGTTGCCCTTCGGGGATCTCAAGTAAACCCGTCAGTTGTGCGGTCTGCCAACTGTCAGGCAGCGATGCCAATTTTCGCCAAAGGCGACGATTTGCCCGCTCACGGATTTCACCAATGATCCTGGTCAGCGTGGACGCAGCGGGCAATAGCACCTTGTGCTGAAGCAACCATGCTGTTGCAAAATCAAACATCAGGCTGGGACGTTCATTGCTGAGCCATGAGCGAACATACAGCAGGCGTTTAAGCCGAAATGACCAGGGCTGTTCACCAAAATCATGATACTCATAGTGCTGTCTGATGAGCGCGTATTCTCTCTCTGTGTATAACGGGACAGTATCTCCGGGCAGGGAATACCTAGTTGTGCCGCCACATGGTGCTGTACGCCAGCGGGGATCTGCATGGCATCGCTTATGAACGTTCCCAGAAACCGGGCAGTGGTGAGCTGAAGGGCAATACCAAGTCGGTTATGCATGCCCCGGCGCTGATTAACAAAATCCAGATCACGTTCATCAAGATGGAAATATCTCGCCAGTTGGACTTCATTTGGCTCTGCAGCATAACTCCCATAGCTCTGAACCTGGCTGTCGGTGAGAAAATCAGCGCTCATCAGTACATTCCTTCGCTATTAATTGTTCCATAGCCTTTATGAAAGTATCAGATATTATAAGTTTTGAGACCTTTCAAAATGGGTGTAAACATAAGTATCAAAAATCGTGTTTTATGCTTTATGATACTACGTAGTATCAATATCGATTTATGAGACCAATATGGCATTACTGGGATATGCGAGAGTATCAACCAGCCATCAGAAACTGACGATGCAAATTTCTGAGCTGAAATCAGCCGGGGTCAGGGACGATCGTATTTTTACTGACATGATGTCGGGAGCCTCGGACGCGCGCGAAGAGTTGCAGCGCCTGCTTGCACGGGCAGAAAAGGATGACATCATCCTGTGTACCAAAATGGACCGTATGGGCCGTAATACCGCTGATATGATCCACATTGTGGATGCCTGCTATAAAAAGGGGATTGCCATCCGTTTTCTGGAAACTGGTCTCAGTACCGAAGGTACAATGGGCAAAATGGTCATTCAGATCCTGGCCGCAGTGGCTGAAGCTGAACGCGAGCGAATCTTGGAACGAACCAATGACGGACGAACTACGGCTATGGCTTCTGGCGTCCGATTTGGTAGGAAGCCTCATAGGGCGACAGCCGCCGCTCTGATGCAAATCCGACAAGGACACTCTTTTAAGGAGGTGACCGAGAAAACAGGCATATCCCGAGCCACGTACTACAGACTGAAGAAAAAATTAACTTCTGCTACCCAGAACGCTATCACCGGGTAGCCTGCTAATCATTCTTAGTTCTTCACAGTGGGTAATTTTTTTCGATGATAAAGCAAAGCGGACAAGAACTTCAAATTCACTCTTCTCTCCCAGATTTTTTCTACATTCACAGAGTGATGAGAAATGACGCAAACTTGAAAGTAATTTTTTATTTAGCAATTAACATCCATGAAATTCTGTTTTCTGTAGAAAGCGGTTTTAATGTGATTGTTCTTAAATTAATCAGAAAAGAAAATGGTTGCTATATGCCGTTGTCTATTGCACTAAAAATCTATGAACACAATTCTTCTGTAAATAAACATACAGATACCTCCCCACCTCACTCCACCGAATGTCGTCATAATAACTCTTTAAATTATAATACGAATATATCAAATAAGCCGTTCTATCTTTGTCAAAAAAGACTAACCACAGCACCTCCAGACAATTCACAAAACCGAATTGATAAAGTAAAGCGTGTCCGGAGTGGAGCCTTGCTATCGGAAATGCCTCAATGTGAAAACGAAACCACGACAATTGAGGTAGAAATGGGAGAAGTAAGGACAGTTACCGATCACCAGACTGTACTATATACCACAAATCTTACCGACTGTTCTGCGCTGGTGTTGCTTTCGAACCGCGGGGGATCTAACTATCAAACACGGACGATGATGCACTTGATGGGGAGCAACCTGAATTATGGACTAACATGGTCGAGGGCTTTGTTGAATAAATCAGATTTGGTATAAGCATCCTCGTAGCAGGTTGC
>NZ_PEHF01000108.1 GCF_015762685.1 Candidatus Symbiopectobacterium sp. 'North America' | reverse complement strand
GGACATAATCAGTATGTCAGAAGATCTCTAAAAGTGAATGGTTCGGTTTACCGGGATACTTACAATTCCACCGATTGCCGTAGTATTGGCCGAAATGCCTGACTGTGCCTCAGTCATCTGGCTATTTAGCGTGGAAATTTGCGCAGATGTGGTTTCGTTTTGCGTTGCCACCGTCTGTTGTAACTGCGTCAGATTGCTGTTAGTCGTGCCTATGCTTGATTGCATTTCCAACATCACAATAGTTCTGGCCTCGACTTCATTTGCAATTGCAGCACGCGTTTCCGTGATTTCTGCCGCTCTGTCGCCGTTCTGCGAGCGCCAGCGTCGTGTTTCAGCATCGTTAGCCAGGCTGTTACGGATAATCGCTTTCGCCTGTTCAATGCTGTTCAGCATGCCGTCCGAGATTTGCTGGGTATTGTTCTCAACCTCACCGACCAGAGATTTCCATGCGTCGGTTTCGGTGATTTCATCCACAATCACATCGGTAATATCACTAACGTCGGTACTCGATTCCCCACGTACCCACCCCGTCCACGGCCCCTGATTACCCGACTTGTCAACAATGCGGGCACGGTAAAAGAACGCCTGGCCCACACTGAGTCTCATTTGCTGGTAGGCACGCGTGGGATACGCCACATCGGTTAGCAGCAACACGTTCTGGCCGTCGCTGGTTGGAGAATACTGAATCTCGGTTTTCAGGGTATCGTAGGTGTCAGCAGGGAATTGCCAGTCAAGCTGGACACCAAACACCAGCGAGGTGCTGGTAAAACTGGCCAGTGCTGGCGGGTTACCCGCTTTCCCTGTTAGCGTAGTTTCCTGCGCGTTGGCCCACAGACTGGAGATCTCCGTGGCATTGATGGCGCGCACGCGCGCTTGATAGCGCCCGGCGTAAATACCCGATACCTCAACGCCCTGTGCCGAGGTGCGTGCCGCACTGATCCAGTTGCCGTTATCACGCCGCCATTGCACTTCATAGGCAATGGCACTGTCCGCCTTGTCCCAGGTAATGCGCAAGGTGGTGACATTGATGCCTTGCTCGATGCGGTTATCGCTACTGATCACCACGTTGTTCGGCGCGGGCTGTACCGAAGGCGGAACCAGACTGATGAGGCGAGATTCAATGTGCGCGCCGGTATCGATTTTGGCGAATTTATCCGGGTCGAATTCGATGGCCGTGATGTCAAAGGAGGCGCTGTCCTCGCCTTCTTTCACACCAATGACGCGATACAGTTGCAGCGCCAAATCGTTAGCATCGACGGCCCATACCGACTCGGGCACGGGCGTTTCGCTATACGCGGTGGTGACGGTGACCACCTTGTCGTTCACCACCTCAATGGTGCGCCCCTCTGCTTTGCCACTAGGCAGATTGAGAATCAAACGTTCACCGATGACAGCGGAAGAAACGCGGTCAAGCGTGATGTTACGTCCATCAACCGCGCTGATGCGCTCGCCTAACGGGCGCCCGGCCAGCAAGGCATCAGCGACACCGACAATAGCGCCGGGAACCGGAATATCCCCGTCCAGCCCCATGGTGTAAGAGACGGTGCGATCGGCATCGTTGGTGTGCAAAATCCATTTGCCGCGCCGGATCGCTTCGGTCTGGCGCGTACAGCCAATCGCGGTCACATCAGCCTGTTTAATGCCGTAGCGCCGCACCAGTTTGTTATCCGCAACGGCTTTCACCGCGTCCTGATAGGCTTTATCAGGATCGGACCACGCCACCATCGCTGTACTGTAGTGCGTTTTACTGCTGGCGTTGCTGTAGGTAAAGCGCCCGTCACGCACGCTGGCGCGGGTGACCACGTAATCCATCTCGCGCGGCATATCGGACAGCACGTTCATCTGGTTATTGGCCCAGAACGAGGAGCCGCGAAAGATCGCCGCCAGATCGTTCAGCACCGTCCACGCCTCTTCTTGCGATTGGATGTACACATCGCACAAAAATCGCGGTTCCGTACCGCTGCCGCCATGGCCGTCCGGCACGAGTTGATCGCAGTACTGGGCAATCTGGTACAGCGTCCATTTCGACAGTACCAGATGGGTGGCTTTGATGCGTTCGCCCAGGCCAAAACGTTCGGAAAACTGAATGTCGTAGTACACCCAGGCAGGGTTGTTGGAGTATGCCCATTTGAAGGTGCCATCCCAACTGCCCGAGTAGCGCCGCGTTTGTGCATCATAGTTGGTGGGCACGCGGATAATTCGCCCGTCCGGTTCGCAGGAGATGACCGGAATATTTTGAAACGGCTGCGCGTCAAACTGCATCAGCAGCAGCGCCGTTTCCGGGTAGCGCAGCTTGGCGTCGATGACTTCAGTAATGGCTTCGATCGCCATCTTATCGGCAATACGATTGCTGGTAGAATTGGGCGTGATGCGGCGCACACGGATCTGCCAGCTGGTTGATGCCGTGGGCAAATCAATACGGTGGCTGCGCTCATATTGTGTGGTGGTTTTACCGTCAATCGCCGTTTTCAGCACTTCACGGTAGCTGCCGCCGTCCGTGGCGATATCAATGGCATATTCAATGCGATAACCGCCCACATCGCCATTATCATGCTGCTGTTGCAGCGCCGCCCATGAGAAGCGTATGCGCACCGCTGAGAGGTTGATATTGGGCAACGACCGTATCCACGACGTTTTACTGGTCAGCTCGGTGCTTACCGTAATCTCGTTTTCAACGCCGGGAAAACCAGGAATATAGCTTTGGTCAGGCGTACCGGGACAAAACGCCCACGACACGCCGGAAAAATTAGCGTTGCCGTTACTGTCATTGAGCGGCGTACCGTCAAGAAAAATACGCGAGCCATCCAGATTCCCGGCAAATTCCCCTTCCCCGAGCGCCAGCAGTATTTTGGCGTAGGAGGTGGATTGAATGGAATCCGGCGACTCAACGGAAACGCGCGCGTTCGCGCTGCTGCCTTTGCTGCCTTTGATCGCTATCATGGGTACTCCATTAAAAAGAAAACCCGCTCAAGGCGGGTTTATCGGCATCAGGATTTATGTCGTTTCTTCCAGGTATCTATCATCTCTTGCGTCTCTTCATTCTTATAACAGATCGGTGAATAGCCCCCGACCCGGCTCCACGCGCTGCGTTTTCCACAACTGCTGCCGTTACGTGCCGAATTGTAGGGGCACGGGCAATTTCCCGGATAAGAAGAAATAGACTCATCGATGATGGCTTGTTTTATTTGATCGTTATTGATGGGCTGCGCTTTGGCGATGGCAACCTCCGGTAATAACAATACGGAGAAAAACAGGGTTGGCAGAAACAATAATTGCAGTGGCAATAATAAGAGTGCTTTCATTTTTTTACCTTGTCAGTGTGCAGACAACAGTAAATAAAGCACGACAGCCCCGGTAAAACGTTGATGAAGGCAATGATTATTGCTGGTCTTCGGCGTAAATTTCGGCAGAAATAATCGCGCCGCCAACACGACGGCGACCATAAAGAATCGGCACCGGCTTACCCTGCGCAATGGAGTTAACCGGCCCGCCAAACGCATAGGAGGGCTTGTTATCGGGAGACTGGCGCATGGAAATACCACCTTGAACCGGGGTGAGCATTTGCATTACTCCCCCGAGCGCCATAGAAGCGCCGCCCATCATCATGCTAACGCCGATAGTAGAGGTTGTACCAAAGGTAAAATAGCCCACCGCAACCAAAACAGCTCCCAGAATAGTTTGGAACAGCCCAGCCTGTTTGCTGACAATAATCACTGGCGCAATACGAATCTCATCCGCAACGATAAAGTCTAATTCATCTTTCGCAAGATTACGTTTCCCATCAAATACTGCATAGGCCAAACCGCGTGACTTACTGCTCAGCAAAAACTTTTCAAAACCGGGAATAATCACGCCCAGCGCTTTAATGGCCTCTTGCCGGGTTCCCACCGCCAGGCGGTGCGCACGACCAAAGGTTGCGCTCAATACTGATGCGCCGCGCGATAAATGTGACACATCCTGCGCGATAAACTGAGCACTCACTGAGTTTCGCATACTGTAAATTAATTACAATTATGACTGTCTTCATCCAATGGCGTGATAGCAAACATCAATTGCACTCCCAGCCCCAGAACCACTCCACAGATTCGACTGCACTGAAAACCCTGTTTTTGACAAATTTCTGGCTCTTATCACCCAGCCGTTTGATTCTGAGTCTGCGCCGCCATTTTCTTTCATAAAAAGAAACGGGATTTCTGTAAATGCTTTCGGGAAAACGACATTAAGCGGTGCGCCATACGTTGAACTAACACGGGCAAAAATCTCAGCCCTCCCATCTGCAAACTTTCGCCAGTAATACCCTGTGCCT
>NZ_PEHF01000065.1 GCF_015762685.1 Candidatus Symbiopectobacterium sp. 'North America' | reverse complement strand
GGACATAATCAGTATGTCAGAAGATCTCTAAAAGTGAATGGTTCGGTTTACCGGGATACTTACACTACGACATGGACGCCGCTCAGCTCTGAACAGAGATATTCCACTTCTTCGATCTTAAGGAGAAAAATACGGTTGTGGCCGTGGCACGGGATATGCCTAAGTTGAGGCTCCGCAATAAGTTGTACATTTTTATTTACGGATGTGCCGCGACGAAGACGATTGAGGGTTTTTGCCAGGCGCTGATTGTCCAGCGGCTTGAGTAAATAATCAAAGGCATGTTCTTCAAAAGCGCGCACCACGTATTCGTCATAGGCGGTGACAAAAACAACATAAGGTATGCTGTCAGGATCGAGCATGGCAACCAGTTCCAACCCACTGATTTTCGGCATCTGGATATCAAGAAAGATCACATCCGGTTGAAGTCGGTTAATCACCGGTATCGCTTCCAGCGCTTTGCTGCACTGCGCTATTACCTCAATGTCATCTTCTTTATCCAGTAGTGGCAACAACTCTTCGCGAGCCAGTTGCTCGTCGTCAATTAGGATGGCTCTCAGCATGCTTTCCTCCTGTTGCACTGATTCTATCACTATTTGCATTGAGATAAGCGAGGAAAGTCAGTAACCCGCGATGCGAGCGTGAGACTCAGGGGGGAATAAATTAGTAATTTTATATTTACATGTAATGGATTGAAATATTTACACGTTGTGGTATCTTGAACTCAATGTGGCGGCGGAAAGCGCGCTACGCTACTCAAGAACTGTCCAGGAAAATGAACATGCAAAAAGATTCGCTCAACAACATCAATATTGCCGATGAACAAGTGCTAATTACATCCGATGAGCTTAAGGCAAAATTCCCGCTCAATGTGCAAGAAGAGCAGGCCATTGCCACGGCACGCCGTACCATTTCCGATATTATCCACGGTCGCGATAACCGGTTATTGGTGGAGTGTGGACCCTGTTCCATTCACGACACGGATGCTGCGTTGGAGTATGCCCGCCGCTTGCATACGCTATCAGCCGAATTGAGCGATCGGTTGTATATCGTAATGCGCGTTTACTTTGAAAAACCGCGTACTACTGTCGGTTGGAAAGGTCTCATCAATGACCCTTACATGGATGGCTCCTTCGACGTGGAAGCGGGGTTGCACATTGCACGTGAGCTGCTGCTGAACCTGGTGAACATGGGGCTGCCTTTGGCGACAGAAGCATTGGATCCCAACAGCCCACAATATCTGGGCGATCTGTTCAGTTGGTCAGCGATTGGTGCGCGGGCCACTGAATCGCAAACGCACCGCGAAGTGGCTTCTGGCCTTTCGATGCCAGTGGGTTTCAAGAACGGCACCGATGGTAGCTTGGGCACGGCCATTAATGCGATGAAAGCCGCAGCAATGCCGCACCGTTTTGTGGGTATCAACCAAACCGGCCAGGTGTGCCTGCTGCAAACTCAGGGTAATAGCGACGGTCATGTTATTTTGCGTGGCGGCAAGCAGCCTAACTACAGTGCACAAGACGTAGCGGGATGTGAAAAACAGATGCAGGCTGCGGGCTTAACACCTTCTCTCATGATAGATTGCAGCCATGGCAACTCGAATAAAGATTACCGTCGCCAGCCACAGGTGGTGTCATCCATTGTTGAGCAAATTAAAGCGGGTAACCGTTCCATTATTGGCATGATGCTGGAAAGTCATATTCATGAAGGCAATCAGTCATCGGAACAACCGCGTTCGGCAATGCAATATGGTGTATCGGTGACGGATTCTTGTATCAATTGGGAAAGCACCGAGGCGTTGCTGAGATCGGTGCATCAGGAGCTAGGGGCGGTACGCCGTTCATCGTTGGGAGAATAACAGAACATGGTTGCAGAACTGACCGCGTTGCGGGATCAGATTGATGAGGTGGATAAGGCGCTGCTTGGTTTGTTGGCGCGCAGGCTGGCATTAGTGGAGGAAGTCGGAGAAGTAAAAAGTCGCTATGGTCTCCCTATCTATGCTCCCGATCGCGAGGCTGCGATGCTGCGTTCTCGTCGTGAAGAGGCTGAGGCCCTCAACGTGCCTGTGGATCTTATTGAAGATGTTCTGCGCCGGGTGATGCGAGAATCCTATGCCAGCGAAAATGACAAAGGCTTTAAGACCCTGTGTCCGCAACTGCGGCCTGTCGTCATTGTGGCTGGACGCGGACAGATGGGACGTATGTTCGAAAAAATGTTGCGTCTGTCCGGCTATGAAGTAAGGCTGTTGGAAAAAGAGGACTGGCCGCAGGCCGAGAGACTGTTGGCGGATGCTGGCATGGTGATCGTTAGTGTGCCTATTCACGTGACGGAGCAGGTGATTGCACAGTTACCGCGCCTACCGGAGGATTGTATTCTGGTGGATCTGGCTTCGGTGAAAAATGGGCCATTGCAGGCGATGCTGGCGGCACATTCCGGCCCGGTCGTAGGCTTACACCCGATGTTCGGACCAGACAGCGGTAGCCTTGCCAAGCAAGTCGTGGTGTATTACGATGATCGCCAGCGTGAAGCGTATCAATGGCTGTTGGAGCAAATTCAGGTATGGAGCGCACGGCTGTATCGCATCAGTGCGGTTGAACACGATTAAAATATGATGTTTATTCAGACGTTGCGTCACTTTGCCACTTTTGCCTACGGATTGCATTTGGCGGAAGAGAATGTGCAGCTTGAGCAATTACTTGCATTGTCTTCACCGATTTACCGGTTGGAGTTGGTGATGGTAGGGCGGCTATTCGCACAAGACCCGCAGCTTTATGCCGATATCATCATGTCATCTGAAAATAATCTGGCCTTGATCAAACGCTATTACGCCCGTTTTGGTGAAGCGATTGCACTGTTGGAAAGCAAAGACAAAGCGGCGTTTATCGCCAGCTTCAAGAAAGTAGAGCATTGGTTTGGTGATTATGCCCAGCGTTTTCAGGTGGAAAGTCGAGCCTTGCTGAAACAGGCTAACGACAGCCGCATCTAGATAGCAGAGAGGGTGCTCCCAGCCAAGCGGCTGGGAGCGCTACACACAGTGCATCTCAACGGGGACGACGTTCTCACTGGGGTAACAGCCAGCACTTTCAGTGAGCGCGTGATGCCCGATAACTCTTTCAGTGCTTTTTGTAATCCATCTCCGCGCAGGTTAGCCTGCACATCAATATAAAACATCTCTTCCCAGGGATTACCGTAAATAGGACGAGATTCCAGTTTTGTCATAATGATGCTGTGTTCGCGCAGCACCAGCAGTGCTTCCACCAATGCTCCCGATTGCTGACCTGTCGCCATAATCAAGGTGGTTTTGGCGGGGACTTGCTCAGAGACATCAATCGGCTTATGTGCCAACACGATAAAGCGGGTGGTGTTTTGGGTTTGGTTTGCTAGGTTATGTTCCTGTACGCGCAATTGATAAAGTAATCCACCGGCCTCGCTGCCCAGCGCGGCGGCGTGGGGTGAATTCAATGAAGCGACTTTTTCCATCGCAGCCGCGGTACTTTCACAATATTCGATTTTCCACTGTGGATAACGCTGGATAAAATGGCTGCACTGCTGGAAGGGTTGTGGATGGCTGTAGACGGTCGTAATTTGGCTTAAATCCGTGTCGGTAGCGACCAGCATACAGTGATCGATGGGGTGGGTAAGTTCGCCCACAATCGACAGCCCGGTATGTTGCAGGAGATCGTACACATCATTGATTGCACCTGACGTGGTGTTCTCAATCGGCAGAACACCGTAGTCCGCCTGACCGGTTTCCACCATCGCGAAGATATCCTGAAACTTCTGGCAGCCGCACTCAACCAACTGTTCAAAATGGCGCGCGGCATATTGCCGTGCAGCCAGATGGGAGTAGGAGCCTTTGGGTCCAAGAAAGGCGACACGCGCCGAGTGGGCTCCGGTGGGGTTAAGATGGTGCTGCAACAGCGCCTGCTGAGTTAGCACTGAGTCTTCAATAATCAGTTGAAACAGGCGCGTAATATAATGCCCATCAAGATGATGAGGTTTTGCCGCTTCGATAAGCTTATCCAGTAAATCTCTTTCTCGTTCTTTGTCGCGAATCGGGCGATGCGTATGTAACTTTGCGCGTACCACTTCCAATGCCAACTCTCGCCGTTCGGCCAGCAGTTCAAGCAGTTTTAAATCCAACTCGGTGATGCGTTCACGTAAGGCCAGTAAAGGGTTGTCTGTCATGGTTGTGTTACCTGTAAACTCATTTTTATTCATACAGTGCGTATAAATAAGTGCATAAAAAATCTATGGTCATCCCCGTTTTTGCAACACTGATTTTCGATTGATGTTGGGCTTGCTTAAATCTATCCGGCGTCTTTATGGGC
>NZ_PEHF01000092.1 GCF_015762685.1 Candidatus Symbiopectobacterium sp. 'North America' | reverse complement strand
TGCGGTCAGCGTGGTTTTACCATGGTCAACGTGGCCGATAGTACCGACGTTAACGTGCGGTTTAGTACGTTCAAACTTTTCTTTAGACATCGACTGTCCCTATAAGACACGGATAAATCGGTGATAGCACCACATTAACCAAGCTAACGCTTGACGAATATTTTACAGAAAGGAAATCAGGAGATGAAAAAGAAGTGGTGCTGATAGGCAGATTCGAACTGCCGACCTCACCCTTACCAAGGGTGTGCTCTACCAACTGAGCTATATCAGCACTTATTGGAGCGGGCAGTGGGAATCGAACCCACATCATCAGCTTGGAAGGCTGAGGTAATAGCCATTATACGATGCCCGCATCCTGAACTCGGCTACCTGATTTCTCTGTTGAAAGCTTCCGCCTTCGCCAACACGATGATTGCCTCGTCGCGTTGGTTCAGCCATAACCTGTATGGCTTGAATTTGGTGGTGGGGGAAGGATTCGAACCTTCGAAGTCTGTGACGGCAGATTTACAGTCTGCTCCCTTTGGCCGCTCGGGAACCCCACCTGATTGTGTACTTGATGGTGCCGGCTGCCGGAATCGAACTGGCGACCTACTGATTACAAGTCAGTTGCTCTACCAACTGAGCTAAGCCGGCATCAAGTGCTGCGCATTCTAGGTAGAGCGAGCCACCTATGCAACAAAAAAATTGCTTAAAATGCGCTATCGCTTAGATTTTATCCAAATTCGAGCATGAATTCACGTCCTCTGCGATAAAATGCCTAAAGAACATCCAAATTCACGACCAATCACGCACATTCTCCCCTGTCGTGCATGCTTTTTTCAACATGACGTCAGCAAGATTCTGCACCAACAATGACCTTTTGCTCCAAGGTAACGCACCTTCTTCTTTATAAAGATGTATTTAACCGCGTTAACGACGTAAATCTGGCCTGGCATGTATCTTGCTATGTTTCGGTAAAGAGGGTCAGAGAGGGCTCATTTCGCTGGAGGCTGCATGATGAAAATCGTTTTACTTAATGACACAACCCTTCTGGTTTACCGCACAGAACTGGCAGACCTGCTGCTAGATGCGATAATGCGTGGCGCATCTGTTGGCTATGAGATGCCTTTGTCTCACGAAACCGCAGCCAGCTATTTTCACGGATTACGCACCTCTCTGGCGGAAGGGGCACGTTTACTGTGGATTGCCCGTGATGCCCAAGGCATTATCAGAAGCGTGCAGCTTGAACTGTGCCAGAAAAGCAATGGGTTGAACCGGGCAGAGGTGCAAAAACTGCTGGTACGCAGCCGCGCGCGTCGCCAAAGTATTGGCCGTAAACTGCTGTCGGTGCTTGAAACAACCGCCTTTGAGCTCAATCGTGGCCTGCTCTATCTGGATACTCAGGCGGATTCCCCGGCAGAAGTCTTTTACCGCATGCAGGGATATCGCTATCTGGGGGAAATTCCTGATTATGCCAGTGTGCCCGATGGCAGTTATCACCCTACCGCCATCTACTACAAGCGCCTGTTTGTCGCCAATAGGATGACACCGGCTTTGGCAAGTTAATCGTTTCCTGACGCCATTGCGTCAAGAAATATCATATTGTTGTCTTTTTTTCTGCGTGTCCAACGTGTAACCTGCCTGACATCTACTAATCGAATCACAACATTACCGTGTATGACCACCCGCGGCTTATACTTCCTGCTCATACAACACATGGGCAGTTTCGCCTCCAGGCAGGATGGCCTATAGGATAAATTGGACAGATGAGAGACAGCGAGCAACCTTTGGCAACACCCTACCTACACTTCGATCGCGGTCAATGGGCTGCATTGCGCAATTCAGTACCATTAACGCTGACAGAAGAAGAAATCATCCGGTTAAAAGGGATCAATGATGAGTTGTCACTCGATGAAGTTGCCGAAATCTATCTGCCTTTATCACGTCTGCTTAATTTTTATATCAGCTCAAACCTGAGACGCCAGGCAGTATTGGAGCAATTTCTCAGCACTAACGGGCAGCGTATTCCCTATATTATTGGCATCGCAGGCAGCGTCGCGGTTGGCAAAAGTACTACCGCGCGCGTATTGCAGGCGTTGCTAAGCCGGTGGCCTGAGCATTGTCGAGTTGAATTGATCACCACAGACGGCTTTTTGCATTCCAAACAGGTGCTTAAAGACAGAAACCTGATGCAGAAAAAAGGGTTTCCTGAATCTTACGATATTCATATTCTGATGAAGTTTGTATCGGATATAAAATCGGGGGCTAAAAAAGTCACTGCACCAATATATTCACACCTGACTTACGATATTGTGCCAAATAGCAATAAAGTGGTGGAGCAACCGGATATTCTTATCCTCGAAGGATTAAACGTTTTGCAAAGTGGAATGGATTATCCACACGCACAACCACGCACTTTTGTTTCTGATTTTATTGATTTTTCTATATATGTCGACGCATCGGAAGAATTATTAAAATCCTGGTATATAAACCGGTTTTTGAAATTTCGTCTTGGTGCATTCTCTGATCCTAATTCTTATTTTCACGAGTATGCAAAATTAACGGAAGAGCAAGCAGTGACAATTGCGACCAAAATTTGGCGTGATATCAATGAACCTAACTTGCACCAAAATATTTTGCCCACCCGTGAACGCGCCAGCTTGATTATGACCAAAAGCGCTAATCATGCCGTTGACTATGTGCGTTTGAGAAAATAGCAATATTACAGACAGTGGGGGGAATCCCCCCTACTGGCTATTTGCCACGCAGTGAGATTTCGCCACCAATGTAGGCCTTAATCTCACCGTTCTCTTCGAGTAACAGCGCGCCCTGTTCATCAATTCCGCGTTCAATCCCATGGATCTCGCGCTCACCCATAATCAATTTCACCGGGCGATTATAGTAATTATCGATGGCTTGCCAGCGAGGGATGAACGAGCGTAGTCCGCCTTGTTCAAACACTTCCAGCGCGTTACTCAATTCAGTGATAAGCGTAGCGGCCAAAATATTACGATCGATATCGATCCCAGCTTCTTGCTGGTTGATCCATTCCTGCGTCACGCCTTGCCCCGAAGAGGCCCGCATCCGCAAGTTGATGCCAATACCGATCACTAACTGTGCCGCATCTCCCGTTTTTCCCATCAGCTCAACCAGAATGCCGGCCAGTTTGCGATCGTGCATATAGAGATCGTTGGGCCATTTGACTTTGACATCATGTGCACCGAGGCGATGCAGCACTTCTGCAATCACGATACCAATAGCCAGGCTCACCCCCACCGCAGCCGCAGGCCCCTGCTCCAAGCGCCAAAACATGGAGAGGTAAAGGTTAGCGCCAAACGGTGATTGCCACTGACGACCACGACGACCACGACCAGCCTGCTGATACTCTGCAACGCACGCATCGCCAGAGTGCAAGCTCTTCAGCCGATCTAGCAGATACTGGTTGGTCGAATCAATGACAGGCAGTACCGCAACGTTATTTGCTGGGAGTGCGGCACGAATAACATTCTCGTCGAGCAATTGCATCGGTTCAGGCAAGCTGTACCCTTTCCCTGTAACGGGAAACACATCCAGTCCCCACTCTCTGATGGTTTGGATATGTTTGTTAATCCCTGCCCGGCTCATGCCCAACAGTTCACCAAGGTATTCACCTGAGTAAAACTCACCGTCGGAAAGGATCTTGATGAGCGTTAAAGGAACGCGAATATCTTTCATGACAGCACCTCTGTCGCGCTTACTTCACCCTTTGAAGCAATAAAGCGCACTTCCGGCTCAAGCCAGAGTGCAAATGTCTCTGCAACGCTATTACGCACATAACGCGCCAGCGCGACGATATCGTCACTCGTCGCCTCATCAAGGTTGACCAGCACCAGAGCCTGCTGCTGATGAACCGCCGCGCCGCCAATGCTATGCCCTTTTAACTGGCACTGGTCGATAAGCCAGCCAGCAGCAAATTTAACCGTACCATCGGGTTGCGGATAGTGTGGTGCATTGGGATAACGTATCAAGATAACCTGTGCTTGCTCGGCGCTAACGACAGGGTTTTTGAAAAAACTGCCCGCATTTCCCATCAGCGCCGGATCGGGTAATTTTTTACGCCGTATTGCACATACCGTAGTAAAAATAGCATCAGGCGTCGCGGTTGCAGGATCGAGCTGCGCCAAATCACCATAGCCCAACAAAGGCATCCAGGACTTAGTCAGATGCAGACCTACTGCAATAATGGCAAATCCCTGACGGTATTCATGCTTAAAGATACTTTCACGATAGCCAAACTGGCACTGCGCAGCACTGAGGCGGGTCACCTGATTGAGAGTAAGATCCAAAACATCGACGTATGCGCAAAACTGTTTAAACTCAGCGTCATAAGCGCCAATATTCTGGATGGGAGCTGAGCCGACGCGGCCAGGGATTAGCGCCAGATTTTCCAGGCCCGACACGCCCTGTTGCAGCGTGTACTCGACCAGATGATGCCAGTTCTCACCAGCACCGACGTGCAGATGCCATACGCGATCATCCTCAGTAATCTCAATCCCTTTTATGCGGTTAACAATAACAGTCCCTGCAAAATCTTCCAAAAACAGGACATTGCTACCCTCCCCCACGATCAACACCGGTGTATTCTGTTCACTCGCATGACGCCAGGAAGCGGCCAACGAATCCGGTGTATCGGCGCAGACGATCTCATCGGCATAAACGGGCAAAGAGAAGGTGTGGTATGGCTTAAGGGATGTGACACTGCTCGTCATCAGAACGTACTCTCCAGATTGAATACACCGTAGTTTACCCGATCCCGCACGTCAAATCTCTACGGTCCGCGGGCATCTTCGCTCCCTGAGTGAGCAATGAAAGGCGAACTATTTCTGATGATAAAAACCCTAGACCACCAAAAATCACACACAGCAAAAAGGGCCGTCCTTCCGGACAGCCCCT
>NZ_PEHF01000107.1 GCF_015762685.1 Candidatus Symbiopectobacterium sp. 'North America' | reverse complement strand
ACCTCCTTTGGGAAGGTACAAGTATAGATAATTATACTTGATTGAGGGTGTGTGCCACCATGATAGGGAAAGACCCATATGAAAACAGGTGATTTTCCGCAATCCATTAAAATTGGTCCCACCAGCGTTGCCTGGCTTGAATCCGAGATTAATGAATGGATCAATCAGAAATTAGCCAACCGCTGCCAGGGGAAAAAGCAGGAGGGAGAATAGTCATGACCCCCTCACTCAATTACGACATCTTGATCGATGCCTTGCATGCGTTGAAGGAAGGAGATATTCGTTACTGTGAAAAATTAGGTTTCACTTACGATGAAATGAATACGCTAAACCGAATAACCCTCGATGAACTATTCATTATCAGCAGAGCATATGCCCGGTTTATGAATGTGACCATTCACCATGAGGCTCTGCACCTTCTGCTGCTCCAATCCGGCCAGGAAGTGAAACTTCAGGACCAAATTAATCGGGCAATTTCGCTTGGTGGTTCACTTGAACTTATCAATCGGTATTTTAGCCTGACTAGCCATGAAACGTGCGCCCGTCGCCGATTACTGGGTATTCATGTTGCCCAGGGACGAACGCGGCTTCCAAATGAAAATATCGATGCGGATATCTGGCTACGTTGGCAGAAGCAACGCGTGGATAATATCGAATCACTCCACGCACTCGATGCCATGATGCAAATCACCGAAGAACTCGCTTGCAAGGATGATGCCCCACCCTCACCGCTGTCTGGCAGCGTATTGTGCTTAGTGAAAAAGAAAAATTAATCAGGGGAAAAACGAATGCCCGATGAAATTGATCACGTTCAGGAATTTAATGAGCAGCAGTTTGAAACAATGATTAAAAAAATCCTTTTTAAACTGGCCGTAACACCATCGTTATTTCACTGTTGACTCTGCCATGACGCCATTCCAGACGCACGATACCAGACCCTGCGCGGCGTGATGACGCGTATTGCTTGTCAGGCCCAGATTGAATGTAAACGTGGTTATTGAAGCAGGTTTGGAAGTTATGATAAACAGGAATGGACACTTGTAATTCGCATCTTAAAGAAATTGTCCGGATGTCACAGGGGAACTAGCGAACAGGAATGGTTGACATGATGAAATATTTATCGCTGCTGGTAGTGATGATTCTGGCAGGATGTACCAGTGCGCCAAACTTGCCGCGTACCGATACAATTGTGGCTGTTAAACCTATCGAGTCCGGCATTATCGCCAGCTCAGCTAAATTCAGTTACCGTTTTTTCGTAGCGGCGTGCCGCAGGAATATCAGCGTTATAAGACATTTTATGAACGCTTTCATCAACAGGCCTCCGGAGTGCGGGTTAACTTTGTGGTAGAACAACATGAAGTCACGGCAGAGTACCTGGTGGTGATTGATAAGCGCAAACTGGATGCCGGGCAGCATACAGTGCTGGTCAATGAGTATCAGGCGGTGCAGATTTATAACGATCGCCTCGGTGTTTTGTTTAAAGCGGCAGGATTTTGGTCTTCATCGTACGCTCCAGAACTGGCAGCCCCTTACCAGTTGGAACACCCAGTGGTGGTATCAATCAATGATAAGACCAAAACGCTGAGCACTCTTGGAAACGTCGCCCTGATCCCTTTGGTACCCTTGTTTCCGCTGGTCATGATGCACGGATGCGCCACTGGGCGCTGTGTATGAGGAAAATAACGGCTTCAGAAACGACCTGGCTTTGCCAGGGGGGGGGGTTAGCTAAGGAGCTTATGATAAAACCTCCAGCCCCCCTGACCATTATGGACTCATAATGTCTGCCAAGAGCGAGGAGCCGACGCTTATAGTTACACAACTGCCAAAATATTTGTTTATCTAGAACTTGCATCATGCACTCTACAGAAGTAACTTAACCTTAATTTTTATCATGATATTTTTTGTGCTCACCATAATCATAGTTAGCAATCCAAACTCACAGTATGGAATAAACGATGAATAGAGAAGATATGTACGACACAACTTATAAACGCTTATTACAATATTTCCCCGAAAAGCCTTGGCAAGAAGCAATTTTAAAATTAGGTAGTAATCCTCCAATCCATAGACTTGGAGAGAACTTAATTTCATATGGTTTATACTTGTGTGAATCTAAGAGATTCGATGAATATGACGAATACGATAGGAATGCTGTTGCAGATGCAATCCTTTATAGTGAGAAATTAATGGATTTTTATGATGAACTGCACGAAAATAAAAAAAATCCATTTAAGTCTCGTTGGAAAGCAGTCTTTTACGTGGCCAATGATATGCGCGCATTGACTTTCGAAATATTTGTATATTACTCTCTTCAAAGCTACGACTGGAGTGTAGAAAGTAAAGATGATTCCACATCTGGAGAAACATATGATTATCTAGCATCAAGAAAGGATAATGTAGTTCAAGTGGAATGCAAATCTTTTGCATACAATAAAGGGTTGTTAATAAATGCATAAGAAGCTAGCAATTTGGCTGGTGAAATATTAAACAACTATTCAATAAAAAACGAAAACCCTAAAAAAGAATTATACATAGTTACTGTTAACGTATGTCAAAAACTCCCTAAAAATCCAGGTGCTGTATCTAAAATCATTGCTGAAATTTTGTCCGCTAAGATCTGTGAGTTCAATCGATGGATGCAACTCACAGGTTTAATTGCCTAATTTCTTTAAGCTTTAACCCGTCTAACAAGGGTTTTACTGCAACCAATGCTGAGAAGATGACGTCTAAGGTTTTTATCTATGTGACTATCCAACGTGAAAATTAAAAACTCTATATCTTCAATCACCTTAACAACATCCGCACTTGATATTCTTGTGAGACTCACCTTTGGTCTGTCACAATTATGAATGCAATCATGTCTTCTCTGGATTAACGAAGCATATCTGTTAGAGAGTTTTTCCAACATAGATTTTCTTTTTTTTCTTTATCCGACTTGGAAAGTTTTTTTGAATTCTGTTGAGCTAATTCCCATTAGGCGATATTTTGCTGATTTTGTTAGTAGCCAGTCTTCCATCATCGCCTGGCTCAATATTTTATTATTGCTATTCATGATATGGTTGAATAACTCCTTAATTTTATCGATTGAAAGTACGTTGTCTCTTTCAATCAAATCACGCGCTGCATTTCGCCACTTCCAATTTGAGATTGTATTCTGAGCATCGATAATAGAGTTTATAGGTAATTTCAATTGCTTTATTCTGGAGCTTAACTGAACTTTGTTATAGATACTTTTTGCAATTAGGATTTTTTATAATGTATCTGCAAATGCATCACAAAAGTATGCATCAAGTCCACCAATCGCAATCATCCAGGATGCTCTATATATATCATCTTTTAATGTCGATACTCCTAATGAATCAGCATGAACTCTAAGCTCTTTCGCTCGGTTAATATCTTGTTTAAAATGGCTTAATGCTGTGATTGGCATACGTTACCTATAAAATAAATTAAAGATCTCGGCGCTTGAACTGTTAGACTTGAATGTTTTCGGCTATAAAAACTGTCAATTTTGGACTTGTAACTAAGAAATCGTATTTTTGGCACTATTTTTATAGTATGCGATATCTTACCTCATAGTTTGGTCTTTGCACATTCTAATGTTTTCAATGTCCGCTCCTGGCACGAAGCTGTCGATCGAGTTGGATTGAAGGTCCGCCCTGAGCGAGGCACGGACGTTAAATTGCTGGAATCTTTCTAGAGGAGAATGGTCAGGTATACCCAAGAGCACGCTACATCGGCCTGACGTTTTTCGCCCAATAACGGTTTGGTGTACAGCAACACTAGTTTACGTATCTTTTCTCGATTAGCATAGGGCACACACCTCGATATGAGTGTTCAAGAAATAGAAATTGACGAAGGCAATAAAAGGGAGGCGTGATGTTTACCCCGGAATTTATAAATGAAGAACGCGGAGAGTTTCTCCTTGTAGCCAACCACAGCCTGGAATCCCCGGAATCTATACAATTCAGTATTGCATATAATCTTGCCAGAATATCTTACGGGCTATCGCAGCTTCCACCGCACATTCGAACCTGCCGGGTCGTCTATGATATCAGAGGCCAATCAATCCCTGACGTGGTCCTGACCCAGGTCAACCGAGCGCTTGAGCAGGTAGCCATTGTTGAGTTTAATCGCTAATGGGACTCCAGTTAATTGTAAAAGCAGAGCGTAAGAAGATAGAAAAAGCTTCGGGTTCACTGACGCCAGAATGTGAAATTTTCCCGGTTGCAGAAGGCCTTTTTGGTATTTCAATTCCGGAGCAAAGTCTCTCATCCGGGGGAAAGATGTCGCTCTACACAAACTTGAACAACTAAAGCGTTTTAACCTTTGGTAGGGATCATGGCAAGAATCCAAGCGACGTTGGTTCCGGTGAGGTTCAGCTCTGAGCGGGGAGCAGATGTTTTAGATTCAACTATTTTCTTAGCTTCCGGGATCAGGAATAATTACCATGTAGAATAGCTTTTATTACCCCAATTACTGTTCCGGGTACATCGACCATATGAGTAAATTACAAAAACTAATTGCCGCCGAGCATACCACCTTTTTACCCTACTCCAACCTCCCTTCGACGGCGATATCTCGTATCGCATCAAAATGCCAAAGGAATGAAGTTGCCGAAGCCCATATCCTAATAAAGGAACTCAACGCTGAGTTAGCCACAGTACCTGATTGGGATAGTGATACACAGGACGACATCTGGAGGGCCATCGAATTGTTCAGAGCAATCCTAGCGAAGGTAAGATAATAAATGACCTTGATATCCGCTCCTGACACGAGTCCGCTCACAGCAGCGATTCTTGGAAGCTAAGAACAAAAGCTAGTCAATTATTGCAGATGGTTTTTCATTCTCGGGCGACCAATAGCCACCACTGCCATGGTACGTTTCAGCTCCCAATACGAACTGAGTTCCGCAATGCTTACATACAAAATGATAATCAACTATATCGCCCCATATTATCTTTTCAGCACACTCATGAAAGCTGTATTGGTTCCAATCATCAGTTGCTTTAATTTCGGTCAGAACCCCTTAGCTGAGAGCATGCTTTGCAATGCGGATTGCCTTCCGTAATTGTTCAGGTTGACGGATAACGTATTTAACACATAGATCTAGGCACTGCTCGCAACTCATCAAACAACCTCCATACTGATGATGTAAGTATCCCGGTAAACCTAACCATTCACTTTTAGAGATCTTCTGACATACTGATTATGTCCCGTTGAGGAGATCGCCATGCG
>NZ_PEHF01000072.1 GCF_015762685.1 Candidatus Symbiopectobacterium sp. 'North America' | reverse complement strand
GCAACATTTTTCATGATGGCCTCTCCTGAAAGAAAAACACCCTGTCAGCGTACCGCTACAGGGGGGTGACCATCTCATTAGCCCCCGCGCTAAAAACCACGTCGTTTGCGGTGTTCGGATTGGGGGATACCTCTTACGAATTCTTCTGCAAAGCCGGTAAAGATGTTGATGGTCGATTGGCCGAGCTGGGTGCAGAGCCCCTGCTCGATCGCGTGGACGCCGATGTTGACTACCAGGCAGCCGCTGAGCAGTGGCGTCTCCAGATTGTTGATATCCTTCAGGCGCGTGTACCGGCATAAGGTGCGGCGGTGGTTCAGGCGAGCGCCAGCGGAACGCGGGATGAAATTTCCAGCAGTCCGTACAGTAAAACCGCGCCTTACACGGCGAGTTTCGCCGTGAATCAGAAAATCACGGGGCGTGCGTCCGATAAGGATGTGCGCCATATTGAGATCGATCTGGGGGATTCCGGGCTGCGCTATCAGCCGGGTGATGCGCTCGGCGTGTGGTATCAAAACGATCCGGCGCTGGTACAAGAGTTGCTGGAACTGCTGTGGTTCAAAGGGGATGAGCCTGTGACCGTGGCGGGAGAGACATTGCCCTTGTCGCAGGCACTGCAACGCCATTTCGAACTGACGCAAAATACGGCACCGCTGGTGAAGAAGTACGCCGCGTTGTCCCGCAACGATGTGTTACTGGCGTTGGTGGCTGAAAAGCCTGCGCTGCAACAGTTCGCCCAACGTACGCCGCTGGTAGATATGGTGCGTCAGGCACCGACGGAATTGACGCCGGAGCAACTGATTGGCTGGCTGCGACCATTGACGCCGCGCCTCTATTCCATTGCTTCTTCCCAGGCTGAAGCCGAAAGCGAAGTGCATATCACCGTTGGTGTGGTGCGCTACGACCATGAGGGACGTGCGCGGACGGGCGGCGCATCAGGTTATCTGGCGGATCGTTTGAATGAAGACGATGAGATTTAGGTCGTTATTGAACATAACGATCACTTCCGCCTGCCTGCCGATCCCTCGACGTCCGTCATCATGATCGGACCTAGTACCGGCATCGCTCCGTTTCGTGCCTTTATGCAACAGCGCGAATCGGACGGTGCCGAAGGCAAAAACTGGCTGTTTTTCGGCAACCCGCACTTTACCGAAGATTTTCTCTATCAGGTGGAATGGCAGCGCTACGTGAAAGATGGATTGCTGACGCATATCGATCTGGCCTGGTCACGCGATCAGGCACACAAGATCTATGTGCAGGACAAACTGCGCGAGAAGGGCGAACAGGTGTGGCGCTGGATCCAGGAAGAAGCACATCTTTACGTGTGTGGCGATGCCAACCGTATGGCGAAAGATGTGGAGCAGGCGCTGCTGGACATCATCGTTACCCACGGCGGTCTAGATGCAGAACAGGCCGATGAATTTTTAAGCGAACTGCGCCTTGAGCACCGTTATCAGCGCGATGTGTACTAGCGAGATCACTATCCATGAGCGAAAAATTACCAATCGATGAACGTTATCCCGGCCCGTTAGTGGTAGAAGGGAAACTCGCTGATGCGGAGCGCCTAAAGCGGGAAAGTAACTACCTGCGCGGTACCATTGCTGAAGATTTGCAGGAAGGGCTGACGGGCGGTTTTAACGGCGACAACTTTTTGCTGATCCGTTTTCACGGCATGTATCAGCAGGATGACCGCGATATTCGCGCTGAGCGTGCCGAGCAAAAGCTGGAGCCGCGTCATGCCATGATGCTGCGCTGCCGTTTGCCCGGTGACGTGATGACGCCTGAGCAGTGGTTAGGGATCGATAAATTTGCCGCCGAGAGCACGCTCTATGGCAGCATTCGTATCACCAACCGCCAAACCTTCCAGTTTCACGGTATCCTGAAGCCGAACGTGAAACCGGCGCACCAGTTGCTGAACCATCTGGGGCTGGATGCGTTGGCGACTGCCAACGATGTGAACCGTAACGTGCTTTGTACTTCTAACCCGGTGGAATCCGAGCTGCATCAGCAGGCCTATGACTGGGCGAAGAAGATCTCCGAGCACCTGTTGCCACGTACCGGTGCCTACGCTGAGATCTGGCTGGATCAAGAGAAAGTCGCCACCACCGATGAAGAACCGATCCTCGGGGCGACCTATCTGCCGCGCAAATTCAAAACCACGGTAGTGATCCCGCTGCAAAACGATGTCGATCTGCACGCCAACGACCTTAATTTTATTGCTATTGCCGATAATGGCCGTCTGGTCGGTTTCAACGTGTTGGTAGGCGGCGGCCTTTCTATTACCGACGGCGATAAGGCAACCTATCCGCGCACTGCCAGTGAGCTGGGCTATATTCCGATTGAGCATACGCTGGCAGTGGCCGAAGCGGTGGTGACCACGCAACGTGATTGGGGTAACCGCACCAACCGCAAAAATGCCAAAACCAAATATACGCTGGAGCGTGTCGACGTTGACACCTTCAAACGCGAAGTGGAAAAGCGCGCAGGCGTGACCTTTGAATCGGTGCGCCCGTATGAATTTACTGGCCGTGGCGATCGCATTGGCTGGGTGAAAGGCATCGATAGCAAATGGCACCTGACGCTGTTTATCGAAAATGGCCGTATTCTCGATTATCCAGGGTGCCCGTTGAAAACCGGGTTGGTTGAAATCGCCAAAATTCATAAAGGGGATTTCCGACTGACGGCGAACCAAAACCTGATTGTGGCGGGCGTGACTACGCGCAATAAAGCGAAGATTGAAGCGCTGGCGCGCGAGCACGGTTTGATTGACGATAGCGTCAGCGAGCAGCGTAAAAACTCGATGGCCTGCGTATCCTTCCCAACCTGTCCGCTGGCGATGGCGGAAGCCGAGCGTTTTCTGCCGGAATTTGTCACCGAGGTGGAAGGCATTATGCAGCGCCACGGCGTGGGCGACGAGCATATCGTACTGCGGGTGGACTGGCTGTCCGAACGGCTGTGGCCGCGCAATGCTGGCGGAAATTGGTCTGGTCGAGAAAGCCATTGGGCGCTACAACCTGCATCTGGGCGGTAACCGCGAAGGCACGCGCATTCCGCGCATGTACCGCGAAAATATCACGCAGGCGGAGATCCTGAGCGAACTGGATGGTCTGATTGGCCGCTGGGCGCTAGAGTGCCAGCAGGAAAAGGGTTCGGTGACTTCGCGATTCGTAGCGGCATTATCAAGCCGGTACTCGATCCGGCGCGCGATTTTTACGATTAACCGGGAGGCATGATGTCGGTATTCTCTCTTGAAGCGCTCAATGCGCTACCCAAACCGGAGCAGGTGCAAGCGCTGGCAGAAACCAACGCCCAGTTGGAAACGTTCTCCGCCGAGGCGCGCGTAGCCTGGGCGCTGGAGCACTTGCCGGGAGCGTATGTGCTCTCCTCCTGCTTCGGCATTCAGGCGGCGGTGAGCCTGCATCTGGTCACGCAACTGCGCCCTGATATTCCGGTGATCCTTACCGATACCGGCTACCTGTTCCCGGAAACCTACCAGTTTATCGATACGCTGACCGAGCAGTTGAAACTCAATCTGAAGGTGTATCGCGCTGAGCTCTCCCCGGCCTGGCAGGAAGCGTGCTATGGCAAGCTGTGGGAACAGGGCGTTGAAGGCATTGAGCAGTACAACCAGCTAAACAAAGTAGAGCCGATGAATCGCGAGCTGAGTGAGCTACGGGCGCAGACCTGGTTTGCCGGGTTGCGGCGCGAGCAGTCAGGCAGCCGTGGACATCTGCCAGTACTGGCTATCCAACGCGGCGTCTTCAAGGTGTTGCCGATTATCGATTGGGATAACAAGCAGGTGTATCAATACCTCAAGCAGCACGGTTTGTCTTATCATCCGCTGTGGGATCAGGGTTACCTGTCCGTAGGGGATACGCATACCACGCGTAAATGGGAGCCGGGAATGAGCGAAGAAGAAACGCGCTTCTTTGGTTTGAAACGGGAGTGTGGGTTGCACGAGGGATGAGTGACACCTACTCACCTCAATCATTCCCGCCCACCTTCGTCATTCCCGCGAAGGCGGGAATCTCCTACAGGCGAAACACGTTTCGTCTAACAGAGATCCCCGGCTTTCGCCGAGGATGACGAGGGGAACAATGACTTTTCAGCAGTCTGAGACCGTTGGTTAAAGGCACAGCACTGGCACAGGAATCAGTAGTCCAGCACCGCCCACCAGAACACGCGGCCAATAATATCGACGTCGCTGAGGGATTTCTCTTCCACGGGATGTTCAGCACTGTTGTAACTACGGATGCTTACCGTGTTCGGCCCAACCTGATACAGCAACTTGATGCGGTTCCAACCGTTTTGGCTGATGGCGTAGATCTTGCCATCAATAATGCGCTTATCGTTGGTGTTGACGGCGACGGTTGTGCCATCGGGAATAAATGGTTCCATGCTGTCGCCCTTGGCCGGGAAACAGAGTACGCCAGAGCCATCCGAATTCGCACCGACGCGGCGTAGGGTCGATTTGGAAAACCGCAGCTTAAACCCGTTATGATCTTCATTCATGATTCGCCCAGTCCCGCAAGCGAATTCAATATCTTTCAGAAACGGCACTTCCACTTCATCATCCCGCAAGGGGGTGTGGCTGTCCCACACGTCAACCGTTCCCCACTGGGATTCAGGGGGAATGTTGGAGCGTGAGTCGTAAGGCGTTACCGCAGGCGCACGCATGGGTTCATCGCCATTTGCCAGCCATTCCGGACGGACTCCCAGCGCATCGGCGATATCAATGATACGAGAGGTTCCTTTTGCCTGACCGGAGGTCAAGCGCCAGATTGTCGGCTGAGCCATGTTAACGGCGCGTGCCAATTGCCCCTGAGTCATTCCCGTCAGCGACATGGCATGGTTGAGCCGTTCTACCAAAGTGTTCATCGTTTTCATGCCAATAACTTTATAGCATTCGCTATTGCTTTTCAAGTGAAATAGCAATACCTTTTGGTATTATCAATAGTTAAAAGTATTGCCACGACAACAGGGCCGGCCATGCGTGAGTAACGGATGCTGGTTCTCTATTAAATCAACAAGTTTCCGGTGGCAGTGTGTGGCTGCCGCTCTTTTGTGACTCCAGGGGACGGTGCGGCAAGATCCCAATGTCCTTGTCAGATAACGGTATAGAAACAACAAAGGTGGCGAGATGATTCGTGATATCCAAAAGGTGCTCGAGCGCTATGGCGCATGGGCTTCTCATACTGAACACGGGCTGTATTACTCATCGGTGGCGGCGGGCTTCCGAGGGCTGCTTCCCTCCAGCCAGCGCTCGCGCCCGTCGTGTTTCGATGACGATGGGTTGATTGTTAATGGGGCTATGGCGTGTTTGAAAAAACGCGACCCCTATCTGCATGTGCTATTGGAGTGGCATTATGTACTTGGCCTGCCGGTGAGGGCGATTGGTACCAAACTAGGCATTTCACATACGCTGGTGTTAAAGCAGCTACAAATGGCAGAAGGATTTATCGATGGCTGCCTGAGCATGATGGATATCAAACTGGATATCGATCTTGAATGCCAAAAAGAGCTGGTTTATACGCCGAAAATAAAAAAGGTGATGGAATTCCAAAAGGCAATATAGTCTGATAAAAATGATTATTTCATCCTATTTCTAATGCGAAGTTCATTTCTTATGACAAGCGTTTTATTGCGAATGGCTAATTGTCCTAATTAACGGATGGGCTGAAGGATGTGCGTATATATTTTGATTTTTCGCAAGGAAAGGTGTATTTGTGCGTGTAGTATCGTTCACTATCGAATGCATGACAGATGAGTGCATTGCCTTCGTAATCACCGACCGAAACAGTAAATCAGGAATATTCCAGATTAGTCTTATCGCAAAAATTAAAAGTCATGTTGCCACTTCGTCCTTTAACGAGGTCTATGATGAAGACGCTGCTGTTATTCATGTTGGTTCCTCCATGCTGCTCAAATTCCCCTTGTCGAAACCGGCCGTTGTTATCCACTCCGGTCAGCACATAAC
>NZ_PEHF01000062.1 GCF_015762685.1 Candidatus Symbiopectobacterium sp. 'North America' | reverse complement strand
ATTTAAGCAAGCCCAACATCAATCGAAAATCAGTGTTGCAAAAACGGGGGTGACCATAGATTTTTTATAGGCTATGCAGCACTTAAGAGTCTGGTGATGTTGCCGTATTCACGAACAACGTTAACCGATCTCCAGGCTTAATATTCGCCTTTTTATTGATGACGGAATTCCAGCGCATAACATCTGCGATATCTACCCTGTGACGTTTGGCGATACTCGCGAGAGAATCTCCTTTACGCACCTGATAGGTAATGAAATTACTGTTACCCTTTTTACTGCCCGCAGAGGCCTGTACAACCTGAAGCGGTTGACCAACCTTCAGCGCGTTAGCGCTGGCCAGGTTGTTCCACTTACGCAGATCCTGCGCGCTGACCTTCAGTTTCACCGCAATACCTGACAAGGTGTCACATGAACGAACCTTGTATTCCGTGTTTGCGGATAGCTGCGCCAGTTTAGTGGGTTGTACAGCGGCGATATCGCCATCTGCCAACGAATCCTTCAACTGCTCAACATGTGCCTTAGGCACCATAATGTAATGTGGCCCGTTCGGAGCGGTCACGTCATGTTTGTAGCCTGTGTTGTAGCTCTTCAGTTTTGTTAGCGACAAGCCAGCCATTTCAGCCGCTTGCGTCAACTCCATCTGTTGACCCAGGTCTACCTGCGCAAGTGCCCGACTTTCGTTGGGCTTAGGTAACTCAATGCCGTATTTTTTGCTATTCTTAAGAATATCGCTTAAGGCTAACATTTTCGGGACATAAAGTGACGTTTCACGTGGTAACGCCAATGCCCAGTAACTCGTTGACCTGCCTTTTGCCTTATTTGCTTTTACTGCTTGCAAAACACGCACTTCACCGCTGTTATAGGCGGCGATGGTAAGTAGCCAGTCACCATCAAACATTGTGTTTAGGCGCTGCATCATGTCTAAGGCAGCCGTCGTTGATGCAACAACATCGCGACGACCATCATACCAATGGTTCTGTTTCAAACCGTAGTTACGCCCAGTGCCTGGCACAATCTGCCAGAGCCCTGCGGCATTGGCGGATGATGTGGCCTTGGGATCAAAAGCACTCTCCACTATGGGTAGCAGTACCAGTTCCATCGGCATTTTGCGCTGCTTAATCTGCTCGACTATCCAGTACATGTACGGCTCTGCCCGTAATGTTACATCGTGGAGATAGCTCTTATTTTTTAAGTATCGTGTTTTTTGCTCGCGGATCCGGACGTTATCCGGAACCTCCATCTTCAGCTCGTCGCTAATGAAGTTCCACAGGTCGCGCTGCGCTAGGCCATTATTATCCAGCCAGCGCGCGGATGTCTCTCGACTTCCTGTGTACTTTCCTGCTTCACCTTGACCCGCTGAAGACAGACTCTGCCCATGTTGTTTCGGTTGCGAGGTGTCTTGGTAGACCCCTTGGCAACCTGCCAACAAGACTGAGGCGATAATAATCGCTTGAGCCTTCATATATGTGTCAATAGTTTGCTTAAAAGACGAGCAATAATACTTTGATTAGCCGATCAGCACAACAAAAACCTTCAAAAGCAATCTTTCTTGCTACGTAATTGGGCGAAAACTTGCCAATCCTCTATGTTACCGGGTTTTATTTTTAATTTTCCTTTTAAATCAGCATCATGCCATCTAAGGAAAAGGTTGGTTTTTCGTTCAAGACCAAGGGTGGTTGGCAACGTTGATTGAGATTTATCTCGTAATAGCCTGATTTCAGAAAGATAAGCGGCAATATTGCACTCTTCAGGCCAGATAGTGTGAGCAAACGCAAGATTTGACAGGGTGTACTCGTGTGCACAGCAAATGCGTGTTTCATCAGGTAATTCTGATATTTTCTCAATTTATTCATGCAGTTGATTGGGGATTCCTTCAAAAATTCGCCCACATCCAGCCGAAAACAACGTATCTCCGCAGAACAAATAGGGGGCAGAGTAGTACGAAATGTGACCTAAAGTGTGACCCGGTACAGAAAATACGGAGAAATCCGAATTGAGTAACTGAATGTGATCGCTATCACGCAAAATGCGTGTTGCACCATGCTGCGCTGTCTCTTCAGGGCCATAAATCGGCAAGTCAGGGTAAGTCTTCTGGATATCAGGTACCCCCGTCACATGGTCACTGTGATGGTGGGTGAGTAACACCGCTACGGGTGTGAGTTGGTGTTTAGGTAGCGCTTGTAATACTGGTTCTGCTTCACCGGGATCGACAATGACACAACGGTGCTGTGCGTCATGTAATAGCCAAATGTAGTTGTCAGAAAGTGCGGCAATACTGATAAGATTCATGTGATACCCCATTTATACCCGTCATACTTCAAGCTGCATGTGCGTTGGCTGCGTTCACTCACCCGAATCACTTACCTGAGTAAGCGCATCGGGATGAATGAACTTCATCCCTGAGGTTTACCCTATGGGCCAGCGCAGGCGCTGTTCAAATTTGTTCCAGACAAATTTGTCCTTCATTTGCCGCCTTCCTGCAACGCTAATTATTTAGGGTATATTACGTGTTCTGAGATAGCTATTGGGTCTGAGGGAGAATACTAATATATGAAGTCAGCGCATACGCCTCAGGCTTATTCTTCACCAACGTGTTGGGAGGATATCCCTTGGGGCGCACATTACCAGCAGGCGCTTGAACATGCATTGGCAGCATGGTGGCCTCGTGTGTTTGGCTTCCATTTACTGAAAGTCGGCGCGCTCAGCAACGCTATCGCGACGGACTCGTGTACCATTTCCCATCAGGTTAATATCAACCCGAGTGTTACTGATGATGTACATGTCTTGGCCGATCCTTACCAACTGCCCTTTTCTGAGAAGTCTATCGATGCCTGCTTGCTGGCGCATACACTCTCTTATTCATCGGATCCACACCGCATTCTACGCGAAGTGGATAGGGTATTGATCAATGATGGATGGTTATTGCTGAGTGGGTTTAATCCAATAAGCCTGCTCGGGGCTGGAAAGCTGACGCCCGGTCTTCGTCAATGCCAACCCTATTGTGCGCGCATGTTCACGCAGATGCGTATGATCGATTGGCTCAGCTTGCTCAATTATGAAGTGCTGTATCAGGGAACCTTCCACTTGGTGCCGTGGAAGATACCGCAGATGATAACAACATCAGCGCCTCACTCAACTCCCCTAGGTTGCCTGATGCTCCTTGTTGCGCGTAAACTTACCATTCCGCTTACTATTTCCCCCTTGCGCCAGAGGTTCAACAAGCTACCGGTTCGCAGAGCCGTCGGGGCAACCAAGAGTTACCGTAAAGGGTGCCGGCCGTTCTTAGCGGATTATTCCGGCTGATAGCCCGTATCGTCCTGCGTCGGGTTCGAGGCTGCCTGGCGTGCCAGTTCATCACATTTCTCGTTCTCGGGATGACCTGCATGGCCCTTAACCCACTCCCAACGCATCGTATGTCGCTGAATGGCGGCATCCAGCCGCTGCCAGAGATCGATATTCTTAACTGGCTTTTTGTCAGCGGTTTTCCAGCCTTTAAGTTTCCAATTGTGGATCCAGCGCGTGATACCTTGCCGCACATATTGGCTATCGGTACTCAGTACCATCGTACACGGAGTCGTTAATGCTTCCAGAGCGGCAATCGCTGCCATCAACTCCATGCGATTATTGGTTGTCAGGTGATAACCTGCACTCAAGGTTTTTTCATGATGCTTGTAGCGCAGTACAACGCCATAACCACCCGGGCCGGGATTTCCCAGACAAGAACCATCGGTGAAAATTTCTACCTGCTTTGTCATCTCTGGTAGACTCTGCCTTAATCATAAAAACCGTAAGTCTGACATAAAACGAAAGCGATGAGCACTGCAATTACACGACAGATCGTTCTGGATACCGAAACCACGGGGATGAACAGGCTTGGCGTTCATTATGGAGGCCATAAAATCATTGAGATTGGTGCGGTAGAAGTCATTAATCGCCGCCTGACGGGGCGCCATTATCATGTGTATATCAAGCCTGATAGGCTGGTTGATCCGGAAGCGTTCATGGTCCACTGCATCAGCGATGAATTTTTACAAGATAAACCTGCCTACGCTGAGATAGCCGAGGAGTTTATTGAGTTCATTAGCGGTGCGGAATTGGTTATTCATAATGCCGCGTTTGATATTGGCTTTATGGACTACGAATTTCGGATGTTGAATCGGGATATCCCGAAGACAGAGACTTTTTGCAAGATAACCGATAGCCTCATGGTCGCGCGTAAGCTGTTTCCTGGTAAAAGAAACAGCCTGGATGCATTGTGCGACCGTTATCAGATAGATAACAGTAAACGAACGCTGCACGGGGCGTTACTCGACGCCGAAATCCTGGCTGATGTCTATCTGGCCATGACGGGGGGACAGACCTCTTTGGCGTTTGCCATGGAGAGTGACACGCAGCAAGTGAGTACAGAAAGTGAGAGCGTGCAGCGAATTACGCGCCAAGCGTCTGCTTTGCCCATCATTTATGCCAGTCCGGAAGAGCTGGCCGCTCATGAAACACGCCTCGATCTGATTGTCAAAAAGGGGGGCAGTTGCTTGTGGCGCCAATAATCATCATCCGATTGATGATGATTGCAGCATGATGCTGGAATTATAAACAAACAGTATGAATCGATTATAAAAAGCATTGACGCCATACTCAGATCACCTTAGTATTCATCCCGCTCGAAAGGGCATGTTAATGGGGAGCGGTAGTTCAGTCGGTTAGAATACCTGCCTGTCACGCAGGAAGGCGCGGGTTCGAATTCCATCCGTTCCGCAAATAACTAAAAAATGCTGATATAAGTTCGCTTATATCAGCATTTTTTTTGATTTTTCGATAAGTGATGAATTTATCAACAGTAAAGAAAACGAAATTGTGTAGCATTTCCTGCGTTGAAAATGCTAAGTATTAGCTACGATACTCACTTTTAACGCTGACTAGATGAAGTCTGTTCATTATAACGTGTGAATGAGTGGGTTCCCCTGCCGTGTTAGATATTATCGATTATAAGAGTTTTGAACAGATAATTTATGTTTTATTTTCTCAGTCTACGCCATGTCTCCTTGGTTAAAGATCATGTACGTTACCCTCTGTCTGCGCTTGTTATTACGTTTGAATGCTAATAAATTCACAATAAAACAATATATTATTGCTGATAGAATGATCTGGTGTCACATAAATAACATGCGCATGGATGACTCATCCTCTCATTTCTCTGCTTGTCCGCTTATATTCACTTATTATAAAGATCGATATTTTATTCTTTTGTCTTTGAATGTTTAGTGTGAGCTGCTAAATGTTGATTTCTCATTCATTTTATAATGAGCTGATGTAGATGGATCGTATTTTTAATGCTTCTATGAATGAATATCTATCTGATTTATTTTTGTTGGTTATTCTTATCGAGTGTTTGAAGAAAGGTAATATTAATTGTTGTTTGTTTTATGTGTGTGCTTTTTATAAGTAAGAAAAATCTTATTCTTTTTTTATTTTTGCTAGTGCTTTGTTAATTGATAGGTTGTGGCAATTGTTTTTTGTTTTTCTTTGTAAATGTTGCCATTGTTAATGGCGAAAAAGAGATGTTATAAAATCCTCGCAAAATAATGAGTGTTGAACATTACCAAGTCGCAAAAAGACGTGGTGAAATAATAGCATTAATAAATGAAGAGGATTGTTATGTATTCTTTAGCAAGCCTATATTCAGGGAAAATCAATCGTGAGTTATGTGTATTTTACTGAAGCAATGCATAATTTTAAAAATGATCAGCGCGGGGTAACCGCTGTTGAATATGCTATTGTGGCCGCGGGTGTTGCTGCAGTGGTTTCGGTTGTTTTTGGTGAAAGCGGGCCTGTTAGAGCGATGTTGTCAGGCATCTTCACCAAGATCAAAACTACAGTGGAGAATTCTGTAAAATAGAGGTTATTAACTATCTTCTGAAAAATTGAAGCGATACTTTAACCTGGAAAAAGGTACTTTATATCTGCATGTGTGTATAAAGTGCCTGTTTCGAACGCCTTTATTGAGCTCATGCGGTAGCTATATGTCAAAAACAAGAGGGGCTAATGAGATGGTCACCCCACCCTGTAGCGGTACGCTGGCAGGGTGTTTTTCTTTCAGGAGAGGCCATCATGAAAAATGTTGCACTTATTGGTATCTATCTCGGCAAGCACGCTTTTCATGTCCACTCTCAAGATAG
>NZ_PEHF01000085.1 GCF_015762685.1 Candidatus Symbiopectobacterium sp. 'North America' | reverse complement strand
AGGGGCTGTCCGGAAGGACGGCCCTTTTTGCTGTGTGTGATTTTTGGTGGTCTAGGGTTTTTAATCGTAACGCGCACATAATCCCATACCGTTTATATGCATTAATTTGCCCCTCCTCCTGCGGCTAAAAGCCTGAAAATGGCTGAATGAATTAGCTGTAATTATGTACAAACCTATCGTAATACCAGGTTGTGAGCTTGCTCATCCCTCTTCGTGACTATTTCGACTAAAACAGATAAGCCCTGATAAAAATGTCAGGTGTATTTCGTGTCTCTGTACAACCTGCACGCATTGACGTGGGGTTAAAACCTGCAAACAAGCCAAAAAGCTGTCGACTGCTCATAAAGGAGTAGATTATGTACAGGCGTTTACTGGTCGCAATGGCTGTCGCTACAGCATTATGTGGCGCAACACAGGCTTCGGCGCTCACCGTGGGATTTTCTCAAATCGGTTCCGAGTCGGGATGGCGCTCTGCTGAAACCAAAGTCGCTAAACAGGAAGCAGAAAAACGGGGTATCACCTTAAAAATAGCGGATGCGCAACAGAAACAAGAGAACCAGATCAAAGCGGTAAGATCGTTTATTGCACAAGGCGTTGATGCCATTTTTATCGCACCCGTGGTCACAACGGGCTGGACGCCAGTACTTCAGGAAGCCAAGGAAGTAAAAATACCGGTATTCCTGCTGGACCGTATGATCGATGTTAACGATCCCTCCTTGTATACCGCTGCGGTTGCTTCTGACAGTGTCTACGAAGGTAAGGTGGCTGCCGAATGGCTGCTGAAGGATGTGGCAGGCCAGCCCTGTAACTTTGTTGAGCTGCAAGGTACGGTGGGATCGAGCGTCGCAATAAACAGTAAAAAAGGGTTTGTTGACGGCATCGCTGCTTCTCCGAATGTGAAGATCATCCGCTCACAATCAGGCGATTTTACCCGCAGCAAGGGTAAAGAGGTGATGGAAAGCTTCATCAAAGCGGAGCAGAACGGCAAGAATATCTGCGCGGTTTATGCCCATAACGATGATATGGCGATCGGTGCCATTCAGGCCATTAAAGAGGCCGGATTAAAACCGGGCTCGCAAATTAAAGTGGTTTCTATCGATGCTGTTCCCGATATTTTTAAAGCAATGATCGACGGTGAAGCCAATGCCACAGTAGAGCTGACGCCAAATATGGCGGGTCCAGCATTTGATGCGTTAATTGCCTTGAAAAAAGAAGGGAAGCAGCCGCAGAAATTTATTCAGACTGAATCAAGATTATTATTGCCGGATACGGCGCAAGCGGAATACCAATCCAAAAAAGACCTCGGTTATTAAGCCTGATAACGATGGCGTGCAATGCACCATCGTTACCTGATGTTTTAGGCGTAATCAATAAGGTTGTGTTTTGACCAACACCCAAACGCAAGTGGCATAGGTGAGTCTGATGGACACTGAATTGCTGTTGGACATCCAGGGAATGAGCGTCGAATTTCCTGGCATTAAAGCGTTGGATAGCGTCGATTTCACGCTACGCAAAGGGGAAATTGTTGCCTTGCTGGGTGAAAACAGTGCGGGAAAATCGACGCTGATAAAAGCATTGACCGGGGTTTATCGGCGTTCAGCAGGAGAGGTTTTTCTCGAAGGTAACGCTATCGATCCGTTAAACACTGCACACGCGCAATCCTTGGGCATCGGTACCGTTTACCAGGAGGTCAACCTTTTACCCAATCTGTCGATGGCGGCGAATTTGTTTTTGGGCCGGGAACCCTTGCGCTTCGGCATGATTGATCAGAAAGAAATGGCGCGGCTTGCCAGAGAAATTGTCGCCTACTACGGGCTACGGATAGATGTTACCGATCCTTTAGGCAATTACTCGATCGCCATTCAGCAGATCATTGCTATCGCTCGTGCGGTCGATCTTTCCGCCAAAGTTCTGATCCTTGATGAACCCACTGCCAGCCTGGATGCGAATGAGGTCGATATGCTGTTCGGCATCCTGTCCCATTTGCGTGAGCACGGCGTGGGCATGATTTTTGTCACCCATTTTCTCGATCAGATTTATCGCCTTAGCGATCGCATCACCGTGTTGCGTAACGGCAAACTGGTAGGCAGTGAAATGACGGCGGCGTTGCCACGTATCGATCTGGTACAGATGATGCTGGGCCACAGTTTTGATGAATCGCTATTAAAGCGCTCAGCCCATGCGACTGAAACCGGCGATCCTTTGGTCGAGTTTCGTGGCTATGGTCGTCGTAATATGGTTGATCCCTTTGATTTGTCCGTTGCGCCAGGCGAAATCGTCGGGCTGGCGGGATTATTGGGATCGGGTCGCACAGAAACCGCTCAGCTCGTCTTTGGCATTAAAACGCCGGATAGCGGTGAAGCCAGGGTTGATGGTCAGTCCGTCTCCATTCGGAGCCCACGCAAGGCGGGCAAGCTGGGTTTTGGTTATTGCCCTGAAGCTCGCAAAACCGAGGGCATCGTCGGTTCAGCGACCGTTCGAGTGAACATTATTCTGGCGTTGCAGGCCCAGCGCAGGTGGTTGCGTCCGCAGGCGTTAAAAGAGCAAACCCGCATTGCAGAAATGTTCATTGAGAGATTGGGGATACGCACGCCGAGTCCTGAGCAGGAAATTCAGTATCTATCTGGTGGCAATCAGCAAAAGGTGTTGCTGTCGCGCTGGTTGGCGACAGAACCGCGTTTTCTCATTCTTGATGAGCCGACGCGCGGCATTGATGTTGGTGCCCATGCCGAAATCATTCGTTTGATAGAAAAACTGTGTGAGCGCGGTATGGCGCTGCTGGTTATCTCCTCTGAAGTGGAAGAGCTGACCGGTTACGCAGACCGCATCATTATGTTGCACGACAGAAAGCAGGTGGCACATCTGGCGCATCAGGAGATTTCCGTTGCTGCCGTGATTCAAGCCATCGCATTACAACCAGGAGGTGCGCATGACGAACAGCCATGTTAAACCCGTACGTCGGGTGCGCTTCGGCGTCAGTAAAGGGCTACCACAGATTGCGGCATTGGTGGTCATCCTGTTAATCGATAGCCTGGTAGCGCCCAACTTCTTTTAGCTGCATATGCAAGATGGCCGTTTGTTCGGCAGCCTGATCGATATCCTTAATCGCGGAGCACCGGTCGCATTGCTGGCATTGGGCATGACGCTGGTGATCGCCACCGGCGGTATTGACCTCTCGGTGGGGGCAGTGATGGCGATCGCCGGTGCCACGGCGGCGAGCCTTGCGGCACAAGGGCATACGTTGCCAGTGATTTTACTGACGGCAGTGCTTAGCGGCGCAGTATGTGAGCTGTGGAATGGCTTTCTGGTCGCTGTGTTACAGATCCAGCCCATTGTAGCAACCTTGATGCTGATGGTGGCGGGTCGTGGTGTCGCACAGTTGATTACCGAAGGGCAGATTATTACCTTCGCACATCCTGCGCTGGCACATCTGGGTAGCGGCTCGCTGTTCTATCTGCCGATGCCGGTGATTATCGCCTGTGCCATGCTGCTTCTGCTCTGGTTACTGACGCGCAAAACCGCGTTGGGATTATTTATCGAAGCGGTGGGTATCAATGTTCGCTCTGCCAGAAACGCGGGCATCAGCACGCGCCTGATCCTGATTTCTGTCTATGTCATCTGCGGTATCTGCGCTGCGGTTGCGGGTGTAATTATTACGGCCGACATTCGCGGTGCGGATGCCAACAATGCCGGTTTATGGCTTGAACTGGATGCGATTCTGGCGGTGGTGATCGGCGGTGGCTTCTTGCTTGGTGGGCGGTTTAATCTGCTGCTTGCAGTGGTCGGGGCCTTGATTATTCAAAGTATGAATACCGGTATTCTATTGGCAGGATACCGTCCTGAACTCAATCTGGTGCTCAAGGCGTTGGTGATGTTGGCGGTGCTGATTATGCAGTCTCCGCGTTTCTCGCTGCGCCGCCTGTTGCGGAGGCACGAATAATGCTGAAACGAAATATTCCGCTGTTGATTACGCTCGGGGTTTTTATCGTCGGCTATCTGTTTTGCCTCAGCCAGTTTCCGGGATTTGCTTCCACGCGCGTGTTCTTCAACCTGCTGACGGATAATGCCTTTATCGGGATCGTCGCTGTCGGCATGACCTTTGTGATTCTCTCCAGTGGGATCGATCTCTCCGTCGGCTCGGTGATCGCCTTTACCGGCGTGCTGTCAGCCAAGCTAATTGGTACCTATGGTATGCATCCCAGCTATGCCATTGCGCTGGAGCTGGTGATGGGGGCGGCATTCGGTGCGCTAATGGGGTGGATTATCGACACCCTGAAACTACCTGCGTTTACCATCACGCTAGCCGGCATGTTCTTTGTGCGCGGCATGAGCTTTATTGTCTCTCAGGAGTCTATCCCGATTGAACACCTCGTGTATCAACAGCTTGCCGGATTAGCGTGGCGTATGCACGGTGGGGGACGCCTGACCTTTTTGGCGTTGATCATGCTGATGACGGTGATTGTCGGGATGGCCTTGGCGCACCGCACCTGTTTTGGCCATCGCGTTTACGCCATTGGCGGCAATATCACTTCAGCGGAGCTGATGGGGGTGCGGGTGAGAAAAACCACCATTCAGATCTACATGCTTTCCAGCACGCTGGCGGTGTTGTCCGGCATTGTGTTCTCGCTATATACCTCAGCGGGTTACGCGCTGGCTGCGAGCGGCGTGGAGCTGGATGCGATTGCGGCAGTAGTGATTGGCGGTACGCTCCTGACCGGCGGCTTGGGCACGGTGCTGGGCACCTTCTTCGGGGTGCTGATTCAAGACTTTTGATGGCACGCTCAGCTCCTGGTGGACCAAGATCGTTATTGGCATCCTGCTGTTTGCCTTTATCGTCTTGCAGAAAGGGCTTAGTGCATTTTGGGTCGCCAAACGCGCCTGGTAGCGCTACGCGGCTCACAACATATCGGCAATAGGGGTTTTAAGCAGTTGGCGGATTAACGCCTGCTGGTCGCTGTTTTGCAGCCAAACGGCATACAGCGGGCGGATCACCGGTGGCGTATTTTGCTGTATGTAAAGCAATGGGTACGTTTTTTCCCAATGTCGCGGCAGAAAGGCACAGCCACCGGTGGTCAGCAGCAGCTGGCGTGTCAGGTGTGCTGAGGTGGTGGTCAGGATAGGAAGCTGTTCGTTACTCAATAACCGCCCTTCATGTTGATGAAAATCCGCGGCCCATTCCAGTTTGATAAAAGGTCGTTCGATCTGCTCTTCATCCTGAGTGGCGAACAACGCCAGAGAGAAGTTTCCTAACAGATGGCTGGTTAACTCTTCCATTTTGGGCTGCTCGGTGGTGATCAGCAGGTCCAAACGCCGCTCGTGTAACTGCTGCACCAGAGAGTGACGTTGTGCAATGCGCGCTTCAAGCTGAAGCAGCGGGCGCTGCTGATATAACGTTTGCAGCCAGGGTGTCAGGTAGGCTTCCCACAGCGATGCCGTCGCACCAATCGACAGCAACTGGTGCTGTTGCGAGCGCGCGACCTCTTTTTTAGCCAGTTGCCAGGTGCCCATTAGACTCTCTGCGTAGGGCAACAACCGCTCGCCCGCCGGTGTCAGGCGAATATTATTGCGATGGCGAGTGAACAAATTTGCACCAAGTTGATTTTCTAATTGGCGAATACGAAAGCTGACCGCCGACTGGGTCAGATAGAGCGATTCTGCGGCGCGTCCAAAATGCCGCGTTCTGGTGACTTCCAGGAAGGTTTTTAGTAATTCGGTATCCACGCCCATCTCCAAAAAAATTTTGTCGTTATGATTTAAATGTTTTGTTTTACAGAATGTCAAGCCTATCTAATACTCCGCGCCATAAACAGCACGACCATAAAAGAATTAGGAGCGTGTAAGATGGCGGAAAGCTTCTCTACAACGAATCGTTTTTTTGATAATAAATCCTATCCACGCGGCTTCTCTCGTCACGGTGACTTCACCATCAAAGAAGCCCAGATGTTGGAGCGTTATGGCTATGCGCTGAATGAGCTTGACCTGGGTAAACGCCAACCGGTGACCGAGGAAGAGATTCAATTCGTCGCCATGTGCCGCGGTGAACGTGATGCATCCACCGATATGGAAAAAACCTGGGCCAAATATGTTGCACGTATTCGTCGCCCGAAGCGTTTTCACACGCTGTCCGGCGGTAAGCCGCAGATGGATGCGGTGGAAGAATACACCGATAGCGACGATTAAGTTTTTCACTCGCGGGGCCAATGGCCCCGTTTTTTATGTCTGTGCTTTACCCTAAATCGCGGTGCAAGCGGCGCAATAGCCTATCCATGCAGCGATAACTGATCGCCTCCGCCAAATGGTCGCGCTGGATATCGGGCTGTTGCGCCAGATCGGCGATGGTCCTTGCTACCTTCAAAATGCGGTGCCAGGCACGCACAGACAGCTCCAGCTTGGTCATGGGGTTTGACGGTCAATCATGTAAAAAACCACGCTAAGGAGATAATTTATTGTTTAAATTGA
>NZ_PEHF01000001.1 GCF_015762685.1 Candidatus Symbiopectobacterium sp. 'North America' | reverse complement strand
GGACATAATCAGTATGTCAGAAGATCTCTAAAAGTGAATGGTTCGGTTTACCGGGATACTTACACAATCACTTCACCAATGTACACGCCATAAGCGATAAAGTCTGGCAGGCCCGCTGCTTGCAGCATCTGCACAATCCAACCCACGCCGTGCTCTATTTTGGCTACGCCGTGAAACAGCAACAAAATACCAATGGTCAGACGCAGTAGCAGAATACCTGCATCCTGATGGTCTGCGAGGCGATTGAATGACCGATTGAGCTGAGCAATCATAATAATTAACCCTATGCATGTTCACAAAAATTGTGGGAAGGACAACAGGGCGTAGTGTCGCCATTTTAGTGATGCAGAGAAAACAAATTTATTTGACATAGCTAATCAAAAAAATTGCTGTGGTATGCGCGAGTAGCTATGTGAACGCGATGTTGAAATGAACATAGCAAGGCCACTATCAACAAAGGCCCCTTTTCGGGAAGGATGGCAGCTGGGTGATGGGCCGCTGTATGGAATATGATGTGTTGTTTTATTTATCAATATCATACAGCGGATTGAACCAAGTAACGTGGTGAGCATGGATGATGTCGGTAAGCTGCTACCGACAATAATTTTCAGCCATTGTCCGCTATTTGTTGTACTGATCTTAGCCGTTATTTGACGATGTTGACGGCGTCGAACAGGCCTGTGGGTATTTTTTTATAATACCAGTATTAATCATTGACTGTTGCTTTGGTAAATGTCTCCAGTGTATAACTCACTTTGTTGCCGTTGACTGTTATCGCCATCTCTCCCTCTAGTGACTTAGCGCTCACTAACATAAAATCACCAGGCTCATTGGTGTAGTAACGGGTGTAGTCATCCAAAACCCCTTTTTGGCCACTGTACATGACCGAGTAGTCAAATTTGACAATGGTTTTAAAAATCTCTTTTGCACCAAAATATCGTCCATAAAGATTTGGAGCATGGAATAGGCCGAAATGCCCTCCGCTGTTTTGGAGTTTAGAGAAATAGAACTCAGGAATGGAAAAACTCTCTTGATTCTTGGCTATTTCATCCGCAATGATCTTCATTCTTACTTTGTCTTGCACATAAACACGTGTGTAAGCGCTATACATTAGCGAATAAGACCACAAGAAGGTTGCTAGACAAAGAAAGGTGACAATATTGATATTCAAAATATTTCTTCTGTCAGCCGTTTCCAGGATACCATGACCAAGGAATGATATTGAAAAGAGAAGAAACATCAATGTTCCATTGACTACCCTATCTGGGTAAGAGGGGGAGATGAACATGATAAAGCTTGTCCCCACCGCAATCGCTATCATCAGATAAGTTGCATAGATTCTTTTTCTAGAAACTGGCGTACCTTTGCGAGCACTTATAACTGCAATCAAAGCAAGTAATGCTAAAACAACATAGCTAATCCATATCAGAGCAAGATGTCCAGAGAGTCGTTCTGTAAAATGGAATACAATTTTTTCTAAAAATGATTTCCCTAACCAAATCGGGGTTTCTTTTGCTCTGATAAAATTTCCGGGTGCAAGAATGAGTATGCAAGCCCCGACTACTGCAATGAAAGTATAAATTACCTTATTGATATCAAAACTTTTTCTTTTCCAGAAATCATAACAAATCGCTAACAATGATGATCCAATAACGAATGGAGCCACGCTTTCATTAGAGCATCCGGCTAATAGGCTGATGATTACCATCAGTATGCGGATTTTTTTATCATTATTTTGAAGTGTGTAGCTTATTCCATATATCCATGCAGCAACAAAAAGATTTGTCCAGTGATAATTGACGCTACCAACAACCCAGAATATTGTCTCTCCAATATTAGGATTAGCTATCCAATAGGTAAGAAAAACTAATGGAATAATTATACTGTCATTTTTATTCCATTTGAATCAACCTGATGGTTTTTTTTGCAATGAAAAGGCAAAAAGACAATACGGCTGTTGCAATTGAAATCGAGTAAATAATACGAGAGTTTAGATATAGTAACAATGTGCTGATGTAATCAGCGACCACTCTTCCACTCCATGTCATGTAGTGTTTGTAGTGAGTATCTAAAGATATGCCTAGCAGTGTATAGTGATAATCATTTGAATGGATAGGCGTATACCACTCAATCAAAAATATTGCTAAAAAAATAACAACCGATATTAATATTGTCAGTGTCTTTTTCATCTTTTTGATATATCTCATTTTGGTGCTTGTTTTTTAATTATGTATCTTGGTCTTTGTTTTACTTCTACATAAATCCTTCCGATGTATTCTCCTAAAACCCCAATTCCTATAAGCTGAATACCACCGAGAAACAAAATAGAAACTAAGAGGGAAGGATAACCGCGCACGGGATTTCCGAAAACCAGGGTATTAAAAACCATCCAGGAGCCGTAAAGGAAGGATAATCCTGCTGCAAATAGACCAATATAGGTCCACACTCTTAATGGAATCGTTGAGAAACTGGTAATGCCTTCAAGAGCAAGGTTCCAGAGTTTCCAACCATTAAACTTTGTGTTTCCTGCAACGCGTTCAGCACGGGTGTATTCAACAATATCTGTTTTACCCCCCTGCCCAAGAGAGTATCCCTTTCATGAAAAGATTGCGTTCCGGCATAAGCTTAATATCTTCAACAATGCCACGAGACATTAAACGAAAGTCACCCACATTTTCTTCGATCTTCGGTGTACTAATTTTGTTGTGGAGTTTATAGAACCATTCTGCCGTTTTTCGCTTTAAGTGACCATCCGTAGAGCGATCCGAGTGCTTAGCCAGCACCATGTCTGCTCCACATTGCCATTTTTCAATAAGAGCAGGAATTATTTCAATAGGATCCTGAAGATCAACGTCAATGGGAATAATGACATCCCCGGTTGCATTCTCTAATCCTGCAAAAATAGCAGATTCTTTACCAAAATTACGAGTGAACGATAGCGGAAAAACTAATTCATCCGACACGGCGAGTGCATTAATGATTGACTCTGTAGCATCGCTGCTGCCATCGTTAATGAAAAAAATTTCTACTTGGTGCTGTCTGAGAGATTCCATCTCTCTAACTGCTTTATAAAAGATAGGTATTGTATCTGCCTCATTAAAGGCAGGAACTACCAGTGAGATTTTCATTTTTTTTTTCCTAAAGACAATGAACTTCGAGTAGAAAAAACCGCAAACTAGGCTAATTGCAGAAAATTCAATCATTGTGATCAAGGGGGAAATATTATAATGGTCTGATAGTTGACCTGAAATAAAGCTCAGTGTCCCCATGAAAGTAATGAAAAGAAAATATCTTCCTCCAGAAGCTCTGGCTTGAAAGGTGAATTTCGCATTGGCAAAAAATGAAAATGTAACTGCAACCAGAAATGCAATCAGGTTTCCGACCGATTGATCATATGCTGAAAGATAAACCAGAGCACCGAATACAATCCAGTGAATAATTGTATTGATAATCCCTACGGTCATATATTTAGTGAATAATTTAAGCATTCAATAATGATTTTTTATTAATTTTTGATGTTTTATCACTGATTCTGACTATGATCTACACAACAGTAACGCTTATGGCCTAAACGAAGGGTAATGTTTCGACTTAAAAAGGTTCTACTAAAATGGTAGTGGGAAAGGTTAATCGGGATGAGATCATCTTTTGCGATCGACGCTAACGGCGCTTTCGCCCAAGTCTAAGCACTGATTGGTGTTTGTTGGATGTCTCAGACATATGAGAAAGGATTAAAGGAAAAAAAACCGATCTGCGGATATGGTGGGTCGTGCAGGATTCGAACCTGCGACCAATTGATTAAAAGTCAACTGCTCTACCGACTGAGCTAACGACCCGCAGAAGTGGTGGGTGATGACGGGATCGAACCGCCGACCCTCTCCTTGTAAGGGAGGTGCTCTCCCAGTTGAGCTAATCACCCTCGCTGTGTGGAGTCGCATTATAGGGATAGTTGAAAGTGAGTCAACGTTTTTTAAATGCAAAATGCGTGTTCGTTGTAAAATTAGGCAACACGTCGTTTTTCTGAGCATTCGTGGTCAATAATTCGGCGTATTGTTAGTCCTATTCAACACGCAATGCGGTTACAGCGTTGAGGAATCAGGGCAGAGTGATAGAATATCGCCAACTTTTGGCTGGAACCGTCGCTGGTGTCTGCCAGTCGCCCTTAAGTAACAAGGCTTATTATCCCAATGAAAATCAAAACTCGTTTCGCGCCAAGCCCCACTGGCTATTTGCATGTCGGCGGCGCTCGTACTGCGCTTTACTCCTGGCTGTTTGCCCGTCACCATCAGGGTGAGTTTGTTTTGCGTATCGAAGACACTGACCTGGAGCGTTCAACGCAGGATGCCATTGATGCCATTATGGATGGCATGAACTGGCTGAACCTGGATTGGGATGAGGGTCCGTACTACCAGACCAAGCGCTTTGATCGTTACAACGCGGTGATTGATGAAATGCTGGTGCAGGGCACCGCCTACAAATGCTATTGCAGCCGTGAACGTCTGGAAGCGCTGCGTGAAGATCAAATGGCGAAGGGTGAAAAACCACGCTATGACGGCTGCTGCCGCGATTCTCATGCGCATCATGCCGATGATGAGCCTCACGTGGTGCGTTTTCGTAACCCGCAAGACGGTTCTGTGATTTTCAACGACCGTATTCGTGGCCCGATCGAATTCAGCAATCAGGAACTAGACGATCTGATCATTCGCCGTACCGATGGTTCGCCAACCTACAACTTCTGTGTAGTGATCGACGATTGGGATATGGAAATCACGCACGTTATTCGCGGTGAAGACCATATCAACAACACCCCGCGCCAAATCAACATCCTGAAAGCGTTGGGTGCGCCGGTGCCGGAATACGCCCATGTGTCTATGATTCTGGGCGATGATGGCAAAAAACTGTCCAAACGCCATGGTGCCGTGGGCGTGATGCAGTATCGCGATGATGGTTATCTGCCAGAAGCGCTGCTCAACTATCTGGTTCGCTTGGGGTGGTCACATGGCGATCAGGAAATTTTTTCCATTGATGAGATGACGCAACTGTTTACGTTGGATGCCGTAAGCAAATCGGCCAGCGCCTTCAATACCGAGAAGTTGCAGTGGCTCAATCATCACTATATCAATCATCTGCCGGCTGAATATTTGGCAACGCATCTGTCGTGGCACATTGAGCAGGCAGGGATCGACACTCGCACCGGGCCGCAACTGTGCGAACTGGTGACGCTGTTGGGCGAGCGCTGCAAAACTCTGAAAGAGATTGCGGCGTCCTGCCGTTATTTCTATGAAGATTTTGCCGAGTTTGATGCCGATGCTGCCAAGAAACACTTGCGCCCGGTCGCTCGCCAGCCACTGGAACTGGTGCGTGAGAAACTTGCTGCTATCAGCGACTGGACTGCGGAAAACATTCATCACGCCATTCAGGGCACGGCGGACGAACTGCAACAAGGCATGGGTAAAGTCGGTATGCCGCTGCGTGTGGCGGTAACTGGCGCGGGCCAATCACCGGGCGTTGATGTTACGGTACAGGAGGTGGGTCAGCAGCGTGCATTGGCACGCATCGATAAAGCATTGACCTTTATCGCTGAGCGTGAAGCGCAGCAATAATCGCGTAACCCAGCGATCGGTTAACGCCCCGTGTGCCCCTCCTTTTCGGGAGTTCGCCGCCGGGGCGTTTTTTTATTCACGAACGCAGATCAATCCTGAGCTCATTGTGGCTGAATGGCCACTTCTATCGCCTTTGACATCTCATCGGGGATCACGCTGCCATGGTGTTTACCTTCGAACAGGATAAAGCTGGCTGCGGGGTTTTCGCTGTGCAATTGCGCTGACAGATCGCGCGCTTTGGTCGCCATGGTGCGCTGTGCCTGACGCTTGGCACGTTTCGGATCGACCGGTTGGTTGGGATCGGCCTTGGGGGGCTTCTCTTCATATTCGCCTACGCTTATCGTGATTGACGTAGGTTGTGCAGTAAGCAGTGGTGAACGTTTGGGGATGACTACTCCGTCTCCCCACCAGATAGACGGGCTGGCAGCCAGATAGCGCTGGAAGGATTCCCCATGATTAAACAGGGTAAACAGTACGAATAACCCGCCAAAGGAGTGACCGGCGAGTGTCTGCTGCTGTGGATTAACCGGGACTCGCGCTTCTACCCACGGTTTCACACTGTGTTGGATAAACTGATAAAACTGCTCTGCTTCCCCTCCCTCCCCAAAATCCGGATCGATTGTCGGGGCCGGTGGCGTGTAGTCGCGGGTGCGGGCAGGGATGTCATAACCTTGATCAATGCGATAGCCGATGCCAACAATCACAGGTGCAGGCCCCTGTGCGGGGGTATAACTGTTGACCGCCAGCGGGAACTGGGCATTGGCGTCCAGTACATAGAGCACTGGACGTTTCTCCTGTGCGGCGATATCACGCGGCGTAGCGATGAAGACACGGTACTGAAGCTGGCGGGTACTTTCCATATCGTGTTGCTCAATGCTGAAGTAGCGCTTAGCGTTTTCAGAGAGTGTGGCGACAAGGGGCTATGCCCGTGCGGGCAAAAGGCTGGAGGTGATCAGAGTAATAAGCACAACGGGCAAATAGCGCATAACGACCTGTTAAGGTTCTGATGAACGAGTAAAAAGATGATAATAAAACCCGTTATCATTACCAGCGCTTTTTCTGTTCTTATGCGCGGTATTTCGCCACAAGCGTTGATAAAATCGGAGTGCTGGCGGCTTTTTCAGCGGTTGACGGCAGAAATAGATTTAGCCGTTGACACACCTGAGCGGGTTGCATATTATTCGGGCCGTTCACACAGACAATCGGTGTCACTGTCTGATGTAATAAGGCTATAGCTCAGCTGGGAGAGCGCTTGCATAGCATGAAAGAGGTCAGCGGTTCGATCCCGCTTAGCTCCACCATCCCAAGTGTGTTGGGATGGCTGTGGTAAACAGATGCAGTAAACATATCCAGCATTGTGGGGCTATAGCTCAGCTGGGAGAGCGCTTGCATGGCATGCAAGAGGTCAGCGGTTCGATCCCGCTTAGCTCCACCACTCCTTCTTGTTTTTATTTCCTTGTTTTTTCCCCAAGACCATCGCTGTGGCGTAGTCAATTTTCGCATCGGGCTCAGTTCGCAAGCTATTTGCATTGCTGTGGCGCGGCTTGCGAACCGATGACATTACTGATCTGCTGAACTCGGTAGCTGTGGCATCCAATCAATTGGCGACTGCCCCTGCTGTATCAGAAATTGATTCGTTTTGGAAAAGTGGCGACAGCCCAGAAAGCCACGGTGTGCAGACAACGGTGACGGGTGCGGGGATTTCAGCACATGATGGCGCTGCGTGTCGATAATGCTGCCTTTTCTCTGTGCGTGTGCGCCCCACAGCAGAAACACGATGCCATCACGCTTTTCATTCAATGCGCTAATCACGCGATCGGTAAAGGTTTCCCAGCCGAGGTTGGCGTGGGAATGCGCCTGACCTGCCTCCACCGTTAACACGGTATTTAACAGTAGCACACCTTGCTCCGCCCAGCTTTGTAGGCAACCATGCTGAGGGATCGTAAAGCCGGAAATATCGTTCGCCAGCTCTTTGTACATGTTCATTAATGACGGCGGTGTGGGAATGCCCGGACGGACGGAGAATGACAGGCCGTGCGCTTGATTAGGCCCGTGATAGGGGTCTTGTCCCAGGATAACCACCTTGACCTGATTGAACTCCGTATAGCGAAAGGCGTTAAACACATCTTTCTGCGGGGGATAAATTACCTTTCCTTCGGCGCGGGCATTGCCGACAAACGTCAATGTTTGCACAAAATAAGGCTGCTCTTTTTCCTGTGCCAAAACGTCATGCCACGTTAGTTCGGTTGTCATCCTGTCCTCGATGCGGGTGTTGTGAAAAAGGGCTGTAGCTTACCGATCTCTGCTCTCAAGGTAAAACACTGTGGCGGGAAAGTTGATGGTAATGAAGTGAAAATTATAAAAAAGTTGAAAATTTACAAAAAAATTGCATTACGCCTTTTGGCTAAAATTGATGTAAAACAATTAATTGCTGCTGGCGCTGTTTTCCACTCCCTGCATTAATTGATTTAAATCAAAGATTGGCGGCTAAGGTACTGGTATATAACTACACAAGGTAAGTGAATTTCATTTTGTGGTTAAAACCTCGTGTTGGTAAGTACTGCAATCCTTCCCAGGTTCAGACACGATTCTGCTGTTTTACGGAGGCAATTATGGTTACTGGCATTCAAATCACTAAAGCTAACAACAACGCTCTGGTTAACTCTTTCTGGTTGCTTGATGAAGAAAAATCAGAAGCACGCTGCGTTTGCGCAAAAGCGGATTACAGAGAAGATCAAATCGTTCCGGTGAGCGATCTGGGGCAGTTTGAATATTGTGAAGTTCCGTTGGAAATCAAACTGGAAGTGCGCGTGGAAGGTAGTCAACACCTTAACGTGAACGTTCTGCGCCGTGAAACGCTGGAAGATGCGGTAAAACATCCGGAATGACCATCCGTGTTTCTGGTTATGCAGTGCGTTTCAACTCACTGACCCCGGAACAGCAACGTGACGTGATTACGAGTACTTTCACCGAAAGTACTCGTGCGGCGGCGGTAATAAAAAAGGAGCGAAAGCTCCTTTTTTTGTGCTCTGGTTTGTTCCCGGCGTTAGTGCTGGGAGACGGTATCGAAACAGAATTACTCTGCGCCTGAAGGCGTATCGTCCGTTTTCTGCGTAGGCTGGCGGCGCTTCCCTACGTTCTTGCTGTCGCGGTGGCGTACTTTCACCTTGGCTTTTTCTTTTTCTTTCTTCTTTTTCTTCTCTTCAGCACGCTTAGCCAGTACTTTTTTCGACGGCTTACCGTTGGTTTTTTCGCTTGGTGCTTTGGTTTTCGGACGCAACTCATCAATGACGCGTGCTTTTAGCGGCTCATTTAAGTAGCGGCTGATCTTGCCAAGCAGCAAATGATCGTGGGCTTCCACCAGTGAGATGGCACACCCTTTTTTGCCAGCGCGTCCGGTACGCCCGATACGGTGCAAGTAGATATCGGCCGTAAGTGGCAAGTCAAAGTTGAAGACATGACTAACATCGTTGATGTCCAACCCGCGTGCGGCAACGTCTGTGGCAATCAATACATTGACCAGCCCCTCGCTCAGACGTGTGATGGCCTGATTGCGTTTAGCCTGCACCATTTCGCCTTCCAGATGGCAACTGTTGATACCCGCTTCGCGTAGCCAGGCCGCAAGTTCACGCACGCGCTCGCGCTTACGCACAAACACAATTGCTCGGGTGGTTTCCGGCTGTTTCAGCAAATGTGCCAGCAGCGCGGTTTTGTGCTCAGTATCATCAGCGCGGTAAAACCATTGCAGAATCTTTTTACGTTCACGCCGTGAAGGGTCGGCTTCAATCTCAACCGGCTCTTTCAGCAGTCGCTCTGCGAAATCTTTGACGGCATTGCCTTCCAGCGTGGCGGAAAACAGCAAGGTTTGTGTGCGCCAGCGGGTTTCACCGGCAATATGTTCGATATCCTGAGCAAATCCCATGTCGAGCATACGATCCGCTTCGTCCAGAATCAGCGTTTCCACTGCGCGGCAGTCAAAGTTTTCTTCTTTGATGTATTGCAGCAGGCGCCCCGTTGTCGCCACTACAATATCCTGATTCTCTCTGAAGACTTCAGCGTGGTTCATGTAGGCCACACCGCCAGTGATGGTTGCCACGTCCAGATGGGTGTGCGCCGCCAACGCTTTAGCCTGTTCAGCCACCTGCATCGCCAGTTCACGTGTGGGCGTTACGATCAGAATGCGCGGCGGCCCTGATTTTTTACGTCGAAAGTCAATCAGATGCTGCAACACCGGCAGCAGATAGGCTGCTGTTTTTCCTGTTCCTGTTGGCGCGGATCCAAGGACATCTCTCCCGTCCATGGCGGGTGGGATCGCCGCGAGTTGAATGGCGGTGGGGCGCTCGTAGCCCATATCGCGCAAGGCATCTAGCAGGCTTTCATCAAGATCAAGATCGGAAAATTGGGTTGCAGTCATGGTCTACCTCTATTATTTGGGGCGCTGATTATAGAGGCATTACGCGTGCACTTCATCATCTGTTTACACCGCCTCGGTGTCCTGTCGGCGGGATGCTTTCCCTGTTGCAGGGATTCCCTTATGCTACGGCGGTTTTTCGTAGGAGCAGCACATCATGCATCAGCACGCAGCGCGATCACAAACATCGCGGCGCAACGGGTTCACGTTTAAACAATTTTTTGTCGCGCACGATCGTTGTGCGATGAAAGTGGGTACGGATGCCATCCTGCTCGGTGCCTGGGCTCCGGTGCCGCAAACCGGCTGTGTGCTGGTATTGGCTGTGGTTCCGGCATTATCACCCTAATGTTGGCACAGCGTAGCCCAGACACAGTGACGATCGATGCGGTTGAGGTAGAACCTGAAGCCAGCAAGCAGGCACAAGAGAATCGGCAGGCCTCACCGTGGGCATCACGTATTACCGTGCTAAACCGTGATATTGAGACGTTTACGACACAAACAACATCACGCTACGCGTTGATTGTCAGTAACCCTCCTTATTTTGCACCGGGCAGTGCGTGTCGGACCGAGGCGCGCAGCACGGCCCGTTATACAGAGAGTTTGTCCCATGAAACCTTACTCCACTGTGCTGCCAGGCTGCTGGAGCCGGAAGGGCGCTTTTGTGTGGTACTACCGAGCCAGGTTGCCAGTGATTTTTGCATCACGGCATGCCAACAAGGGTTGTCGATACGTCAGCGACTGGCCGTACGTGAGAGGACAGAAGGCCAACCGCATCGGGAACTGTTGACCCTGGCGAAGCAAGCGGGCCCCTGTGAGAGGCGAACGCTGATTGTTCGCGCATAAGATGGCAGCTACTCTTATGATTTTCGCGCATTGACCAAGGATTTCTATTTATTTATGTAGGATATTCCTTGTCGTTAACGATGGCTCGGGCACTCTCAGAGGCTAACGGTGCTATTGAACGTTTTTTCGCGTATGATCCCCTGACTGTCCCAGCTAAAGAACAGAAAACTGCGCGACGTGTACGGATGTAAACGCCGACGCGCGAAGATATATGGGGCAGGCTGAGCACATAAAGAAGAAGGAGCAAACGTTATCGGGAACTTTTGTTAACCGGTAGTGTCCGACTTACAGCTTGCTCAGATTATTCAATAACGATATGGCTGGCAGTACTATTTTACGTGTGGAGAACGGTTTGAGGAGACATTACCTCGGATGAGCGAGCAGCTAGCGGATCGCATTCTGGTTGAACGTGCCCAGAAAGGCGACCAGAAATCTTTTAATTTGCTGGTGGTGCGCTACCAGCACAAAGTAGCGAACCTGGTGTCACGGTACGTTCCTCCTGGGGATGTGCCGGATGTGGTGCAGGAGTCGTTTATCAAAGCCTATCGTGCGTTGGAGTCTTTTCGCGGCGATAGTGCCTTCTACACTTGGCTGTATCGTATTGCGGTCAATACGTCCAAAAATTATCTGGTTGCTCAGGGGCGGCGACCACCGTCGAGCGACGTTGATGCCAATGACGCTGAAAATTATGAAACCGCCAGCGCATTAAAAGAAATATCGAACCCTGAGAACTTAATGTTGTCAGAGGAATTGAGAAGTATAGTTTTTCGAACCATTGAAGCGTTGCCAGAAGATTTACGGATGGCTATTACGCTACGCGAACTTGATTGCCTGAGTTATGAAGAGATAGCCGCCATTATGGATTGCCCGGTCGGCACTGTTCGTTCTCGCATATTCCGTGCGCGAGAAGCGATCGATAACAAAATACAACCGCTAATTCAACGTTAACCCGGTTTTCGCGTTAACCATGATGGATTTGACAAGGTAAGGGTATGGGTATGCAGAAAGAGAAACTTTCCGCTTTAATGGACGGCGAGGCTGCGGATACCGAACTGCTTAACACATTGGGGCGGGATGCTGAACTGCAAAAAAGTTGGCAAAGCTACCATTTGATTCGCGATACGCTGCGTTGTGATGTGGCGCAGAGCATCATTGAAATCGACATTGCCGCACGCGTTGCGCAGGCGATTGCCGAAGAGCCGGTGCGCATTGCGCCTCAAGCTATTCCCGAAGCACAGCCTCATCCCGATACCTGGTCGCGCTTGTCGTTCTGGGACAAAGTGCGTCCTTGGGCAAGCCAACTGACTCAGGTTGGTGTGGCCGCCTGTGTCTCATTGGCGGTGATCGTCGGCGTGCAAATGCAACGTTCCCCGGATCAAACGCCGGAAGCGCAAAACGACATGCCAGCGTTTAGTACGCTTCCCGCCATGGGCACCGCCTCTCCGGTAAGTCTGGGTGTACCGTCTGAAAACGTGGTGTCGCATGGTGGTCAACGTCAGGTTGAAGCAGAACGCAACCGCATCAATGTCATGTTGCAGGACTATGAGTTGCAGCGCCGCCTCCATTCGAAGCCTTTGCAAGGTCAGCAAGATGAAGAACAGCAGGCCGCTATTCAGGTGCCTGGCACTCAATCTTTAGGAACGCAGTCTCGTTAATGAAGCGTGTTGGGTTTGCTTTTTGCATTCTGTTCGGTTGCTTACCCTATTCAACAACAGTCCTGGCGCGGCCTGCGTCAGGTACGGTGTTGCAGCCTAAGCCCTCGTCCTCGCTGCAACAGATGGGCAACGCTATTCGGGCATTGAATTATGAAATACATTTCATCAATATCTCCCGTCAGGGCATCGAATCTCTGCGCTATCGGCATGCCCGTATAGATAACCGTCCATTGGCACAGTTGCTGTTTATGGATGGGCCTCGCAGAGAAATCGCGCAGCGAGACCGGAATATCAGTTACTTTGATACCGATCTGGAACCTTTCTCGCTTTCCGGCGATCACATCATCGATTCGTTCCCCAGCCTGGTTTATGCCGATCATCAATCGCTGTCCGCGTTCTATGATTTCATTCCGGCGGCAGGAAGAGTACGGATCGCCGATCGCCAGTGTGAGGGCATGCGTATTATTTCCCGGGATGGGACACAGTATAGCTACAGCGTATGGTTTGATGTTGCGACCAAACTGCCGTTGCGTATTGACTTGCAAGATCGCAATGGGGAACGGATGGAGCAATTTCTGGTGGCATCGCTGGTGGTCAGTGATGATATCCGTGAGACGTTACGCCCATTATTAAGCGAAGGGTTACCGCCATTGCTGACGACACCGTCGGTTGAAACGGTTGACCTGACCTGGACTCCTGGATGGCTGCCACAGGGTATGAAAGAGATCTCGCGTACCCGCAGAACGTTGCCTGGAATCAGCATCCCGATTGAATCGCGCCTGTTCAGTGATGGTTTATTCAGCTTTTCTGTTAATATCACGCCATCGTCAGAATCTCGTGCCGAGCAATATGTCACGACGGGACGGCGAAGCGTACACACAGAAATCCGCAATGGGTATGAAATAACCGTAGTGGGCGAATTACCCCCTACCACGGCCAAACGCATTGCGGATAATGTCATTTTTCAATCGCCGTAAATTTGCAAGATGTAGGGCGCAGGTATGATCAAAGAGTGGGCGACTGTGGTTTCCTGGCACAATGGCATGGCCGTGCTGCACTGTGAGCAGCGTTCTGGGTGCAGCGGTTGTCAGTCGCGTAAAACCTGCGGCACCGGGCTTTTGAGTGAATTGGGTCGGTCCGCCGAGCAGGCGCTGCACGTTCCGTGCGAGCAACCCTTGCTGCCTGGTCAACGCGTTAAATTGGGTATTTCCGAAAGTAGCCTGCTGCGTTCCGCCATGCTGGTCTATCTGGTGCCGCTGTTAGGGTTGTTCGTAGGGGCGGGATTGTTGCAGTCGCTGTTCGCCAACGATCTGGCTGCGGTGCTGGGCGCGCTGCTGGGTGCCGCGTTGGCGTTTATCCTGGTACGCGGCTGTTCGCTTAAATTAGGCGAGAAACGTCACTATCGCCCGGTTATTTTGCAGATAGCCTTGCCGGGGCAGCCGCTGAAAATTGAATCCTGAACCTCATTTAACCGGGCGAGCCGCTGGGCTACTCGGTCTTTCTCACCGAGATATTTTCCGTCCAACGCGCGCTTGCTTGTCCTTAAACGTCATCTTTTTCCCGGTTATCTGCCATGATGGAATAAAAGCGCCATAATCAAAGGGAATACGGGTTGATGACTAGGTTTTCCGGCGTCTGACGTGTAGAATGCATCGGTTCTGGTGAAAGGGGAGGGCATTGCCGCCATTTTCATCGCATGCGCATGCCAGACGGCAAGAATTTCAGAAATACCAAGGTAGAAAAACTTTCATAATGAAGCATATACGAAATTTCTCCATTATTGCCCATATCGACCACGGTAAGTCGACGCTTTCTGACCGCATTATTCAACTTTGCGGCGGTTTATCTGACCGTGAAATGGCGGCGCAGGTGTTGGACTCCATGGATCTGGAACGTGAACGCGGCATCACCATTAAAGCGCAAAGTGTAACGCTGGATTACCATGCCAAAGATGGCGAGACCTACCAACTGAATTTTATCGACACACCGGGGCACGTTGACTTCTCCTATGAAGTTTCACGTTCTCTGGCGGCGTGCGAAGGTGCGTTGCTGGTAGTGGATGCAGGGCAAGGCGTAGAGGCACAAACGCTCGCCAACTGCTACATCGCGATGGAAATGGACCTGGAAGTGGTCCCGGTACTTAACAAGATTGATCTGCCGGCCGCCGATCCCGAGCGTGTGGCAGAAGAGATTGAAGATATCGTCGGCATCGATGCCACCGATGCCGTGCGCTGCTCGGCGAAAACCGGCGTTGGCGTTCCTGATGTGCTTGAACGTCTGGTGAAAGAAATTCCGCCGCCGGAGGGCGATCCAAATGCGCCGCTTCAGGCGTTGATCATCGACTCCTGGTTCGACAACTACCTTGGTGTGGTCTCTCTGATCCGCATCAAAAATGGTTCGTTGCGCAAGGGCGACAAAGTGAAGGTCATCAGTACCGGTCAGGTGTATAACGCCGATCGTCTGGGGATTTTCACGCCGAAGCAGATCGATCGCGATGTGCTTAATTGCGGTGAAGTGGGTTGGCTGGTGTGCGCCATCAAAGACATTCTTGGTGCTCCGGTGGGGGATACCCTGACATTGGCTCGCCAACCGGCTGACAAAGCGCTACCGGGCTTCAAAAAGGTTAAACCACAGGTTTATGCAGGCTTATTCCCGGTCAGTTCTGATGATTATGAGAACTTCCGCGACGCTTTGGGCAAACTGAGTGTCAATGACGCCTCGCTGTTCTACGAACCGGAAACCTCAACCGCGTTGGGCTTCGGTTTTCGCTGCGGCTTCCTGGGCCTCCTGCACATGGAGATCATTCAGGAACGTCTGGAGCGTGAATACGATCTGGATCTGATCACCACGGCACCGACCGTAATTTATGAAGTGAAGACCACGCGTCAGGAAATTGTCTACGTTGACAGCCCTTCCAAGCTGCCGCCGCTCAACAACATTGAAGAACTGCGTGAACCTATCGCGGAATGCCATATGCTGCTGCCGCAGGAGTACCTGGGCAACGTCATCACCTTGTGTATTGAGAAGCGTGGTGTGCAGACCAACATGGTTTACCACGGTAATCAGGTGTCGTTGACCTATGAAATTCCGATGGCGGAAGTGGTGCTCGATTTCTTCGATCGACTGAAATCGACCTCGCGCGGTTACGCATCGCTGGATTACAGTTTCAAACGTTTCCAGGTCTCTGACATGGTGCGGGTTGACGTGATGATTAACGCAGAACGTGTTGATGCGTTGGCGCTGATTACCCACCGCGATAACTCACAGTATCGTGGCCGTGAGCTGGTGGAAAAAATGAAAGAGCTGATTCCGCGTCAGCAATTTGATATTGCCATTCAGGCAGCCATTGGTAACCACATTATCGCGCGTTCAACCGTGAAACAACTGCGTAAAAACGTATTGGCAAAATGTTATGGCGGCGACGTGAGCCGTAAGAAAAAGCTGTTGCAGAAACAGAAAGACGGTAAGAAGCGCATGAAACAGGTCGGCAACGTTGAATTGCCGCAAGAAGCCTTCTTGGTCATTCTGCACGTCGGCAAAGAGAGCAAGTAAACCCTAAGGAGTTGGCATGGCCAATATGTTTGCCTTGGTTTTAGCGCTGGCGACGCTTGTCACCGGCATCGTCTGGTGTTTTGAACGCTTTAAATGGGCACCGGCACGCAAGGCGAGAGCCGAGGCGGCGCTGAGTGCGCAGCAGGATGGCGGCGCGGGCGTTGTGACGATCAAACAGCCCGGTTGGATTGAAACCTGCGCTTCGGTGTTTCCGGTATTGGCGCTGGTGTTTTTTGTGCGCTCCTTTGTTTACGAACCGTTCCAGATACCTTCGGGCTCCATGATGCCGACGCTGCTGATTGGTGATTTTATTCTGGTGGAGAAATTTGCCTACGGCATCAAGGATCCCATCACGCAGACGACGTTGATCCCGACCGGGCATCCGCGACGCGGGGATGTAGCGGTATTCAAATATCCTGAAAATCCGCGTCTGGATTATATCAAACGTGTGATTGGTCTGCCGGGTGACAGGGTTTCTTACGATCCGCTCAGCAAGCAGGTGACGGTGCGTCCCGCGTGTGAAGGCTCGGCGTGTGACAGCGCCGTTGCGGTGACCTACAGCAACCTTGAAGCCAGTGATTTCGTGCAAACGTTCGGTCGTCCTGGTTCAGAATCGGGCAGCGGTTTCTACGCGCTGCCACTCGGTGAGGAAAAACAGGGCGGTGTGCGGATGGGAGTTCGTCAGGAGACGCTGGGTGATGTCTCGCACCGTATTCTGGTGGTGCCGGGTAGCCAGGATCAACTGGGGATGTACTACCAGCAGTCGCGCCAGCCGCTGGCCACCTGGGTAGTGCCAAACGGGCACTATTTCATGATGGGTGATAACCGTGATAACAGCGACGATAGCCGTTTTTGGGGGGTTGTGCCGGAAAAAAATCTGGTCGGCCGCGCAACGGCAATCTGGATGAGCTTTGAGAAAAAAGAAGGTGAATGGCCAACGGGCGTGCGTCTGAGCCGAATTGGTCGAATTCATTAATCACCGTGATAAACCCGCAGCATTATTTTCGGTTACGTTGTAGAATTGTTGTATCTCGCACCACATTCCCGTTGCAGGTAGCTTCTTGCAACGGAGAATGTGATGAGAATAAACGAAAAACGCAGGCTCCGTTCGGAGCCAATGCAAACGAAACAGCTTTGTTCCCCTATCGCCCGTAAGAGTGATCCAGACAGCGCTGTTCCGTATGCTGCGGTAAATAGGTATTGTTGATCTATTGGTAACACATGAACCCCATCCTAATAAATCGGTTACAAAGAAAACTGGGCTATACTTTCCAGCAGTACGACCTGTTATTGCAGGCGTTAACGCACCGCAGTGCCAACAGCAAACACAATGAGCGTCTGGAGTTTCTTGGTGACTCCATCCTGAGTTTTGTGATTGCCAATGCACTTTATCATCGCTTTCCTCGCGTCGATGAAGGGGATATGAGCCGTATGCGCGCCACGCTGGTGCGCGGCAATACGCTGGCGGAAATTGCGCGTGAATTCGAATTAGGTGAATTCCTGCGCCTTGGTCCAGGTGAATTGAAAAGCGGTGGCTTCCGCCGTGAGTCTATTTTGGCTGACACGGTCGAAGCGCTGATTGGCGGTATTTTTCTGGACAGTGATATCCAGAATATCGAAAGACTGATTCTGAATTGGTATCAGACTCGATTGGATGAAATCAGTTCAGGGGATAAGCAGAAAGATCCCAAAACCCGGTTGCAAGAGTTTCTGCAAGGGCGCCATTTGCCATTGCCTGCCTATCTGGTGGTGCAGGTGTGCGGTGAGGCACATGATCAGGAATTTACCATCCATTGTATGATCAGCGGTTTTAACGAACCGTTGATTGGTACGGGCTCCAGTCGGCGTAAGGCGGAGCAGGCGGCAGCGGAACAAGCGTTGAAAATACTGGAGATTGAATGAGCGAAGAGCAAACCTACTGCGGTTTCGTCGCGATTGTTGGGCGACCCAACGTGGGCAAATCCACGTTGCTGAACGAATTGCTGGGGCAAAAAGTCTCCATTACTTCGCGTAAGCCGCAAACCACGCGTCACCGCATTATGGGTATCCATACCGAAGGTCCTTATCAGGCTATTTATGTGGATACGCCAGGGCTGCATATTGAAGAAAAACGGGAAATCAACCGTCTGATGAACCGTGCTGCCAGCAGCTCCATCGGCGATGTTGAGTTGATCATTTTTGTGGTGGAAGGGACTCACTGGACCGACGACGATGAAATGGTCGTGGGCAAGTTGCGCGATCAAAAACGTCCGGTATTGCTGGCAATCAACAAGATTGACAATGTGACGGACAAAACCAAGCTGCTGCCGCATATCCAGTTTTTAAGTAAAAAAATGAACTTTCTCGACGTGGTTCCTCTTTCTGCGGAAAAAGGCACTAACGTTGACACCATTGCCAGCATTGTGCGCAAACACCTGCCTGTGGCTGAGTATCACTTCCCGGAAGATTACATCACCGATCGTTCGCAGCGCTTTATGGCGGCTGAGATTATTCGTGAAAAGCTGATGCGCTTTCTCGGTGAAGAATTGCCCTATTCGGTGACCGTTGAGATCGAGCGTTTCGTGACCAACGACCGCGGCGGTTATGACATCAATGGGTTAATTCTGGTTGAACGCGATGGTCAGAAGAAAATGGTGATCGGTAACAAAGGCGCCAAAATCAAGACGATCGGCATTGAAGCGCGTCAGGATATGGAAGCCATGTTCGAAGCCAAGGTGCATCTGGAACTGTGGGTGAAGGTGAAATCCGGCTGGGCGGATGACGAACGCGCATTGCGCAGCCTGGGTTACATCGACGACTTATAAGGTTAACGCCGATGGAAGGCTGGCAGCGCGCATTTGTCTTGCATGGGCGACCTTACAGTGAAACCAGCCTGTTGCTGGATCTTTTCACGGAAGACGAAGGGCGTGTGCGCGTGTTAGCCAAAGGCGCGCGTGCGCGCCGCTCTCCGCTAAAAGGATGTTTGCAACCGTTCACGCCATTGCTGGTGCGCTGGGGCGGACGTGGTGAAGTAAAAACCTTGCGTAACGCTGAACCGGTATCACTGGCACTACCGCTCACCGGCGTCATGTTGTACAGCGGCCTCTACGTCAATGAATTGCTTGCTCGCGTGTTGGAGCACGAAACCAATTTTTCCGCACTCTTCTTCGATTACCTGCATTGCTTGCAGCAACTGGCGGCGTTGAGCTCTTCACCGGAACCGGCACTGCGCCGTTTTGAGCTGGCGTTGTTGGGCTATCTCGGTTACGGCGTTGATTTTCTGCACTGTGCAGGCAGTGGGGAGCCCGTTGCAGACACCATGACCTATCGCTACCGCGAAGAAAAAGGGTTTATCGCCAGTATGATTGTGGATCAGCGTAGCTTTACCGGCTATGAGTTGCGTGTGCTGGCTGCGCGGGAATTTCCTGATGTGCAAACCCTGCGGGCTGCGAAACGCTTTACGCGTATGGCGCTCAAACCTTATCTGGGCAGCAAGCCATTAAAGAGCCGTGAACTGTTTCAAAAATCTGCCGTTTTACGTCCCCACACGCCACCTGTGGCAAAAGAATAATGACCTGAGCGGTAAACCTGTCAACCTCTCGCTATCTAAAGATAGCCGCAGTGGTAACGAACCGAAAGGCCAGTGTACACTGGTCGTCTAACGGTGATTCTTTTGAGGACTGATTTCATGGCAGAGCTTTTTCTAGGTGTAAATATCGATCATGTGGCGACCCTGCGCAATGCGCGCGGCACAGCGTACCCCGATCCGGTGCAGGCTGCGTTTGTTGCCGAGCAAGCCGGGGCGGATGGTATTACGGTTCATCTGCGTGAAGATCGTCGTCATATCACCGATCGCGATGTGCGTTTGTTACGCCAAACGTTGCAGACGCGCATGAACCTTGAAATGGCGGTGACGGAAGAGATGCTGGCGATTGCCTGCGAGCTTCGTTCTCACTTTTGTTGTCTGGTGCCTGAGAAACGCCAGGAAGTGACAACGGAAGGTGGGTTGGACGTTGCGGGTCAACTACCGCGCATGACATCAGCCGTGGCTCGTTTGCACGATGCGGGGATTCTGGTATCTCTGTTTATCGACCCCGAACGGGCACAAATTGATGCCGCTGTAGCCGTTGGCGCCCCTTATATCGAAATCCATACCGGTGCTTATGCCGATGCTCAGAACGATACGCTGCGCCAGCAAGAGTGGGCGCGTATTCGCGATGCAGCGGTTTATGCCGCCAGCAAAGGGCTTAAGGTAAATGCCGGACATGGCCTGACCTACCACAACGTGCAAGCTATTGCGGCCCTGCCTGAAATCCATGAGCTTAATATCGGGCATGCGATTATCGGTCGCGCCGTCATGAGTGGCTTGGCAGAGGCCGTCGCGGAAATGAAGGCATTGCTGCGGGAAGCCCGTCGTTAATGGCTATTCTGGGACTTGGCTCGGACATTGTGGAGATCGCCCGTATTGAGGCGATTATCGCGCGATCCGGCGATCGCCTGGCGCGCAGAGTGTTATCCGCACAAGAGTGGGTGCACTATGAAAAGCACCCGCAGTCTGCCTGCTATCTTGCCAAGCGCTTTGCTGTCAAAGAAGCGGCGGCGAAAGCCTTAGGCACCGGCATTAGCCAGGGGCTGGCTTTCGATCAATTCGACGTCTTCAACGATGCGTTGGGTAAACCTTGCCTGCGACTTTGGGGACGCGCGCAATCGATGGCGGAAAACTTAGGGGTGGAGGAAATACACGTGACCATTGCCGATGAGCGGCAGTATGCCTGCGCCACGGTGATCCTTGAGGGGGAGCGAAAACGCCCGCTCACAGACGATCGGCGTGATGCATAACAACAAACTTTTCCCATAATTGCTCTTGCGTTTCCACTTGTTGCGGGTCACGAATGATTGTATTGTCAATCGGGCATACCTTTTGGCAGGTAGGCACATCGTAGTGGCCCACACACTCTGTGCAACGCAGCGGGTCTATTTCATAGGTATCTAACCCCATGGAAATTGCCTGATTGGGACATTCAGGCTCGCACATGTCGCAGTTAATGCATTTAGGGGTGATCAGTAATGCCATTTCTTTATACCTTGCAAAACCAGCAGCGGGTTATACTCGTAACGGCGTAGTGAAGCACTCTCTTTCCCCGATATCTCTAGCATAAAATAGCGTAGTAAGCCAAATAATGAATAAAGTTTTCTGTGGCTTTGCCTATATCCATTTTTCTAAGTATAAGCAGGCTAACAACGTATCACATCAGGTCTTATGACAAAATGTATCGGGCAGTAGGGGAATTTAGGGGTTATACAGGCACTGCCTTCTGAACTTGGGGATGCGGCAGCTTTTGAACGCCAGTATTGGCATCACTGTCAAAGACGCTATAACTTTCAGCCTATTTACCGCACCAGCGGCAAACTGTTAGCGATAGAGCTGCTTACTGCTGTGTTTTCGCCAGCATTTCCGCAGCGTTTTGTTTCACCTGAAACCTATTTTGCCAGTATCAATGTGGCTGAGCGGTTACAGGTAGTGATTGAGCAAATGCAGCTTCTGTCGCGTTGGCATCCTCGCTTTATTCAGGATGGCATTCTGGCGTCAGTCAATGTGGACGGGCAAACGTTGGATGCGTTACAACAGAGCCATGAAGCGAAGCAGTTGATCGCATCCATGCCTTGGCTGCGATTTGAGATTGTGGAAAATCAGGGGACGCTCTCGCAAGAAGTCTTGACCATGTTTCCCGAAATGCGCCGCCTGTGGCTGGATGATTTCGGGGCGGGCGTCGCCAATTTTTCTTCGCTGATGCAAGCGCACTATGACTGTATCAAAGTGGCGCGCGAGCTGTTTATTTTGCTGCAAAAAAGTGATGAGGGCCGTCAGCTGTTCCCATCCTTGGTGGCGCTGCTGTCCCGCTTTTGTAATCACGTGGTGGTTGAAGGGGTCGAAACGCAGGAAGAGTGGGGAATGGTAATGCAAACTCGGGCTGACGCGGTGCAAGGGTATTTCCTCTCTCGCCCTCAGCCTTTTGAGAATTTTAGTGAGTTGAAATCTACGTTGTAATCTGAGCAGAGTCAGTTAAACCTGTTGGACTAGTATCACCGTTGGCGCGTTGGTTACTTGACACGATAATTTACATTTTATTTCTCCCTTTCTTCGTGCGCTGCTTTTTCGCCGTTTGCTGTCCTACCTGACATCTAAACGTTAAAAATGGTGATTCATTTTGTTAGACAGGCTCTTTTCATTGTTTGATTCTTGTAATTTTTTCAGCAATGGTGTTTTATATTGTTAATGATTAGTGGAATGAACCTTGCCGCTCCTGATCTTGATGGGGGCTCAACAGGTGCACATGATAAGTGAAACGATTTTGCATTGATGGTAACTTTATGAATATAATGAGAAAATTGGTTTTTTATTTAATGATAACGATCAATTATTGTACGATGATATATTTTATTGATTAAAGCGGTGATACCTATTGGTATAATTGATTTGCTTACAGAATTTTGATGTTCAAAATACGTAACATTGAAATTCGTAAGTTTTTTATTTCACTAGATAAACTTATAACACGAGTTATTATTCATCACCTTAACGCTAATTAAAGATACTCTGTTTGGACTTGTTATTTTTATTTACACACAGTGATAGATAGGGGCTTTATGCTGATGTTCCTATGTTTTTGAATTCATCTGAACACGGGAGCGTTTTTTCATCCCTCCCTCCCGCTCTCCGGAAAACTGCTGATCCCGAATCTGTATGGGATAGCGGCGCTTTGTCTGTGTGTTTCACTATCCGTGATGTGGTTTGTATGACCAGTCCTTCCGAGGACTGAGGGGCGTGTTATTGTGTATGAGATAATAATAACCATACTTATAATACTGTTGTTAGTTTCTGTTATCAGAAACAGGGGAAGCAAGCAAAAGTTTAAGCAGGATCGCGAAAAACAAGACTTCCTCGATACGATTTTTTATGCCACAGAATATAGCCCAGCTTCGATCATTATTGCGAATGAGAATTGTGAAATTCTTTATGTAAATCGTCAGTTTGTAACCATGTCCGGTTATATGCCCGATGAAGTGATCGGTAAAAAAACCAATATAATGAATTCGGGAATGACCAACCCCAGCGTCTATGAAGATCTCTGGTCAACGCTCGATCGTGGTGAAACCTGGAGCGGTGAATTTATTAACCGTCGTAAAGATGGGCAGCTTTACTGGGAAAAGGCCAATATTTCTAAAATCTATAATAAAGTCAAAGATTCAACGAATTATGTTGGGGTGAAGCTAGACATTACGGAGCGTAAAGCAAAGAAACATCACGATAACTCCTATAATTGCGCGTTAGAACTTCTCTCCAGCGGTGCTCCGTTGAAAGATATCCTTGATGCCATCGTGTTTAGTGTGGAGGAAAAAAATCCGGGCCGCATCGTCTGCTCCGTATTGTTGGTGGATAAAGAGAAGAAGTGCCTGACGTTGGCTTCTGCGCCCAGCTTGCCCGGTTTTATAAAAATGCCATTCATAACGTAAAAATCGCTGACGGTGCCGCCTCTTTTGGTACCGCAGCGTATACCGGTAAGCGCGTGATTGCGGAAGATATCTCCGTTCATCCTGATTGGTCATTGTATAAAGGGCTCGCGCTCTATGCCGGGTTACGCTCTTGCTGGTCTGAGCCAGTTATCGGCCAGAATAAAGAGATCCTCGGTGTGCTCAGCGTTTATCACCGTAAGCCCTATGTGCCCAATGAAGAGGAAACCTTTTCCATTGAAAAATCTGCGCAGTTGGTGGCGATTGCTATCGAACGGTACAGTGCGATTGATATGCTTCGACGCAGTGAAGAGCATTACCGCCAACTGGCACACTATGATTCGCTGACATCACTGGCAAACGGCCTAACGTTTGCGGAACAGATGGAACAGGCCATTTTGTTATCAAAACAGACAGGGCGTCGTATCTCTTTGATGTTTCTTGATTTGGATAAATTCAAACAGATCAATGACACCTTTGGTCATGCCATTGGCGACTTGTTGTTAAAAGAAGCCGCTGCACGAATGCGGAGTTCAGTATGAGATACTGACACTGTTTATCGCCGTAGTGGCGATGAATTTATTATCTTGCTGCAAGGCATTAAAGAAGAAGCTAACACTCTCTATGTTGCAGACAAGATTCATAATGCTATGAATAAACCTTTTGATATTGAAGGGAAAAAACTTGAGGTGTAATGCAGTATCGGTATTGCGCTCTATCCTGAGCACGGTACTGATTCACTGACGTTAGCCATCAACGCAGACTCTGCCATGTACCAGGCAAAAGCCATGGGGCGCAGCCAAACGCAAATCTACGTCGTACAAAACGGTCATCAGTAATAATTGGGTACATTAGGGAAACAAACAACACAAACTGCCATTAATTGGGCAGTTTGTGTGTTCAATGAAAGTCTTGAATAGTACAGTGTGATAATTAGCGTTCCCGCAGTGCTTCTGCATTTGCGCGGATGATGGGTTTAAGTAAATAACTTAGAATCGTTTTCTTTCCGGTAATAATATCCACGGACGCTACCATGCCGGGAATAATCACTAGGGGCTTATCCTCAGTGCCCAAATAATTCTTATCCGTGCGCAACCTAACGATATAAAAACTGTTGCCTTCTTTATCGGTCATGGTGTCAGGACTAATTTGCTCAACTTTCCCTTTTAATCCGCCATAGATGGTATAATCGTAAGCCGTCAGCTTAATAATTGCAGGCTGACCCGGATGCAGAAAGGCAATATCTCGCGGCGAGATTTTTGCTTCAACCAATAAATTTTCATCAAACGGAACAATTTCCACGATGTCGTTCCCGGGTTTGATAACACCACCAATGGTGGTGACCATCATCTGCTGCACAATGCCTTTCACCGGTGAGACCAGCAGCGTACGGTTTACGCGATCTTCCAGTGCTTTACCCGTGGCAGCTATCTTGTTCAGATTGGTTTGTGCTTCAGTCAACTGCGTCAGCGCATCACTTTTATAGCGTCCGCGCGTTTTCTGAATCTTGTTTTCAATTTCCTTGATGGCAGAGTCAGCACGAGGGATAGACAGCGTCATGGATTCCAACTGCCCTTGTGTTTCCACTTCAGCCCGTTTTAACCGCAACACTTCGACTTTGGATATTGCACCCTCGGCAATCAGTGGCTCTGACATTCTTATTTCTTGTTGCAGTAAATTGAGGCTATTACGAAATTGTGCCTGCTTGGCTACATAATTGCGCTGCTCCTGTTTTTTCTGCACCAGTTGTTCTTCCAAACCCGAGATCTCATTACGAAATTGTTGGCGTCTGCTGGTGTACAGATCCATCTCACCCTTAGCAATAGCAGGGGCTTTTTCTTTGATTTCTGGTGAGAAGTCTAATTCGCGATCGTTGATTTCAGCCGTTAACCGCTCGATACGCGAGAGCAGTCCTAACCTGTCAGCCTCCGTTTCGCCAACGTTTGAAGCGAAACGCGTGTCATCGAGCTTGCCCCTCGTGAACGTAAACCTCAGTGACGATACCGCCTTCCAGGTTCTGAATTTTTTGCAGACGGGATGATGGAATGGCCTTGCCGTCACCGCGCGTGACTTCATCAATACTGGCAAAAGCGGCCCACAAGATGAAAAACAGGAAAAAAAAGAAAATTGCCCACAGCGTAATACGAATCGCTTTGGGGGAATCTTCCAGCATCGCGCGGCTGACTTCAGGAATCGTCTGAAGCGTTTCCCAATCCCGGTAGGAGAAATAGCGAAGGATATCCGCGGTGTGTTTAGCGAGATGCATTGATCTGTCCTTTCTTTAACGCATCCATCACGATAGCCTTTGGAACATCGGCAATAATGCGGCCTTTATCGATAATGATTAAACGATCTACCAGGGCCAGCATGGAAACGCGATGCGTCACCAACAGCAGCGTTTTGTTTTGCAACACCGTCTGTAATGCCTGTTTTAAGCGATCTTCACTGGTGTTATCCATCGAACTTGTAGGTTCATCTAACACCATGATGGGCGGATCGAGCAACAGCGCGCGCGATGGCAACGGCCTGACGCTGACCGCCAGAGAGTTGCAATCCGCGTTCCCCCACCTGCAAGTTGTAACCATCCGCATGCAGGCGCGCGAATTCGTTGACACCGGCGATTTCGGCGGCGCGCAGCATGGATTCATCATCAATATAGCGAGCACCTCTGATCAGGTTATCGCTCAGAGTGCCGTTGATCAGTTGAATATCTTGCGGTACATAGCCAATGTTGTGGCGCAAATCGCTGACATCCAACTGACGTGTGTCCACGCCGTCGATCAAAATATTCCCTTCGCTTGTGGGATAAAGATTGACGATCAGTTTTTCCAGCGAACTTTTGCCTGAACCGCTGCGACCAATGATGCCAACTTTTTCACCTGCGGTGATAGAGAGATTGATGTTGTGTAAAGAGCGATGCTTCTGCTCAGGATAACTGAAGGTAACGTCACGGAATTCCAGTCCGCCTTGAATACGTTCGTGTTTAAGCGGCCGCTCATTCTCTTGACGTTCTTGCGGCAATTGCATCATCTCTTCGGTGGTCTTCATGGCTATCTTGGCCTGCTGATAACGCGTGACCAGGCCCGATAGCTGACCAAGAGGCATCAGTGCGCGGCCACTGAGCATATAGCTGGCAATCAATCCCCCCATACTGAGTTTGCCATCAATCAACAGATAGACACCCGCGATAATCATCACCATACCAGCGATTTGCTGGAACCCGAGCGTCAGGTTGACCGCCAGCGAAGAGAGCGCTTTGGCGCGCATTTACAATCGACTGAGACTGCCCAGCGTTTGTTGCCAACTGTGCTGGCGCTTACTCTGAGCATTATTCACTTTCAGCGCATCCAGACTGCTAAGCGTTTCTATCAGGGTGGCTTGACGCTTGCTGGCCAGCTCCATCGTTTTACTGATGGTTGCAACCAGCGGTTTTTGCAGCGCCCAGCTTACGGCTAAGGCAATAGGGTAGGTGAGTATCGGCACCCACACCAGAGGACCGCCAATCAGGCCAATCACCAGCAACAGCAGCAGTGTGAACGGGAAATCGATCAGCGTGGTTAATGTCAGCGATGAGAGAAAATCTTTTACCTATTGAAATTAAAGAGTATTTTTTGCGAAGCTGCCGACGCGGGCTGGTCGCGCAATCATCGACATCCCAATAATGCGTTCAAACAGTGAGGCGGAGATGATCAGATCGGTCTTTTTTCCTGCCATATCGAGGCAAATGCCACGCAGCGTTTTCAGGATAAGATCGAAAATAAACGCACCAATAACACCGATCGCCAGCACCCAAAGGGTTGCCGTTGCTTGATTGGGTACCACCCTGTCATACACATTCATCACGAACAGCGGCGTGGCGAGTGCGATGATATTGATAATAAAACTGGCCAGCACCGCATCGACATACAAGAAGCGCGACAGTCTCAGCGTGTCCTTGAACCAGGACTTGGTGTGTGGAATAAGCGATTCGTTTTGGATATCAAAGGTATGTCTCGGCTGCGCGAACAGCACCAGACCAAGATAATTCTGCTGAAGTGTGTTGCGATCAACGTGTATCTCGCCACCTTCCGTCTCACTCGGCATGATGCGCGCTGAACCATCGTCGTTCCAGCCAAGCAGCACCGCTGAACGGCTTTCTCGCAGCAATAACATGGCAGGCAGTGACATGCCGGGAATGTCATCCAGAGGGCGTTTTAGTACTCGACCTTGCAGCCCTGCGCGGCTGGCTGCGCGTGGCAGCAATGACACTGTCAGGCGCTGTTTTGCCAAAGGAAGACCCGCGGTGAGCGTAGCGCGACTCGCAGGCTTGCCCTGTAGCGCACACAAAATCAACAAACCATCCAGTAACGGATCGTCATGACGGGTGCGAGGATCGTTGTGTTCATGCACAACGGACGCTTCCGGAGTATCGATATCCTCGACGGAATGTAACTTCATATCACAGATCTTCCCTTACATAACACAGTCTGCCGTGCTTACCACACGCGTGATACGTGAGGTAAAACACGGCAGACAAACGAGTCACAGCCTCGTGCAACCCACTGTCGTTTCCGACGCAGACGCTAGTTTAACGAAGGCAAATCCACATCTGCCGTGACGTTATCCAAACTTTGTCCTGCTGTTGGGCTCTGAATAGAAAGGTTGCGCAGCAGGTCTCCCATTCTGGCCTTGATACGATATTCGGTAAACCTCTCAATGAATTGAATCTCTACCAGACGACGCTGTGCGGTGAGAAGCTCATTCTCACTGTCCAGCAAATCCAGCAGTGTGCGTTCGCCAATGCTGAATTGCTTTTGGTAGGCCGTGCGAACTTTCATACTGCGATCGGCATACTCAGCGGCGATGGGGATTTGCTGGCGGGCGTTATTCAGCGCGGTCCAGGCAAGACGCAGCTCTTCGTTCAACTGACGCAGCGTGTTGTTGCGAATATCCTGTGCCTCTTTAATTTGATACGCTTTTGCATCCGCGTTGGCCTTGTTGCTTTCCCCTTGATAGAGGTTGTAACGCATTCTGACCATTGCCTGCCACTCGTTGCTTTGCCCGCGAACGCCATCCACGTTGTTATTCATATTGGGGTCGAGTTCGATGTTGACACGAGGATAATAGGAGGACTTTGCGGCCTCATATTGTTGTTGTGTCGCAGTGATGTCTGATTCGGAGGACTTGAGTATTGGACTATTGGCCAGCATGAAGCGCCGGGCTTCGGCCAGCGAGGCGGGAATCGTCAACAATGCGGTATCTGGTAGTATCAGGTTGTCGGGCTCGACACCCGTAACGCTAAAGTAGTTGGTCTTCGCGTCATCAAGATTGGTCTGCTCGGTAAGCAGATTGTTCCTTGCCTGTGCCAAACGCGCCTCGGCCTGCTCGAGATCTGCCAGACGCGCAACGCCTTGCTGGCTGCGCAGCCGGATTTGATCGTAGATACGCTCGTGGTTGGCGAGATTATTTTGCGCCAGTTTGACGAATTCTGCCCGTTGCAGCACATCGAGATACACCTGAACCGCATTCAAGGCCACGTTCTCAGACGTATTAAGTACCTTGTAGGCTCGTGAATTGACTGTTGCTCTCTGCCGACCGACTTCGCTCGACGTAGCAAATCCGTCAAACAGCGTTTGTTGTAAGCTGATACTGGATTCACTGCGTTGCAGTTCTGTTTTACCGCCACTCGCGCGTGTAGAAACGGTATCTGTCTCCTCACGACCGGTTCCTGCGTTCAAGTTGATTGACGGCAAATACCCGCCCTTGACAGAGCGTAAATCATGATCGGCGGAAAGCCGACTGTTCACCGACCCACTGACTTCGGGATGCGTGGCAAGAGTTTGTTTGATTACATCCTGTAAAGTCGCAGCGCTGGAAGGCTGTGCGACCATAATCCCTAAAGGTAAAAAAGTGTATCGAAATACAGGTAGCATAATGCTGTTTTCCTTTATGGCATGTAAACGCTGTGATTAATTTGAATGCTTGGTTTTTTTGTGATTATTCTTAATTTCCCATCCGGCGATTTTTTCTCAATAGAACGCCGTGAGAGTTTTTAAAATCCTTTATGATCAGTTTATTGTGTTGTTATCTCATTCTGATTCGATGTTTGAGAAATATTTGATGCTCTTTTGTATTAAAGTTTGTAGCAAGAATATTCCGAATTTTTTATGATTATGCTTAGCGAGTCAAGTGATTGACGCCTATACCGTCATTTTTTGCTCTGGTAAACCGGTTTTCTCCATCATGGTTAACTCATTAGCGTGCTAATTGGTTAACATTTCTGGAGCGCTTTTTTTTTGCTTAAGCAAGTGTACGATCGACGCGCGCTGATTGATGACTGCACAGTTTCAAGGCCAGGAGAGCTAATCGCAGATTTACCCATCAGGATTATGTTGATATCCCCTTACAACAACTCAATATCTGTATAAAAATAATTATATATATCAAGGAGAAGCCGTAGTGAATAGCGTAATCGGTATCATTAAATTCGTTATCGAGCAAGTCTTCGTCATTTCTCTTGATGGCACACAGTGGTTATTAACAGCAGGTGACAAAATTTATCGTGGCAAAGAAATCGTCACGGGTGGCGACGGCTCCGTGTCTATCACGTTGCCAGACGGAAAAACCCTGGATGTTGGGAGAAACAGCCAGTGGAGTGACAACACCAACGTAGTGCCGCAGGCCACAGCGCAATACGCTCAGGATGTGGCAGCGTTACAGGATGCTATCGCACAAGGCGCAGACCCGACTCAAGTGCTGGAAGCGTCAGCGGCAGGTAATACTGGCATTGGTGAAGCGGGCGACGGTGGTGGCAGCCACGTTAGTGCCGCTGATATGGTCTTTTCCCTGACGGGGCAAGTGGTAGAGGCAACCGCAGGTTATGACACCCAAGGGTTGGCATTTGCAGCGACATCTACCGACGATCTGACCGGCGCTGACGCCGTAACTCTCGCCGCCGCAACAATCAGCGAAACGACACCTGATACTACAGCTCCTGCATTGACCATTGTTATCAATCCTGATGGCTCGGTGACCTTCACGTTTACCAAGCCGCCAGTAGGTTTTGATGCCAGTGATGTGAGCGTGAGCAACGGTACGTTAACCAACTTGGTTCAGGATCCTACCGATCCTACCCGCTGGACGGGTACGCTTACACCAAATCCCAATTTTGAAGGGACGGTCACTGTCACCGTTCCTGATGGTTCATATAGCGATGAAAACGGCATTCCAGGTACGGGGGGCAGGATTAGGTAACCGTAGATACGTTGCCCCCTGATGCAAGCATTACGATCGACCTTATTGCCAATGACGATGTTGTTAACGCAGAAGAGGCCGGACAGAGTCATAGCATTAGCGGGACGGTATCGGGTGACGTGAAGGCGGGTGATACCGTCACTGTGGCGATTGGTAATGAACGTTACACCACCACGGTGAATGCGGACGGTAAAACGTGGAGTGTGGACGGCGTGCCTGGTAGTGTGTTGGCAAGCAACAGTGTTGTCAACGCCTCTGTGACCACGTCGGATGAGGCGGGTAACCAGACTACCGCCAATGCTACGCGCCCATACGGTGTTGATACTACTGCGCCTGACGTTGCGATTACCCACTTTGCCGACGACGACGGCTATATCAATACTGCGGAGTCGAAAGCCACGCCGGTGAGCGGCACCAGCAGCGAGAAGACGGTTGATCTGATCTTTACCGATGCTAACGGCAAAACCGTGGAAGTGAAGGGTGTTTCCGTGGTGGACGGAAAATGGAGCACCACCGCCGTGGCGGAAGGCAAGGTGGACGTCAAGGCCACCGCCACTGACCCGGCGGGTAACCAGGCACACGACACCGCCAGTTCGACGCTGGATGTCACTGGTCCGTCGGTAGATATCGAGCACTTTGCCAGTGATGACGGCTATATTAATACCGCGGAGTCGAAAGCCACGCCGGTGAGCGGCACCAGCAGCGAAAAAACGTTGGATCTGGTGTTTACCGACGCCAATGGCAAAACCGTGGAAGTCAAAAACGTCACGGTGGTGGACGGCAAGTGGAATACCACCGCGGACCTGAGCGGTCTGGTGGAAGGCAAGGTGGACGTCAAAGCCACCGCCACTGACCCGGAGGGCAACCAGGCACACGACACCGCGTCCTCGACGCTGGACGTGACCGGTCCGAGCGTGGATATCGAGCACTTTGCCGGTGATGATGGCTATATCAATACCGCCTAGTCCAAAGCCACGCCGGTGAGCGGCACCAGCAGCGAGAAAACGGTGGACCAGCTGTTTACCGATGCCAACGGCAAGACGGTAGAGGTGAAGGGTGTTTCCGTGGTGGACGGCAAGTGGAGTACCACCGCGGACCTGAGCGGTCTGGCCGAGGGCAAGGTGGACGTCAAGGCCACCGCCACTGACCCGGCGGGCAACCAGGCACACGATACCGCCAGTTCGACGCTGGATGTCACCGCCCCTGAGATAGATATCACTGGATTTGCGGGTAACGACGGCTATATCAATCAGCAAGAGTTGGGTAGAACCTTTATTGAGGGGACGAGCAACGAGCGTTTCGTCAACCTTACCTTTACGGATAGCAATGGCAAATCAGTCACTGTCAGCAGTGTGCCGGTCTTTGACGGGAAATGGCATAACACGGTTAATTTGGGGGCGCTGGCGGAAGGTAAAATCACCGTGGTGGCGACGGCAACGGATGCGGCAGGGAACACCGCGCAAGATAGCGCCAATGCCATAATGGATAAAACCTTACCTGAAATTGATATCACCGATTTTGCAGGTAATGATGGCTATCTCAATGCGAGCTAGTTGGCCGGAAAATTTATTCAGGGCACCAGCACAGAAGATCATGTGACATTGGTCTTTACAGACAGTAAGGGTAAAGAGGTCACACTGACTAATGTGCCTGTTGTTGATGGTAAATGGAGTACTTCAGCCGATCTGAGCACATTGGCAGAAGGTAAAATTAAGGTGGTTGCAACGGCAACGGATCCAGCGGGTAATCAGGCTCACGATAACGATCAAGCCATATTGGACACCAAACCGCCTGTCGCGCACGACGAGACGGTGACTGGACTGGAAGATACGCCGGTACACATCGGCAGGGATAGTCTGGGCGTTTCTGGCGATACGTCCAGCGTGGTGATTTCCTCATTGCCACCGGCCAGCCCTGGTACGCTGTATTACAACGATAATGGTACCTGGAAACCCGTCACGGAAGGACAGTCGTTTAACTCGGCCAATACAGATTTGCGTTTTGATCCTGCGGCAAATGCTTCCGGCTCTCCTTAAAGTATTGTGAATTACACGCCGGTGGATAAAGCCGGTAACGTTGGCGTAGAAACGGCGCTCAATATCGATATTACGCCAGTAGCGGATGCACCGACGGTGATGCTGGATATTACCTGTGGAAACAGTACGCCGAGTGGTGAAGTGATTCACATTAATGGTGGCAGTGCTAACGGTGGCTTTGATATTCAGGATGGGAAAATTGTTGCCGTCGGCAATGGCGTGCGGGTCTGGTTAACCGAGGGGGATCCGATCCCAACATTGGTGGGTACCGGCAGCTATTCGTACTATACGCAGAGCAATACCAACGGCAGCGACGGCTACAGCGATATTTTTGTTGTCCACTCGAACAGTGGATATTTCTATCGTCAAAGCGATTGGCCAGCGGATAAGAAAGAACTAAGGTCCTTGGATTCGTTCGGTGGAAACCGTGAAACGAATGACGCTAGCGCTCATAAAGATTATGTGTTTGTGATGAAAGAGGATGGCTATACCTACAATTCTACTTACAACACGAATAATAATCAGCCAACGAGCGTCAATACCCTTGATGGTGTCAAAGTTAACTACACTGACAGCAACGGGCAATCCCATTCGTTTACCAGTCAGGTAAGTAACAATTTGGGTGGGGTGATTTACAGCGATGGCACCACTATGGCTCCGGGCAGCAACGCTACGGTAACGAAAGAAACCTACTCTGGTAAGCAGGAACATACGCTGGACGTCTCGGCCTCACTGACCGATCTCGACGGCAGTGAAACGCTGCCGGGCATTACGCTGACCGGCCTGCCGGAAGGCACCAAAGTGGTTGATCATATCAACAACGATGCGACCTATACCGTGGGTAAAGATGGCACTTACACCATTGCCAACGCGTTGTCGGGAACGGTCACATTGTACGTGCCAGTGGCGGCAGTCAAGTTTGAGGTGGTTGCTCAGGCAACGTCAACCGAAAAACTCAACCATGACACCGCGACCGGTTATTCGACGGAAGGCGTTGAGCAGTAGGGTGCCGCCATTGGGACTACCGGTGATGACACCGTTCAGGGGACCAACAGTAATGATGTGATGATCGCGGATGTTTCCGGTCTGCAACTGGTAGAAGGCACCAACTATAACATCGCGTTTATGGTAGACAGCTCGGGCAGTATGACCACTACCGATATCGCCAACACGGTTGCTTCTCTGAAAAACGTGTTTAACAGCCTGATCAACAGTGCCAACGGTGCGCATGCAGGGAAAGTGAACGTGTTCCTTGCTGACTTCGACACGCAGGTTGGTCGTACGGTATCAGTGGATCTGAAAGATTCAACGGCGCTGACTCAGCTCACCAGCGTGCTGAATTCCATGGTCGGTGGCGAGAACGGTGGCGGTGCCAACTATGAGGACGTGTTTAAAACCACGGCCAACTGGTTCCAAAGCACGGCGGTGAAAAATAATGTTGGTACCAACCTGACCTATTTTATTACCGACGGCGAACCGACCTACTATCAGAGTAACGAAACAAACCAGGTACAAGTTGGTCGAACATCCTAAGTGTTGAATATTGATAATATCAATATTCAGGTTGGTCAGTCCTATTCAATGAGTGTTTATGGAAAAACGCGTGAAATCATCGGTGCCAGTGGTGATGTTTATAAATACACCTCCAGCAGCCCCAATTCTCGCTAACTTGTTGGCCACGTACATGCGCAGGGCGACGGCACTTATGAAATCTCTACCTTAGGCGGTTGGGGCAACAACGATGGTGACTACGGTTACTACAATCGTTACTACAGTCAGCAAAACGCAGACGCTGCATTCAAGTTGTTGCAATCGGTATCGCATAACACCATTGAAGCGATTGGCGTAGGCAAATCGCTCGATGCCAGCAGCCTGACGCGTTACGACTCCGACGGTGTTGTTCAAAGCCAGATCGATCCTACCAAGCTGAGTGAAGCGATCCTGGGCAGTAACAAACCGTTGCCCAGCGGTGATGATACGCTGAACGAGGGGATTGGTAATGACATCCTGTTTGGTGACGTGGTGCGCTTTGACGGCATCGAAGTTAACGGCTTGTCGGCACTGCAAACCTATATCGCGCAGCAGATGAAGGTCTCCAGCGTTACGGTGCAGGATATGCATCATTACATTACCGATCACCATCAGGCGTTTGATCTCTCTTCCAGCAACGATTGTGATGACAAACTGTACGGCGGATCGGGCAATGACATTCTGTTTGGTCAGGGTGGCAATGACCTACTTAACGTCGGTGAGGGAAACGACATCCTGTACGGCGGCAGTGGCAACGATATCTTGATTGGTGGTAAGGGCAATGACACGCTGATTGGTGGTTCAGGGGCGAATACCTTTATGTGGCAAAAAGGCGATACTGGCTTTGATGTCATTAAAGATTTCAACCCAGGCGAAGGGGACAAGATCAACCAGCACGATCTGCTCGGCGATCTGGATAAAGGTGCCGATTTTAGCCGCTATATCCGCTTTACCGATCATAACGGTTCTCCCACCATTGAAGTCAGCACCCAGGGTGACTTCTCGGGCAACGCAGGCGGGACGGTGAATGTGTCTATCACACTTGAGCATTACAGTGGATCAATGACTTCGCTGGAAAGTCTGGTCAGCAAGCCCGAACAGACGGTAAACTGAGTTGCATTACTTGCGCCCGGAGAAGGCATCGGTCTTCTCCGGGGTGAGGCAGCCATACCGTACCGGAGAGAAGAGGTGGTGCATGTATTATATCCAGCGTGATAGCCAAGGGTTTTTATTCAGAGTGGCGTATGTGCCCTTCGACGAGATGACCGGTAAACTGGCAAAAGATTCTCCGGAAGCGATCCTGTGGCGGAAAAATCAGGAAGTGATGCTCAATAGCTTGCAACAGCTACGCCAAAGCGATTTGGAAATGGTGCGTGTACTTGAGGATTTAATTCAGGTGCTGACGCAGAAAGGTGTCATCAATATTACCGATTTCCCTGCGGCGGCACAGTTGAAGCTGATTAACCGGGCCCATGCACGTGAAGCGCTCAACAGCGGGCTCAGCAAGCTGATTAATGACGAAGATGAGACGATGTTTTAAGTCTCAGTCGCTGCGCTTTTCTCTCTCAGGTGCGTGCAGGCAAGCTTGTCTGCACGCACTATTACTATTAACGCCCTTAAACACTATTTCAGCAACAGTGTGTTATCTGGCGCGGGAAACGGTTCTCCTAGCAAGCGCCCCATAGCCCCCTGTAACCCCATGCCGCGCAGCGTATCCAGTTCACCCTCGGTTTCTACACGCTCAGCGATCAGCGGCAAATCGATGCTGTTGGCGGTGCGATAAAAGGCTTCAATAAACACCTTTTTATCGTTTTCCCGATCGATATTACGAATGTAGCTGTCATCAATTTTCAGGTAAGCAAGCCCCCATTGCGCCAGATTACCTATCAGGTTAAAGCGCCCGCCGAAGTGCTGTAGTCCCAGTTGGCAACCGTATTCGCCGAGTATTCGCCGAGTAATGCGATCAGCGCTTCAAGATGATGGGTTTCCGGCAACTGGTTTTCATCCAGCTCAAGGATCACTCTGCGCGCCCGCTCGGGATGGCCCTTAAGCGGTGCCAGCATTTGCGTCAGCAGGTTTAAATCCAGCACGGTACTGCCCGACAGACTCAGCGCCAGCGTGCCGGAGTTGCGCGACAGATAATCCAATGCTTGTGTTTTACCATCACCTGATCTAACCGGGCATTCCAGCCGAAGCGCTGGATCCAGGGGAGGAAAAATCCCGCAGCGATGCTGTTTCCCTGCTCATCGTTGATACGCGCCAGTACCTTATGATGAAGAATATCACCGGGAGGGGCGCAGCGGCAAACCGGCTGAAAGAACAGTTGCAGGCATTCCTCATTCAGCAGGGTATCCAGGCGATTAAACCACAGGTGGCGATCGGCTTCTGCCGGTGAATTGGCTTCATTTTCCGCCAGCGGCGCATGATGCAGCGGGGAGCTTTCTGCCCGCGTGAGCGCATGGTCACCCTGTATCAACAGCGATTTCAGGCTATCGCCATGCTTGAACAGCACCATGCCCAATGCGGCAACGGGTGAACTGTCGATCTCGCCCGTTAACGCGAGTGACTCCAGGTTGTGTGAGAGTGCGACGACCAGAGTGTGCGCTTCTTTTTCTGCCATGCCGGGGCACAACAAGGCAAATTCACCGCCGCGCAAACGTGCCAGTACACTCTCCTGTTCGGTATAGAGCTTTTGCGCGGTACGCATCATTTTCGCCATGGTTTCCAGCAGAGAATCGGTGCGTTGGCCACCGAGCCGTTGGTTGAGACCTGCAAGATCCTGTATGCGAATCATGATGAGATAACCTGGCGGTGTCTCTTCATCGCTGCTTTTGTCATTGAACTGCATCTCAAAGGCACGACGGTTAGGCAGACCGGTTTGTGGATCCTGATAAGCTTCTTGACGTAAGCGTTCACTTCGCTCGGCCTCTTTCTCAAACAGCATCTTCAGCCTGCTGACCATCAGGTTCATGGCCTGCTCCACGCAGCGGAATTCGGGCGTGCTGGGCAGATCCGGCTGAGTGAGGTACTCACGGCGGGTGATCGCCAACGACTGTTTCACCATGTAGTTCAAGGGGGGCAACTGGCGGCGCAGCAGCAGCGCGCCAATCAGTAAGCCGAACGCTGCGCAGCCCAACAGCCATAGGGCGCCCGCAGAGGTGCTCTGCCACAGACGGGTAATGGCGAACATCGGGTGGCTGACCACTTCTACTTTTGCTGCCTGCTCCCACCCGCGCATCACGATAGCCTCGCCATTGCCCGGCGTCAGATTGACCAGCCGCACAAACCAGGCCGGAACATTAGGAATTTCTGGCGAGGCGATGCGTTCCAGCGTGATATTGCTGGTTTTAATATCACGCACCCGAATGCTGGAAAAATAGCCGCTATCAAAAATCAAGCTGACCATTAATTCCACCATGGCCGGATCGTCGATATTGGGCGTTAGCAATAATCCGAGTGCTATGGCGGCATCCTGCGCATGGAATTGCAATTGGTTATTCGACTGCTCGCGTGAATTTTCCAGACTGACAAAAAAACTGCCGCTAAAAATCACCAGCACGAATAAGCAGATGGCTATCAAAAGTTATTTGTATAGAGACATAGCCTAATCCTACTCTTCAAGAGAAAAACCTTCGGCCCGCATTTTGGTCAATACATCTTGCCAACGCGAAAGCCGTTTACTGTCGCCGACCCGTTTATTGCTGCCGCCACTGCCGGGTAGTCACAATCCCTCTGCGTTAAAGGAATAAACGGGGATGAGGTCGGTGCGCTGCGTCGCGGGTAATATTTTATCCGTTAGATTATCCAACACCAGCGGAATAGAGGTTGGTGTTGGATAATAAGCAACGATCATATGTGCCTGATTGAGGCGTAATGCTTTAACGTAAGTAATTCGCAACTTTTCATTCGGAATACCGAGCCGACGTAGCGTAAAATATTTTGCAATAGAATAATCTTCGCAGTCAGCCATTCCTTTGCGCAGCGCTTCGATGGGCGTTGCCCAATAATCTTCCTGCTGCCAGATGACATGATCGTCGCGAAATAGCAGCCGTTCATTAAAAAAACGGTTTACCGATTCCAATAATTTTTTTCATCGCTGCTGGGCAATGAGCTTAATAATGCCTGCCACTCATTAATTCGCTTACGCGCTTCCGGTGTTGCGGGGCCGTAAAGTTGTTCTGTGCACTGATTAATGGTGACGAAATCCCAATCCGCGCGCAGCGTTGCCGTCAGCAGCAACAGACTGCTGAACAGCAGAAGCAGAACCCTTTTATTACGCCATGTCGTTATCCAGCGGCCATTCACTGGTGTTTCTCTTCGCTATTGACTGAACCAGAGTAAGCCTCTCATCCTCATTGCGGTGTGCAGGCCTTATTGCGTGAAAATACGCCATGTGGCCCTGTTGAACACAAGGCAGACATACACACCTTCCTGGCGTGAAGAATAGAATAGGCGCTGAGGGCGGAAACGCTGTCGATACAGACGAATTGTCGTTAACTATTATGGCAGAATAACCTACTTTTATGGCAGCCAAAAGTAATTATACCCGCCATGTTTTACGTCGCCGCGCTGTCACTCGAATCACCTCTTTAGCCCTCTTCCTGCAACGCGAGTTTTTTAGGGTATAGTAGCGAGCTGGGTCAGCAGCGCACACCGTGTGTCAGGGAGAGAAAAATGAATTTAGCAACCTTGGTATCAGAAACCCGCAATCCGGCAACGATGGAGCTGCACAGTCAAACAACGCTTGCGATGATGACGCTGTTCAATCAGGAAGACCGTAAAGTGCCCGAGGCGATAGGTCTTGTGTTGCCGGAGATTGCGCGCGCGGTGGATATGGCGGCAGCCAGAATGAAAGCGGGTGGGCGATTGATCTATCTCGGGGCGAGTACCAGCGGGAGATTAGGAGTGCTTGATGCGTCTGAATGTCCACCTACCTTTGGTGTGTCTCACGGGCTGGTTATCGGGTTGATAGCCGGTGGACCCGGCGCGTTGTTGAAGGTGCGGAGGACGATCCTGTCCTCGGTGAGGCCGATCTGGTTGCCCTGTCGCTGACGCCACAGGACACCGTGGTGGGGCTGGTTGCATCGGGTCGCACGCCTTATGTCATTGGCGCGCTGAAATATGCCCGGCGTCAAGGCTGTGGTACGGTCGCCATCTCTTGCAACCCCACCTCCCCGATTGCCGCGCTGGCTGAGGTGGCGATTTCTCCCGTCGTGGGGCCGGAGGCGTTGACCGGTTCGACGGGTCTGAAATCAGGTACGGCACAAAAGCTGGTGCTTAACATGCTCTCCACGGGTGTCATGGTTAAGCTGGGAAAGGTGTACCAAAACCTGATGGTTGATGTAAAAGCCACCAATGAAAAACTGGTAGACCGGGCCTGTCGCATCGTGATGGAAGCCACTGGGGCCGCACGTGACGAGGCGCAACGAGCGTTACAAGAAACCGGCTATGCGGCCAAACCCGCTATACTGATGATCCTCAGCGGTATCAGTGCCGCAGAGGCCGAGCAGCGGTTGGAAAGGCACCACGGTTATCTACGCGATGCGCTGTTACCCTGATATACCTGTAGGGTATAACGCGGCAATAGAGGCAGAGCGTGTCTTAACACCTTACACAAAAGCGGTTAATACATTGGCAAGGGGAAAACGGTTTGGGTGAACATCACCGACACGTATCGTGTTTTTTGATTTGGACGGTACGCTACATCGTCAGGACATGTTTGGCTGTTTTTTGCGTTACTTGCTAAAACGCCTCCCGTTAAATTTGCTGCTGGTTATTCCGGTTCTGCCGGTGGCCGGGCTGGTATTGTTGGCGCGCGGCAGGGCTGCGCACTGGCCAATGAGCGCTCTGCTTTGGGCCATCACCTTTGGTCGCCGTGAAGCGCATTTACAGGCGCTGGAGCAGGGGTTTGTGGCCCGCTTTCGTCGCTGGGTGACGCTATTTCCCTTGGTGCAGCAGCGCTTGACCGAATATCTCGCCGCTTCAGATGCGCAAGTGTGGTTGGTAACCGGTTCGCCGCAGCGTCTGGTTGAGCAGGTTTACCATGATTCCACATTTCTGCCCAGCGTCAAATTGATGGGCAGCCAGATGGTTCGCTGTTATGGCGGCTGGGTGTTGCCGTTGCGCTGTCTGAGGCGGGAGAAGGTGGTACAGATGGAAAAACAGCTTGGTGTGCCACTTCAATTGCACAGCGGGTATAGCGACAGCAAGCAAGATAATCCGCTGCTGTTTTTTTGCGAACACCGCTGGCGCGTGACGCGAGCAGGCACGTTGCAACAGTTGGAGTAATGGTGTCAGCAAGGCAATAAGCACTCTGCTTTTTCTTCACACCCTGTATAATGCGCGCGACCAAAAAAGCGTGATGAATAACCGGGAGGCACCATGAATGACACCCTTGATGGCCATGACACGCCTGATGAATATTGGATGCGTCATGCCCTGACTTTGACCCAACGGGCGCAAGAGGCGGGTGAGGTGCCCGTCGGTGCCGTTCTGGTTCTGGATGATCAGGTGATTGGTGAGGGCTGGAATCTCCCCATCGGCCATCACGATCCGACGGCGCACGCCGAAATCATGGCGCTGCGTCAAGGGGGAAAAGTCTTGCAGAACTACCGCTTAATCAATGCGACGCTGTATGTGACGCTTGAGCCTTGCGTGATGTGCGCCGGGGCGATGGTACACAGCCGTATTGGTCGACTGGTGTATGGTGCCAACGATGAAAAAACCGGGGCAGCAGGATCATTGGTCGACATCCTGCGCCATCCCGGCATGAATCATCAGATAGCGATCACGTCTGGCGTGCTGGCTGCCGAATGCGCTCATACCCTCAGCGATTTTTTCCGTATACGCCGCGCGCAGCATAAAGCACGACGTGCTCAGGAAAAGGCTGACGGGGTAGCCTGATACCTTATTTGCCGAATTTTTCTGGCGGTACGGCAGGGTAAGCGCTTGCTAACAGTTCCTGTTGCTGAATTTTATTGGCTTTCTCGGTCAGATACCCTTCCAGACTCAGCATATAGCGGCGGATATTTTCAACGTAGTTGTAAGCTTCGTGGCCGCGTGCATAGCCGTAGGTGGTCTGGGTATAGTAGAGTTTCTGGCTGAGCATCGGCAGGCGAACCTTCACATCCGCCCAGCTATCGGGATTACCCTTCTATTTTTCCGTCAGTTTGCGCGCATCCAGCAGATGGGCATAGCCCATATTGTAGGAGGCCAGTGCAAACCAAATCTTCTCATCTTCAGGGATGCTTTCCGGCATTTTTTCCATCATGTGCGCCAGATAGCGTGCACCACCGCGAATGCTCTGTTCCGGATCGAGTCTGTCGGTCACATTCAGGCTCTCTGCGGTATTGCGCGTCAGCATCATCAACCCGCGCACGCCGGTCGGTGAGGTCGCCAATGGGTTCCAGTGTGATTCCTGATAAGAAATAGCCGCCAGCAATTTCCAGTCAATGTCGCTGGCATATTTGGCAAACAACGGTTGCAGATCGGGCAAGGTGTTATCGATGGCGCTTAGGAAGGTGCGGGTATCGACATAATCAAATTCGCCCACATGGCCGAGGTATTTCTATTCCAGGCGCGCCAACGTGCCGTCTTCCACAGTTTGGCTGAAAAAGTCCAACAGGGCGGCGTACAGGCTGTCGTCCTGGGTACGGCGCATATACCAGGTGACCGGTTCTTCGTCGCTCAGATCGAATGCCACGGAAAGCTGCGGGTGAATGCGCTGCATCAAACCGATGGTGACGGAATCTGCCAGCGTGTAATCCAACGCGCCTTGCGCCACCTGTTTGAGCAAATCCTGCGTGCTCAGGTCTGAAGTGGTTTCCCAGCTTAACGCTGGATATTTATTGTTTTTCAAATCGCGTAACGTGGCGATATGGGCTGAGCCCGATGTGACCGCTAACCGACCACTCAGTTTCTCTAGATTTTTAGGGCGCGTGGCACCCATGCGGTAAACCAGTTGCTGCGAGACGGAATAGTAGGTTGGCCCAGGGCGAAAACGATCCAATCGCTCATGGTTGTAGATCAGCCCGGCGGCAAGCAGATCGGCATTATCGTTGTCTAGATCATAGAACAAGGTGTCAAGATTTGGGGGTGCCGATACCACCAGCTTCACGCCAAGGTAATCGGCGAATCGTTTAGCCAGTTCATAATCGAGCCCTGAGGGAGTTCCGTTACTGAGGGTATAGGTCAGCGGCGAATTGAGCGTACTGATACGCAGCTCGCCCCGAGAAAGGATCTAATTAAGCTGTGTATCCTGGCCGCTGCGCCAGGGGATGTTGGGCCAGAGCGCCAACATCAGCAGTAACGTAATAACCCCGATGAAAAAATAATTTAATGTTAAACGCTTCAAATAGTTATCTCTCGGTGGCCGTGTGGCCTTTCTGTCTGTAACGGCAGTTTTTTTGTCTACACTCTCCCAGAGTGGGGGCATTTTGCTTAACAAACCGCCAGTGTGCAACAGTTATCCATCAGGTTAAAGTTTGACCATGACAAAAATAAGATGTGCAACAAACTCTGCGCAAACGGTTTCTTCGGGCGTCACAATTCTCTATAATGACGCGCGTTTCCCCCCTTGGCTGCGCGACAAAGTAGCGCCCACTGACGTACTGAAACTCAGTACATCGAAGACGAGAGATTTTTTAGATGATGGAAATACTGCGTGGTTCACCTGCCCTATCGGCCTTCCGTGTAAATAAGTTGCTGACGCGTTGCAAAGAGCACTTTTTGCCAATTAGTGACATCTATGCGGAGTACGTTCACTTCGCCGCCTTGCGTGCACCACTGAACAGCGATGAGCAGGTCAAACTGACTCGACTGTTAAAATATGGCCCCTCTCTCGCGGAGCATGAGCCAAGTGGGCGCTTACTGTTGGTCACACCGCGTCCCGGCACCATTTCTCCCTGGTCTTCCAAAGCTACCGATATTGCGCGCAACTGCGGCCTGGAAAAGGTGATTCGTCTGGAGCGCGGATTAGCCTTCTATATTCATTCACCGACGCTGAGCGAAGAACAGTGGCAGCAACTGGGCGCGCTGCTGCATGACCGCATGATGGAAACGGTATTCACCGAGATGGCGCAGGCGGAACAGCTGTTTGCCCAGCATCAGCCTGCCCGGGTAGACGCTCTGCTGGAAGGGCGTAAGGCGTTGGAACAGGCCAACGTGCGTCTGGGACTGGCGCTGGCAGAAGATGAAATCGACTACCTGTTGGATGCTTTTACCCGTTTGGGCCGCAATCCGACCGACATTGAACTCTATATGTTTGCTCAGGCCAACTCTGAGCACTGCCGCCACAAAATTTTTAACGCCGATTGGGTGATTGACGGTGAAGCACAGCCCAAGTCGCTGTTCAAAATGATCAAGAACACCTTCGAGCACACGCCAGAACACGTGTTGTCAGCTTATAAAGATAACGCGGCGGTGATGGAAGGCTCCGAAGCAGGGCGTTTCTTTGCCGATCCGCAAGGGCACTATGCCTACCATCAGGAACCGACACACATTCTGATGAAAGTGGAAACCCATAACCACCCGACGGCCATTTCTCCCTGGCCGGGTGCGGCGACCGGTTCCGGTGGCGAAATTCGCGATGAAGGGGCGACGGGGCGCGGTGCCAAACCCAAAGCGGGTCTGGTCGGGTTCTCGGTCTCTAACCTGCGTATTCCTAACTTTGAACAGCCGTGGGAAGAAGATTTCGGTAAGCCGGATCGTATCGTCAGCGCATTGGACATTATGATTGATGGCCCGCTGGGCGGCGCGGCCTTTAATAACGAGTTTGGTCGCCCTGCGCTGACCGGTTACTTCCGTACCTATGAAGAGCAGGTTGACAGCCATAACGGCAGCGAACTGCGCGGTTATCACAAGCCGGTGATGCTGGCGGGCGGTATTGGTAACATCCGTGACGATCACGTTAAAAAAGGCGAGATCACGGTAGGCGCCAAGCTGATTGTGCTGGGTGGCCCCTCCATGAATATCGGTCTGGGCGGCGGCGCAGCCTCCTCCATGGCCTCCGGCCAATCGAACGCCGATCTGGATTTCGCCTCCGTACAGCGCGATAACCCGGAAATGGAACGCCGTTGTCAGGAAGTGATCGACCGCTGCTGGCAACTGGGTGAAGAGAACCCGATCCTGTTTATCCACGACGTGGGGGCGGGCGGTCTGTCCAACGCCATGCCGGAGCTGGTGAGTGATGGCGGGCGCGGCGGGCGCTTTGAGCTGCGCGACATTCTCAACGATGAGCCAGGCATGAGCCCGCTGGAAGTGTGGTGTAACGAATCGCAAGAGCGCTATGTACTGGCGGTTGCGCCGGAAAAACTGGCGCTGTTTGATGAGCTGTGCCGCCGCGAGCGCGCCCCTTACGCTGTAATTGGTGAAGCGACGGAAGAGCAGCATTTAACTCTGAACGATCGCCACTTCAATAATCAGCCGATCGATCTGCCGCTCGACGTGCTGCTGGGCAAAACGCCGAAAATGCTGCGTGATGTTAAACGCTTGGCTAGCGAGGACTCCTTGCTGAACCGCGAAGGTATCTTCCTGGCCGAAGCGGTAGAGCGTGTGATGCACCTGCCGGTGGTGGCAGAGAAAACTTTCCTGATCACCATTGGTGACCGTTCCGTGACCGGTATGGTGGCACGCGATCAGATGGTCGGCCCGTGGCAGATCCCGGTGGCAAACTGTGCCGTCACTGCTGCAAGCCTCGACAGCTACCACGGTGAAGCGATGTCGATTGGCGAACGTGCACCTGTGGCGTTGCGTAACTTTGGTGCCTCCGCGCGTCTGGCGGTGGGGGAAGCATTAACCAACATTGCCGCGACCCAGATTGGCGCGTTAACGCGCGTGAAGCTCTCCGCAAATTGGATGTCGGCAGCAGGACACCCCGGTGAAGACGCCGGACTTTACGAAGCGGTAAAAGCCATCGGCGAAGAACTCTGCCCGGCATTGGGGTTGACCATTCCGGTGGGTAAAGACTCCATGTCGATGAAAACCCGCTGGCAAGACGGCGATCAAGAGCGCAGCGTCACCTCTCCACTTTCACTGGTGATCACGGCATTTGCCCGCGTGGAAGATGTGCGTAAAACTGTCACGCCGCAGCTGCGAGCCGATCGTGATAACGTGCTGCTGCTTATCGACTTGGGTGCCGGACACCATACTCTGGGTGCGACAGCGCTGGCACAGGTCTATCGTCAGTTGGGCTGCCATACTGCGGATGTGCGTAATCCGCAACAGTTGGCTGGTTTCTTTAACGCTATCCAAACGCTAGTGGAGGATGATGCGTTGCTGGCCTATCACGACCGTTCTGACGGTGGTCTGGTAGTGACGCTGGCAGAAATGGCGTTTACCGGTCACTGTGGTATCGAGGTTGATATCGCGGCATTGGGTAACGATCCACTGGCCTCGCTGTTTACCGAAGAACTGGGTGCGGTGATTCAAGTGTCCGCCGATCGCCTGGCGCACGTTGAACAGGTACTGGCCGATCAAGGTTTGGCTGATATTGTTCACTGTTTAGGCCATGCCGCTCAGGGCAACCGCTTTGTGATTACGCATGGCAACGATGTGTTGTATCAGGAGAGCCGCACCACGCTGCGCACCTGGTGGGCGGAAACCACCTGGCAGATGCAGCGCCTGCGTGACAACCCGCACTGTGCCGATCAGGAACATGCTGCTAAACAGGATGAGACCGATCCGGGCCTGAATGTCTCACTGACGTTCGATTCTGCGCAGGATATTGCTGCCCCCTTTATCGCCAAAGGGGTTCGTCCTAAAGTGGCGGTGTTGCGTGAGCAGGGCGTAAACTCTCACGTTGAAATGGCGGCCGTGTTCCATCGCGCCGGTTTTGACGCCATTGATGTGCACATGAGTGATTTGCTGACAGGCCGTCGCAACCTGCAAGACATCCAGGCGTTGGTCGCTTGCGGTGGCTTCTCTTACGGCGATGTATTGGGTGCGGGTGAGGGCTGGGCAAAATCCATTCTGTTTAACCCGCGGGTGCGCGATGAGTTTGCAGCTTTCTTTCAACGTCCGCAAACGCTGGCACTCGGCGTGTGCAACGGTTGCCAGATGATGTCCAATCTGCGCGAACTGATCCCGGGCGCAGACCACTGGCCGCGCTTTGTGCGCAACCTGTCTGACCGCTTTGAAGCGCGCTTCAGCCTGGTTGAAGTCACCAAAAGTCCGTCATTGTTTATGAATGACATGGTGGGATCGCGCATGCCAATCGCTGTTTCTCACGGTGAAGGGCACGTTGAAGTGCGCGATGCTGCCCACTTGGCGGCGTTGGAGCATGAGCATCTGGTCGCACTGCGCTTCGTGAACAACTTTGGGCAGGTAACCGAGAACTATCCGGCGAACCCGAACGGTTCTCCGAACGGTATCACGGCAGTCACCAGCGCCAGTGGTCGCGCTACAGTGATGATGCCGCACCCGGAACGCGTTTTCCGTACCGTGAGCAATTCCTGGCATCCGGAAACCTGGGGTGAAGACAGTCCGTGGATGCGCATGTTCCGCAACGCGCGTCGTCAGCTTGGCTAAGGGTTAGCTGGACATTGACTATAAAAGGGGCGAATAGCCCCTTTTTCATCTGATGACAACGCCACGTTACCTGCTGGTCATCCTCGGAGAAAGCCGGGGATTTCTGTAAGGAGAAACGCGTCTCTTCTGCAAGAGATTCCCGCCTTCGCGGGAATGACAGTATTAGGTAGGTGTGTCGCGATACAGCGACAATTGGCTTTATTGATGTCTCTGTTTGGAGACATTTAATTGATTGATTTCATTGAATAGATACGCTGATTGATATAAATAGTCTTTTTTTGACGACAGATTTTGGCGATCGGCGGCGTAGAATGACGTTACTAAAGGCATGTCCCCCTCCTTTACCTGACTGATGTAAATTTAAGTTATTTTTATCAGTTAGTTAAAATCGATATTGCAAACTAGCATGAATAGTGGATAATGTCCCGCGTTGCTAATTCACCTCGTTATGATTGCGCTGTTGATGATGTCGCTTTGCGCTCATAACACTCCGAATGACGCCACAAGAAAGGGTGCCTATCGTCCACTACACCGATAACAGTCTGCCATGCAGCTTTATCAAACATCGGGCGACACGTTGAGTGAGGCACCGCCTATTCAGTTGCCCAGTTAGCAGCGATGCAACCGGGCAGCGACTGACTCTCTGCTCTTCACCTCTTGATTGATTTCATTACCCTGCTTGCCCAAGGGAAAAACATTGCGCTTTTGTGCCACTTCGTTAGCATCATGACGGATGAATAAATAACGAGATAATTTCCTTGAAACGCTGGCGTCTGTTTCCGCACTCTCTGCGCCAATTAGTGATTATGGCGTTCCTGCTGGTGCTCCTGCCGCTGCTGGTGCTGGCCTATCAGGCGTATGACAGCCTGGATACCCTGAGCGAACAAGCGGCGGACATTAACAAATCCATTCTGGTGGACGCGCGCCGCAGTGAAGCCATGAGTGGCACTGCATTGGCGATGGAGCGTAGCTATCGTCAATACTGCGTGCTGGATGACAGCACGCTGGCCACCCTCTACCAAAGCCAACACAAGCAATATGCGCAGATGCTGGAAGCGCACAGAAATGTCCTGCCTGACCCGCGTACTTACCAACAGCTAAGCCAACACCTTGCCGCGCTGGCGACTCTTGATTGTACCAATAGCACGCCGACCAACGCGGCGCAGGAACAACGGACGCAGTTTGCGCAGGCCAATGCGCAACTGCTGCAAATGACGCGTGAAGTGGTGTTTTCTCGCGGGCAGCAATTGCAACAGGGCATCGCCGAGCGTGGCAAGTTTTTCGGTTGGCAGTCGCTGGTACTGTTTATGGTCAGTTTGCTGTTAGTGGTGCTGTTTACCCGTATGATTATCGGACCGGTTAACGGCGTGGAGCGCATGATAAAACGCCTGGGAGAAGGGCGATCGCTCGGTAATACCAGCACCTTTAAGGGGCCAAGAGAGATTCGCACGCTGGCACAACGTATTATCTGGCTGAGTGAGCGACTTTCCTGGTTGGAATCGCAGCGGCACGAATTTCTGCGTCATATCTCCCATGAACTGAAAACCCCGCTGGCGAGACTGCGCGAAGGCACCTCGCTATTGGCCGACGAAGTTGTCGGGCCATTGACATCGGATCAAAAAGACGTGGTGGCTATTCTGGATAACAGCAGTCGGCACCTGTTGGAACTTATCGATCAGTTGCTGGATTACAACCGCAAGCTGGCGGATACCCCAACGGAGATGGAGCCTTTCGACATTGATGAGGTGGTGGATATCGTGATGTCTTCGCACAGTTTGCCTGCGCGTACCAAGGCGATCCACACCGAAACGCGACTTGATATTACACAGTGCTGGGCCGAGACCACATTACTGATGCGCGTTATCGATAATCTCTATTCCAATGCGGTGCACTATGGCAAGGAATCCGGTAACATTTGGATTCGGAGTCGCCAGCACGGACACCGGGTTCAGATTGACGTTGCCAACGATAGCGCGCCGATCCCTGAAGCAGAACAAGGCATGATTTTTGAACCCTTTTATCAGGGAAGTCACCAACGCAAAGGCGCGGTGAAAGGCAGCGGTCTTGGGCTGAGCATTGCGCGCGATTGTATTCGTCGCATGCGGGGGGAACTGAGTCTGATTCCGGTGGATTATGCTGACGTCTGTTTTAGTATTGAATTGCCCTTAACCGTTGAGAATGAATAACAAATGAAAGCAAGGTGCTCTGACGGCAGGGTTCGCGGTTCGGTGTTGGCGCTCCTGGCGCTGCTCGCGGGCTGCGTTGACACCACCCATCACCGTATTGCGATACGTGATGTTGAAAATGTCACGCCGAGGGAACAAGTGAGCGATTACCGTCTGACGCAGTGCGATAGCCTGTGGCACATTGACGATCGTGACGCGGTGAATAACGCCCTTTATTGGTTGCGCGCGATGGATTGTGCTGAGCGATTAACCCCGCAACAGGCGCGTGAGGCGGCGCAAACGCTGGGGAGCACGACCTGGGATCAGGCATTCAAGCAGAGCATTTTACTCGATCAAGTCAAAATCACCCCGGCAGAACGGCGTCAGGCGCTCGATCGGCTGAATGGTTTTCAAACGGACTTTCCCGCGGCGCTGCGTCCGCTGCTGCAAACCTGGCAGGACAAGCAAACGTTCTGGCTGGCGTTGACGGATGAGCGCATACGCACTCAGCGTTTGCAGGAGGCCAACGACAAACAGCTCGAAGCGATGCGGGTTCAACAGAACAATTTGCAATATCAACTGGATGTGACAACGCGCAAGCTGGAAAACCTGACGGATATTGAGCGTCAGCTTTCCACCCGCAAGCCGATGAGCAGTGAACTTCCGGAGCCCGCGGCTTCGCATGAGTCTGGCGCGGCGGAACGCCACGGTGCGCCTGCGGCGTCAAAATAGGAGCCTAGACGCCCATGACAATTCGAAAAACGGCTGATTTGCTGCTGGTCGATGACGATCCCAGTTTGCTAAAACTGCTGGGTATGCGTTTGACCAGCGAAGGGTTTCATGTCGTGACGGCTGAAAGCGGCGCGGAAGCGCTGCGCGTGCTGGCACGCGATAGCATTGATTTGGTCATCAGCGATTTGCGCATGGATGAAATGGATGGCCTGGCGCTGTTTTCTGAAATACAGAAGCAGCAGCCAGGGCTGCCGGTGATTATTCTTACCGCCCACGGATCGATTCCAGACGCTGTGGCCGCGACGCAGCAAGGGGTGTTTGGCTTTTTGACCAAACCGGTGGATCGCGATGCGCTCTATAAGGCGATCGATGATGCGCTGGCGCTCAGCGCCCCAGCCGGAGAATCTCACTGGCGAGAAACCATCGTGACGCGCAGCCCGGTGATACTGCGTCTGCTGGAACAAGCTAAACTGCTGGAACAAGCTAAACTGGTGGCGCAATCTGACGTGAGCGTGCTGATTAATGGCCAGAGCGGAACCGGGAAAGAGGTGCTGGCGCGGGCAATCCACAGTGCCAGTCCGCGTGCAAAAAACGCCTTTATCGCTATCAACTGCGGTGCACTGCCAGAACCGTTGTTGGAGTCTGAACTGTTTGGTCATGCCAAAGGCGCGTTTACCGGTGCGGTCAGCAGCCGCGAGGGGCTGTTTCAGGCGGCGGAAGGGGGTACGCTGTTCCTTGACGAAATCGGCGATATGCCGCTGTCTTTACAGGTCAAACTGCTGCGTGTATTGCAGGAACGCAAGGTGCGCCCATTGGGCAGCAATCGGGATATCGATATCAATGTGCGCATTCTCTCCGCCACGCACCGCGATTTGCCGGTAGCCATGGAAAAAGGCGAATTTCGTGAAGATCTCTACTACCGTTTAAATGTAGTGACCATGAAATTGCCCGCACTGCATGAACGGGCCGAGGATATTCCGCTGCTGGCAAATCATCTGCTGCGTGAAGCGGCCAATCGCCATAAGCCGTTCGTTCGCAGTTTTTCCAGTGATGCTATGAAACGCTTGATGACGGCGAGTTGGCCCGGTAATGTGCGTCAACTGGTGAATGTGATTGAACGCTGCGTGGCGTTGACCAGTGCGCCAGTGATTAACGATGCGCTGGTAGAACAGGTGTTGGAAGGTGAGAATACCGCGTTGCCGACCTTTGTGGAGGCACGTCACCAGTTTGAGCTGAACTATTTACGTAAGTTGCTGCAAATTGCCAAAGGCAACGTGACGCAGGCGGCCAGAATGGCGGGGCGTAATCGCACCGAATTCTATAAATTGCTTGGACGTCACGCATTGGATGCTAACGATTTTAAAGAGTGACAACGCGTTTGACGTTGTTGCACCTGGCGTTACCGTTTCACTGAATGTTTGTTACTGATGCCCGACTGCGGTCGAAGAGTAACAGGTTCACAAAGGTTATTTCATGAAAAAAATAGATGCAATTATCAAACCGTTCAAATTGGACGACGTGCGTGAAGCGTTAGCCGAAGTGGGTATCACCGGCATGACCGTCACGGAAGTAAAAGGATTCGGGCGCCAGAAGGGCCATACCGAACTGTATCGCGGTGCAGAATATATGGTCGATTTTCTGCTCAAGGTAAAAATCGAGCTGGTGGTTGCCGATGACATCGTCGATACCTGTGTCGAAACCATCATTCAGACCGCCCAGACCGGTAAAATTGGTGACGGCAAGATTTTCGTGTTTGATGTGGCACGCGTAGTGCGTATCCGTACTGGCGAAGAAGACGAAGCGGCTATCTGATGCTTTAGCCACGATCCCCGCCGAGCGAGGATCGTGGAACGTCCTGTCAAGGTGCGGTGGGTGTCCAGCCCGCCAGAAACTTTTCCTTACTGTATTCTGCGGCCTGTTCTGCGGTGAGCTGATGCCGTCCGTCATTTTTTTCTGCGCCCGCACCGGTTGAGTGGTATTCGAAGAAACACGAATCCTGCGGCTGGAACCAGATTTTCTCGCCTTTGATATCTTTGCCGGACATTTTGTCCCAGCCGTAGATCACATCGTCCATCTCGGTGTTGATAAACACCCTTTGTCCGATAGCGTTAGGGTCGGCATAGCAGCCATCAGGGAAGGTGGTCGTCGGATGCCAGGGGTGACCGAGCGCATAGCTTTTCGCGGGGATATTACTGCCTTCCTTGAACACCCGGCTGTTAGTAATCACCAGACCGTACTTCTGGTTGATATCAGTGCTGGGAGCGGTCAGGTAGCCATAGGATTCATCACCGGGATTAACGCGCGTGCGGGCGACGATATCGCAATCATCAAACAGCTCCGTGCCGTTACCGAAAATAAAGTCCATGGTGCCGCTGATACGGCATTTCTCAAAGAAACTGCGACCCCCTTTGATATACAGCGTGTCTTGATAACTCACCAGGCTGACATCGTGGAAGTAGGCACGATCGCTCTTCTCCGCCACCAACAGTGCCACGGCCTGAGTGTCTTTTATCTTGGTCGGGTCATCACTCTTCTTGGCTTCATTGCCCAGATAGTCAAAATCATTGCGGATGGTCAGCATACGGGCACTGAAATCAGGCGCATCGATCTTTACCGTATAGCTACCGGAGGTACCCCATTTGGAACCGTCTGGCTTCAGGGCTCCGGCGGCAGTATCCACAGCAATAATGGTGTGGTCACGGTCTTCGCCCTTAAAATGCACGTTGGGGCGGGTAATCACCAGGCGCTCGTGGTAGGTGCCCTTTTTGATGTAAATAACAAACGGTGTGGTATCGGCAGGCGCGCTGGCGATAGCCTCACCAATGGTTTTAAAGGTGTTGGGTGCAGCAGGTGCCGTGGCAGAAACCACCGCGTTAACATCTGAACTGGCAATGGCGTGCTGCCAGGGGGCGGCCACCAGAACGGCCAGCGCAATTGCGCCTGAGAGGGGTTTAAACATACCGATCATTCCTTAACTGTAGTGTCCGAGAGGTAAAACCCATCTATTCGCACTATGGAAAAGCGCCCCTGAGCAAACGCTCAGAGGAGTAAAGCCTTAGTGTTTTTTCTTGAGCAGATGATCAGCCAGCGGGCGCAGTGCGTCGTCGGCGCGAATGCTGTCTGCGACGATCTCGGCCACGGCAATCGCGCTTTTTTGTTGGAAATGGGTGGTATCCGGTTTGCTGGTGCTGCCCGCCTGATCTTTGTAGTACGGGTAGCGTTTAGGATCGATCACCAGCCAGTACTGTTTCCAGTGATGTCCGTTATCCCGGTTAGCCAGTGCAATGATATCGGGTTCAACATCCAGCAACGGGACATTGTTGGCTTTCGCGGTATCTTTGATGGTTTGGCTGTAGTCACCGATAAAGGCAAAGCCGTTTTCAGCATTTTGACGGGTGAAGTGACTGTGAACGGCTGGGGTGCTGTCTTTGCCTTGTGCATCTTTCACGCGGGTTGTTGGCGTTAACAGCACTGCGATCATCTGATGCTGGCGGGCATAGGTGATATAGCGTTCCAGCGCGTTCTGGAATGACATATCTGGTTTACCCTGCGGGAATTGGCGCTTGCCTGCCGCATCATTGGGGTAGGTACACAGGTTGCCGACATTCGCTGCGCCGCGTACCGCTCTGGCACCGTTACAGTTCTGATCGTTGTGGCCCATCTGAATGAAAATGTAGTCGCCGGGCTGCATCTGTCGGAACCAGCCTTCATAGAAGAAATCGCGCGAGCTGCGTCCGGCGCGGGCACCATTGATCACTTTGACGCTGCCGTCATGGCGGAATTGCTGTTCAAACACCAGTGCCCAGCCTATGCGTGGGAAACGCAGTTTCTCGTAGTTGGCGGCGGTGGAGTCGCCAACGATAAAGATGCACGTCTTGGCCTTTTTGATCTCATCCAACTGACGACGCGCATAGCCATAATCCAGCCCTTCGTAGCTGCCATCGGCGCTAAGACCGACGATCGGTCGGAACAAGCTGTCCGTCAGTACGGTGTGGCCCGCTTGCCCGCTGTCGTTATGGTAGTTGCGGTTGTGATTGATTACGTCGACCAGTTGGCGAAAGGCTTTTTGCTGCGTTGCCGGGTAGTGCAGGGGATCAAACTGTGCAGGGTTAGTGATGCCCCCCTGTTTTAACGCGGGACCGAAACCGGCATGAAACACCGCATTAGCCTGTTTCCAGATTGTGGCTGAGAGCGCAGGCGTGCCTGCATCATCGGAGAGTTGCTGCGGGCCGATGTAGCCTGCCGCCGCGGCCATGTCGGAGGCGATGCGATCGGTAAACGGGTTGATGTTGGCGATGTTTCCTTTACCCGACTGAGCGGTTGGCAACAACGCGCTCAGGCAGATGGCACGCGCCTGATTGTTCAACAAACAGTTATTGCCGCCGGACTCGACCGCAGACAGTCGCAGCGGTGCCCTTGTTGGTCACGCACAATAATGGTGGCGGGCAGGCGCGCATCGCGGTGTGCAACGATGCCTTCGAGCGTGGTGTGTTCTCCCAACACCGTGGCGGGCAGCGTTTCGCTAGCTGGTGCTGCATTCTTTTGTGCATGGGCATAGCCCACGGAAGCGCTAATCAACAGCGCGAGCGTAATGCGGTGAGAAAATCGTGTAGACATGGTCAGATACATCCCTTATCGCAAAAAGTAGTAAAAAAGACGACGTCGTTTTGGTGGTGTGCAACAGGCTTGCCGCAGTGCTAATGATTCTTACACAAACTCCTTGTTAGTTCGGCCAAAAAAGTGGGATGCAGACAGGCCGTGGAGCAAATCAATAAGCTAAAACTGCGTTTTTTTAAAATGAAGCGTTATTTTAATTATGGCGTGGCGGATTTTTGTGATCGATACTGTTTTTTATCATTACCGGATCGGGTGGGAGCATAAATTTGTGATCGTGGATAAGATTACCGCGCGTGCGTTTGCCCGTGCGGTAGGGGCTTGCGAGTCGGCGCATTACACGACTTTATGTGGTCCAAAGCATTCGTAGTGTAGCTGTGAGGGGGCGATGCCCAATGCGAGGAGTTGATGAGCGGCGAATTGCATAAAGGCCACCGGGCCGCAAAGATAAAAATGCATGCTGGCATCGCTCAGACGGTACGCCAGTTTGTCCAGCGCCATTACGCCTTGATAGCGAAAATCTTCACCGGGACGATCGTCTTTACCGGGCTGACGGTACCATACGTAACGTGTCAATGTGGGCCATTGCTGGTTAATCTGCGCCAGCTCATCACCAAAGGCATGCACATCGCCGTTGTCAGCGGCATGCAACCACAGGACGTCCGCTTCATGCGCCCGATCTTTTAACTGGTGCAGCATGCTGAGTAACGGTGTTTGCCCTACGCCCGCAGAGATAAGCGTGACCGGTGTGGTTGGGGAGGCCGTTAAAAAGAAACCCCCGTGGGGCGCAGCCAGTGAAATGATATCGCCTTCCTGTGCCATGTCGTGCAAATAGCCGGAAACGGTTCCTTGAGCCTCGCGCTTTACCGCAATGCGATAAGTGCGGCCATTGGGGGCGTGCGTCAGGGAATATTGGCGAATCTCCTGATGAGTAAGGCTGTCGTGGCGAATGTAGACTGCCAAATATTGACCGGGTTTAAAATCCACCACCGGTTTGCCATCGACAGGTTCCAGTGTAAAACTGGCGATCAGCGCACTCTGCGTCTGTTTTTTCACGATGCGAAAGGGGCGCGTGCCTTCCCAGCCGCCGTGCTGGCTGGCTGCATCCTGATAAATGGCGCGTTCACGCTGAATAAAAACATCAGCCAATACGCCATACGCCTTGCCCCAGGCATCCAATATCTCCTCGCCGGGGCTAAACAATTCGTCCAGCGTGGCCAGCAGATGCTCGCCAACGATGCTATATTGCGCAGGCTGGATCGAGAATCTGGCATGTTTCTGTGCGATACGCTCCACCGCAGGCAGCAGCGCCGAGAGGTTGTCGATGTTGGCCACATAGGCGCAGATAGCGTTGAATAAGGCTTCTCGCTGATCGCCATTGCGCTGATTACTCATGTTGAAAATGTCTTTTAGTTCAGGATAGTGGCTGAACATGCGCTGATAAAAATGAGCGGTCAGTGCCGGGCCGGTTTTTGCCAGCAAGGGCAGGGTCGATTTTATGATAGCGATAGTTTTTGCGTCTAGCATGGTGACCCCAGGTGGCTTTATAAAATGTATTTTTAATGCATCTTATTTGAGCGTTGACCCGTTGTAAATCCCTGCTTTGTGTTGGTGTTTATTGTGTCGACGGGAACACAAAATGAAGAAAATGCAGGATGCAGATGAAGAAAACTCCCTTGCCAGTGCATGAAGGCATTAGGCCGCTAAGCCTTGTGCTGCTTGAAGCTAATCGTTTGCGTAAAAACCTCTGTCAAGCCCTATCATGCAAGGGGATAAACGGTTTACACTATAGGCCAATACCCGTTGCGGGCATTTTTACTGTACATATAGTTAGCTGAGTCAGGAGATGCGGATGTTAAAGCGTGAAATGAACATTGCCGATTACGATGCCGAACTGTGGCACGCGATGCAGCAAGAAGTGGTGCGTCAGGAAGAGCATATTGAACTGATAGCGTCAGAAAACTACACCAGCCCACGTGTTATGCAGGCTCAAGGGTCTCAGTTAACCAACAAATATGCGGAAGGATATACCGGCAAACGTTACTACGGCGGCTGCGAATATGTTGACATCGTAGAGCAACTGGCGATTGACCGTGCTAAAGCGCTGTTCGGTGCTGACTACGCTAACGTGCAACCTCACTCCGGTTCCCAGGCCAACTTTGCCGTGTATACTGCGCTGCTGCAACCGGGTGATACCATTCTGGGGATGAACCTGGCTCACGGCGGTCACCTGACCCACGGCTCTCTGGTTAACCTGTCTGGCAAACTGTACAAAGTGATTCCTTACGGTATCGATGAAAGCGGTAAAATCGATTACGAAGAAATGGCTGAACTGGCACAAATCCACAAACCGAAAATGATCGTAGGCGGTTTTTCTGCTTACTCAGGCGTGGTTGACTGGGCGAAAATGCGTGAAATCGCTGACAGCATTGGTGCTTATCTGTTTGTGGATATGGCACACGTTGCGGGTCTGGTCGCGGTTGACGTTTATCCTAACCCGGTTCCTCATGCGCATATCGTCACGACCACTACCCATAAAACGCTGGCGGGTCCGCGCGGCGGCCTGATTCTGGCCAAGGGCGGTGATGAAGAACTGTACAAAAAGCTGAACTCTGCTGTGTTCCCTGGCGGTCAGGGGGGCCCGTTGATGCACGTTATCGCCGGTAAAGCGGTAGCGCTGAAAGAAGCAATGGAACCTGAGTTCAAAGTTTACCAGCAACAAGTGGCGAAGAATGCCAAGGCTATGGTTGAGGTGTTCCTGACGCGCGGTTTCAACGTGGTTTCTGGTGGCACCAGCAACCACCTGTTCCTAGTCGATCTAGTAAGCAAAAACCTGACCGGTAAAGAAGCCGATGCGGCTCTGGGTCGCGCTAACATTACTGTTAACAAAAACAGTGTACCGAACGATCCGAAGAGCCCGTTTGTGACCTCCGGTATCCGTATCGGTACGCCGGCGGCAACCCGTCGTGGCTTCAAGGAAGCGGAAGTGCGTGAGATGGCAGGCTGGATCTGTGACGTCCTGGATAACATCAATGACGAAGCGACCATTGAACGCGTGAAACAAAAAGTCCTCGCTATTTGCGAGCGTTTCCCGGTTTATGCCTGATCGCCAATAACCTGTAAGTTAACGCCAGCCTTCGGGCTGGCGTTTTTTTTACCTCTTTTCCTCACTATCTTCACGTAACCATCTGATATAAAATCCTATGTGCTCTTAGCGCAAGAATCAGAATATGAAAGTTTTCTCCCACGCGCCGTCTACCCTTTGAGACAGTTCTTATCGAAAAGACGTTGTTTTCAGGAAGTTTTATTCTAATTAATAACGGTAAATCATTTTTATTCATCGTTATTAATTAAAATGCTATCGATATCATATTAATGATGAAATATCAATTTGTTATATTATTTGGGGGAAGTGCCGGATGAGGTCTTCGTCATTCAAAGTCAAACCGTTGGTGGTGGCAGTAAGTGCCGTACTATGTGTTCTTTCTACTTACCCATCATCTGCTGCATCGATCGATGTTTCCACGAACATCAGCGGCCTGAGCATCACAACTGCGCAGGATTATTTGAGCATAACCACTACCGGTACGATCACCGGAACCGATTTCGGTGTCACCAACACCTCAACCATTGGTACGCTCAGCAACGCTGGCGTTATCACTGGTAGTGATGGGATCTATAACACCGGGTCGATCGGACCATTAACCAACTCCGGTTTAATTTCTGCCAGTGACAACAGTGGTCTTTGGAGTGATGCGGGTAACATTGATTCGCTGTTTAACACCGGCACCATTTCAGGATATAAGGGCGTTTACCTCGAGAACAACAGCTTTCTGGCGGAATTCAACAACTCGGGATATATCAAAGGTGATGAAGATACGGCCGTTTTAATCAACGCCAGCAACCTATGCTCTTTCGAGAACTCTGGTGAGATCAGTGGTGAGCAGGGCGTCGTGCTGGAAAAGGATTCCAAGCTGTATGAATTGGTCAACTCCGGTGTGATTTCCTCTGATAACGATGCCGCTATCCTGCTAAATAGTTCCAGCATCAGTTCCATTAGTAACACTGGATTGATTAAAGGTGATGCTGGGATCGTTCTGAAAAATGATGCCGGCGTAGCGTCGTTAATTAATGGCGGTACCATCAGTTCTGGTCTGGGTATTGGCGTGTTTGGTGAAAATGTCGAAGAGTTAAGTTCGATTGGATCTATTTCCAACACTGGCCTTATTGATGCTGATGACGGGCTGATTGTATCAGGCGGCGGGTATGTAGGTACCTTCTTCAACTCGGGTACCCTGAGTGCCAATCTGGGCATCGGTGCGTTTGGTAACCCGGAAGACGCTGTCGGTACGATCGCCGCCATCAATAACAGCGGACTGATTGATGCGGAGGATGGCCTGGTGGTGGAAGGTGGCTCTTATGTCGGGACATTTTTCAACTCGGGCTCCATCGACACCAATATCGCCATGGGAATTTACAACGGTGGTACCCTTGGCTCCCTCAGCAATGAAGGCATTATAAGCGGTGAGTCTGCCGCGCTCTCCATCGATGGCGGGAGTATCGGGTCGATCTATAACGATGGGGTGATAGCAGGAAATATCTACTCCACCAGCGGCCTGACCTTCTTTGGCAGTGAAGGCGAGGACATCGGGACCTTGACTGGCTATGACAAAGGCAGTATCGGCACTATTTCCATTGCGGCCGGTGACCTGACTTTTGTTACGGGCAATACGGTGCTGAATGACAACGTGATTCTGGGGGAAGGCCAACTGGTGAATGGCTCTGCCCAACTGATGGTCAACAATGTGCTCACGATCGACGGAGACTATCAACAGGGAGGCGGTGCCAGCCTGCTGTTTGGTGTCAATAACTACCTTGCCACCAACGGTGATATCAACGCCTACAACGGGTATGGCCGCCTGGTGGTGTCCGGCAGTGCCAATATCGCCAGCGGATCTAACGTGGGGCTAATGGGTAACGGCCAATATGCGTTTGCACAAGGGCAGCACTATGTGGTGATTCGAGCAAATAGTGATGGCACCGATTACAACGCCGACAAACTGGATTACTGGGCTGAGAATTACACCGGGCTGCTAACCGGTAACACACGGCAGCACCAGCGATCTGGTGGTGACGTTGGGTGACTGCAATGGCGATTACAAACCGATTGGTTACGCGACGACGTCAAACGCCATCACTGCATTGAACGGCCTGTTTAATTATGGCGGTACGGAGTCGTCCCTGCTCAATCTATTTAACGCTGGTGCTGCGGTAGGCAATACAGCAGAGGCTAACCGTGCGGGGGCGCAACTTAGCCCGGCGGCGATCGCCTCAGCCTCGGTGCAGGCTGCAGTACTGCACTCCATGTCGGTACTGGACGTATTGGCGCAACGCGGTGAAGCCATTCGTCTGGCAGGTGCAGGCAGCGGTATTTCGACCGGGGAAAATGATGACGGTCCGGTAGCCTGGGGGCAAGGCTTTGGCGGCAAGGTCAACCGAGGCCAGCAGGGGGATATCGCGGGTTACGACGGACACTTCGTTGGTGTGATGTTAGGGGGCGATGGTGAGGTCAACGATAATTGGCGTTTGGGGGGATTAGGCAGTTACACCATCACTATGGTGAACAGCAGCGGCGATAATCTGGGCAGTTCGGCCCATGTCAAATCTTACGGCGTGTTCGGCTATGCCAACTATGAGGGTGACCCTTGGTACGTCAACCTAACGACTGGCGGTATCTTCCACCATTACGGCACCAAGCGTCAGCTGGATTTCACCGGATTTAACGGTAATACCACTGCGACATTCAAAGGTAACCAGTTCATTGCCTCCGGTCTGGTGGGGTATCCGCTCTCGATGGGAACCCAGTGGACTCGATTGACACCGATCGCTACCTTGACGTACAGCAACTGGGGCAGGACGGTTATACCGAAGCGGGTGGCAACGGTGCGGGATTGCGGGTTGACGATACCACGGTAACCTCACTCAAAAGTGACCTGGCGTTGAAGTTGGATCACCGTTTCAAAATGTCAGACGGTGAAATTCAGCCGTTTATTCAGGGCGGATGGCGTCACGAATACCATGACGATGCGTTGCAATCAGTAGCCAGCTTCTCTGCCGACAGCACCGGCGCAAGTTCATTTGTGGCACGCGGTTCGAAACCGATTGTGGATACCGGCGTGTTCTCGGCAGGGGTCTCTCTCGTGACCTCAGTGTGACGATAAAATATACCAGCGAAGCGGCCCGACACTATCAAAGTCACACCGGTAATCTGCAACTGCGCTGGCAGTTCTGATTCCCCTGCGCCAGCGGTGTGGCTATGCCGCTGGCGCATTGTTTCAGTTCATGTTCTGGCATCAGGGAGATTTTGTGCTTAATCCGACTCATCCAGTGGCGACACCGCTTACCGTTGAAACGGCCTTGCGGCGCGCGTATGCACACTGGTGGGCTGGTCAGGCGGCGCAGGCAGAGCAACTCTGTCTGCGTATTTTGCGTGTAGTCCCTCAGCAACCGGGGGCCATGCATCTGCTCGGCGTTATGGCCCATGTCTATAGTTTTCAGGAGCGTGCGGTCACCTATTTAGAGGCAGCGACCCGCTCGCCGCAAGCGCCTGCACTGTTTCACAGCAATCTGGCCGAGATGTATCGTCAAAAGGGACAGTTGAAGGACGCTGAACAGTCGGCGCGCAAGGCAGTTGCTGCCGATCCGCAACTGATGGATGCATGGAACAACCTGGGTATCATCGCACAAGAGTGTGGCAATCTGACTTTCAGTGAATCCTGTCTGCGCAAGGTGTTGACTACTAATCCCGACAATCCGCAGGCACACAATAATCTGGCGAATACGCTGCGCCGTTTAGGGCAGAGTCAGCAAGCATTGCATCATTACCAGCAGGCGCTGGCGCACGACCTTCAGTTTGTTCAAGCCTGCATCAACCAATCCTCTCTGTTACGCGAACTTGGTCATCTAGCGCGAGCCGCCGAGTTAGCCGAGCAGGCGATAGCGCTCGACCCACGCTGCGCGGAAGCCTATCTTAATCTTGCCGATCTGGCGAGGGTGCGCCAACGGCCTGAAGAGGCTAGCCGCTGGCTGGACGCATTACGCGCCTTTGCTCCGGACCGGGTTAACGCGCAGCGTTCGACGTCCGGTACGGTGCTGTCCCCCGAGGTGATTGCCGCCTGTCATCAGCAAGTGCTCGATCTTTATGCCGAAGGTCGCCATGCCGAGGTGGAAGCTTTGCTGACGCAAACGCTGGCGAACGGCAACGGGCCGCCGACGCTGTGGCATCTGCTGGCGCGGGCGCTGCGCGCTCAGTTAAAAATGGAACCTGCGTTGCGCATTATGAGCATGTTGGTGCGGGTTCGGCTCGGTGAGATGACGGCACGTTTCGCGCTGGCTTCACTGCTGTTAGTCACCGGCGATTTTACTCAAGGCTGGCGAGAATACCGCTTTCGCTACCAGATGGAGCACACAGCTAAGGTGTGCCGTCATGTGCAGAAACCGCGTTGGGAAGGGCAGCCGCTGGCTGGGAAACGCTTGCTGATCCATGACGAGCAGGGCTTTGGCGATACCATTCAGTTTTTACGTCTGGTCCAGACCGCGCGCGAGCGCAGTGGTGCGCGCATTATTCTGCAAGTGAACAGCGATTGTCTGGCACTGGCACGCCGCTGTACTGGCTGGGATGAGATCGTTGTGCGTGGAAACTTACCGCAGTCCTTTGATTATCATTGTGAGCTGATGAGCCTGCCGATGGAGCTGGGCCTGCAACTGACGGATTTGCCCGGTACTGTGCCTTATCTGTTTGCCGATCCCCAGCGTATCGAGCTCTGGCAACAGCGTCTGGCGCATTTACCGCGACCGTTAGTGGGGCTGGTCTGGGCAGGACGACCTCCGGCGGTGGCGCTATTGCGGTGTTGATTGCTGCACGTCGTAAAGACATTGCCCTGCTACGCACGGTGGGGGCAACCTCAATCATGTCGCGGTTAATCGCTTACACCGTGTCGCCCCCATGCCCGATTCGCTTAACCCGGACGATGTCGCGAGCGAGATTGCCGCTGTGCCACAACTGCATTTCAGCGGCGATACCGATCGCATTGTGCCTTCGGTTATTGCCCACTTTTTTGTTACTGCTGTCGGGCGTTGTGCCGATGTGCGTGAAGTGCACGACGTGGATCATGAGGGCGATTGGCCTGCGCTTTGGCCTGCCTTGTTGCATATGCGTGTTCCCTGTGAAGACCCTGCACAGCGTTCTCTGCTCCGTGCCTGATAAACTGAATTTTGCGAGCCTGCGCTGGGAAGCCACCGCTTTACCTGTTAGGCTAAGACGCCTTTTTAGGGCGCGATGATCGGGCTGTAGCCGCCGTAGTGACGCTATGTGCTGCGCAGTTGACAAGGAGAGACGATGGTTTTGCAATCCACCTACTGGCTGGCGCTCAGTTATTTCACCTACTTTTTCTGCTACGGCATTTTCCTGCCGTTCTGGAGCGGCTGGCTAAAAGGGGAAGGTCTTAGCGCGGAAAATATCGGTTTGCTGCTTGGTGCCGGGCTGGTTGCGCGCTGTATAGGGAGTCTCTTCATTACGCCTTGTGTAAAAAATCCCGCTCATCTGATTAATGCGATACGTCTTTTGGCGTTGCTGTCACTGCTCCTTGCGCTGGGTTTCTGGTTGGGCAATGCCTGGGTGTGGCTGCTGCTGGTCATTGTGGGCTTTAATCTGTTCTTTTCACCGCTGGTGCCGCTTAACGATGGGCTGGCCGCCACCTGGCAACGCCAGATCGCCATGGACTATGGAAAAGTGCGTGTATGGGGCTCGATAGCCTTTGTGATTGGTTCTGCCGTCACCGGTGAATTGGTGGCCGCCTGGGGGCACACGGCAATCCTGGCAACGTTGACCGCCGGGTTGGTGTGTATGCTGTTGGGCATGTTGCTGCGACCTTCTGTGATGCCGCTGGCCAGCGCGGGGGGGGAGCACGCCGCGGCGGTAACCTCCTGGCCGAAATTACTGCGTGAAGAGGGCGTGTGGCGCTTTCTGCTCTGCGTGGCGTTGTTGCAAGGGGCGCACGCAGCCTATTACGGTTTTAGCGTTATCTACTGGCAGGATGTGGGGTATTCGCCAGCGGTGATTGGCTATTTGTGGTCGCTGGGGGTGGTGGCTGAGGTAGTGGTATTTATGTTCAGCAAACGCTGGTTTGCGCGTTTCAGCGTCCGCGACCTGTTGCTGCTGTCAGCGGTGGCAGGCATTGTTCGCTGGGGGCTGATGGGGGCCACCGTAGCGTTGCCCTGGCTGATTGTGATACAGATATTGCACTGCGGTACCTTTACCCTGTGCCACCTGGCCGCCATGCGCTTTATTTCTGCGCGTAGCGGTGGCGACGTGCTGCGTTTGCAGGCCGTCTACTCGGCACTGGCAATGGGCGGCAGCATTGCGGTGATGACGGTGGTGTCGGGCTTTTTGTTTGAACATCTGCAACATGCCACCTTTTGGGTGATGGCGGCGCTGGTGGTTCCCACGCTGTTTTTACGACCCGCGACGCCCGCTCAACACGCATAAACTGGGCATCACGTTCATTTCGGAATAGTATGACGCTTGGAAAGTTCGGGTGTCATCGTCTGCGTCAAGAGACGATACATTATGTTACTTTATAACACTTTCGGTCGCTGTTGTGCTCGGTTAGGATGGCGGTCGGGCGTGTTGTTCTCGCTTCTGTCGCTTGCCTCGCATTCGGTGTGGGCGCATCCCCACAGTTTTATCGATATCCAAACCACGGTTGAAGGTGAGAATGACACCATCACCGGGTTGAGTATGAACTGGACGATGGATCCGATCACCTCAGCCGATCTGCTCTACGATGCGGGCAAGGCGAAAAGTGACGCTGAAATCTGGAAAAAACTGGCGGCGGAAGTGATGGCGAACGTGTTGGGTCAGCACTATTTTACTGAGATCTATCTGGATAACACGGCGGTGAAATTCCAACTGCTGCCGACAGAATATCATTTGTCGCGGCAGGGCAATAAAGCGGTGCTGAAGTTTGTGCTGCCGCTGGCGCATCCGCAGCCTTTGAAAGGTGCGTCGCTACAGATTTCTACCTATGACCCGACCTATTTTGTCGATATGTCCTATCAGGATAAAAACGCTGTTCGCCTTGCGCCTGCGCTGGCGGAACATTGTAAAACCGCGCTGTTTACCCCGAAACCCAGCGCTGATTTACGCTCTTATGCGCTGTCGCTGGATAAAGCCGATGTCCCCGATGAGGATCTGGCGTTGGGCAAATAGTTTGCACAATACATTACGTTGGAATGCCACTGACCGTGTTTGAAAAACGAAAACGCAATCGCACCTTGAGACTGTGCCTTGGACTGTGGCCGTTAGCGGCTTTTTTACTGCTGCTCGCGCTGGGTGCTCAGGTGGCGCTGCGCTACTGGCCGGATATTCTGCTGCAAAGCGTTGCCTGGCAGAAGGTGATGCATCAGCAGATGTCAGCGCTGCTTGAGGCGGTGCACGAACAGCCGCATCAGGCGGTGCTGAGCCTGCTGGCGTTCAGTCTGGTCTACGGCATCTTGCACGCGGTGTGGCCGGGACACGGTAAAGTGGTGATCGCCACCTACCTTGCACTCATCCGACGCAGCTTAAAAACAGTCTAAAACTGACGCTAGCATCCTCGCTGCTGCAAGGCATGATGGCGATTGGGTTTGTGAGCGTCACGTTGGGGGTTTTGCAACTCTCCAGCTGGGCACTGCATGCCTGCACTTTCTGGATGGAAAAGGCCAGTTTTATGCTGGTGGCGCTACTGGGATTGTGGCTCAGCGTGCGTGCCCTTAAACGTCTGTGGGCGGCGATTACCCATGCAAGACATGCCAACAAACCCAAATTCAGCGTATTCACGTGTCAACCGCAGAGGCGCGTCTGTTACCGTTCGCGCCGTTATAGCCCGTGACGGATGATGGCGTATGCGGTTGCGGCCATCGTCATCTCCCTTCCCAGGAAGAATTGCAACGTGGTGATGGCTGGCGTACCCGAGTGGCGATTGTGTTTGCCATGGGGTTGCGTCCCTGCTCGGGGGCCATCCTTGTGCTGTTGTTCTTCAAAGTGATCGGCGTGTTTGCCTGGGGCGTTGCTTCTGCGCTCGCCATAGCACTGGGCACGGCCATTACCCTCTCGGTGTTGGCACTGCTGGTGTTCTTTTGTCGCCGGGTGATTGAACGCATGGGACGCTCACGTGCGCCTACGCTGTGGCAACAGACCGCCTGGAGCACGTTGTCGCTGGCGGGTGGCATGGTGCTGTTTGGCGCTGGCGTTCTGCTTTATCTCTCAGCGCAACCTGCCATTACCGGTGGTATCCGTCCGCTCTCCTGACGTGCCTTTCTGATTTTTCTCTCTGAACGTGCCTGACGTCAAAAAGCCATTGCATCTGCTCTGTGGCGCGCAGCATATCATTTTAAATGATGATAATGAGTCTCATTATTTATATAAAATCAGGGATAAAAATGAAGAAAACGCTACACTGGATAGCTACCATCTCGCTATGGAGTGTCACCTGCCTGTCGTATGCCGCCCCGATCGTTATCGAAGATGTCAGTGGTCGCAAGGTTGAAATTGCCGCGGAAGCCAAACGCATCATTTTGGGAGAAGGGCGACAGATTTACCTGCTGGCGGCCTTTGACACCGAAGCACCGTTTAAACGCGTGGTTGGTTGGCGTGACGATCTGCCCAAAGCCGGATTTTGATGGCTATAAGGCCTATGAAAAACAGTTGCCGAGCATCACATCGTTGCCAACGTTTGGCGGCGCGAAGGACGGCACCTTTAACGTTGAGCAGGCGTTAACGCTCAAACCCGATTTGGTGCTGATGAACCTGGAATCGAAAGCGGCGACGGATGAAGGCAAACTGATTGAAAAGCTAGAGCTGTTGGGTATTCCGGTGGTGTTTATCGATTTCCGCGAGAAGCCGTTTGAGAATGCGGAAAAGAGCATCCGTATCATGGGGCAACTGCTGAACAAGCCGCAGCGTGCCGAGGAGATCGTTCAGTTCCGCCGCGAGCAGATCGCCGTGGTGGAAGATCGTCTGAAAAATTATCAGGGACCGCGTCTGAAAGTCATGATCGATCGTGCTGGCGGCTATGATGAGTGCTGCATGTCCTTTGGTGATGAAAACTTTGGCAAAATGCTGGAAGTCGCCGGTGGGAGCAATGTCGCCAAAACGGCGATCCCCGGTACCTTTGGCACTTTGAATCCGGAATTTATCATCAGTGCTCGTCCGGATGTGGTGATTGTCACGTGGGCTAACTGGAAGAACTACAACACGGCGAACAAGTGGGTTGGCGTGGGGCCAGGAGCGGACACGGCGGAAGCCATTAAACGTCTGGCTGCGTTGATGCAGCATTCTGCGTTCAAAACCTTGCCGGTGGCGACCAACGGCAATGCCCACGCTATCTGGCATCAGTTCTACGATAGCCCGTATCAGTTTGTTGCGATTCAGGCGATGGCGAAATGGCTGCATCCGGATCTGTTTAAGGATATCGATCCGGACGCGACGTTCAGAACCTTTCATGAGAAGTTCTTGCCGCTGCCGTATCAACCGGGATATTGGGTAACGCTGCCACCGCAGCAGAAATAATTACTGATGAAAAAGCCCACGTTTATACGGGCTTTATGGTCATTCAATGCACTAGCAATCAAATCGTCGGCTCAGACACCAACCCATCAATCATCACTTGCGGTATGCCCTGCGAACAGCGCTCAATGGGCCCGCGTACGCCATACACCTGTGCCAGACTGTCAGCGCTGATCACCTCGGCAGGCGCGCCGTCGGTAATCAGCTCACCGTTTTTCAGCATCAGCACATGGTCGCCGTGGCGCAGGGCGATATTGATGTCGTACACCACCACCAGCGTGACGATATTGCGCTTGCGCGTCTCTTTACGCACCAAATCCATCACGTGGAACTGGTAATTGAGATCCAGCGCGCTTAACGGTTCATCCAGTAACAGCAGTGAAGGTTGGCGAATCAGCGATTGCGCCAGCACTACCAGCTGTTTTTGGCCGCCGGAGAGCTCATCGCCAGATGTTCAATACCGAGTTGGCGTAGCAGCGTCAACACTTCATTCTCTTTCTCGCGCGAGTTCAAACCGCCGGAAGCCCGTTGTGCCACGATGATCGACTCCAGCATGTGCAAATGCATGCCTGCGGGCAAAGATTGTGGCAGATAAACCACCTGTTCGGCACGCTTGGCAAACGGCAATTGCATCAGTTTGGTGTCGTCCAGATGCAGTTCACCGTTGGCGTTGCCTAGTCCGGCCAGCGCGCGCAGCAGCGTTGATTTACCGCTACCGTTGGGGCCAAGCAGTACCGTGATTTTACCGCGCGGTAATAGCGGCACATTGAGGTTGTGAATGATTTGTCGTTTCGGATAACCGGCTTCGAAACGGGAGATGCGCAAACCGGCGTGCGACAGCATCTGGTTCATACATTCCCCCGGTGGCGCAGAATAATACTCAGGAAGAAAGGCACCCTAACCAGCGATGTCACGATCCCAACAGGAATAATCACGCCGGGGATCTGGTTTTTAGACGCCACCGACGCCAGCAATAACACCAGTGCACCAATCAGGGCGCTGGCGGGCAGATAAAAGCGGTGATCTTCGCCGAATACCATGCGGGCAATGTGTGGCGCAACCAGACCAATAAAACCGATCGGACCGACAAACGCCACCGACAGCGCCGAGAGAATACTGATGCGTAGCAGCGTCGCCAGACTTAAACGGCGTACGTTGATGCCAAAACTGGTGGCGTGATCTTCCACGAGACGCAAGGCGGTGAGCTTCCATGAGCTCATAAACTACAGCGGCATTAATACCACCAGCGCCAACAGCAGTACGCCCAGCTTTTCCCATGAGGCGCGCGCCAAGCTGCCCATGGTCCAGAATACTAGCCCTTGCAAGGTATCTTCATTGGCGATGAATTGTAGCATCGATACCAGTGCATTGAAGGTGAACACCAGCGTGATACCGAACAGGACCACGCCTGACGTCGCGACGTTGGTCCTGCGGGTAATGCCATCAAGTAACAATGCGGCCATCAGCGCAAAGAGAAAGGCATTGGCGGAGATAAACCACTGAGCCGGAATGCTGGGAATACCAATCCCCAGCAGAATCGCCAGAGCTGCATCGAAGGCAGCGGCTGAAGAGACGCACAGCGTGAACGGGCTGGCTAACGGGTTATTCAGGATGGTTTGCATCTCTGCGCCTGCCAACCCTAAGGCCAGTCCGACGATTAGCGCCATCAGCGCGTAGGGCTGGCGAATATCCCACACAATCACCGCGTGCCGGCATCTGCCTGCGCGGGGTTGGTCAGCGTTTGCCAGAGCACATCGAGTGAAAGCCCGGATGGCCCCATGGTGAAATCCAACAGCAGGGAAACCACGATGGCGGCGACCAGCAACAGCATAATCAGCAACCGATGGCGTAGAATATCTTGATAATGACGGAGGATATCCGAGTCAGCCGCCTTTTGGCGGCTGATGTCAGTGGTTGTACTCATCGACTACTTGGCCAACTTTTGACTGAAAATAAACGGTGTGTCTGGAAGCGCGGTAAAGCGACGCACGATATCGTGGTAAGTTTGATCAGGATTTAACGTTACCAGCGCTTGCGGATAGGCAATTTTCGCCAGATATTTCATGCCGACAATGTTATACGGATGGTTATAGAAGTGGTGATACACCCCGTAAACCTGACCGGCCTTGATGGCAGGGACCTGATCGATACCCGGACGGCTTAACAGCACATCGGCTTTGGCTTGAATATCCTCAGCGGTGGCGTTATAGCCGAATGACAGAATTTTGTTGGCGCTGTTACCGCGTTTGGAGCCGGTCATGATGTAAGCATCCGGTTTTTCCGCAATCACTTTTTCCAGTGAGATAAAACCAGTGGCACCCGGCAGCAGATCGGCAGCGATATTGGTCACCCCAACCGCTCTCAGTAAACCGCCCCAGCCGTTATCTTTATGGCTAAAGCAGCAGGCATAGCTGTTACCCGCGATAGGTTCGATAAACACGCGCGGTTTCGGCGTAATCGCTGCGGTTTTTTGCTGAATGTCTGCGGCGTGCTGACGGTAGAAGTCGGTATAGGCTTTGGCGTTCTCTTCACGGTTAAGCACCTTGCCGAGCAGGTCGATGCTGTCCGTGGTGTTCTTGGCCGGATCGATTTCATAATCGACAAACAGCAATGGAATGTGCAGTTCGTTCAGCTTGTTAACGACGCCATTGCCTTCCAGTGACGCCTTGGCACGCAGTTGCGCCACCATCAAATCCGGTTTTTTCACCAGCACGCTTTCCAGCTCAATATCGCCTTTGTCACCAAAGTCCATATCAAGGATATTTTCTGCGTTCGGCCATTTGCCCTTCAACAGGTTCCAGGTAGCGGCATCCTGTTTTTTCGGCGGGTTGTTCCACGCCACTAAACGCTGGAACGGATCGTCGCGATCCAGCAACGCCAGTGCCATAATATCGCGCCCGTCTTGCAGCACCAGATGCTTCGGCTCTTGTTGCAGTGTGACAGTATTGCCCGCCATATCGGTGACAGTTAAAGGATATTGTGTGGCGTGGCTGAAAAGCGGTGTGGCAAGGAGTGCGGTGAAAAACAGCGAGTTGATGGATTTCTTAAACATGGTGTCGTCCCGTTACCACCTGTCCTGATGAATTAGGCCTCTCCTAATACAAATCAGACAGATGTAATGCATTTGATAATCATTATCGTATTACCATACGCCAAAACTTAACAGGAACGCAATGTAAGGAAAAATATCAGATGTTGCCCCGCCCACCAACGGCGAACGGGACAAAGGACTGCCTTAGCGTTTCAGCGCTTCGCTAAGTTGTTCACGAATGGCTGCCAGAATGGACTTCACCACGCGCGGGTTGCCCGCCACCAGATTGCCAGAAGCGAGATAGTTGTGGCCGCCAACGAAGTCAGTCACGATACCGCCTGCTTCACGCACCAGCAGCTCGCCACCGGCGAAATCCCAGGGTTTCAGGCCAATCTCGAAGAAACCGTCTACGCGGCCCGCAGCCACATAGGCCAGATCCAGCGCGGCAGAACCGGTGCGACGGAAGTCAGCGCAGGTGGTAAACAGGGCTGACACCATATTGATGTAAGGGGTCGCGTGCTGTTTCTGCTTGAAAGGGAAGCCGGTCGCCAGAATGGTGCCTTCCAGATCGCGCGCATTGTCGCTGCGCAGACGATAGCCGTTCAGCTGTGCGCCCTGACCGCGCGTGGCGGTAAACAGCTCATTGCGCATCGGATCGTAAACCACAGCGACTTCAGTGCGGCCTTTAATGCGCACGGCAATAGAAACAGCAAAATGGGGGAGACGTTTAACGAAGTTGGTGGTGCCATCCAGCGGATCGATAATCCATTGCACTGTGTCGTCTTCACCGACTACTTCGCCGCACTCTTCACCAATAATGGTGTGCTGGGGGTAGGATTTGCGAATCATCTCAATAATCAGGCGTTCGGAGTCGCGGTCAACGTTGGTAACGAAGTCGTTGGTGCCTTTTGGGCTCGCTTCAACGGCGTCAGGGGTTTCATAATTCTTGGCAATTAAATTACCGCCCTTGCGCGCAGCGCGCACAGCGATGTTAAGCATCGGATGCATGGTATCGTCCACTAGGATGTTAAAGAACAGAAAGCGAGGCGCACTATAGCAGGGGAAAGAGAAAATAGCGAAGTCTGTGATACACTAATCTTGTTTTTCACTCTTTTTCTTCTTACTGCCGAGTCAACATGTTAGAGAATATTCGTATCGTTCTGGTGGAAACCTCGCACACGGGCAACATGGGGTCCACCGCCAGAGCGATGAAAACCATGGGGTTAAAGAACCTCTATCTGGTGAATCCACTGATTAAACCTGATTTACAGGCGATCGCACTGGCCGCCGGTGCCAGCGATATTATTGGTAACGCTACGCTGGTCAATAACCTGGATCAAGCGCTGGTTGGCTGCAACCTGGTGGTTGGCACCAGCGCACGTTCCCGTTCGCTGCCTTGGCCGATGCTCGAACCGCGCGAGTGTGGCGTGCTCAGTGCGCACGAAGCGCAGCACGCGCCGGTGGCGCTGGTGTTTGGCCGCGAACGCGTGGGGTTGACCAACGATGAACTGCAAAAATGCCACTATCACGTTTGCATTCCCGCCAATCCCGAGTACAGTTCGTTGAATCTGGCGATGGCAGTACAGCTGATCGCTTATGAAGTTCGCGTTGCGCATCTGGATTTGCAGGCGCAGGGAGCACCGCAGATTGCGGAAGAACCTTACCCGCTGGTTGACGATCTGGAACGCTTCTATACCCATTTGGAAGAAACGCTGCACTACACCGGTTTTATTCGTAAGGCTCATCAGGGGCAGGTGATGCACAAGCTGCGCCGTTTATTTACCCGCGCCCGCCCGGAAGAGCAGGAGTTGGCCATTCTGCGCGGCATTTTAAGCTCGGTACAAAAAAACCGACATGACGGTCAGGAGTAGAAAAGTAGCGAAGAAATACTTGAGTGAATTACTCGGTTAAATAGTTGACTAAAACACTCGAGAATGTCAGACTGAAAGGGTGCTATGTAAGTACATGCATTCACAGTGCATGTTTATAATAACCGTGTTCGATAATAAGCTGTTTTATCTACAGGTACCACTATTATGAGACTGACATCAAAAGGCCGTTATGCCGTTACCGCCATGCTTGATGTGGCGCTGCACTCCAAAGAAGGGCCGGTTCCTTTGGCGGATATTTCCGAGCGGCAGGGAATATCGCTGTCGTATCTGGAACAACTGTTCTCTCGCTTGCGCAAAAACGGGCTGGTTTCCAGCGTCCGTGGGCCGGGTGGTGGTTACCTGCTGGGCAAAAACGTTAATGAAATCGCCGTTGGTGCCGTGATCTCTGCCGTAGACGAATCCGTCGATGCGACCCGTTGCCAGGGGCGTGAAGGCTGCCAGGGTGGCGATCGCTGCCTGACGCACACGCTATGGCGCGATCTCAGCGACCGTATCACCGATTTCTTGAACAATATCACGCTGGACGAACTGGTGAATAATCAGGAAGTGCTGGACGTGGCGGATCGTCAGGATGCTGACATTCGTCGTACCGCCAATGGACGTATTCAAGAAACCATTAATGTTAATCTGCGCGCCTGATAGTTCATCCTCGCAGGAATAATAAAAACAAAACGCATTGTACGTTTTGAAGTGATGTACGGAGTTTATGAGCAATGAAGTTACCCATTTATCTAGACTATTCAGCCACGACGCCGGTTGACCCGAGCGTGGCTGAAAAAATGATGCAGTTTTTGACCCTGGACGGTACGTTTGGCAACCCGGCTTCCCGTTCTCACCGCTTTGGTTGGCAGGCGGAAGAGGCAGTGGATATCGCGCGTAACCAAATCGCCTATCTGATGGGTGCCGATCCGCGTGAAATTGTGTTCACGTCCGGCGCGACCGAAGCCGATAACCTGGCTATCAAAGGTGCCGCCAACTTCTATCAGAATAAAGGCAAGCACATAATTACCAGCAAGACCGAACATAAGGCCGTGCTGGATACCTGCCGTCAGTTAGAGCGTGAAGGCTTTGAGGTCACTTACCTCGCGCCGCAGCGTAACGGCATTATTGACCTGCACGAACTCGAAGCGGCAATGCGTGAAGGCACCATTGTGGTTTCCATCATGCACGTGAACAACGAAATCGGTGTGGTACAGGACATTGCCGCTATCGGCGAGATGTGCCGCAGCCGTGGTATCGTGTTCCACGTTGATGCCACGCAGAGCGTGGGCAAACTGCCTATTGATCTCAGCAAGATCAAAGTCGATTTAATGTCTTTCTCTGGTCATAAAATCTATGGCCCGAAAGGCATTGGCGCGCTGTATGTGCGTCGTAAACCCCGTATCCGTATTGAAGCGCAAATGCACGGCGGCGGTCACGAGCGCGGTATGCGTTCCGGCACCTTGCCCGTGCACCAGATCGTCGGCATGGGCGAAGCGTACCGTATCGCCAAAGAAGAGATGGTGGCAGAAGTCGCTCGCCTGAGCGCACTGCGTCATCGTTTGTGGGACGGTATCAAGGATATTGAAGAAGTGTACCTTAACGGTGACCTGGAGCAGGGCGCGCCGAATATCCTGAACGTCAGCTTTAACTATGTTGAGGGTGAATCCCTGATCATGGCGCTGAAAGACCTGGCTGTCTCCTCCGGTTCTGCCTGTACCTCTGCGAGCCTTGAACCATCCTATGTGCTGCGTGCGCTGGGCATGAATGATGAATTGGCGCACAGCTCGATCCGCTTTTCTCTCGGCCGTTTTACTACCGAGGAAGAGATCGACTACACCATCGATTTGGTCCAGAAATCCATCGGACGTCTGCGTGATCTTTCCCCGCTGTGGGAGATGTTCAAGCAGGGCGTGGATCTGACCACCATCGAATGGGCTCATCATTATTAATTCGCAGCACGGAGAACGTTAATCATGGCATACAGCGAAAAAGTTATCGATCATTACGAAAATCCGCGCAACGTCGGCTCCTTTGACAACGCCGATCCTTCGATTGGCAGCGGCATGGTGGGTGCACCGGCGTGTGGCGACGTAATGAAATTACAGATCAAAGTCAGCGACAACGGCATTATCGAAGACGCACGTTTCAAAACCTACGGTTGTGGCTCCGCCATTGCTTCCAGTTCGCTGATCACTGAATGGGTGAAAGGCAAGTATCTGGACGAAGCCGAAGCGATCAAGAACACCCAGATCGCTGAGGAACTGGAACTGCCTCCGGTGAAAATTCACTGTTCTATTCTGGCGGAAGATGCGATCAAAGCAGCGATCGCAGATTACAAAAGCAAACGCACAGCGAAATAATCTGTCGGTGAACCGTGCTGCCCGGCGTGAATTCGTTGGGCAGAAGGCGTGCTAACGATATTGAGGTTGTTGTATGTCTATTTCTCTTAGCGATAGCGCAGCACAACGTGTCAGCGCTTTTATGGCAAATCGAGGCAAAGGCGTCGGTCTACGCTTGGGTGTGCGGACGTCAGGTTGTTCTGGCATGGCTTATGTGCTTGAGTTTGTTGACGACCTTAACGACGACGATGTGGTGTTTGAGGATAAAGGGGTAAAGGTCATCATCGATGGCAAAAGCCTGGTTTATCTCGATGGCACGCAGTTGGATTTCGTCAAAGAAGGTCTGAACGAAGGATTCAAGTTCAATAATCCCAACGTTAACGGCGAATGCGGCTGCGGCGAAAGCTTTACGGTCTGATTAGTTTTGCCCGTGTTAACGGGAGCATGCTCGTGACGCATTGGCGTAGGGCGGCTACCCGTTAGCGCCAGAATGTCCGAGCGCACTATGGATTACTTTACGTTATTCGGGCTGCCGGTTCACTACGATGTGGATGGCAGCCTGCTCCTTTCTCGTTATCAGGAACTGCAACGCCAGTTCCATCCCGATCGCTTTGCCACGCAGCCCGAACGGGAGCGTCTGCTGGCTGTACAGCAGGCGGCAACGGTTAATGATGCTTACCAGTCGCTGAAACATCCGCTGAAACGCGCAGAATATATGTTATCGTTGTACGGTTTTGATCTGAGTAACGAGCAACATACGATGCGCGATACTGCCTTTCTGATGGAGCAACTGGAACTGCGCGAGCAGTTGGATGCGATTTCACATCAGGAAGAGGCTGAAGCCGCACTGGCCGATTTTGCCAACCAGTTAACCGCCATGACACGGCAGCGCACGGCGCAGATGCAGTCCGAACTGGCGCAGGCCTCGTGGTCGGCGGCGGCCGATACGGTGCGTAAACTCCGCTTTTTCGATAAGCTGCAACAGCAGGTGGAACAACTCGAAGAACAACTGCTGGACCGCTAATCTGCGCAATGATGCACATAATCGAATAACGTTTTTTTTATTTCGTCGGCGCAACAGTGGCACCGACAGCCAATTGATGGAAGCTCAATATGGCCCTATTACAAATTAGTGAACCTGGCCTCAGCGCAGCACCACACCAGCGCCGTCTTGCCGTGGGTATTGATCTCGGCACCACCAATTCGCTGGTGGCAACGGTGCGCAGCGGCGAAGCACAGCCGCTGGCGGATTCCGAAGGGCGCGAACTGCTGCCATCGGTGGTGCGCTATGATGCCGAAAGTATCGATGTCGGCTGGGCGGCACTGGCGCAGGCGGTAAACGATCCCGCCAACACTGTCAGTTCCGTCAAGCGACTGATGGGCCGTTCGCTGGCCGATATTCAGCAACGTTATCCCCATTTGCCGTATCATTTTCAGGCCAGTGAAAACGGCTTGCCTTTATTGCAAACGGCGGCGGGCAATAAAAACCCGATTCAGATTTCTGCCGATATCCTCTCTGCGCTCGCGGTGCGTGCTGAAGCCGCGCTGGGCGGCGTGCCGGATGGTGTAGTGATCACCGTTCCTGCCTATTTCGACGACGCTCAGCGTCAAGGCACCAAAGATGCGGCGCGTCTGGCTGGGCTGCATGTGCTGCGTTTGCTCAATGAGCCGACGGCGGCAGCCATCGCTTACGGGCTGGATTCGGGTAAGGAAGGGGTGATTGCCGTCTACGATCTGGGCGGTGGCACCTTTGATATATCCATCCTGCGTTTAAGTCGTGAGGTGTTTGAAGTGCTGGCGACCGGTGGTGATTCTGCGCTCGGCGGCGACGATTTCGATCACCTGTTGGTGGAGTGGCTGCGCGAGCAGGCTGGCGTCGACGATCGTTCCGATGCGCGCGTGCAGCGTGAATTGATTGAAACGGCCTTGCATGCCAAGGTTGCGCTCAGCGCCGCGCCGTCAGTGACGGTACAGGTTGGCACCTGGCAGGGCGAACTGAGCCGCGAACAGTTTGATGCGCTTATCGAGCCGCTGGTGAAACGCACGCTGCTTTCCTGCCGTCGGGCGCTGAAAGACGCGGGCGTTCAGGCCGATGAGGTGCAGGAAGTGGTGATGGTGGGTGGCTCGACCCGCGTGCCATTGGTGCGTACCCGCGTCGGCGATTTCTTTGGCCGCACGCCGTTGACCGCCATCGATCCGGATAAAGTGGTGGCGCTGGGTGCGGCCATTCAGGCGGATATTTTGGTGGGTAACAAGCCAGACAGCGAGATGTTACTGCTGGATGTGATCCCGCTGTCGCTCGGTCTGGAAACCATGGGTGGCCTGGTCGAGAAAGTGATTCCGCGTAACGCCACCATTCCGGTGGCGCGCGCGCAGGAGTTCACCACGTTTAAAGACGGTCAGACCGCCATGATGATCCACGTGCTGCAAGGTGAACGCGAACTGGTGCAGGATTGTCGTTCGTTGGCACGATTCTCACTGCGCGGCATTCCGCCGTTGCCCGCCGGTGGCGCGCATATTCGTGTTACCTTCCAGGTGGATGCGGATGGCCTGCTGAGCGTCACGGCAATGGAGAAATCCACGGGCGTAGAAGCGGCGATCCAGGTCAAACCGTCGTATGGGCTGAGCGATGATGAAATTGCCGCGATGATCACCGACTCGATGCAGAATGCGCAGAGTGACGTTGCTGCGAGCATGTTGGCGGAGCAGAAAGTCGAAGCTGCGCGGGTGCTGGAAAGCGTGCAAAGCACGTTGGCCGCCGATGCGGATTTGCTGAGCGCCGAAGAACAGGCGGCTATCGTTCAGGCGGTATTGGCGCTGAAACAGGTGAGTGCCGGTGATGACGTTGCGCTGATTGAAGCCGCAATAAAAACAGTAGATCAACAAACCCAGGGGTTCGCTGCGCGTCGTATGAATGCTTCCATTCGTCGGGCGCTGGCAGGACACTCTGTGGACGAGGTGTGAGCATGCCTAAGATAGCTTTTTTACCGCATCAGGATCTGTGTCCTGAAGGCGCGGTATTGGAAGCCAAAGTGGGTGAAACGATTCTGGAAGTCGCCCTGCGCAATGGTATCGAAGTTGAACACGCCTGTGAGAAATCCTGCGCGTGTACTACCTGCCATTGCATCGTGCGCGAAGGATTTGATTCTCTCGCGGAAAGCACAGAAGACGAAGATGACATGCTGGACAAAGCTTGGGGGCTGGAGCCCGAAAGCCGTCTGGGCTGTCAGGCGCGTGTCGCGGGCGACGATTTGGTGGTTGAGATCCCGCGTTACACCATTAACCATGCCCGCGAGCATTAACAGGAGCTGAACATGGGATTGACATGGACAGATAGCCGTGCCATTGGTGAAGCGCTGTATGACGCGTTTCCCGATACGGACCCGAAAACGGTGCGTTTTACTGATCTGCATCGCTGGATTTGCGAGCTGGATGAGTTTGATGACGCGCCGGACGCTTCCAACGAAAAAATCCTGGAAGCGATACTGCTGGTGTGGTTAGACGAAGCGGAATGACAATTCTGGGCTGCCTGACGGGCGGCACTTTTTTTCAGCGCGATACCGTAAATATACTCTACATAATTCGAGTTGAAATATAACGGGTATAGGTTGCTGTTAAGTACATTATCCACGGAGCTGATATGACAAGCGAAGCTATGCAAATTTCACTCTTCACCCAGCCTGCCGATGCGCGTTGGGGAGAAAAAGCGTCGTTGAGCGCTAACGAACAGGGGTTCACCATTCATGTGCCCGAAACGGCAGCGTTGGGCATCATTCAGCGCGCGGCGCGCAAAATTGACGGGCAAGGCATCAAGCACGTCAAACTGGTGGGCGATGGCTGGGATCTGGAAACTAGCTGGGCGTTCTGGCAAGGCTACCGCGCACCGAAAGGTAAACGTACCGTCGAATGGGCGCCGTTGGAAGAGACGCAGCGCAAGGCGCTGGATCTGCGTCTGAAAGTTGTCGATTGGGTACGCGACACCATTAACCTGCCCGCCGAAGATTTAGGGCCAGAACAACTGGCAACGCGTGCGGTGGATTTGCTGCACGATGTGGGCGGCAACGCGGTCAACTATCGCATCACCAAGGGTGAAGATCTGCGCGATCAAAACTATATAGGGCTGCATACGGTAGGGCGTGGTTCAGAACGCCAACCGGTGTTGCTGGCGCTGGATTTTAACCCGACGGGTAACCCGGATGCGCCGGTGTTTGCTTGTCTTGTGGGCAAGGGCATCACCTTTGACAGCGGCGGCTACAGCCTGAAACCGAGCGGCTTTATGGATTCGATGAAATCCGATATGGGCGGTGCGGCGCTGGTTACCGGTGCGTTGGCACTGGCAATTGCTCAAGGGTTAACCCGTCGCGTAAAACTCTACCTGTGCTGCGCTGACAATATGGTGAGCGGTAACGCTTTCCGTCTCGGTGACATTTTGCGCTATCGCAACGGTAAAACCGTCGAAGTAATGAACACCGACGCGGAAGGGCGTCTGGTGCTGGCGGATGGTCTGATCGATGCCAGTGCGCAAGCGCCACAGTGGATTATCGATTGTGCCACGCTCACCGGTGCGGCCAAAACGGCGCTGGGTAACGATTATCACGCGTTGTTCAGCTTTGATGATGCGTTTGCTGAACGCCTGCTCACCAGCGCAAAACAGGAGAACGAACCGTTCTGGCGCTTGCCGCTGGAGGAATTTCACCGTTCGCAACTGCCGTCCAGTTTTGCCGAGCTGAATAACGTTGCAGGCGCGGCGCACAGCGCGGGTGCCAGCACGGCCGCGGCGTTCTTGTCGCATTTTGTCTCGTCCTACCAGAAAGGGTGGCTGCATATCGACTGCTCGGCGACCTACCGTAAAGGGGCGGTGGAGCAGTGGGCGACCGGAGCGACCGGCTTGGGCGTGCGCACGCTGGCCAATCTGCTGCTGAGCGAAGACTAGCATTGAGTGAATAAGGCGTGAGTGATAATCAAAGTATGACATTTACACCGCAAAACAAGCTGGAAGAGGTGCTGATGAAGGCGGCGACCGAGCCTGCCCATCGGCCTGAGTTTTTCACCGAGCTGATGGACGCTACCGTCTATATCATTATCATTGGCGGCAGCGATGATGCGAGCGAACAGGGTGCCAGTACGCTGCCTGTTGGCAGTCAGGTTGAGATTCAGCACTGGGAAAAAACCGATGGCAGTACCGCTATCCCGTTTTTCTCGTCGCTGGAAGCCTTGCAGATGGCTATCTCAACGGAAGCCGCTTTTCTGGCGCTGCCAGCCCGTTCGCTGTTTGAATTAACGCATGGGCAGACGTTGTTCCTTAACCCTAAACTCCCCTACGGCAAAGAGTTCCTGCCGCAGGAGGTGGAACACATGCTAGCGGGTGAAGGCAATGGCTTTGTGCAAAGCCGTGTGGTTGACGAGTCGGTAGAAGTGCATCTTAGCCTGCCGGATCCGTCGCCGGACCAAATGATCGATTCGCTGACGCAACTGCTTGCCAAGCATCGCCCGGTGCGCCGTGCGTGGGTAGTGCAGATCAAGGAAGGTGAAGCCGAACCCAATCTGCTGATCGGTCTGGAGCTGGTCGATTTGGATGACGTGGAGGCGGTTATCCAGGCGGTAGGCACGGTTGCCAGCGATACCGTCGTCGGCGATCAGCCGGTGGATATTTGTATCGTCGATAAGGATGAAAAGGGCGGCGTAAGCCAATATTTTCTGCACCACGCCACGCCGTTTTATGAACGTAAGTGGGGCAGCTTCCTGCGTGAGTTCAAACAAACGGGCAAAGCGTAATTTACCTTGTGCATCCCCTGTTCAGGGGATGCCAACTAGACCAGGTTGCCCGTGGTTGCCCGCAGCAGCAGTGAATCAATCAGCAACACCAAATTAGACTCGAACGAGCTAACCTCTCCCGCTTCGGCCGCAAAATGAATAGCGTCATCATGCAAGCGAAAATGCAAATCCACCACGTTGGCCAACGGATTAAACGATGCACGAGTGAAGGCGACCACGGTCATGCCGATGTTTCTGGCGATCTGCGCTTTTTCAACTACCTGCTCGGTTTCTCCGCTGCGCGAGATAGCGATAAAGATGCGGTATTTGGGGGCATTGCTAAGAAAAATCCCTTTGCTGTCCCCCAGACCGGAGACAAACGCATCCTTACTCAGTATTTGCAGCTTTTTCGCGAAGTACTCGGTAAACAGGTGGGAGAACCCGGCACCGTAAAGAAAAAAATGGCTCTCGTGACGCAGGATATGGCAGAAGGCGTCCATCAGCGCGGGCGTCACATAGGTGAAGGTTTTTTCGTAATTGGCAACAAAATGGCGATAGGCTTCGGGGATGCCATCGCTGGCAACCGACGTGGGGGTTGCCGGAAACGAACGTGGCGCATCGGCGAGCAACTGCTTGCAGTGATAGATAAACTCGCTGTAGCCGCTAAACCCCATTTTTTGGCACAGGCGCATAATGGTTGCCGTCGAGACATAGGTTTGCTGCGCCAGTTCACGCACGGTGATCTTGCCGACTAGCAAAGCGTGCTCGGCGATAAACACCAGCACGCGGTGTTCCGCGCGCGTCAAATCTCTGCCGTGGTGAACCAGTGATGTCAACCGGCTATCCATGGTGCTGCTCCTGCGCGGCAATCAGCCTAATGCTATAGGGGTATCATCACGGGCGCCCCATTCGCTCCAGGCACCGTCATACAGCGTGGCATTGGACACGCCTAACTGCGCAAGCGCCAGGATCACCACCACGGCGGTGACGCCAGAGCCGCAACTGGCAACAATCGGGCGGCTGAAATCCAGGCCCGCTTTGTGCAGAATCGTCGCCAGCTCAGGGCTGGGTTTCAGGGTGCCCTGTGTCACCAGGTCGCCCCACGGTACGTTCAGGCTGCCGGGAATATGGCCGCGATGCAGGCCGGGGCGCGGTTCATCCACTTCACCACGAAAACGTGGGGCGGGGCGCGCACCGACGATTTACGCCGAGCCGTCACGGCTGATCGCCAATACCTGTTCCCGAGAGCGGATTGCGCTTTCGATTAACACGGCATTAAAATGTGCTAGCGTGGGGTGTACGTCTCCCTGCTCAATCGGATAACCCTGGGCTTTCCACTCCGCCAGCCCGCTGGAAAGAATAGCCACCTGACGAGCGCCGAAGTGGGTTAGCATCCACCAGGCACGCGGAGCGGAAAACAGGTTACCTTCATCGTAAATCACCAGCGGTTGCTGGTCGCTGATGCCCAATTCACCCATCGCTTTGGCGAACGCTTCTGCGCTGGGCATCATGTGGGGCAATGCGGTGTTGGGATCGGACAGGGTTTCAATATCAAAAAAAACCGCACCGGGCAGATGCCCTGCGCGGTATTCAGCATGGATATCCCGGCTGGTTTCACCCGGCGGTAACATGCGCGCATCGATCAGTGTGATGTCATCGGAAGCCAGATGCTCCGCGAGTCAGTTGGCAGAAACAAACAAACGGGAAGAAGAAGCTGACATATAAACCTCACGCATGGGCAGTGCATGCTGCCCTGAGTGAAACAGTGGTAAATATTGTCAGCCATTTTTCCTTTTCCGACAAGCAGCTATTCGGATTTGCCTGCGTTCACCGCCACGCCGTCACGGTAGGCCTGTTTCAACTGCGGCCAATATTCCTGGTTTGCCACGATCATCTCATCGAGGATCGCTTTGGCATGCTGCATGGTGGGCACAGTACGATTGAGCGTAAATGCCAGCAACGCTTTCTCATAGCTGCCTTCAAGGGTCGCTTCCACCAATAACTGCTCGGACACCAACTGCTGTTCCAGCAGCGCGCGATGGAATGTTGGCACATTGCCCATGCGAACCGGCTCCGGTCCGTTTGCCGTGATATACGCGGGTACCTCCACCATCGCATCATAGGGCAGATTGGCAATAGCCCCTTTGTTCTCAACTATCACCAGATGGCGCTGGCGCAGGTCGAACGCCAGCGAGCAGGCAACATCGACAATAAACGTGCCGTGCACGCCAACGTGGAACGCGTCTGGCAAAATCCCGGTTTGTTTGTAGGTCGCGGCGGCAGCAAACAGTTTCTTCTCGCGCCCGTCCATCACTTCGTTGGCGCGAGTATAGTTGGGGTCCTGATGCGCGACGATCTCGTTAGGCATCAGGTAGTACTGCAAATAAGGGTTTGGCACGAATTCCGGGAAGTGATCCATCACCGGTTTGATATTGCGCCAGGTTTTCACCCAGGACTGATCGGCATGCTGCGGATCGGTGTCTGCGGCATTGGCGGTTAGCAGGCCATAACGGGCGATGTGCTCGCGTAATTCCGGCAAACGATCTTAACCTTCGACCAGCACGCGGGTAAACCAGCCAAAGTGATTCAGGCCGAAGTAATCAACGGTAATTTCTTCGCGTTTTACGCCCAGCACGGCGGCGATATTGCGCATCGCAGCCACCGGCATGTCGCAGATATTCAGTACCCGGGCATCAGGGCGCATGCGGCGGATCCCTTCCGCGACAATCGCCGCCGGATTGGAGTAGTTAACAATCCAGGCATCTTTATGCGCAAAGCGCTCAACCAGATCGATCAGTTCAACCATCGGCAGGATGGTGCGCAAGCCGTAGGCCAATCCACCGGGGCCGCAGGTTTCCTGCCCCACTACACCGTGACGTAGCGGGATCTTCTCATCCTGCTCGCGCATTTTGTATTGTCCAACGCGCATCTGTGCAAACACAAAATGCGCACCGGTGAACGCCACTTCTGGATCGGTGGTGACACAGAAACGAATGCTGTCGCTGTGATCGCGAATCACCTTTTCGACCACCGGCGCGATGGTGTCCTGACGTTGACTGTCGATGTCGTACAAGCGGATCTCAGCCAGCGGGAAATCGGCCAGGCGCACCATCAGGCTTTTCACGATGCCAGGGGTATAGGTACTGCCGCCACCGGCAATGGTCAGGATGAAAGGGGGTTTGGTCATCGTCTGTCTCCTTTTAAAGCGCATTTTCTACGGCTTCACGAACGGTTTTTACATGCAGGCCATACACCACCTGGACATTGTTGCCCTGGCGGATAACGGCTTTGGCACCGGTGGTTTTCAACTGCTGGTCATCGACCAGCGCAGTGTCTTTCACTGTCACCCGCAATCGGGTGTAGCAGTTGTCGACCACCTCAATATTGGGTTTGCCGCCCAGTCCGGCGATAACGATGGCACCGTCGGGGGCGTTGCTGACTTTTTCCTGCGCTTTACTCTGATAGTCGGTTTTGGAGTAGAGCCGCGTCTCTTCTTCATCCGCTTCACGTCCGGGTGTCGGCATGTCGAAGTACAAGATCAGGGAGCGGAACACAAAGAAGTAGATAACCGACATGGTAAGACCGACCGTGATGTACATCGGCCAGTTGTATTTGGCGATGCCCAGTGGCAGGTTATACAGCAGAAAATCGATCACGCCGTTAGCGCCAATGGCGTGCACGCCAAGCAGCGAGAACAGCATCATCCCCAACCCGGTCAACACCGCGTGCACCACAAACAGTAACGGCGCGACGAACAGGAAGGAGAACTCCAGCGGCTCGGTGATGCCGAGCAGGAAAGAGGTAAAGGCAGCTGGAAACAGGATAGCCTTTACGGCAATGCGTTTTTCTGGCTTAGCGGTGACATACATCGCCAGTGCCGCTGCGGTCAGGCCAAACATTTTACTGATACCGCGTTCATCCCAGGCGACGGTCGGGCTCAGTTGTGTGACGCTGGGGCAGGCCATTTCGGCAAAATAAATATTACGCGCACCCTGATACAGCTTGCCGCACACATCCGCGGTTCCACCGAGTTCGGTATACAGGAACGGGGTATAGACCAGATGATGCAGTCCGGTTGGGATCAGAATTCGTTCAAGGAAGCCGTAAATTGCTACCCCAAACGGTCCAGCGCCTTTAATCGCAAAGGCCAGTGCGCTAATGCCAGTGCGCTAATGCCGTGTTGGGCATAAGGCCAGACGGCGCTCATGATAAAGCCGAGCAGTATTGCGCTGGGGATTGCCAGAATGGTGACAAAACAGTGGCCTGAGTAGATAGCCATCACGCCGTTAAACTGTTTGCTGGAATAGCGGTTAAACAGATAACCGGCAAAGGCACCGATGAGGATACCGGCGAACACGCCCATTTCCAGCACTTGCACGCCCAGCACCATGCCTTGCCCGGCAGGACGCATTTCTGCGGCAGGTACCAGTTTGCCCTGAAGTTTCAGCGTAATGTTCATCGCGTTGATGAAAATTATAAAGGTCACCGCGGCATAGCCTTTGTCACGCGTGGCAAGGCCAATGGGGATGCCGACGGCAAACACCAGAGCCAGGTTGGCCAGGATGGCAACGGCGGATTTGGCGATCAGTTGACCAAAATTCTGAATAATGGGGTGGTGCAGCAAAGGCAGATATTCGGCCAGGTTGCCGTTACCGAACACATTACCAAACGCGATAAACAACCCGACGATTGGCAGGATCAGCACCGGACCGTACAGCTATTTGCCGAAATTCTGCAACGCATTGACGGCTCTTTTCATTTTTTGCCCTCTTCGTGGCTATTGTTAAGGGTAACGTCTGTCAGGTGTCACCTGAGAAGGTGTAGCGTACGGGTAAAGCCTAGCAGTGAATCGTGCAGTAATTCTAGTTATCTTATTGTTTTAAAAATAAATTACTCAAAAGGTAACAAATTACTCTGGGAACTGTGATCGCACAGCGATTGCCATGACACGGGGATTTGCCCTCCTGTGTGGCGATGTGCGCAATGACGAGACAAAAAGATACGATTTTTTTAAGAAAATGTTATATAAGCCGATAGGCAAGGGAATGTGGCCACCCTATAATCGGTGCCACTTTCACTGACTGGTATGATAATTCTTTTAATCCGGTCGTTATTAGCGTGTGACATAATGAGGTCAATATGACGGTAGAACGTACCTTTTCCATCGTAAAACCCAATGCCGTAGCCAAGAATACCATCGGTGCCATTTACGCGCGTTTTGAAAGCGCCGGATTCACGCTGGTGGCCGCCAAAATGGTGCAATTAACTCGTGCGCAGGCGGAAGGCTTCTATGCTGAGCACCAAAGCAAGCCGTTTTTTGATGGCCTGGTGGATTTCATGACCTCTGATCCGATCATGGTGCAGGTGTTGGAAGGCGAAAACGCCATTCAGCGCAACCGTGACATCATGGGTGCGACCAATCCGGCGAATGCGCTGGCAGGCACACTGCGTGCTGACTACGCAGACAGTTTTACCGAAAATGCGGTACACGGCTCCGATTCTCCGGAATCTGCCGCACGTGAGATCGCTTATTTCTTCAGTGCTGAAGAGATCTGCCCGCGCCTGCGTTAATCTGGTGCGGCGGTTTTTCTCGCATCAAGCGTAAAAAAACGCGACGGCGGTAGCATCGCTGTTTTAAACTTTGTACAATGCCGCGCCCCGGATGAGCACGTACTGTTTGTCCGGGGCGTTTCTTATTCATATTATCGTCATCTGTCGCGCCACAACGTGTAATAACGAGGCCAAGAGTTACCATTATGAGCATGTCCCAGCCTCCGTCTTTAGCGGAAAGCACCACCCTGTCTGCCGCCACCTGTTCCTCCACTGCTACTGATGCTGCACCTGTCGTGAAAACCGATGGTGAAAAGATCAATCTGTTGGATTTGAATCGCCAGCAAATGCGCGCCTTTTTTGCCTCTATTGGTGAAAAGCCATTCCGCGCCAATCAGGTGATGAAGTGGATGTATCACCACTGTAGCGATGATTTCGCCGAAATGACGGACATCAACAAGGTGCTGCGTCAGAAGTTACAGCAGATCGCCGAGATCCGTGCGCCGGAAGTGGTCGCTGAACAGCGTTCTTCGGACGGCACCATCAAATGGGCGATTCTGGTCGGTGGGCAACGGGTCGAAACCGTGTACATCCCGGAAGAAGATCGTGCCACGCTCTGCGTCTCCTCGCAGGTGGGCTGCGCCCTTGAATGCAAGTTTTGTTCGACCGCGCAGCAGGGGTTCAACCGCAACCTGCGCGTATCGGAAATTATTGGCCAGGTGTGGCGTGCCGCGAAAATCATCGGTGCTCAGAAAGTCACCGGCCAGCGCCCAATCACCAACGTGGTGATGATGGGCATGGGTGAGCCGTTGCTGAACCTGAACAACGTGGTGCCCGCCATGGAGATCATGCTGGATGATTTCGGTTTTGGTTTATCCAAACGTCGTGTCACGCTTTCTACCTCTGGTGTGGTACCGGCGCTGGATAAATTGGGTGATATGATCGATGTCGCTTTGGCGATATCGCTACATGCACCGACGGATGATATCCGCAATGAAATCATGCCCATCAACAAAAAGCATGACATTGCGACCTTTTTAGCCGCTGTACGTCGCTATCTGGAGAAATCCAATGCCAATCAGGGGCGTGTTACAGTGGAATACGTGCTGCTGGATCACATCAATGATGGCACCGAACATGCGCATCAGCTTGCCGAGTGTTTAAAAGATATCCCCAGCAAGATTAACCTGATTCCCTGGAACCCGTTCCCGGGTGCGCCTTATGGTCGCAGTTCCAACAGCCGCGTAGACCGTTTCTCCAAGGTGCTGATGGAGTATGGTTTCACCACCATCGTGCGTAAGACGCGCGGTGACGATATTGATGCGGCGTGCGGTCAATTGGCGGGCGAAGTGGTCGATCGTACCAAGCGGACGCTGCGCACCAAACGCGCGAGTGAACCAATTCAGGTTAAAGCGGTCTAATGCCTTAATGTGCTTGGCGAAATGGCATTTGGCATCGAATCAGGGTGCCAAACGCCTTTCATCGGCATATGATGGCGTCCGCGTAGCTAGCGTGTATTGGCTGAATACGCGCTGGTGTTTGCTGCGTTAACGACAATGCGGATGCGGCAGCGAGCGGACAGGGAATCCGTTTTTTAGCGGAGGGTCAGGATGACACCTCGTATTCAGCAAGCGTATGTACAACGTCGTGTTTTATTCGCGCTCGGCATCGTAGTGCCACTGTTGAGTGGGTGTGCCAAGGTGCAGCGCCCGTCGGCGACAGAAGCGTTGGTAACTACGCAGTTGCAATTGGGTATGGCATACCTGAAACGAGACGATCTTGACGCGGCGCAACTTGTCGAGCGCCGTTGAGGCGGCTCCAGACGATTACCGTACCCAACTGGGTATGGCGTTGTACGAACAGCGCATTGGTGAGTATGGTGCGGCAGAACGGCGTTATCAAACCGCGTTGCGTCAGGCACCGGAAAATGCCAGCGTAATGAATAATTACGGTGCGTTTCTCTGTAGTTTAGGGCAGTATGTAGCGGCGCAGAAACAGTTCAGCGCTGCGGCGCAACATCCTGATTATCGGGAAGTTGCGCAGGCTTTGGAAAACGCGGGATACTGCCATTTCAAAGCTGAAAAATGTGATGAGGCACGCACATTGTTAGTTCGGGCGCTACACTATGACCTGACAAAAGGCGACAGGGTGCTCAGTGAAGTGGGGCATCGACTGACTGCCCAACACTTTAACGAAGCCAGGCACCTTTTGGATATTTATCACCATAGCCTTCCAGCCAGCGCTGAGAGTCTGTGGTTAGAGATTCGTTTCGCCGCGTTGGCGGGCCGTGATGATGAGCGTAACTATCATGGCGACAGGCTGGCGCGAAGTTTTCCACACTCTAAACAGTACCAGCAGTTCTTAGCTAATGAATACTGAAGCCACTCTAGAAAATATCACCCCTGCCACTCCTGGCGAGCGTCTGCGTCAGGCGCGTGAGCATATGGGATTGACACAGCAAACTGTCGCTGAACGTTTGTGCCTCAAAGTGACTACCGTGCGAGAGATCGAAGAGGGCAGCACCTCTCCCGATTTAGCACCTACCTTTTTGCGCGGTTATATCCGCTCTTATGCCAAGCTGGTGCATTTGCCGGAAAGCGAACTGCTGCCAGCGTTGGATAAACACGTGGTGCCGAGAATCGCCAACGTGGCGTCAATGCAAGGCTTTGCCTTGGGAAAAAGCCGTAAGAAACGCGATGGCTGGTTGATGACCTTTACTTGGCTGGTGGTGCTTATCGTGCTCGGGTTAACCGGTGCCTGGTGGTGGCAGAATTATCAGGTTCAGCAGCAAGAGATCAGCTCGATGGTCGATCACGCAGCGGCTAACACACCGGAAGAGTCTGAGACTCAAACGGCGGTTCCGCTCGCCACGACGGGTTCACAGACTATCGATTTGACGCAGATTGCGCCGGCCGTGCCGGAAGGTGCAAACACCGCCGCGAATTCAGCGTCGGTGAATACGCCTGCTGCCAATGCAGCAACGACCACGGGTGCGCCAGTGACGTCAGCGCAGGCAGGTAATGGGCATCAGCCTGTTGCACCGTTTACCACGCCCCCTTCTACTGCTACAGAGCCCGTTGCTTCACCGAGCGCAACGCCTGTCAGTGACAACGGCAATACCATTGCTATTACCTTTAGCGCCGACTGTTGGCTGGAAGTGATCGATGCGGCAGGCAAAAAACTCTACAGCGGCGTGCAGCGCAGCGGCAGTGTGTTAAACCTGAGCGGTCAGGCGCCTTATCGCTTGAAGATCGGCGCACCAGCAGCAGTGCAAATTCAGTATCAAGGTAAACCGGTGGATTTGAGCCGGTTTGTAAGAAGCAACCAGATTGCTCGTCTGACGCTGGCAGCGGAGTAATTTCCGGTGCCGGTGATGCTGTAAATGTGGAGAAGAAGTAATGCATAACCCTGCACCCATCGTCCGTCGCAAATCAACGCGCATTTACGTCGGCAAGGTGCCTGTTGGTGACGGCGCACCGATTGCTGTGCAGTCTATGACTAACACCCGAACCACCGATGTGGACGCCACGGTAAAACAGATCAAGTCCCTTGAACGCGTTGGCGTGGATATTGTTCGCGTCTCCGTGCCTACCATGGACGCAGCAGAAGCGTTTAAGCTTATCAAACAGCAGGTTAACGTTCCGCTGGTGGCCGATATCCACTTTGACTACCGTATCGCGCTGAAAGTGGCGGAATACGGCGTAGACTGCCTGCGTATCAATCCCGGCAATATTGGCAACGAAGAGCGTATTCGCTCGGTGGTCGATTGCGCGCGCGATAAAAACATTCCGATTCGTATCGGGGTCAACGGCGGTTCACTGGAAAAGGATCTTCAGGAAAAATACGGAGAACCCACGCCGGAAGCGCTGTTGGAATCTGCAATGCGTCACGTCGACATCCTCGATCGCCTCAACTTCGATCAGTTCAAGGTGAGTGTGAAAGCGTCGGATGTATTTCTGGCAGTGCAGTCTTACCGCTTGCTGGCGGCGCGTATCGATCAGCCGCTGCATCTGGGGATTACGGAAGCGGGTGGCGCACGCAGCGGTGCGGTCAAATCGGCTATCGGTCTGGGGCTGTTGCTGTCGGAAGGCATTGGCGATACGCTGCGTATTTCGTTGGCGGCCGATCCGGTTGAAGAAGTCAAAGTCGGCTTTGATATCCTGAAATCGCTGCGTATTCGCGCGCATGGCATCAATTTCATCGCGTGCCCTACCTGCTCTCGTCAGGAATTCGATGTTATCGGCACGGTCAACGCGCTGGAACAGCGTCTGGAAGATATCATTACGCCGATGGACGTTTCCATTATTGGTTGCGTGGTCAACGGGCCGGGCGAAGCGCTGGTCTCAACGTTGGGCGTGACCGGCGGTAACAAGAAAAGCGGCTTTTATGAAGATGGCGTGCGTCAGAGAGAGCGCTTTGACAACGACGACATGATTGACCAACTGGAAGCGAAAATTCGCGCCAAAGCGGCGATGCTGGATGAAAATAAACGCATCACGGTCAATGTGGTGGACAAGTAATCAGCCTCGCATCGTCAGTGACTGTTAAACCCGGCGGTGGCTTTAACGTTGAACAGAGCACATTGAACCCCCTATAATAGGGTCCATTGGAAAAACGATTTTAAAACGCATAGAGAACTGACGTGGCAAAAAATATCCAAGCCATACGCGGCATGAATGATTATCTGCCTGCCGAAACGGCCTTATGGCAGCGTATCGAAGATAGCCTGAAAAAAGTACTCCGCAGTTACGGTTACAGTGAAATCCGTCTGCCCATCGTTGAACAGACGCCGTTGTTTAAACGGGCGATTGGCGAAGTGACCGATGTGGTCGAAAAAGAGATGTACACCTTTGACGACCGTAACGGCGATAGCCTCTCACTGCGTCCGGAAGGGACCGCAGGCTGCGTACGTGCCGGTATTGAACACGGCATCCTCTATAATCAGGAACAGCGCCTGTGGTATATGGGGCCGATGTTCCGTCACGAACGTCCGCAAAAAGGGCGCTACCGTCAATTCCATCAGTTAGGCTGTGAAGTTTTTGGTCTGCAAGGGCCGGATATCGATGCCGAACTGATCCTGCTCAGTGCGCGCTGGTGGCGCGCACTGGGTATCGCCGAACACGTTGCGCTGGAACTGAACTCCATCGGTTCGCTGGAAGCGCGGGCGCGCTACCGTGACGCCTTGATCGCTTTTCTGAAACAACACAAAGATCAGTTGGATGAAGATTGTTTGCGTCGCATGTATACCAACCCGCTGCGCGTATTGGATTCCAAAAACGCGCAGGTGCAGGCACTTCTCAATGATGCGCCGGTGTTGACGGACTATCTGGATGACGAATCTCGCCAACACTTTGAGCAACTGGATGAACTTTTAACGCAAGCGGGTATCCCATTTACGGTGAATCCGCGGTTGGTGCGCGGTCTGGATTATTACAACCGCACGGTGTTCGAGTGGGTCACCACCAGTCTGGGTTCGCAGGGCACGGTGTGCTCGGGCGGCCGTTATGATGGCATGGTGGAGCAGCTTGGTGGGCATGCCACGCCTGCTGTCGGTTTTGCCATGGGGCTGGAGCGTTTGGTGTTGTTAGTGCAGTCGGTTAACCCTGATTTCACCACACTGCCTGGCGTTGAGGTGTATCTGATTTCCTCCGGCGTTGGCACGCAGTCAGCGGCCATGCAACTGGCTGAAACACTGCGTGATGCGCTGCCAGAGCTGAAACTGATGACCAACTATGGCGGCAGAAATTTCAAGAAACAGTTTGCTCGCGCGGATAAATGGGGCGCTCGTATTGCGCTGATGCTGGGCGAGAACGAAGTGGCTTCCGGTCAGGTGGTGGTGAAAAATCTGAGCAGCGGCGAGCAGGATACATTGGCGCAGGCGGACGTTGCCGCGCGTCTGGCAAAGTTACTGGGTTGAGGAGAGAGACACCGTGGAAGTCTATACCTCTGAGAATGAGCAGGTTGATGCGTTGCGCCGCTTTTTGATTGAAAACGGCAAAGCGTTGGTGGTGGGGATTGTGCTCGGTATCGGTGCCCTGGTTGGGTGGCGTTACTGGCAGAATCATCAGTCTGAAGGGGCCATGTCTTCCTCGTTGGCTTACCAGCAGGCCAGTGAAGCATTGGTGAAAGGTGATGCTGCGGGCGTTTCGGCGGCGGAAAAATTCTCGGCCGAGAATAAGAGCAGCTATGGCGTGCTGTCTTCCTTGCAACTGGCGCGCTATCACGCCGATAAAGGGGAATTCGCTCAGGCGGAAACCCAATTGCGCACCGCGTTGGCGCAAACCAAAGATGTCGATCTGCAAGCATTGACCGCGCTGCGTTTGGCGCGCGTTCAGGTGCAGCAGGGTAAGGCCGATGACGCTTTGAAAACGCTGGATACCATCACACAGGCAGGATGGGCTGCCATGGTGGCGGATGTGCGCGGCGATGCGTTGGTGAGCAAAGGCGATAACGCGGCTGCGCGCGCGGCTTACGATAAAGGGGTGGCGGCGAATCTGCCACAGGCATTGCAGGCGTTGCTGCGTATGAAATTAAATAATCTGCCGGGCTAAGAGGAACGTCATGCAATTGCGTAAAACACTTGTGGTTGGAATGCTTTCTCTGGCTTTTTTGAGCGGATGTTCGCTGTTCAGCGGCGAAGAAGACGTGGTAACCATGTCGCCGCTGCCCAAGGTTGAAAATCAATTTACGCCAACCAAAGTTTGGAGCAGTTCTGTGGGGAGCTGCCTTGACGGGCACTACTCCAATTTGCGTCCAGCCTGGCAGGGCGATCGCGTTTTTGCCGCCGACCGTAAAGGTCTGGTGAAGGCGATGGATTTGGCGAACGGCAAAGAGCTGTGGCGCGCCGATCTGTCTATCAAACGTGGGTTTATCTCTTCGCGTGAATCTGCGCTGCTTTCCGGCGGTGTGACGGTTTCTGGCGATCGTGTGTATGTCGGCAGTGAGCGTGCAGAGGTATTTGCGCTTAATGCGGCAGACGGTACCCTTGCATGGCAGGCCACGGCGGCCGGTGAAGTGTTATCACGCCCGGTGGTGAGTGATGGCGTGGTGCTCGTGCACACCAGCAACGGTATGCTGCAAGCGCTGGATGAAAGTGACGGTGCCATCAAATGGACCGTAAACCTGGATATCCCAACGCTGTCGCTGCGCGGTGAATCTGCGCCTGCCACCGCGTTTGGTGCTGCTATTGTCGGCAGTGACAACGGTCGTGTAAATGCGGTGCTGATCAACCAAGGACAACTGATTTGGCAGCAGCGCATTTCTCAACCGAGCGGCGCGACCGAAATCGATCGCCTGAACGATGTGGATACGACGCCAGTGGTGGCTGGTGAGCTGGTCTATGCACTCGGCTATAACGGCAACATGGCGGCGCTCGATCTGCGCTCCGGCCAGATCGTGTGGAAACGCGAGCTGGGCAGCGTGCAGGATTTTGTCATCGATGGCGATCGTATCTACGTCGTGGATCAAAACGATCGCGTGGTCGCTCTCAGCACCAATGGTGGCGTGAATCTGTGGCGACAAAGCGATCTGCTGCACCGTAACCTGACCGGGCCGGCGCTGTATAATGGCTATCTGGTGATGAGTGACTCCGAAGGTTATCTGCACTGGATCAATACTGCGGATGGTCGCTTCGTGGCGCAGCATAAAGTGGACAGTTCCGGTTTCCTGAGCGACCCGGTGGTGGCCAGCGACAAGCTGTTGATTCAGGCCAAGAACGGCGACGTATACGCATTTACTCGCTAGATAACAGAAGGTATCTGGGCAGAACTGCGCAGGCGGTGTGAGCCTCGAAACGGCTCCTGAACGTATCAGGAGCCGTTTCGTCTTTTAAATGTCAGCGAGTCGATTTTCTGTAACATATTGAAATATAATAAATGAGGTTGTGAAATGATACCTGTCGTCGCGCTCGTTGGGCACCCGAATGTGGGAAAATCTACCCTGTTTAACCGCCTGACGCGTACCCGTGACGCCCTGGTGGCGGATTTTCCTGGGCTGACGCGTGACCGTAAATACGGCCGGGCGCAAGTGGAAGGGCAGGAGTTCATTATCATTGATACCGGTGGTATCGACGGTTCGGAAGAGGGCGTGGAAACCCGCATGGCAGGGCAGTCGCTGCTCGCCATTGAAGAAGCGGATATCGTGCTGTTTATGGTGGATGCGCGCGCCGGGCTGATGCCTGCCGATCTGGGCATCGCACAGCATTTACGCAGCCGCGAGAAAGCCACCTTCCTGGTCGCCAACAAAATTGATGGCGTGGATGCGGATATCGCGATGGCGGATTTCTATTCGCTGGGGCTGGGTGAGGTCTATCCCATGGCGGCTTCCCACGGGCGCGGTGTTACCTCGTTGCTGGAAAACGTGTTGCTGCCTTACGCCAAGCAAGAAGATGAACCGGTTGAACTGACGGAAGAAGAGGCTAACGCTGCCTATTGGGCGGAACAGTTAGGCGAAAATACCGATGAGCCAGAGGACACCGAAGATGACTTCGATCCGGAAAGTATGCCCATTAAACTGGCTATCGTCGGTCGCCCCAATGTGGGCAAGTCCACCCTGACCAACCGTATTCTGGGCGAAGACCGTGTGGTGGTATATGACATGCCGGGCACCACCCGCGACAGCATTTACATTCCGATGGAGCGCGATGGCCGCGAGTATGTGCTGATCGACACCGCTGGCGTACGTAAACGTGGCAAGGTTACGGAAACCGTCGAAAAATTCTCGGTGATCAAAACGCTGCAAGCGATTGAAGATGCCAACGTGGTACTGCTGGTTATCGATGCGCGCGACGGCATTTCCGATCAGGATCTCTCGCTGTTGGGCTTTATTCTTAATGCGGGACGTTCGCTGGTTATCGCGGTGAACAAATGGGATGAGCTGTCGCAAGAGATCAAAGAGCAGGTGAAAGACATGCTCGACTTACGTCTCGGGTTCATCGATTTTGCGCGCGTGCATTTTATCTCTGCGCTGCATGGCAGCGGCGTCGGTAACTTGTTTGAGTCGGTGCACGAAGCGTATACCTGCGCTACCAAGCGTGTGAACACTTCACTGTTGACCCGTATCATGCAGATGGCCGTTGACGATCATCAGCCGCCGCTGGTTCAGGGGCGTCGCGTGAAGCTGAAATACGCTCACCCCGGGGGATACAACCCGCCGATTGTGGTGATCCACGGCAATCAGGTCAAAGATCTGCCGGATTCCTACAAACGCTACCTGATGAACTACTACCGCCGTTCGCTGAACGTGATGGGCACGCCGATTCGCATTCAGTTCAAAGAGGGGGAAAACCCCTTTGCCGAGAAGCGCAATACCCTCACGCCCAATCAGTTGCGTAAGCGTAAGCGCTTGATGCAGCACATCAAGAAAGGCAAGTAATCAGAATGGGGCGTAATCGATGATCCGCCCCATTTTTATTATGGCTTTTGAATCAGCAATGACCGTCAACCCTGTGTGAAAGTGTACGTTATGTCTTGGGAAACCTGGAGTTTTGCCTTTAATGTCACCATGCCCAACCTGTTAATCCTGTTGATGGGCATGGGGCTGCACCGTTTGGGGCAGTTGGATGACGCCTTTTGCGATTCGGCAATGAAGCTGGTGTTTAATCTGGCGCTGCCCTTCCTGCTGTTTTTCAGCGTGGCGACCAGCCAACAGTCAATTGTCACGCATTTCCCGATGATCCTCTATGGTGCCGTAGGCACCGTAACCACGTTTTTATTGCTCGAGTATGCGGCTGTTTATCTGATGAAAGATCCCCGTGAGCGCGGTATTTTCGTTCAGGGTGGCTTTCGATCCAACACCGGCATTATGGGGTTGGCGTTTGCAGTACGCGCTTATGGTGAGCAGGGGATTGCGGTCGGCTCGCTCTACCTGACGGTCACTTCTCTGTTATCTTGTTCAACGTGCTGTCCGTGATCACCCTAACGCGCAGTCTACGGCGGGGGCTGGATGGCGGCCGCGTCAGCAAGAAAGCGCTGTTGACCAGCATCGCGACCAATCCGCTGATTATTGGGCTGTTACTGGGGGTGGGCTATTCTCAGTCTGGCTTGGCGCTGCCTGACGTGGTGCGACAAACGGGTCAGCAGATCTCCGGGCTGGCGCTGCCATTGGCATTGGTGTGCGCCGGGGTGAGTCTGGATTTCAAAACCATGCTGCGCACCAGTAACGTCGCGGCGTTCTCCACCGTTGCCAAACTGGTGGTGGTGCCAGGCCTGCTGACGCTCGGCTGCTGGCTGGTAGAATTTCGCGGCGTGCAGTTGGGGATCATTTTTCTCTTTACCTCGACCCCGACGGCGGCAGGCAGCTATGCCATGACTCGGGCTATGGGGGGAATGCTACGCTGGCGGCCAACATTATCGCCATGACCACGGTAGGATCGTTTTTTGCCACAGCGCTCGGGGTTTATTTGTTACGCGCCTGGGGTATCGCTTAAGCCTGAAACGGAGGAGCCAATGGAAACCCTGTGCCCGCATTGCCAACATGCCCTGAACTGGCTGAACGATAGTCGGTTCCAGTGCCCGCAGTGCCATCACCATTTTCAGCAACAAGCGTATTGCCCGGAATGCCAGCAGCCTCTGCAAACCTTATCAGCCTGCGGTTCGGTGAGTTATTTCTGCCAACGTGGCCACGGTTTGATTTCACGCCAACGCGTGCTGTTCAGCTATCAGTCGGAACAGGACTAAGTGTGCGCTGAGTGAAAAACAAGCGATAAGGTGCGTTGGATTGCTGAAAAATCGACCGAAAACGGTCATTTTTAGCTATTTTCGTCATTCCCACCCACCTACGTCATTCCCGCGTAGGCGGGAATCTCCGCGGGTTACACTCATTTCTTCTGGCGGAGATCCCCGGCTTTCGCCGAGGATGACGAAAAGATACGCGTCTTTACCATCAGTCTGAAGCGTTAAGATGTTTTCCGACGTGCGCGCTTTTTAGCATCCGGCGTGACCTGCGTGACCTGGCTTTCCACCCAGCCGTCCTGTAACCGGGTTTTTAGCGTGTCGCCTGGTGCTGCCTGAGTCGTGGCGCGTAAAACCTGCCCTGAGGGGGTGGTGGTCACGCTATAGCCACGCGCCAGCGTTTTTAGCGGGCTGACGCCTTCCAGATGGGAACAAACCTCACCCAACCTCTGTTTATTCTCACTCAGTTGCCGGGTGATAAGCCGCTGCAATTGATACTGCATCTGTTGCAGGTGTTGCTGCGCACGATGAATACGTGAAAGCGGTTGCTGCTGCGTCAGCCGCTGCTGCAACCGCTCATTGCGCAGGGTCGCGCGCCGCAGTTGCTGCTGCATGCTCTCATCGAGCCTGCGCCGCAGGGTGATCAATTGGTTAAGCTGACGCACCAAGCGTAACTGCGGATGCTGTTGCTGCAAACGGTGGTGGAGTCGGGCGAAATCGCGCTGGCGCTGGGCCAGTGAATAATCCATCGCCATTTCCAGCCGCTGACGTTGTGCATGTAGCTGGCGCAGCAGTTCGTTACGATCGCGACTGACCAACTCTGCCGCCGCCGACGGGGTGGGGGCGCGTAAATCCGCCACGAAGTCGGCAATGGTGACATCGGTTTCATGGCCGACAGCGCTCACAATAGGAATACGACTGGCGAAAATGGCGCAAGCCACCCGTTCATCGTTAAAGCTCCAGAGATCTTCCAGCGAACCACCGCCGCGCCCAACGATCAGCACATCACACTCTTGTCGTTGATTGGCAAGCTGAATGGCACGAACAATTTGCGTTGGAGCCTCTTCGCCTTGCACCTGACTTGGATAAATCACCACCTGCAGTGCGGGATCGCGCCGCTGTAGCACATGCAGGATATCATGCAGCGCCGCGCCGCTAGGTGAAGTAATGACGCCGACGCTGCTGGAAGGGCGAGGGAGCGCCTGTTTAAATGACTGATCGAACAATCCTTCTGACGCTAACCGCTGCTTAAGCTGTTCGAACTGCTGTTGCAACAGGCCATCGCCTGCGGGTTGCATGCTTTCTGCCAGCAGTTGGTAATCACCGCGCGGTTCGTACAGGGTGATCGTGGCGCGCAGCAACACTTGCTGCCCGTTTTGTGGGCGAAACGTCACACGGCGATTGCTGGTGCGAAACATGGCGCAGCGCACCTGAGCGCGCTCATCTTTCAGGGTAAAGTACCAGTGACCGGAGGCGGGTTGGGAGAAGTTGGATATCTCGCCGCACAGCCAGATTTGCCCCATTTCCATTTCCAACAGTTGCCGGACGGTTTGATTGAGGCGGCTGACGGTAAAAATAGTGGATGAAGGCGCTTGGGACATGGCGTTGGCTAACCCGATTTAGTGAGCGAGATCAAATTTTAAAACAGAGGGTTAATTGACCAATACTACCTTGCCTGAAAGGTTAATCAAGTTTTTTTATAAAAAAGCTGGAGGCAACCGATTACGCTCTGTATAATGCAACGGCAATATTTTATCGCATCCCCACATGAGATATTGCCCATGCTACGTATTGCCAAAGAAGCACTGACGTTTGATGACGTCCTCCTGATCCCAGCTCACTCGACCGTTCTGCCGAACACTGCCGATCTCACCACCCAGCTCACAAAAACGATTCGTTTGAATATTCCTATGCTCTCTGCTGCCATGGATACCGTGACGGAATCCGGTTTGGCCATCGCATTGGCGCAGGAAGGCGGCATCGGTTTCATCCATAAAAACATGTCGATTGAGCGCCAGGCTGAAGAAGTCAGCCGGGTGAAACGCCATGAAAGCGGCGTGGTTGTCGATCCGCAAACTGTGACGCCAACCACCACGCTGCGTGAAGTCAAAGCGCTGACCGAACGTAACGGCTTTGCTGGTTACCCGGTAGTGACTGACGATAACGAACTGGTTGGAATTATCACTGGTCGTGACGTGCGTTTTGTGACTGATTTGGAACGTCCGGTGAGCGCCGTGATGACGCCGAAGGACCGTCTGGTAACGGTGCGTGAAGGCGAAGCGCGTGACGTGGTGCTGCAAAAAATGCATGAAAAACGCGTTGAGAAAGCGCTGGTGGTGGATGGGAGCTTCCATCTGCTCGGCATGATCACTGTGAAAGACTTCCAGAAAGCCGAGCGTAAACCTAACGCTTGTAAAGACGAACATGGTCGCCTACGCGTTGGTGCGGCAGTTGGCGCTGGTGCGGGCAACGAGGAGCGCGTCGATGCGCTGGTTGCTGCCGGTGTTGACGTACTGCTGATCGACTCCTCGCACGGCCACTCTGAGGGCGTGTTGCAGCGCATTCGTGAAACCCGCGCTAAATACCCCGACCTGCAAATCATCGGCGGCAACGTTGCCACCGGTGTCGGTGCCAAAGCGCTGGCTGAAGCAGGTGTGAGCGCCGTGAAAGTCGGTATTGGCCCTGGTTCTATTTGTACCACCCGTATCGTTACCGGCGTGGGTGTACCGCAGATCACCGCGATTTCCGACGCGGTAGCAGCGCTTGAAGGTACTGGCATTCCAGTCATTGCTGATGGCGGTATCCGTTTCTCCGGTGACATCGCCAAAGCCATCGCTGCGGGTGCAGCCTGTGTGATGGTAGGTTCTATGCTGGCGGGCACGGAAGAATCTCCGGGTGAGATCGAGCTGTATCAAGGCCGTTCCTTTAAATCTTACCGTGGGATGGGCTCGTTGGGTGCCATGTCCAAAGGCTCTTCTGACCGTTATTTCCAGAGCTATAATGCTGCAGATAAACTGGTGCCGGAAGGGATCGAAGGGCGTGTTGCTTATAAAGGCCGCCTGAAAGAGATCGTGCATCAGCAGATGGGCGGCCTGCGTTCCTGCATGGGCTTGACCGGTTATGGCACTATTGACGCACTGCGCACTCAGGCCGAATTTGTTCGCATCAGCGGTGCAGGCATTCAGGAAAGCCACGTGCACGATGTGACCATCACCAAAGAATCTCCGAACTATCGGATGGGTTGATTGGGCCCACAGGCCAATCTGCCGATGTGATGGCTGATTTGACAGAAACCCGGTAAACTTCGCCGGGTTCTTTTATTTTTTGCTCCTTACGTATTTTGGAATACGCCTCTCATGACAGAAAATATTCATCAACACCGCATACTCATTCTGGATTTTGGTTCGCAGTACACGCAACTGGTCGCGCGCCGCGTGCGTGAACTGGGCGTTTATTGCGAGCTCTGGGCATGGGACGTTACCGAAGCACAGATTCGCGAATTTAACCCGAACGGCATCATCCTTTCCGGTGGCCCAGAAAGCACCACCGAGCACAACAGCCCGCGCGCGCCGGAATATGTGTTCCAGGCCGGTGTACCGGTGTTGGGTGTGTGCTACGGCATGCAGACCATGGCAATGCAGCTGGGTGGACATGTGGCAAGCTCCAGCGAGCGTGAGTTTGGTTATGCTCAGGTCGAAATCAAAGCGGAAAGCGCGCTGCTGCGCGATATTCAGGATGCGCTGAGTGAAAGCGGTGCGCCGCTGATTGACGTATGGATGAGCCACGGCGATAAAGTGACGGCCATTCCATCTGATTTCGTCACCGTTGCCAGCACCGATACCTGCCTGTTTGCCATTATGGCTAACGAAGAGAAACGCTTTTACGGCGTACAGTTCCACCCGGAAGTGACACATACCCGTCAGGGGCAGCGCATGCTGGAACGCTTTGTACATGATATCTGCCAATGTGATGCGCTATGGACGCCGGCAAAAATCATCGATGACGCGGTAGTGCGCCTGCGGGAACAGATTGGCAACGATCGCGTTATTCTGGGCCTGTCCGGTGGTGTTGACTCATCTGTTACGGCGATGCTGTTGCACCGTGCCATTGGCGATCGTTTGACCTGCGTGTTCGTGGATAATGGCCTGCTGCGTTTGAACGAAGCGGATCAGGTGCTGGAAATGTTCGGCGATCACTTTGGTCTGAATATCGTGCACGTGGCTGAGGAAGATCGTTTCCTGTCTGAATTGGCCGGTGAAAACGATCCGGAAGCCAAACGCAAAATCATTGGTCGCGTGTTCGTCGAAGTGTTCGATGAAGAAGCAAGCAAGCAGACCGAGGTGAAATGGCTGGCGCAGGGCACCATCTATCCTGACGTGATTGAATCAGCGGCGTCCAAGACCGGCAAAGCGCACGTCATCAAGTCTCACCACAACGTGGGTGGCCTGCCGAAAGAGATGAAGCTGGGTCTGGTTGAGCCGCTGAAAGAGCTGTTCAAAGACGAAGTGCGTAAAATTGGTCTAGAACTGGGCTTGCCTTACAACATGCTGTACCGCCACCCGTTCCCCGGTCCGGGCCTTGGAGTACGCGTGTTGGGCGAAGTGAAGAAAGAGTACTGCGATCTGCTGCGCCGTGCCGATGCCATCTTCATCGAAGAACTGCACAACGCTGACCTGTACCACAAGGTAAGCCAGGCCTTTACTGTGTTCCTGCCGGTGCGTTCTGTAGGCGTGATGGGCGACGGTCGTAAATACGACTGGGTTGTCTCTCTGCGTGCGGTTGAAACTATCGACTTTATGACCGCTCACTGGGCACACTTGCCGTATGACTTCCTGGGTCGCGTTTCCAACCGCATCATCAACGAAGTCGATGGCATTTCTCGCGTGGTGTATGACGTGTCTGGCAAGCCGCCTGCAACGATTGAGTGGGAATAATCGCCATTTAACGTTAACGTAGAGGATTGCCCCTGTAACTGAATTATGTCTGGCGGCATAATCTACATCGACCTCAGCGGAGAATGTCCTGTGACATTCTCCGCGGTTTTTTTTACCGCTTAGTGATTCAAGCGTTAGCGCTGCGGGTTGACTTTACTGATCAATACATCGCCATTAATGCCTTTTATCGTTCCGTGAGATGAATATTCCCAGAAACTCCAGTTTCCTTTTTCCCAGGGATATAATGTATCAGGGTAGTCAGGTTGTGTTCTCCAGTGTTCGGGCCAAATTTTTATTTTCCGAAGAAAATCATCATGCAATTCCCATGCAACGCTGTTCTTCCTGGTATCAATATTGGTTTTGATGTATAAATTATTGGTACAAATGGGAAGGTCTGAATCAATAATATGCTGTATCAGATGGTAAAGGTTATTCGCCATTTCATTTTTGGTAGCAGTCTTATTACTTCCGACCTTATTATTGACTTCAAAGGCAAAAGCATTTTTGTTGGTAAATCCTGCCTCTTTCAGCGTGTTTACTATGGTTCTTGCCTGTGCTTCTGGCGTGCTGGATTTGGCTCTGAAAATATGCCAGGCCCCGGAAGGGATACCTGCCACTCTGGATTTTCGGAAATTTTCAGAAAACGTCGGGTCAATATAGGTCTCACTTTCTCCCAGGCGAGAAAACGCCATGCTGACACCGTCTTTTTTTACTTTATCCCATTCAATGGTTCCCTGGAATCTGGAGATGGCAATAACGTTATTGTTCATAATTATTCCTCTCTGTTTGTGCATGAATAATAGTCCTTTGGGTGTCAAAACGATAAAGCGCTACCCTGTTCAGGTAATGACACCTCATTCTTGGACAACACTGAGAGAGAATTTCATTAAACTATATATAAACCATCGGCAAATAAAGCGGTGCCTCACTACAGATGCACCCGAAGTTTATCGGCTATATCGTGGTTTATTTATGCAACGATAGTCCCTTTATTACCTTATCCACTGTTTTTTTCGAACTGCGCATCGCAAGACCAACTAGATTAATATTATTGGCCTCTTCAGCCATAAATACCGCTCGGTTAGCATTGTCATGGCCGGTCGAAAACATGGCGTGTACGTAAGGAATCAACATCAGTTCACGCTCAAGCCCCTTGCGATGCGCTGTTTGCAACTCGCTAAGGTCGGCCTCAAAAATAAGCATTGGCTGCCCGGACATATTGCCATAATGGCGTCCGTGCGCGTCCACATAGGGCAACCCCATAATATCGGGGTGAGCCGAGGCTATTCCGGTCTCCAGAAAAGCCACAACGTTTAATCTCTGCCAGGTGGGTAAATCATTGCGCACTACAAACACGATTTTTGTATCAAACATCAGTTATCATTCTCCGATTATCACTTGCGCTGGAAATCATCGGAGATGGGGGCGACCTCAGTCTAGAACGTTTGTGCATTGGCGTTGGTAGGCAGCCGGAGAAAGCCGATAAGCGCGTTGAAGCCAACGACCCATATGACTTTGATCCGAAAAGCCCACCAGAGAGGCAACCTTGGCGGGCTCATTTCCCATGGCAAGTAGGGTACGTGCCGTGCGCAGTCGGAGTCGAACCAGAGAAGCGTGTGGAGACTGACCGAACGCGCTTTTGAACTGGCGGCTTAAGCGAAATCGGTCGATACCCGAATGGCGAGCCAGTTCATCCAGCCCAATATCCAGATGCATGTTGTCGTGCAGATGATCTTTGAGTTGATACATCTGGCGCAACGATTCGTTCCCAACGGAGGCTGGCCGGGTCACAATATGCCGAGCGAGCAACGAAAGCAGATGATCCAGACTTTGATCGCGAGCGAGTCGGCCTTCGTGGTGATGGATAGCGAAAAAGGCCTGTTGAATCGCAAAAATTAACCTCGGATCGTCGGTCAGGGTATTTTTAAACGCGGCCTCTAATGCGGACACGTTGGGTAACCCACGCCGCTGCATCATTTCTGTCGCCCAGGCTTGCGGGAGATAAAGCATGACGTAGGTGAAACCCTCTGCTTGTATGGCATGGCCGTCGTGCACAGCCTCCGGTTCGATCAGGATGGCGTGCCCTGGATGGCTGGTGTGCATCGCGCGGTGGCAGGTAAACTGTTGTTGCCCTTGCTGTGTGACCCCGACTAATACTTCGTCGTGGTCATGGGAATCATAGGCATGCCCGCGAAAATGGGCATGTAAGCTCTCTATGCCAGTTTCTTCATCACGACGAAGATTCACCCAATCTCTGCTGGCCGTTTGATTAATGGTCGTTGTCATTGGGTAAGTTCCGTCATAGTCTAGGGTATCTCTGTTTTAAACTATCATCCATCTTGTTGTCGCCGATGTCGCTTTCCGTGCATCCGATAGGGTAGAAAACACAATGCACATCTCTGATGAAGCCATTCTCGATTTGAATACGCTGGCGGGCTGGTTAGCCCTTTACGATCTTGGCACCCATGAAAATCTGAACCCGGACCTGCTGATTTTGGCGGGACACGCTATCATGCCGAATATTATCGGTGCGCTTGATTTTGCCGCGCAAACTGGCGTTCCTGTGTTACTGAGCGGGGGGATCGGCCATTCAACCACGCTGTTACAGCAGGCGGTAAAACAGGACCCACTCACGGCTGCCATTGAGACCGAAGGGCAGGGGGAAGCAGATATTCTCGCCGAGATAGCACATCAGGTTTTCGCGATCCCCTGGGAAAAAATAGAGATAGAAAATCACTCGACCAACTGTGGTCAAAATGCGGATTTCAGCAGAGACAGGCTGTTGGCCCAGTCATCTTTTCCCTCGACGATCCTGCTGGTTCAGGACCCGCTCATGCAGCGCAGAACCTTCGAATCTTTTCAGCACAGTTGGCGACAGAAAAATATAACTGGTCGATTTATCAACTGGCCGGTATTTGTGCCGCATGTAGTTAAGGTGGGCAGTTCTCTGGTGATTACCGGCGGACAACGTGCGGGCATATGGGCGCTTGAACGCTATATCGCCATGATATTATTTGAGGTCAAGCGCTTGCGCGATGATGCAACCGGCTATGGGCCAGCAGGAGCCGGTTTTATCGGCCATGTTGATATTCCTGATGCAGTAGAAAACGCCTGGCGGCGGCTTATTGAAAATGAGGGCGTTCAGGTGAATGTCAGATAAACCTGCCGTCGAATAGTGCCGACGGCAGAGTTGCGCTGTCAAGTTTGGTTATTGATATTATTGGCGCGTTGCCGGGAAAGGCAGCCATTTGCCTTCACAGGAATACGCCGTTTTCACCGCTGTTGCGTTGGCGATGGTCGATGGCGCTGGGGTCAAGCCGCCTTCGGTTACATGAACAATGGTGTTCTGTTGATGTCATCCTTGAAGATTATCGATTTTGACACCGTCAAAGGTCACATCAAGGGGATGATCGCTGTAATAGCCGTTAAGTACCACCTTGCCGCCGTTACCGGACACATTTTTCAGCGAAATAGGGTGGTACCAGGGAATAAGGTTACCTTTTTTGCCTTCATAGGCCGTATCCAGCGTAATCGGCCATTTGTTATTGCGTAAGCACACATTCTCAACCTGGAGGTTTTCGACGATTCCGCCGCGGCTGGAATCACTTTTAATTCTGATGCCTGACGTTGTGCCATTCAAGGTAAGATCTTTAATCAGAATATCGCTGATGCCACTGTTGGTTTCACTGCCGATAGACATGCCGTGACCGGAATAGAAGTGGTTATCCAGAATAGAGATAAAACGCGTTGGCCCGCTGTTGCCTACTTTAATCGCAATATTGTCATCACCGGTGCGGATAACGCTTTTCGCTATTGTCACATCGGTTGCTGCGCCTGGATCGATACCGTCGGTATTACGCGCATCCGCTGGGGTATCGATAACAATTCCCCACACCGTGATCTCTTGTAACTTATTCAGCACCAGATGAAAGTTAGGCGAGTTGATTAAACGGATGTGATAAAAGGTCAGATTTTTGGCGTTATCGATTTGAATAAAACGAGGCACGTTCTGGTTGCCCCCTTACTTTTGCGCACGTCGCGCCAACTGCCACCAGGTTTCAGTTTTACCCTCCATGACCTGGTTGCCTCGCCCATCAATTGTGCCTTCGCCGACCAGGCCACCGCCCTGTACGTTATCAATATGAATAAAGGGCTGACATTGCCCCTTCTGATTTCTGAGCGTGCCGCAAATGCCATTGCCTTTGTCGTAATCGGCAGGGTTGGCAGAGGCTACGAGTACGGCACCTTTATCCACCCATAGCCATATGCCGGAACGCATAGTCAGCGGGCCGCTTAAAAAGGTATTTTGGCCGTTGGTGGCGATTAATTTCACGGCTTGACCCGCAGGGCAGCGATCGATGGCCTGCTGAATCCGTTGCTGATTGTTTCCCGGTTCGGGCGTCAGGGTGGTACAAATGTGCTGCGGATAGGTGGGTTCTTGCACCTGGCGGCGATCGGCGGCCGTGCACGATGCTCAATAAAAATGCGGGGCAAAGCGACAGTAACGTTGTGAGTGTCTTTACTTTCATCGGCGTAGTCTGCTAACCATCTTCTAAGGTAAATTCGTTGTTTTCTTCCAGACGATAATTAAAACAGAACCGCAAACGCCGCACTCTCGTTGCCGCGTAAGAAAGTGTCACAAAGTTATACTTCGTTTTATCACTATCGCCGCTCCTTTTCCGCTGTCGCAGCAGGATAAAATAGCGGCGTATAAATAATATCTCTCAATCAAGCCAGGGCTTTCGCTTTCAGCTTTTGGTATTCATCTTCAGTTATGATGCTATCGTCTAACAATTTTTTGGCATCGGATATCTGCTCGGTGGGCGATTTTCCCGCGACCTCACGAATATACTCGTTAGTTGCTGAGACAGACTTTTTCACCTGAGCGCGATGTCGTTCTGCCATGCCCTTGCCACGTACGATAAGGTAGATGAGAGAGGTAAGTAGCGGAATAAACAGTAAGAAAGCAATTCACGCCGCTTTGTAAAGGCCGATGGCTTCCTGATCGCGAAACAGATCGGACACCACCTGGAAGAGAATAAAAAGATAGGCAATAAAAAAGAACAGTGAAAATGCCGAGACCAATATATCCCACAGCGTCAGTAGGTGCGTTGCCATTTTGTGTTTCCTCAGGATTTAATGAATTAAATTAGGCGTCCAGATGAACATAATAAAGGTATAGCACAGATTTATTTTTTCCACACAACAGGGAAAAACAGAAATGAGGGGGCTATTGCGATGAATGGATGAATAAGCAGTGAGGAATAACTGCCAAAGACATTGCGCGCTATTGATCTGGCGATGGTGCAGCCTGAACGTCATCTTCAAAAGCAAACAGAGTCACCAGATCGATGTGTAACCCAACGGCGATGATATAGAGCACTTCCAGCGTTGGATTGCGCACGCCGCGCTCAACGCCACTGAGATATGTGCGGTCCAACCCACATTTTTCAGCAAAAGCTTCTTGCGACAGATTCGCCTGCAATCTGAGTGATCTCACGTGCTGACCCATATGGGCTTTGATAGAGTTGGGTGTTTTCATGGAGTAAGCATTGTTTTTTGATGCTTATCAGTCCACGGACTATTAGTCATAATGGTAAGATTTTTTGGTAACTCAGTGACTTATAGTCAACGAACTGGAGGCGTAAATGGAAAACAGGATTGGCACCCAGCAGATATCATTGCTGCCATAAAAAGGAAGGGGACGTCGCTGGCAGCATTGTCTCGGGCGTCTGGGTTGGCATCATCAACGCTGGCGAATGCACTGACACGACGGTGGCCTAAGGGGGAGCTGCTTATTGCACAAGCGATAAACGTGAGCCCGGAAGAGATCTGGCCTTCACGCTACCTGAAAAATCGCCACTGAGCAGGGCAGCTTGATAGCCATCCGCCCTACGCGGGTGGCTGAGATTGCCTGATGTTCAGCACAGGTTTGGCATCATGGTCGCTCTGCACGTTTTTACGGCGAAAGGTATTGCTGACAGCCTTGATTTCTTTGATGATGCAACAATGAAGCGTTATTTGTTGCCGGCATTAACAGGATGGGGTTGATGAAGTTTACCAAGATCGTAGGTGTGACCATCGTCAGCGTATTGTTGCTGTCATTCTGGCAAAGCTGGGCGCACTCGACGCGCGGTGGTGAAGCGCTGAGCGGCCAAGGATGGTGGTCCGCTCGGCGTGACTCCGCGGGCGTCGCACCCGATCCCGTGCGTTGGCGAGATACTGCTATTGTTCAAGTGTATGCCGCACCGACCTAAGGCTGGCGCGGTCTGGTGGCGGTTCACCCCTGGATTATCCTGAAAGCCAAAGGTGAAACCCGCTACCGGCGTTATTAAGTGATCAATTGGGGAAGTGACAATGTGGTACGCCTGAATTACACGCTACCGGATGGATTCTGGTACGGGGCCACGCCGAAACTGCTGGTTGAACATCGCGGTGAGGCGGTGCAGGCGATGATCCCGCAGATCGATGCCGCGATCAAAAGCTATCCCTGGCCGCAGACCTATCGCGCCTGGCTTGGACCCGAACAGCAACACCTTTCTCGCGCATATTGGCCGTGAAGTGCCTGCCTTAAAGCTGGATATGCCCGCCAACGCTATTGGTAAAGATTACCGCTCAATCGTGAATTCGGTGGGGTTGGCTCCCTCGGGCAGGGGCGTTCAGATTTCGGTTCTGGGGGCGCTGGGCGTCATGTTGGCGCTGTAAGAAGGCCTGGAAGTGAACATGCTGGGGATGAACCTGGGTATTGATGTGAATCCGCCAGCGTTGCGTCTGCCTTTCATTGGTCGATTAGATTTTGACAATGTCGATCAGCAGCAAGAACGCTGACGGTAAAAGGCGTGGTGCGCGCTAGCCGATACGTCTTGCGAAGAGTGGGTGCTCAATAATCATCACCGCACAGGTATCTTCCTCCAATGCTTCAAAGGTGTGCGGCCCATCTGCGGCATAGCTGACGTAATCACCGGCGTTAAGCGTAATCTCATGCCCTTCAGGACCCAGTACGGCACGCCCACGGCTGAGCATGACATGTTCCAGTGTGCCGGGTTGATGGGGGACTGAGCGACGTATACTTCCCGGCTGCGCTGTCACGCGGTAGATATCGCGTTGCATTCCTCTCGGACAGACGGCGAGCAGTGTCACAAAATAATGTGCCTGTTCAGCGGCGACAATTTCACCCTCATGCGCACGGATCACCTGCACCTGGGGCTGCGGTGCTGCAATCAACTGTGTTACATGCACATCCAGTGCCATCGCCAGCGCCCAGAGCGTTTCCAGGCTGGGATTACCGCTGCCTGACTCCAATTGGGATAGCGTCGATTTTGCGATGCCAGCACGTTTGGCCAGTTCACTGACGGAAATACCTATCCGCTCGCGTTCGCGTTTTACCGCTACGGCGAGAATACCTATCGGCGTTGATGAAAGTTGCATGTCGTTCTCCATAAAAAACGATCGTTCTGTTTGGCATCCGATGTTGCGATAGCCATTATACCACGCGTTCTTTTTGTCGAACAATCGTTCGTTATGTTATTTACTGTATGCGAGGTAATAGGTATGGCATCCGATCAACGCGCCGAGTGGGGGGCAGGATCGCTGAAGATGGCGATAGCCATGATCATTTCAGGAACGGTGGGATGGTTCGTGTTAGCCACAGACTTACCTGCGTTAACAGTGGTCTTTTGGCGCTGTGCCTTCGGCGCGTTAGCGATGGCGCTGGTCTGTGCTGCGCAAGGTCTTTTACGCCGTGGTATGCTGGCGCGCAGGCAGTTGTAATGGATTCTGTTAGGCTGCGTCACATTGACGCTCAACTGGGTTTGTCTGTTTATCGCGTATGCAAAGACCTCTATTGCAGTTGCAACCATAACCTACCACGTACAGCCGTTTATTTTGGTTGCGCTAGGGTCGGTGTTGTTCAATGAAACACTGACACGTTACAAGCTTGGTTGGATGGTTATTGCCTTCTCCGGTGTGGCGCTGATTATGTTGGGCGGTCAGCAACAGGATCAGGATTCTGGCCAATACGTCTATGGGGTAGGGTTTGCATTGGCTGCCGCCTTTTTTTACGCCATCACAGCAGCAATTACCAAGGCATTGCACGGTGTGTCTCCTTGCCTGATGGTGTTTATCCAGTTAGGGGTTGGCTGCCTGATATTGTTGCCTGTTGTCTCTCTGCCCACGGCATTCTCTGTCAGCGCCGTCTGGGGGCTGCTGGTAGTGATTGGCTTTGTGCATACTGGCCTGATGTCCGTACTACTTTACAGCGCGGTGCAAAAAACCCCGACAATATTGGTCGGCGGGCTCGCTTTTATCTACCCTGTCGTGGCTATTTTGGTCGATGCCTGGGTGTTGCATCGACCATTGAATGGGTGGCAGTTGACAGGAACCCTGATCGTTCTGGCTGCGGTTGCTGGCATCAATGTCCGGTGTCGTTTTTTCTCCCAAAGACAACAGCGCTAATCTTCCTCATTAGCGCGTTATGCCAGCCTGCATTGATGTTGACCAAGGTCAGCATCCGGTAGCGCGAATTCAGGCTACGATGCGACACCGTTCCGATATTTTTTCGCAAAAGGGGATGGGTTTTCAGGATGAAAACAGGACGCATCAATGTGCAGGTGGTTTCGTGTTTATAACAGGGGGAACGTTCAATGTTAGATCATTTAAGTGTTCCGGTGACAGATATTGATCGCAGTCGGCAGTTTTATGAAAGCGCGCTGGCACCGTTAGGGTATCGTCTGATTAAAGATTTTAATCATGCGGTAAATTTTGGCGTGTTGGAAGGATATGGAAAGTTCAGCGATCCTGGCGGCGAATTTTGGATCTATCAGGGAAATGCATTACCTTGCCCGGCGACGCATTTTGCATTTAGTGCTGAAACGCGTGATGTTGTTGATGCATTTTATCATGCAGCAATCGAGGCAGGCGGACAGGATAATGGCAAGCCGGGAATTCGAGCGCTGTATCATGCCCATTATTATGCGGCATTTGTGCGCGATCCTGATGGATATAACATCGAAGCCGTCTTTCATCGCAGTATTGCGTCTTAGTGATATCACTTCTTTTGTTGGCTGCAAACGATCAAAGAAAATCGGATCCTGATTGATACTCATGCTAATACACCTGCGGTATTAATTTTTCCGCCATTTTAATCGGGTCTTTGGGGGATAAAAACTTTTTGTCAAGGAAGGCGAAACGCAGGTGGTGATAACGATCGCAGATTAGAAAAGATATGCATGGAGTACAACGTTACTCCATGCATAACAAGACAAGTGATGCGCGCTAATACGGCAAGGAAGAGAACAAATTAAATCTCGAAATCTTCCAGCGTTTTGCTTCCTCCATCAATGGCTTCACGGATCGCTTTCGGCGTGCGGCCTTGGCCGGTCCAGGTTTGCTCGGTGCCATTCTCATCAATATATTTATATTTCGCCGGACGAGGATCTCGTTTGGCCTTAGCCGGTTTAGATTTCACGCTTTCCAGCAGTTCAGCCGGATCAATACCGTCTTCAAGAAGCTGAGCACGAATGGCATCCAGTTTTGCCAAACGTTCTGCCTGCTCTTTCTGAATTTTGCTGTTTTCTTCGCGGCGCTCTTCCACAATTGCAGTGAATTTGCTTAACAGCTCTTCCAGGGTTTCAAGATCGGTATCTCGGGCCTGAGGGCGAAGAGAACGAATATTACTTAGCACGTCAAAACTCATCATGGTGTTCCTTTAAAAAGAAGAGACATTATTAGCTTACAAGATATTTTTTGATTTTCCAATATACACCAGATAAGCCGGCATGAAATATTTTTTTATAGCGTCTTATGTAAAAAAATGCGTAACGCGAGGCACGGGTAAAGCAGGGACGTTAATCGTTAGCTGGTTAATAACACAACGCCTCGTGGTTACCTCTATTTATTAATTCATCACTTAACCATCCATACTTAAGCGGGGTTGTCTGTTAGCCGCATTGGCATACCTAATCCCTTACCGGTGTCAGCTTATCGGGGCGATCTCATTTTTCCCCTGTGTATAACGCTAATTATTTAAGGGTATAAGCGTAACCGAGAAGAATATAATGCCAGCTCGTCATACGCAGAAGGGAAGGGGATTGGGTGGACAAGTGTGAAAACCCGTACCATTTTGCTTTCCTTTTACTCAGCGGTGAATGAATGTCTGGTCAGGCAATCGTCCTTTGACGGGAGGTGAATACAAATCAATTTACACACTCTGGTTTGATGATTATCCTAAATATGTTTTGCTATGGCAGTACCACAGTAAATTGATGTTGCGATGACTCGGGGTGCCCTTCTTTGTGAAGGCTGAGAAATACCCGTACCACCTGATCTGGATAATGCCAGCGTAGGGAAGTCTCGGTATTCCGATCGGCTACCGTCTTCTTGCACGCCGGTTGGGAGTGATAATGAACGACCTGCCCACCGATTTTTCTGCTGCCCACGCGGCGGCAGTTTTGGCACGATTTCTCAACGGCTTCGCCGTTAGTCCATTGCTTGACCAACGATGTGGTCCAGTCTTTTACCACCAATGTGTTGCTGGCGCTCGGGGCATCCCCGGCGATGGTGGTGGATCCGGGCGAGGCGGCACAGTTTGCTGCGTTGGCCGATGCGCTTCTGATTAACGTGGGCACTTTAGAGTCAACGCGCGCCGATGCGATGTTGGCAGCTGTACATAGCGCTAATCAAGCGGGAAAACCCTGGGTGCTGGACCCCGTCGCAGTTGGCGGGTTGTGCTTTCGCACCGGTTTTGTGCGCGAATTGCTGCCTTGCAAACCGGCGGCGATTCGCGGTAATGCCTCGGAAATTATCGCGCTGTCTGGCGTCGCTTCACAGGGCCGAGGCGTTGACAGCCATGATGCTTCCTTTACTGCCATCCCGGCAGCTCGCGAACTGGCGGCGCGCTGGTCAACCGTGGTAGCGGTGACGGGAGAGGTGGACTACGTCACGGACGGTGTGCGCGTTTGGGCGGTAAACGGCGGCCATCCGGTTATGACGCGTGTGGTGGGTACCGGGTGTGCACTCTCCGCCGTCGTTGCGGCATTCTGCGCCCGCGGTGAAGACACGTTGTCTCAAGTTGCGACAGCCTGTGCAGTAATGTCGCAAGCAGGGGAGCGTGCCGCCGCGCAGTCCAACGGGCCAGGCAGTTTTACACCTGCATTTTTGGATGCGCTTGCGCTATTGCGTCAGGAGGCTCAGACATGTGCCTTATAAAAGAGAACGCACCCCGAATAAATGCGTTAACGATAGCAGGCACCGATCCCAGCGGTGGAGCCGGGATCCAGGCCGATCTAAAAACGTTTTCTGCCCTGAGCGCCTATGGCACCAGCGTGATCACTGCGCTGGTGGCGCAAAATACTCAGGGAGTGCAGTCGGTTTATCGTATCGAACCTGACTTTGTGGCGGCTCAACTGGATTCTGTATTGAGCGATGTGCGTATCGATAGCGCGAAGATCGGCATGCTGGCGCAAAGTGATATTGTTGAAGCCGTTGCTGAACGCCTGCAACGCTATGCTGTCCCTTATATTGTGCTGGATACGGTGATGTTGGCGAAAAGCGGCGATCCGCTACTGGCTCCTGAAGCGGTCGCCGCGATCCGAGAGATGCTGCTGCCGCGTGTGTCACTGATAACCCCTAATCTGCCGGAGGCGGCCGCGCTGTTGGCGTGCAATGCGGCGAAGACAGAAAGGGAGATGAAAGCTCAAGGGCAAGGGTTGCTGGAGATGGGGTGCCAGGCGGTGTTGATCAAGGGGGGGCACTTGAGTGACACGGAGAGTCCGGATTGGCTGTTTCAACGTGGGCATGCACCGCAACGTTTTTGCGCACCACGGGTAAACACCCGCCACACTCATGGTACAGGATGTACGCTGTCTGCGGCGCTGGCGGCGCTACGCCCCCGCCACCACGATTGGGAAAATACGGTGCAAGCGGCGAAGCATTACCTCCAGCATGCATTACTGGCGGCAGATTCATTGGCGGTGGGTCAGGGGATTGGCCCCGTGCATCATTTTCATCAATGGTGGTAGCCCGCTATGGATGAAGCGGTCGGCGGCGATAAGCCGCCGACATTGAGGCTTGATGTCGGTGGGATCAGAAAGAGATGATCCTGGCGGTAAACCTGTTGAGCAATAGCAAACGGCATAACAGCACTGACGCAATCAACACTAATACCAGCAGAACAAATTTCAGGTTGACGTAGTTAAAGTCATATAGCGTGCTAATGAAATAAAACACGCTGTAATGCACAATATAGACACCGATCATTGCCGGGCCAATAAACTCGACGATGTAAGTTATCATTTTGTTTTTTATGGTGATATTTTCAAACACAATGAATAATGCCAAACACATGGTCAGCAGATGCAGATGTTCAAGAATCAGCCAGGGGGTGACAATATTCTGAGTGTGGGTTGACAGAAAGCGTTCGTAAAAGAACATCGAGATGCCTACGGGCACCACCATCATGCGAGCCAGCAAGATGATGCCGGGCTGGTGGGTAAACAGTCTGCCCGCGTCGGTTCCCAGCATTCTTCCTACAATATAGTACCCTCCCCATACCCAGATAAATGAATAGCTGTGTATAAAGAGTGGGTCATCGCGCATATCTAGCGGGCTGAATATATCGAATAGAAAAATAACGGCGAGCAAGCTCGTAAAAAATGCCAATGTCATTTTTACATTATGTATTGCCTTAATGATAAGGGGGTATATGATGTAAATTATGCCAATGGTTAACATTATTCCATTTTGCAGTATGTATCCCTGCTGAATATATTGGAATGTAATCAATGACAGGATAATATTCCAAAATACGATGATGAATACCACGTTTTTAATTTTTATCCTGACCTCTTTTTTGGTCAAGTTGTCGATATTGTCGAAATAGATAATAATGATTAAAAACAATGGTTTAGCAATTATTGAAAGGAGATATAGAACACTCATGGCGTTAGCATTAATAAAACATTCATTAACGCAAAGTTGACTGGTTGAGTAAAATGTGACGGCAGCAAAACAACTCAAACTTTTTAAGGCGTGTTGGCTGACATCTCTGATCATGGCTCATTCACCTTTAGCCGTAAGTCTTATGGTTATATCCCTTTTTTTCATGAAGATAAGCGTAGTGTTAAAACAGTTCTACGCCTAGTGAGGTGTCTGCGTGCAGCGCGTTGCCACTGCATTTCTCTCCGATCTTCCCCTATTTTACTTCATGATTTTTAATGTTTTTAGCTGTGCGGCGTAATCAATATCCTAATTCTTTACGATTGATGGGTGTCGTCTGGATATTGCGACTTTTTATAATATCATTGAAGTGATAGCCATAATAAATAGGAGTGAGTGCCACTCACTACTCTCAAATCAGATATTTCCCTTAACGAAATCTTGTTGTTTGTATCCTTACAGAAAAAAAGTGGATCAGAAAATTAATACTCTTCAATAGTCCATCACATCAATGGCCTTGTGTCAGGAAGGAATACCATGGCGAGCTCATCAGTAAATAAGCTGTCCTTATGGTCTCTCACGGCGTTGGTCGTGGGATCCATGATTGGCGCTGGAATATTTTCATTACCAGCGACATTTGGACGCGCAACCGGGGGATTTGGTGCCATTATCGCATGGTGTATTGCGGGTGGCGGCATGTTAATGCTGGCTTTTGTTTTTCAATCTCTGGCGCAACGTAAACCCGACCTTGATTCAGGGGTCTTCATCTATGCGAAGGCGGGATTTGGTGATTATCTCGGATTTGCTTCTGCATTAGGATTCTGGGCAGGAACCTGTATCGGTAACGTCTCCTATTTCGTTCTGATCAAATCCACGATGGGGGCCTTTTTCCCAGTCTTTGGTGACGGCAACACGATCTCTGCACTGGTGGTGTCGTCAATCATCCTGTGGGGGTTCCATTTCCTGGTGCTCAACGGCGTCAAAAACGCTGCCACTATCAATACCATTGCTACGGTGGCCAAAATCGTCCCGATCATTGCGTTTGTCGGGGTACTGATTTTTGCCTTCCAAAGCGACATCTTCATGCAAAATTTCTGGGGTTCGCCGGCGGCGGCACCCATGATGCCCGATCTTGAGCACCTCAACGATTATGGTTATGCCGGTCATGCGGCGGCAGCGATTATGCCGACGCAGGAGCCTGAATCGCTGTTCAGCCAGATTCGTAGCGCCATGCTGGTGACTGTGTTTGTGTTCCTGGGGATTGAAGGGGCTAGCGTGTATTCCCGTTATGCCAAAGAGCGTCGTCATGTGGGCATCGCCACCGTGATGGGGTTCATCGGCGTATTAGGATTGTTAGTGCTGGTGACACTGCTTTCTTACGGCGTGTTGCTGCGTCCTGACTTGGCTGGCTTGCGTCAACCTTCCATGGCGGGCGTGCTGGAAGCCGTAGTAGGTCCATGGGGGCGAGTCTTCATAAGCGTTGGTTTGATCGTTTCAGTATTGGGAGCCTACCTCTCCTGGTCATTGCTGGCTGCCGAAGTGCTGTTCTCCGCTGCTAAGCACCAAAGCATGCCGAAAGTCTTCATGACCGAGAACAAACATGACGTGCCCTCTGCCGCTGTTTGGCTCACCAATATCACCATTCAGGTGTTTTTAATCCTGATGCTGTTCAGCCAGTATGCCTTTCAATTGGCGATCGAGTTGACCAGCTCATTAATCCTCATTCCCTATTTATTGGTTGCCGCTTACAGATTGAAACTAGCCTGGACGGGGGAAACGTACGAAACCGACAAGCGCGATCACCGCAAAGATCTCACGTTTGCGCTCCTTGCCACACTGTATGCCCTGTTGATGCTGTACGCCGGGGGGATGAAATACCTGCTGCTCTCGGCTGTGATTTATGGACCGGGCTCCGTGTTGTACATCATGGCCAAACGCGAACAGCGGGTTGCGCTGTTCAATAAAACTGAACTTGGGATTTTCGCTATCGTTATGGTCGCCGCCATTGTTGCAATCTACAGAATTGCGACAGGCATTATTACTATCTAAGTGAGGCTGCTTATTATGTCGACAAAAAAGAAGTCTGAGAAGAAATATGGCGTGCATTCGGAAGTTGTTAAATTACATAATGTTATGATGTGTGCACCAGGCAAAACACACAATCGGCTTACGCCGAGCAACTGCGACGAATTGTTATTTGATGACGTGTTGTGGGTTGAACTTGCCAAGCGCGACCATTTTGATTTTATGACCAAAATGCGCGAGCACGGTATTGATGTAGTGGAAATGCATAACCTGCTGGCGGAAACGGTGGCACTGCCGGAAGCGAGAAAGTGGATTCTGGATCAGCAGATTGTGCCGGATGAAGTCTCTCTGGGGATTTTGAACGAAACCCGCAGCTTCCTGGACTGATTGTCATCGCGCGCGCTGGCAGAAGTGTTGATTGGTGGTTTGTCGACCACCGAACTGGCGAAAGAAGGCTATGCCGATCACGAAGAACTCAATCTGATCCGCGACGCTGCGGGTATTACTGAATATTTGCTGCCACCGCTGCCCAACACGCTATATACCCGCGACACCACCTGCTGGATTTACGGTGGGGTAACGTTAAACCCACTCTACTGGCCTGCTCGTCATGAAGAAACCATCCTGACGACCGCTATCTACAAATTCCACCCGGATTTTGCCAACGCAAACATCAATATCTGGTACGGCGATTCCACCAAACACCACGGTACCGCCACGCTGGAAGGCGGCGATGTGATGCCGATTGGCAATAAAACTGTGTTGATTGGTATGAGTGAACGCACGTCGCATCAGGCCATCACGCAACTGGCGGCCTCCCTGTTTGCCAATAAAGCCTCGGGCGTTGAGCGCGTGATGATTGCCGCGATGCCGAGATTGCGCGCTGCGATGCACCTGGACACGGTGTTTACCTTCTGCGATCGCGATGTGGTGACTCTGTACCCTGCCATTGTGAACCAGATTCGCACCTTCTCGTTGCGCCCTGATGATGGTCCAACCGGGATGAAACTGTATCGCGACAAGGGCACCTTTGCGGAAGCGATCGCGGGTGCATTGAATCTCAAGAAACTGCGCGTGATGGAAACGGCCGGTAACGATTACGACACCGAACGCCAGCAGTGGGATATCGGTAACAACATGGTAGCGCTCTCACCCGGTGTGGTACTGGCTTACGATCGTAATACCAAGACCAACACCCAATTGCGCAAGGAAGGGGTGGCGGTTATCGAGATCGTCGGTAGCGAACTGGGGCGTGGAAGCGGCGGCGGTCACTGTATGACATGCCCGATCATTCGTGAACCTGTGGATTATTAATGTCCCCCATCAGGCGCTCCTACCGAGCGCCTGATGAACACGCACTGTCAGTGCACGAGATAGTTATGCTAACCAGGTGCCAGGCCTGATTCACCTTTCTGCGATGGCGTTTACCGCTGTAATGGTTATGGCGATGACGTAGCGGCGCGTGAATCTGATCTGAAGAGATTGCATCGTGAAAATAAAATTTATCGTTGTTACGTTTATCGCGTTTTTTATTTCTGCCTGTGACAGGGAGGCCGCCGAACAAAGCGTTACGGTACGGCCAGTGAGTATTCTGGAAGTGAGCAACAGCGCGCAGCAAGGTGTGCGTATCTTTCCCGCCAGAATTATTGTGGGCGATAGAACTGAGTTGGCGTTCAAACGTCCCGGTCAATTAGAACTGTTGCTGGTGCGTGAAGGGGAATCCGTCACACAAGGGCAGGTGATCGCTGAGCTTAATAGCAATGATGCTCGACTGCGTCTACAGGATCGCCAGGCCACTTTTAACCTGTCTCAAACCCAATTTAGCCGTTATGCGGCGTTGAGCGAGCGTCACATTGTGGCGCGTGCCGAACTGGACGTGCAGCGAGCCGCGCGTGACTCGGCACAGGCCGCGCTGAAACTGGCGAAAGAAGAGCTGGATGATACGGTCATTCGGGCTCCGTTTCCCGGTGTTATCGCCATGGTCAACGCCCGTAATTATCAAATTGTCTCAGCAGGACAATCTATTGCCACGTTGAACGCGCTGGAACTGCTGGACGTGGAATTCAGCATTCCCGAAAGCCTTTTTATTCTTATCGATGCCAATAACGTGAAATATCAACCCGTGGTTGAATTGAACAACCTGCCAGGACGAGAGTTTGTCGCCAGTTACAAAGAGCATACCGCACAAACGGTGTCATGGGCGCTGACCTATCGTATGGTGCTGGCCATGCCACGTCCGCAAGATATCCCGCTGTTGTCCGGCATGAGCGGCAGGGTGAAGATCAACCTGGGTAATCTCCCCGGCAGTGTGGCTGCAATGGCAGTGGTTGTTCCGGTTGAGGCGGTTTTCAATCCGGATACCAGCGCCGAGCACAAGCCGCATGTGTGGGTGGTTAATGAACGGGATGGCAAGCTGTTTGTCACCTCACGCCAGGTTGAACTGGGGCAACTGACGGCGAATGGTATTCAGGTCGTTTCCGGGTTGTCTCAAGGTGAGCGGATCGTGGCAGCCGGCACCCGTGAGCTCACGCCAGACCAGGAAGTGCGAGCATGGGTTCGTGAGCGAGGTCTCTAATGAAACTGACAGAGAGCTTTATCAATAACGGCACTCGCATCTGGCTGTTGATTTTATTATTGGGCATTGGGGGCGTCATTGCCTTTCTGAACATTGGCCGATTGGAAGATCCAGCGTTTACCATTAAAACGGCGGTGGTGGTTACCCGTTATGACGGCGCGTCTGTGCAGCAGGTCGAGGAAGAGGTAACCTTACCGCGGGAGAATGCGATTCAACAGTTGCCCTACATCGATAGTATCTCCTCAATTTCCAGCGTTGGGCTCTCGCAAATCACCATCAATATCAAAGCCCAGTACGGGCCGGATGATTTACCACAGATCTGGGACGTACTGCGACGCCGTATTGGTGATGCGGCACGCCAACTGCCACCCGGTGCCAGCCCGCCTTTCGTCAACGATGATTTTGGCGATGTGTATGGCTACTTCTTTTCCCTCTATGGCTATTCCAATCAGGAGTTGCGTAACTTTGCTGAGGTATTGCACCGCGAACTGGTGGTAGTGCCGGGAGTAGGGAAAGTGGCGATTGTCGGGGTGTTGCCGGAAGAGGTGCAAATAGAGATCTCTCGAGCTCAGATGACCGCTGCCAATATTGTGCCGCAGCGTTTGTATGATTTGCTCAGTCGGCAAAATGTCGTGTCCAATGCCGGTGAACTCTTGGTCGGTAGCGAATCTATCCGCTTGCATCCCACCGGTGAGTTCGACAACGTACAAGAACTGGGCAATCTGTTGATCAGCGAGCCGGGCAGTCCGCGTAGCGTCTATCTGCGTGATATTGCCACCATCAGCCAGGGCGTGACGCACTCACCGAACAATATTTACCGCGCCAATACACAGGCGGCGCTCTCCGTTGGTGTTTCCTTTGCCCCCAGCGTAAACGTGATTGTGGTGGGCAATGCCATCAAAGCACGGTTGGCGCAGTTGGAAGCCGAACGACCAGCAGGCATGGCGTTGAATGTGTTTTACGATCAGTCCCATGAAGTTGAGGGGGCGGTAAACGGTTTCATCATGAACTTCCTGATGGCGCTGGCGATTGTCATTGGTACGCTGCTGATTATGAAATTGCTGAATATTGAATTGCAGCGCGTTTCGCTTGGGGCGTTAGTGATTGCGTTCAGTATGCTGGTCGATAATGCCATCGTGATCGTTGAAGGTGTGTTGGTTGATCGGCAGTGCGGAGCCACGGCGATGGATGCGATCAACCGTGTGGTGAAGCAGACCATGTTTCCGCTGTTAGGCGCGACCATTATTGCTGTGCTGGCGTTTGCGCCTATTGGTTTGTCTAACGATTCCACCGGTGAGTATTGTAACTCACTGTTTCAGTTACTGCTTATCTCGCTGATGCTGAGTTGGTTTACTGCGCTGACACTCACACCCGCTTTCACCAAGTGGGCGTTCGAAAAGCAGAAAATGGCGCCGCAGAACCCGAATGAGCCGGTGAAAAATCCCTATGATGGCTGGCTATTCCGCGTCTATCGTTCCCTGTTGGGTAAATTGCTCAACCAGCGTGCCCTGACGTTAACGCTGCTGGCAGGCTTGCTCGTTGCGGCGGTGGTGGGTTTTGGCAGTGTGCGGCAAAGCTTTTTCCCACCGTCGAATACGCCTATCTTCTTTGTAGATCTCTGGCTGCCATACAGCACCGATATTGCCTATACCGAGAAGATTGCTGCGGAAATAGAAAAGCACATCAACGAGCAACCTAGTGTCGACAATACCATGGTGACGGTAGGACAGGGGGCGTTACGGTTTATGCTGACCTACAACGCCCAGCGGCAATACGCCAACTATGCGCAGATACTGGTGCGTACGGACGCGCTGAATCAGATCCCGCCGTTGATTAGGGATGTCGAAGCCTATGTGCGTGATAACTACCCGGCGGTGAAAGGTCAGGCGAAGCGCATTATGTTTGGCCCGTCCAATAACAGTTCGATCGAAGCACGATTTATTGGTAACGATCCCACGATACTGCGTTCGTTGGCGGCTACGGCGGAGCAGATAGCGAGTGCTAACCCGGATTCGGACGGGGTGATGCATGACTGGCAGGAGAGCAGTAAAGTGATTCGCCCGCAGTTTTCGGATTATCTTGGGCGTGAGTTGGGTGTCGACAAACGTGAGATCGACAGTGCGTTGCGGATGAGTTTCGGCGGTATCAATGTGGGGTTATACCGTGACGGAACAAGGTTGATGCTTATCGTGTTGCGCACCCCGGATGCGGAGCGGTTAAATGCTGACAGGCTCAATGACGTAATGATCTGGAGTCAGGCGCGACAGGCATTCATTCCGATCGATAACGTGGTTAACCGCTTTACCACTGAATGGGAAGATCCGTTGATCATGCGTCGCGATCGCATGCGTACGCTGACGGTACAGGCCGATCCTTCGTCGCAGAGTGGCGAAACGTCTGCCGAGTTGTTGGGGCGCATTAAGTCTGCTATTGATGAAATTGCGTTGCCGCATGGCTATCGTCTCGAGTGGGGCGGGGATTATCAAAGCACGAAAGAGGCTCAGGAGAGGCTGCTCACCAGCTTACCCATTGTCTTTATCGTGATGTTTATCATCACCGTATTGATGTTCAGCTCGGTGAAACATGCCATCGCCATTTGGCTTACCGTGCCGTTGGCATTAATCGGTGTCACCGTCGGGTTCCTGCTTACGGGGATTCCGTTCGGATTTATGGCGTTGATTGGCTTGCTCAGCCTGAGCGGGATGTTGATTCGTAACGGTATTGTGTTAGTTGAAGAGATTGGCCTGCAACGCGAGCAAAAAAACCTGCGTGACGCCACCATTGATGAATCGACCTCCCGTTTGCGTCCTATTCTGCTCACCGCGTTTACTACGGTGCTGGGGTTGGCTCCGTTACTGAGCGATGCCTTCTTCCAAAGCATGGCGGTGGTTATCATGTTTGGTCTGGGTTTTGCTACTGTGTTGAAACTATTGGTATTGCCAGTGATTTACAGTTGTATGAATCGGGACGAGAAAACAGCATCAGTGGCCTCCTGAGGAAGCTGATAATTCCGCCTATTTTCATAGACAGGTAGCGTGCTGCCTGGCTATGTCATTTCTTCCCCGAGGTATCAGTGGCGTAATGAAATAATGCCAAAACGTTATGAGTAAAAACATGGCGTAGTGTGGTAAAAAACCGTTATGGCATGACAACGACTGATGGCATAAGCCTCAGCGACATAATAACGACATCTGCATGCCGTACCCTTGCAGGAGCCATGCCACTGTGCTGCATGGTGCGTTGATGATGATGTAAGGTAAATACCTATGGATGAAGGACTGCATATGCCGGGTTCTGCGCGCGGGCTCAAAGTGGCAAAAATGCTTCAGACGATACTCAATATTGGGTTATTGCTGCTGGCGACCATTCTGGTGATTTTCCTGATGAAGGAGACCTTTCATCTGGCGCAAGTACTGCTGAGCAGCAGTGAAAAAGATTCTTCTTTTCAGCTCATTGAAGGGATTGTTATCTACTTTCTCTATTTTGAGTTTATCGCGCTCATCGTGAAGTATTTTCAATCGGGCTACCATTTCCCGCTGCGCTATTTTGTCTATATCGGCATTACCGCGATTATTCGCCTGATCATCGTAGACCACAAAGATCCGTTGGATACCTTGGCGTATGCCGCCGCTATTCTGGTGCTGGTAGTGACGCTCTATCTGGCGAATAGCAAGCGGCTTAAACGGAAGTAATCTGTCAGTCAGGCCAGCAGTGGACACTGTGGCGGCAATCGGCAGGTTAAGGCTGCGGGCACGATGTCGATGCGGAATCGGTTGGTGCTTAACGGCTCGCTGTCCAGGTTAAAGGTGATGTTATCGGGCGCAACGATCTCCAGCCAGGGCAAGGTCGCGGCGATCACATTCGGGTTCTCGCTGCCAGTGAACAGCGCCTGAAGCATGTTAGGCAACAACTCCTTGGCTGAGAGTATGCGCAGTTGCAATTGCCCATCGTTGATCAGTGCTTCCGGGCACAGCGGTTGTATCGCCTGACCACTGAAAATCGGGGCCACAAATCTCGCAGCGCTCTGCGGTCAGCATATCCATACGCAGCAAAGCGTGCAGCACGTAAGATGCGCCTCCCTGTGCGGATTTCATCTTCGAGGGCGTTTCTGTGGTGATGCGAGTGGCAAAACCACCTGTCGCCATATTGATAAAATAGTGGCTGTCGTTGACGCAGGCGACATCGATCGGCGTCGCGTGCCCTTTTAACGCCAACGCTAATGCATGTTCGACATCAAGCGGGATCTGGCAACTGGTGGCAAAATCATTCGCTGTGCTGAGTGGGATGATCCCAAGCGTTGGACGCTGGGCTAGGGCACATTGTACCAGTGCGCTGGCGACCTCATTGATAGTGCCATCCCCACCGGCGGCAATCACATTATCCACCGTAAGTTGCACGGCTTCCTCGACGTAGCGTTTGGCATCACCGTGTTCCCAGGTCACGCGCACATGCAGCGTAAATCCGGCTTTTCTGTACTCTTGCACTGCGCTGCGCAATACGTCGTTATCGGTGTTTTTTCCGTTAAGAATCAGCACGGATACGGGATGATGTTGGCTCATGGCGTGCTCCTTTTTGCGCTGAAAAGAGGCAATGACAGGTATATACAGCGTAGCCAAAAATGGCCGAAAGCGGTATCGGAACAAGGGATAAAGCAGGAAAAAAGGCAAAGAAAAAGCCAGCCCAAGGGAGATTGAGCTGGCCAAGGAGGTGGTTCCTAGTAGTATCACTACGCTTATTTTTCGTTCTAGATTTTCTCAGCGACGCAATACTAACCAGATAGTAAGGGTATTGATGTGATCTGTTTCTAAAATTTGCGAAAAGTCGCAGATTGTGCCCCACGGTCATTCCCGCGCTGGCGGGAATCCCCCACAGGCTAAACGCATTTCTTCTGCGAGAGGTCCCCGGCTTTCGCCGAGGACGACACACAAGGGGATTGCGTTGCCTTACTCCGCATTGGGGTTACGGGTGGTCACGCCACTCGGCAGGTTACGCAGCAGTAACGCAAACTCCAGCGCCACGTCATCCGGCACTGGCAGGTACACGATATGCCCGTTCCCCGGTGCGACGTCGATAGATTCACCTTTGGCGTTTTGCAGCGCATCGAGAGTGAATTGAATGTTGCCGTTCGGCGTCATCATCTCCACTCTGTCACCGAGGGAGAACTTGTTTTTCACTGCCACTTCAGCCAATCCGTTACGCTGCTCGCGGGTAAATTCACCGACAAACTGCTGACGGTCCGATACCGAATAGCCGTATTCGTAGTTCTGGTAATCTTCATGAACGTGGCGACGCAGGAAACCTTCGGTATAGCCACGGTGCGCCAGACCTTCCAGCGTTTGCAGCAGTGTCGGATCGAAGGGTTTGCCTGCGGCGGCATCGTCGATTGCCTGACGGTAAACCTGTGCCGTGCGTGCACAGTAATAGAAGGATTTGGTGCGGCCTTCGATCTTGAGCGAGTGCACATGCATCTGGGTTAAACGTTCAACGTGCTGAATGGCGCGCAGATCGCGCGAGTTCATGATGTAGGTGCCGTGCTCATCTTCGAACGCACTCATGTACTCACCGGGGCGCAGGTTCTCTTCCAACATAAACACTTTGTCGGTCGGCTCACCAATACCCTGCGTGGGTTCTACATTCTGCACCGGAATCGGTTCATGCAGGTGAACGATATTGCCGGTATCGTCTTCTTTCCCTTCCTGCACTTTGTATTCCCAACGGCAGGCGTTGGTACAGGTACCCTGATTGGGGTCACGCTTATTGATATAACCGGAAAGCAGGCAGCGGCCAGAGTAGGCCATGCACAACGCGCCGTGCACGAAAATTTCCAGCTCCATGTCCGGTACCTGTTGGTGGATTTCGGCAATCTCTTCCAGTGACAGTTCGCGAGACAGGATCACGCGGCTCAGTCCCATCTGCTGCCAGAATTTCACCGTTGCCCAGTTCACCGCATTGGCTTGCACCGAAAGGTGAATTTGCATGTGTGGAAAGTTTTCTCTTACCAGCATGATCAGGCCGGGATCGGACATGATCAACGCATCCGGCCCCATATCAATCACGGGTTGAAGATCGCGCAGGAAGGTTTTTAGCTTGGCGTTATGCGGGGCGATATTCACCACCACGTAGAATTTTTTCCCCAGTTCGTGGGCTTCATTGATGGCGAGCGTCAGCGTCTGGTGGTTGAATTCGTTATTACGCACCCGCAGGCTGTAACGGGGTTGACCGGCATAAATCGCATCGGCGCCATATGCGAAGGCGTAGCGCATATTTTTCAGCGTATCGGCCGGAGAAAGCAGTTCCGGTTTAAACATGGTGTCTCTCTGGTCTGATCACAAGTCAGGAGGTTCCCCGAGGGAACAGTAAAGGAGGGGGATTCTAGCGCTAATGTCGGTAAAAATCAGCTAACGACGCAGAAAAAGTGTGGCTATTGCCCACGCGCTCGCTGGCGTGGGCAACGAGGATTACTTGTCGAGTCTGGTGCGGTTGTGCGCACGTTGTAAATCAACCTGCGGGCCGAGCGGTACAATGCCGGTCGGATTCAGCCAACGGATGCCGTAATAACCCGCTTTGATGTGGTCAATATTGACCGTCTCTTTGATGACCGGCCACTGGTAAAGCTCACGCAAGTAATTCGACAGATGAGGGTAATCTTCAATGCGGCGGATATTGCATTTGAACGCACCGTGATAGGCCACATCAAAGCGTACCAGGGTCACAAACAGCCGCCAGTAAGCCTCGGTAATGGTATCACCAGCAATATAGCGATGGGTCGCCAGATGCGTTTCAACGCGATCCAGCGTTTCGAACAGCGTTGTCACCGCGCTTTCGTAGTGCTATTGGGTTTTGGCAAAGCCGGTTTTGTACACGCCGTTGTTGTTGATGTGGTAAATCACTTCATTCCATTCATCAATGGTGGAGCGCAGTGCGAGGGGATAATAATCCTCATGATTACCGGTCAAGGTGTCAAACTGGCTGTTGAACAGACGAATGATATCAGCCGATTCGTTATTGACGATACGCCCTTCAATACGGTCCCACAGCACCGGTACTGAAACTTTACCGGTGTAATGAGCATCGCTGGCGGTATACAACTGATGCAGATAGCGTACGGGAGCAACGTGTTCGCCGGCATCTTGCGGAGTGGTAAACTCCCAGCCGTTATCCGCAATCACCGGTTGCGCAATGGACAGGGAAATAATATTTTCTAGTCCCTTGAGCTTGCGGAACATCAAAGTGCGTGATGCCCACGGGCAGAGATAAGAAACAAAAAGTTGATAGCGGCCTGCTTCTGGGATCAGCGTTGTTTGGCGAAACAGCGTTTCCTGACGCTGAAAGACCCCGTTTTTGATCTCTTCTGCGGCGACATCGCCATTGACCCATTGGCCATTTACTAAACCTGACATGATATAGCGTTCCCCGTCTTGACCGTTGTCGGTTAGACAAACCTAAAAAATAATCATAGTTATTGTTGTGACGTTATCCATGTTAACAGCCGGGAGAAAGCTTAACAGGGCAGATTTTTCATCAAGTCGAACAGTTTTTTTGACGAGCAGGCCTTAACGCTGGTTTCCCTGCGTGCCCGTACAACCATACCAGGGGGTAGTGCTAAGCTGTTCGGCCAGAAAATCGATAAAGCGTCTTACCTTGAGCGGCAGCAGTTTACGCGTCGGGTAGACGGAGTAAATATTCAGTGCCAGCGAGGTGTAATCGGGTAACACTTCGACCAGCGTGCCTGCGCGTAAATCTTCGCCCACAAGAAAATCCGGTTGCAGAATAATGCCCTGATGTGCCAGCGCGTCATAACGGCAGGTATCTCCGTTGTTAGCATGAATATGCGGTTGGGTTTTCACGGCGATAGCCTCACCGCCATCGTTGGGAGAGATGTGCCATTCATTACCCGGTGCCCAGTAGCTGTAAGAGATAACGTCGCGCAGTGCCAGCGGGTGTTGCGATGTACCGCGTTGCTCCAGATAGGCCGGTGAAGCACACAGCACCATGCGTGTTTTGGCGAGCGGGCGACAAACCAACATAGAGTTAGGCAATTGCGCGATGCGAATCACCACGTCGTAACCTTCTTCCACCAGATCCACCACGCGGTCGGACAGAACGATATCAAGTTTCACCTGCGGGTTCTCTTCCACAAATTTACCCCACAGTGGCGCGAGGTATTTCACGCCGAAGGTTTGCGGCGCTCCCACACGTAATCGCCCATGAACCTCCGCCGAGCACGCAGTAATTTCCGAGTCGGCCTCTTTTACCGATGCCAGCAACTCTTTACAGCGCAGATAGTAGTTCTGATCCTCATCTGTCAAAGATAATAGGCGCGTTGTGCGTTGCAACAGACGCACACCGAGGTACTCCTCCAACTCGGCAACGTGGCGTGACACCACCGGCTTAGATAACGCCACTGTATCCATGGCACCGACAAAACTGCCTGCCTCAACGACCGCAACAAATGTATTCATGGCCTGAAACTTGTCCATTCAACACTCCGCATGATTGTTTCTATATTAGAGATAATTCATCTCTAATCACCATATATATCTCTGATTATAAGACTTGTAAACTCCAAAACCATGAAGCGAAACCTGTGTTTCATTCATTAACTATATACATATCAACTAATTAACCAGGAGTTTCATCATGATTCTCACCGTTGTAGGTACCGGCAATATGGGGTCCAGTTTTGTTAAAAGTTTTACGCTGGCAGGGCATCAGGTACGCGTGACTGGGCGTGACCTTAACAAAGCACAGGCATTAGCCGCGCAGTTTCGCGGTGCACAAGCAGTGCCTGCCGCCGTTGCCGCGCAAGATGCGCAGGTGATTGTGCTGGCGACCGCCTACGGTGATGCGGTTAGCGCACTCTCTTCGCTGGGGGATATCAGCGGCAAAGTGATGATTGATATTACCAACCCGCTGTCTGCTGATTACATGAGCCTGACGCTTGGTCACAGCACGTCAGCCGCGGAAGAGATCGCCAACGCCTTCCCGGCGGTACGCATCGTTAAAGCGTTTAACACCACGTTTGCACAGGTGATAGCAGAAGGCCCAGCCTTTGCCGCAGGACAGGTTGCACCCGTGTTCTATGCCGGGGATGACGTTGAGGCTAAAGCGACTGTTCAGACCTTGATTGCCAGTACGGGCTTCAAACCGGTCGATGCCGGCACGCTGCGCAATGCCCGTTACCTCGAACCGTTGGCCGGTTTGAATATCTATTTTGGCTACGGCGCTGGGCTAGGCACCGATATCGTTCCGGCCTGGCTGAGCAGCGCATAAATAACAAATTACTACATTGACGAAACAGGAGAATGGAATGAAAAAAGTACTTAGCGTCGCGATCGCATCGCTGTTGATGGCTGGGGTTTGCGCTCCGTCGTTTGCTCAGGATCGTCCGGCCGACATCATCAGCCCGATAGCCGATCAGATTCTGCCGAACAAAGTCAGTGCTGCTGACGCGCGTAAAGCCGGGCGCGTGGCCTACGACAAGCCGACGCCCGAAAATACCATTATGTTGTTTATCGATCAGCAGGTAGGTTTGATGGCCAGTACCCGTGATTTCAATCAGGCATCCGGCTATAAAGCCAACGTGGTCGCGTTGGCCGAAATGGCGAAAGCGTTAAAGATTCCGGTGTTGATCACCTCGTCCAATGCGCAATGGCAAAACGGCGACACCCTGCCGGAACTGAAAGAGATCTTTAAAGATGAACCCATTTACCGCCGCACCGGGATCATCAATTCCTATGAAGATCCTTCATTCCGTAAAGCGTTGGAAGATCTGGTGAAAAAGACTGGTCGTACTCATATCATCATTTCCGGGGTAACGCTGGGTACCTGCGTTGCCTTCCCGACGCTCGCCATGTTGAATGACGGCTATCAGGTTTATCCCGTGGTGGATGCCTCTGGTGCCTGGAGTAAATATGAAGCGGATGCTGCGATGCAACGCATGACGGCAGCTGGCGCGCAGTTGGAAACGGTCTACGCGTTAGGGGCAGAGCTTCAAGCCGACTGGAAGAAACCCTCCGCCGACACCATGTTGAAGCCCTTTATCGACGGGCTGCCGGAATACGGTTGGATCTTGCAGAACTACTGGAACAACGCCAACAAACACACGGTGCCGGATCCGTTTGGTGTGGTGAAGTAAGCGGTTATCAACGGGTTCCCGCTTGTCGGGAACCTGAGTGTGTTAGACCACTTCACAGGATCCGGCTTCCCAGCGGTATCCCATGCCATAAACGGTGCGGATAAACGATGTCTGTTCGTCCAGTTGCTCCAGCTTGCGCCGCAGATTTTTGATATGGCTGTCGATGGTGCGATCGGTCACGACGCGGTAGTCATCGTAGAGCTTATCCAGCAGCGCTTCGCGCGAAAACACCTTACCGGGCTCTGTCGAAAGGGTTTTCAGAAGGCGAAACTCTGCCGGTGTCAGATCGAGCGGCTGTCCGAGGTAGCTGGCCTGAAAACGGCTGTTATCGATCTGCAAGGCGGCTTCCAGTCCCGCTTCGGGCGGCGGTGCAGACTGCCAGCGGCAGCGGCGTAGCAGGGTTTTCACCCGTACCACCACTTCCCGTGGGCTGTAGGGTTTGCAGATGTAATCATCCGCACCAATTTCTAATCCCAGCAGCCGGTCAATCTCCTCGCTACGCGCGGTAACCATGATAATCGGCATATTGGAAAACTGGCGGATGATGCGGCACAGCGTCAGACCATCGGTGCCTGGCAGCATCAAATCCAGCAGAATCAACGACGGTGAGTGCTCGCGCACCCAAGGCAACACCTCATCGCCGTGGGTGATCCAGTGTGTGTTGTATTCTGCGGCCTGAAGGTAGTCCACTAAAAGCTGGCCGAGCTTGGGCTCATCTTCAACAATCAGCACCTGCTCTGGCAGCGTCTCGTTCGATAAGGTTTCGGTCATCGGCGTTTCAGGATTCTGGTGGATGAAGCGGGAATTCGGCGGTCATCTGCAAACCACCGAGTAAGGAAGCGCTAGCATACAATCGTCCACCGTGGGCCTCAACGATATTCTTGCAGATAGCCAATCCCAGCCCTGAACCGCCGCTGGCGCGATTGCGTGACCGTTCTGCGCGGTAGAAACGATCGAAAATCCGAGCCAGTTGCTCGGCGTCGACGCCCGGCGCGCTGTCCTCCCATACCAGAGTGCACACGCTATTTTAAGTATGGGCACGGATCTGTAACTGTCCACCATTGTCAGTGTAGCGCAGGCTGTTCTCCAGCAGGTTGTTAAACAGCTGGCTGAGTCGGTCCGGATCGCCAAAGGCGCTGGCGCGCTCTGGCAACTGCGTGATGACCTCGATGTGTTTTTTCTGAAAGCGCTCGTTGAAGGACGCGACGCTGATATGCAGCAGTTGGATTAAATCCACGGAAACGCGGCGATAAGCGAGCGCGCCGACATCGGAGAGTGACAACTGATGCAGATCATCCACCAGTTTGGTCAGCGTGGAGACTTCGTTTTGCAACGAGAGCAGGGAGCTTGAATCCGCCTTGCGCACGCTATCCTGTATGGCTTCCAGCTCGCCGCTCAGTACCGCCAACGGCGTGCGCAGCTCATGGGAAATATCGGCCATAAAGGCGCGGCGTGACTGCTCGTTTTTTTCTAATGCGGTGGCGAGCTGGTTAAAATCTTGCGCCAGCCGGCCCAATTCATCGCGGGTATTGACCGGCACGCGTGCAGTAAACTCCCCGGCAGCCAGACGGTGGATCCCCTGCATCAGTCGTTTCACCGGTGCCAGCAGGCCGCGCGCCATCAGCCAGGTCACAATGATGGCGAGCAGCGTTGATAGCCCGACAATAAACCAACTAGTGCGCTGTTGCTGCCAGTCGAAATTGATATCCGCATCGCGCGTCAGGCGTTCACTGGGCGATGCCACCACCCAACCGACCACCATGCCCTGATGGCGAATGGCTTGCCAGGTGCTTTCGGCGGCAATCGGGGCTGGCGAACCAAACAGTCGGTTACGCTGGGCATCCAGCACCCAGAGCCGGACTCGCCAGCCGCGCATGCTGTTGCCGTCATCTTCATTCTGATCCATGGTGTGCAGCAGTTTGAACACCAAGCGTTCATTGTTGCGCAGGAACGCCCAGTCGCCGTACTGCGCATACTGCTCCTGTAATGCATCACGCAGTTGCTCGACGCGCTGCGCATTGCTTTGCTTGATGTAATCAACAAAGCCGCGTTCGAAGCTCATTCGGACGCCCCAATGCATGGTGATCAACACCAGCATGCAGGTGGCAAAAATGGCGAGAAACAGTTTAGTGGTAATGCCGAATCTCATCGTATCCTCACCTTTTTCCCGGCAGCACGTTCTGCTTGATCTGGTCCGGTGGCTCGCGCAGGAACAGCAGGGCGGGTAGCGCCAATATGACGGCCATACTCAGATAGGTATAATAGAGGAATACCTCAGCGGTTGTCGGGCTGGCGATGTCCAGCGTCCCCTGTTGGGCAAAAATACCAAGTAGAATGCCTGCCAGACTTACGCCGAGGCTCATGGAAAGCTGCATGGTCATCGACAGCAGGCTGTTGCCTCCGCTAGCGATGCTGTCCGGCAGATCTTTCAGCGTCAGGGTATTCATGGTTGAAAAACGCACTGAATTGGCAACGCCCACCAGTATTAACACCAGCGGCAGTAACCACAGCCAGTTCAGCAGCGCTGACGGTGGCAAACAGCAGGGTGCTGAGCGATAGCGCCAGGGTAGATACAATCAGGGCGGTACGGTAGCCCAAGCGGTTAATGATACTGACCACGATACGCTTGGTGCCCATGCTGCCGAGAATCATCGGGATCATCATCAACCCGGCATGAAACGGCGAGAATCCCATGCCCAGCTGTAAAAACAGCGGTTTGAGCGTAATAAACATCGAGCCTGCGTTGGTGCGCGAGCCGCCGGTAAAGCCCGTCACGTCATCCACCGCCGGATCGGCGCTGACTATCACCATAAAATCATGCAGCTTGTTGCTCATTGCCTGAAATGAAATGCTCTGATCGGCCTGAATGAAGCCCATCACGCGGCCAGTATCCTGTTCAGGGAAAAAGGTTTTGGGAATGGAGATATAGAGCCAGACGTTAAGCCCGATGGTGCCAATCAGAATGACCAGCACCCAGCGTGCGTGTTGCAACACCCAGCGTAACGAACGGCCATACTGCTGTTGTAACGCGACGAGCAGGCGACCAAAACCGCGCTTGCGCGGCTGGTTGTGTTTTTCATGGCTGCGCAGCAGGCGCGCGCACATCATTGGTGTCAGGGTGACGGAAATGATCAGCGAAATGGCTATCGCCGCAGACAGCGTGACGGTGAATTCACGAAAGTAGCGCCCCGGCAATCCGCCCATCAGCAGCAGCGGCAGGAACACCGCCACCAGCGACAGGCTCATCGCCAACACGGTAAAGCCGACCTCGCGCACCCCTTTCAGTGCGGCCTGCATCGGTTTCATGCCTGCTTCAATATGGCGTGAAATGTTCTCCAGCACTACGATGGCATCTTCCACCACTAATCCGGTGGCAATCGTCAGTGCCATCAGCGAAAGGTTATTCAGGCTGAAACCGCACAGGTACATGGCGGCGAAGGTGCCGACCAGCGACAGGGGCACCACGATACTTGGGATCAGCGTGGCGATGGCGTTGCGCAAAAACAGGTAAATAACCATAATCACCAGCGCAATCGCCAGCATCAGTTCAAACTGCACATCTTTCACTGACGCGCGGATACTGGCGGTGCGATCGGTCAGCGTAGTGACGGTTACTGATTTTGGCAGGCTGGCGGTTAACGTTGGCAGCAGATTACGCAGGCTGTCCGTGGTGGTGATCACGTTGGCACCCGGCTGGCGCTGGATGTTGATGATGATCGCCTGTTCACGGTTGGCCCAGGCTCCCAGGGCGGTGTTTTCCGGGGCTTGTTCCACGGTAGCGACATCGCGCAGCCGTACCGGTGCGCCATTGCGCCAGGCAATAATCAGCTGGCGATAATCCTCTGCGGACTTCATCTGGTCGTTGGCTGACAAGGTTACCGCGCGTGTCGGACCATCCAGGCTACCTTTGGCGGAGTTGACGTTGGCACTGGTGATGGCACTGGTGATGGCACTGCGCAGGGTTTCGCTATCCAGCCCGTAAGAGGCCTGCGCCATTTTCTGCGCGATACGGGTTTCCACCATATCCTGTACTTGCGTCATCGGCATGGCGCTGGACGCCACCGCCAGCGTCATGATCGGCGGATCGGCCGGATTGACCTTGCTGTAAATCGGTGGGTAGGGCAGATCGCTGGGCAACAAATTGTTGGCGGCGTTGATGGCGGCCTGCACGTCCTGCTCTGCGACATCCAACGGCAGCGTCAGTTGAAATTGCAGGGTGATCACCGATGCGCCGCCGGAGCTTTGCGTCGACATCTGTTTCAGCCCTGACATTTGCCCGAACTGACGCTCAAGGGGGCGGTGATCGCAGACGCAATCACATCCGGGCTGACTCCAGGGTAGAGTGTCACCACCTGAATGGTTGGGTAATCCACCTCTGGCAGCGCGGAGACCGGTAATGCCCGATAGCCAATAATCCCCGCCAGTAGGATCGCCAGCGTCAACAGGGTGGTGGCGATAGGGCGCAGGATAAACAGACGGGATGGGCCTCCGCCTGCCGGAATCTCCCCTTGCATCAGGGGTTCTCCCCGCGCGTGGCGTGTTTGGATGGCGGTGTGGTGGTGGTGTTAGCGGCGCTAATCACTTCCACCTGTGCCCCTTCGGTTAAGCGGTCGATACCGTCGGTGACCACGCGATCGCCCTCATTTAGGCCGGCTGTCACCACCATCTCCTGGCCATATTGAATACCGACGGTCACGCTGTGTTTACTGACCTGACTTTTCTCATTCAGCACCCAGACAAAACGTCCTTCGCTGCCCATCTGAATGGCGGACAGTGGCACCAGCAGCGCATTTTGCAAGGTGGTAACTTGCATGCGCACATTGACAAACTGGTTGGGAAACAAGGCGTCATCGCTATTTTCAAAGCGGGCTTTCAGCTTGATGGTACCGGTGGTGGCATCAATCTGGTTATCCATGCTGAGCAGGCTGCCTTGTGACAGCTTGTGCTGGTTGGCGCGATCCCAGGCCTCAACTGGTACGGCTTGGCCCGATTTCTGTGCGCTCAGCACCGTGGCGATATCACCTTCCGGTAACGTGAAGATGACATCAATCGGATACGTTTGGGTCAACACCACAATGCCGGTGCTGTCGCCGCTGGTGATGTAGTTGCCCACATCCACCTGTTTAAGCCCCACGCGGCCATTGATCGGCGAGGTAATACGGCTATAGGTGAGCTGCAATTCGGCGCTGGCGACCGAACCTTCATCGGCCTTGACCGTGCCTTCAGCCTGATGCACCTGTGCCGCCTGTGCATCCAGTTCCTGACGGGAAATCAGGTTGGTTTTAATCAGTTGCTGGTAACGTGCCAGATCCTGACGCGCATTGGCCAGCGCGGCCTGATCTTTCGCCAATTGCCCTTGTGCCTGCGTCAGCGCCACCTGATAGGGGCGTGGGTCGATTTCTGCCAGCAGATCGCCTGCCTTGACCTTTTGTCCTTCCTGAAAATGCAGCGCCATCAGTTCGCCGTTAACCCGGCTGTGCACCGTCACGGTATTGGCAGCGGTAATGGTGCCCAACCCCGAAAGGTAATACGGCACCGCTGCGGTGCGCGTGGTCGCTGCCTGTACGGGGGGCAATGCGCGCATGGCGGAACGCCGTCCGCCACCGTTGCCTGCATTGCGCGCGGGGGCACTGGTATTACTGGCTTCCTGACGGGCTGAAGGGGCTGCCGTCGGCGCATCGGCGGGGCGCAAGTAACGCCAGATGACAACGGCGGCGATAACCGCGAACGCAAGCAACAGCAGACGAAAAAGACGAGTGGTATTCATCATGGTTTACGAATCGAGTGGCAGCCAGTATTAACACAATGAGCGTAGTCTACTGTGTTTTACTCAAATAATAATGAAGGAAATGTGGAAGAAATGTCAGGGTTTGTAGCGGATAGCGGGCGACCGTATGGCCGCCCGACGATCGTCATGGCAAATTACAGCACCAGCCCGGCGATTGAGGCAGAGAGAATGCTGACCAAGGTAGAGCCGTAGACCAACTTCAGGCCGAAGCGAGACACCACGTTACCCTGATTCTCGTTTAACCCTTTGATAGCACCGGCAATGATGCCGATAGAAGATAAGTTGGCGAACGACACCAGGAACACGGAGAGGATCCCGACGCTGCGCGGTGACAACTGGCTCGCCACTTTTTGCAGTTCCAGCATGGCAACGAATTCGTTAGACACCAGCTTGGTCGCCATGATGCTGCCGACTTGCAACGCTTCACTGGCAGGAATCCCCATGATCCAGGCGAAGGGGAAGAACACATAGCCCAACATTTCCTGGAAGCTGATACCAAAAATGGCGCTGAAAATCGCGTTTACCATGGCAATCAGCGCGATAAAGCCGATCAGCATAGCGGCGACGATACAGGCCACTTTGAAACCGTCAAGAATGTATTCCCCCAGCATTTCAAAGAAGCTTTGGTTTTCATGCAGATCGCGCAGTTGCAGCTCGGGTTCGGCATCTACTTTATATGGGTTGATCAATGACAACACAATAAAGGTGCTGAACATATTCAGAATAAGCGCCGCCACCACGTATTTGGAATCCAGCATGGTCATGTAGGCACCAACAATAGACATCGACACCGTCGACATCGCCGTGGCAGCCATGGTGTACATGCGTTTTTCCGACATCTTGCCCAGAATATCTTTATAGGCAATGAAGTTTTCCGATTGGCCCAGAATCAGCGAGCTGACCGCGTTAAACGACTCCAGTTTCCCCATGCCGTTCACCTTGGACAGCACCGTACCGATGGCGCGAATCACGATAGGCAGCACCTTGATGTGTTGCAGGATCCCGATCAATGCCGAGATAAACACAATAGGGCACAACACTTTGAAGAAGAAGGAGATCAGATTCTTTTCGTGGTTGACCATATCGCCAAACACGAAATTGGTCCCTTGTCCGGCAAACCCCAGCAATTTATCAAAGACGGCGGCAAACCCTTTTACGAAGCCCAGGCCCACGTTGGAATACAAAAAGAACCAGGCGAGCAGAATTTCAATCACTAACAGCTGAATAATAAAACGGATACGAATGCTTTTACGGTCGCGGCAGACAAGCAGCGCTAAACCGGCAACGACAGGCAGTGCCAACGCAAATTGCGCAATATGGGTCATGAGAGCTCCGAATAGTAGGCGGGGTAACGTTTCCCTCGCCATTCTAGGTAACGAAAAAGTTAAAAATGCGATAAAACACGCAAAAGTATCATTATATCGTGGGAATAGCGCTAAGTTGAATAGCTTATCGCAGGGAGGTGGGTGGGAATGGTAAGCAAACGTAACCAATAAGAGCGTGGGCAACCCGGTTTGGGGATGCCCATATCGCCAGCTAACGGGAGTTAACGAGCCTGGGTGAGGGACTGTACCGAGTGGCGACGTACCAGCGTCGGCGTAAAGGTATTGGTTACCGCCGTCAGCGCCTGGCCTTGTGCCAGCGCAATCGCCAACTCGGCGGCTTGCGTCGACATGGCTATCACCGGGTAGCGGATGGTAGTCAAACGTGGGCGCAAGTAGCGCGCGATAAGCACGTCGTCAAAACCTATCAGGGATACGGCTTGTGGCACCTCAATGCCGTTGTCGCTCAATACTGCCAATGCGCCCACCGCCATCGAGTCGTTGTAACACACCACGGCGCTGAAAGGCACGCCGCGACTCAGCAGTTCGCGCATCGCCGCCGGTTTCATCCGGCGCGGCGCGGGCGATAAGCCGGCTATCCAGCGAAATGCCTTGGTCGTGCAGGGCGGTGCTGTAGCCCTGTAAGCGATCGTCGGCGTCAGAAATCGGGTGATCGGAACAGAGAAAGGCAATGGCGCGATGCCTGGCTGGCTTTAGGCGAGTCATTGATGGCCCGTGAAACCGTTGCCACGGAGACGCCGGCCAGGCGCGCAACATCCTTTATGGTTGCCATCGGTGGTTTCCCTGTCTGTATTGATGGTTATTTGTTTATGTGATCGGTATCAATATCAATCGCGCGTGTCGCTATTCTCATTTATCACGCTTACTGCCTACAATGAGGGTAATCGTTTACACAGCGTTTGCAACTGGCTTTTTTGCGATTTTTATCGCGCCATGTGAAAACAAATTATACCCCATGCGCCCGTCAACGTACCAAAGGTATCGCTGCAGTTTAAGGAGTGTCAGGAATGTCATTCAATCCCACAGAGCACCCGCATCGTCGTTACAATCCGCTTAGCGGTGAATGGGTGCTGGTTTCTCCCCATCGCTCTAAACGCCCCTTGCAGGGCCAGCAGAATGAGCCGGACAAGCGTCTGTTACCGGCTCACGATCCGGATTGTTTTCTCTGCGCAGGCAACCGTCGCGTTACCGGGGAGGTGAACCCGAATTACACCCACACCTATGTGTTTCGCAATGATTTTTCAGCGCTGATGGAGCAAACCCCCGCGTTGGCGGCAAGTGACGATCCGTTGTTTCAAACGCAAAGCGTACAGGGCACTAGTCGTGTTATCTGCTTCTCACCTGACCACAGCAAAACGTTGCCGGAACTCTCACTGGCTGCGCTGGCACAGGTTGTCGCCGCCTGGTGCGAACAAACAGAAATACTGGGGAAACAGTACCCGTGGGTTCAGGTGTTTGAAAACAAAGGCGCGATGATGGGATGTTCTAACCCGAATCCGCATGGGCAAGTGTGGGCCAACAGCTTTTTACCCACCGATATCGCCAAAGAAGACGGGCAGCAGCGCGCCTATTTTGAACGCCATGGCACGTCACTCTTGCTGGATTATGCCCAGCGCGAACAGGCGGAGCAGGTGCGCTGTGTGGTGGAAACGGAACACTGGCTGGCGGTAGTGCCCTATTGGGCTGCCTGGCCGTTTGAAACGCTGCTGCTGCCGCACAGCGCAGCGATTTGTGTCTGGCGCTGAAAAAGCTAACCAGCCGTTACGATAATCTGTTTCAGTGCGCGTTTCCCTATTCCATGGGCTGGCACGGTGCGCCGTTTATTAAAGGCGATAACGCCCACTGGCAACTGCATGCGCATTTCTATCCGCCCCTGCTGCGTTCAGCCAGCGTGCGGCAACAGGTGGATGCCGTGTTCAACGCCACCTTTGGCTATGCGCCTGCGGTTCAGGTGCAGGCTCCCGGGCGCGTCAACCTGATCGGTGAGCACACGGATTACCACGACGGGTTTGTGTTGCCCTGCGCCATTGATTACCACACGGTGATTGCTGCCGCCCCGCGTGCCGACAGTCTGGTTCGGGTGGTGGCCGTCAACATGGAAGAGCAGCAGGACAGCTTTGACTTAACGCAGACGATTGAACCGCATCCACAGTATCTCTGACCGAACTATATTCGCGGTGTGGTGAAGTATCTGCTGGCGCGCGGATTGACCTTGGGCGGCGTGGATATGGTCATTGCCGGAAACGTGCCAACCGGTGCCGGGCTCAGTTCCTCCGCCTCACTGGAAGTAGCGGTCGGGCAGGTGTTTAAAACGCTCTATGCGTTACCGCTCAGCCCGTTGGATCTGGCGCTGAACGGCCAGCAGGCAGAAAACCACTTTGTCGGCTGTAACTGCGGCATCATGGATCAGTTTATTTCCGCGCAGGGCGTTGCGGGCCATGCGTTGTTGATTGACTGCCGTTCGTTGCAAGGCACGGCGGTGCCGATCCCGCCGGGATTGGATGTTCTGATCATTAACTCTAACGTGCGGCGTGGGCTGGTGGACAGCGAATACAACACCCGGCGCGCGCAGTGTGAGGCGGCAGCGCGGCATTTTGGTGTGAAAGCACTGCGCGATGTCTCACTGGCACAGTTTGAAGCCCACCGTGCGGGGCTGGATGCGATAGTGGCACAGCGTGCGCGCCATATCGTTACCGAAAACCAGCGTACGCTGGAAGCCGCAGCGGCGCTCACGGTGGGCGATATCCCGCGTATTTCCCGTCTGATGGCGGAATCGGACCACTCAATGCGTGACGATTTTGCCATTACGGTGCCGCCCATCGACACGCTGGTTGCGCTGATTGACGACTATATCGGTGAGTGCGGCGGGGTACGCATGACCGGCGGCGGTTTCGGCGGCTGTGTGGTCGAGCTGTTGCCTGCTGTGTTAACGGCAGAGGTGTGCGAGCGGGTGGCGCGGGATTATCCGGCCCGCACCGGACTGCCACCTACGCTTCACATCTGCCAGCCGTCAGCCGGGGCAGGAGTGTTGCCTGCATCAGGGCAGTAAAAACAGGGTCGCCAGCCCGAGGAAGATAAAAAAGCCGCCGGTATCGGTGATCGCGGTGATCATCACGCTGGAGCCGACGGCGGGATCGCGACCCAGTTTTACCATTGCCAGCGGAATCGTTACCCCCATGGTGGCGGCCAGCAGTAAGTTGAGCAGGATAGCCAGCATCATGACGCCGCCCATGGCGATGTTGCCGTACAGCAGCACGGTGATGACGGCGAGCACGGCACCCCACACCAGGCCATTGACGACGGCAACGCCCAACTCTTTAAACAGTAAGGTAGATTTTTTGCCGTGATCCAACTGGTGCAACGCCAGCGCGCGCACGATCATGGTGATGGTTTGATTGCCAGTATTGCCGCCGATGCCAGCGACAATCGGCATCAACGTTGCCAGCGCCACCAGATGTGCCAGCGTGTCTTCGAACAAGCCAATAACCCGGGACGCGATCAAGGCGGTGCAGAGGTTTATGGCCAGCCAGCCTGAACGATTTTTTACCGCCGTGGCCACTGGCGCATAGACATCTTCTGACGCCGTCAACCCGCCGGAGCGGCGCAGATGGTAATCGCTGGTACGATTAACCCGATCCAGAATATCTTCCACGGTGACGCGTCCCAACAGCTTGCCTTTGCTGTCGACAACGGCGGCGGAAATCAGATCGTAGCGTTCGAACGCACTGGCGACATCATCAGTTTCCGTTTCCGGTTCGAACAGGATCGGCTCCGGATCCATTGCCTGCTCAACCCGTGTGTTTGGCTTGTGCAGCAGAATATTGGTCAGCGTGAGCTCACCCAGCAGGCGGTTTTTACGATCGGTGACAAACAGTTTGTCGGTAGCGTCGGGGATTACCTTATGCCAACGCAGAAAACGTTGTACTACTGCCAGTGTAACGTCCGGTCGTACCGTCAGCAGATTGAAATCAACCAGATAACCGACAGAATCTTCGTCGTACTGGATGGTTTCTCGCAGTTGTGCCCGCTGGCGGGGTTCCAGCGCGGTGAGAATACGACCCAGCAGGTGGCGCGGCAGGCGACGTGCTAACTGCGCCTGCTCATCGATATCCAGTGGACGAATGGCGCGCAGGATATCTTTGTCACTCATCTGGGCGATTAGGCCATCAGAAATGGTGTCCGAGGCCTCATACAATACAAAACCACGTTTATCGAGCGGTGTCAGGCACCATAGCGCCTGTCGCGCTTCGGGCGGCAGCGATTCCAGCAGGTCAGCAAGGTCAGCAGCATGTAATTCGGTAAGCAGCGTACAGATCTCGGCGGTGTGGTCGAGAAGCCGCTTTTTTTCATACTCAGCAACCGGGGGTTGCTGAGTGATGATGCTTTCCACCAGCGCAGGATCGTCCAGCAACAACAATGAAATGCGACGGCGAATGGCCGAGAGTTTTTTGACGCTTGGCATGATTATTTTTCTCAGTCGGTATCTCGTGACACGCACACGGCACCCATTATCTCCGTGGGCCGCGTAATGCTGCAATAGTGTAATCCTAGCACAGAGTGGCCGCTAAGGCAGAGCAACCTGATGAAAAAAATCTTAGGGAAGAAAAGGATAATAGCAAGGCTTCCCGCAATGCAGGATAACGAAGATGATCGAAAATGTGGCGCTCAGAGGAGCAAAACAGCGCGTGCGCTACTCTTTTTTAACGAAGGGAAGCGTCGGGTTGACCGGCGATGATTTCAGCGTTTGTTCGATACGTTGCTGTTTATCTTGATGATGGAAAAAGGCACTAACGGAGGAGTAAGCGAAACGGCCTACGAGGATAAAGAAACTGATCAGGAGAATCGCTTGCGCAATTCGCGAACCGCTTCGTCTCTCGCGGGACGATCGTCGCTTGTGTATCAGGGTAGCCATTATTATCACTCTCGTATCCGCGCTTATGCGCAGTTTCTATTTATTCACAATTGATGAAGTTGGTCAATCCTTCGACTTACTTTTGTGAACCTGATGGATTTCGCCGAGCGCGGTGTCGTGAATATTTGCGGTTTCTGTGCCATACATAATAAATCGGCGCAACGCCGGTCATTGATATCGACACTAAAAATAAGCCTTGCTTATCAACACTGATAGGAGGAAGTGATGTTCGTTGTTTTGACACAGCAAACCTAACCTGCCCTTAAATGGAATACGGAGCGGCTTCCAATGCAGATACTTCACCGCATTTCGATACGTAATAAATTCCTCCTCGCGCTATTACCATGCTACTGGCATTGCTGTGGCTCAGCGTATTTGGAATTAATGAGCGTCGTCAGACAGAACGTGAAATGAACCGGATGGAAAAGCAGATCCAGTTAGCGCGAGATGCGGGAGAGTTGGTGCACCAACTGCAACGGGAACGAGGGATGAGCGCCGGTTATTTTGGCAGTCAGGGCAACGCCTTTGGACCCGAATTGCAGACTTAGCGTCAGAATACGGATAAAGCCGCTACCGCTTTCCAGCAACGTTATCGCGACATGGATACTACTTGGCTCGGCGGCGATGTAGCTAAAAACTTTACTCAGGTGGCTGATTCTCTCAAGACACTGGACTCGCTCAGAGATCAGGTAAACAGCATGTCGATACCGGTGAACATCGCACCGGGCGCCTATAGCGAAAAAGTAGCGACGTTGTTGGAAGGCATTGGTTTGATGGCGCATTTGGTGCGCGATGTGGGGATCACCCAGCAAATTACCGCTTATTACAGCCTGCTGAATGCCAAGGAGCAGGCTGGGATTGAGCGCGCGGTGTTGGCTAACGTTTTTTCTGCCAATCGTTTTGGCGAGGGTATGTTTGTTCGCCTGAATCAATTGGTGGGACGCGGCGACGCCTATATTGCCAGCTTCATAGCCCTGGCATCGGAATCACTGCGTCAGGCGTTTGACCGCGCGATAAGTTCCAGCCAAGCACAAGACGCGCAGGCGCTGCGCCAACGGGCGATTGCCGCACTGCAAGGGGAATGGAATATCGATGGTGCTCAATGGTTTTCATTGCAAACACAAAAAATCGAACAGCTTAAAAGTATCGAAGAATAGGCAGTTACCACGCTGCTTGGCGATGTCCAGCGCTTGTCTGCCAGTGCACAGCGGGCCTGGATCACCTACCTGAGCGGCACGCTACTGGCGATTGGGCTGGCGCTGGCAGCGATGATCGATGACAGCCTTTCCAGCGTGGAGGAGGGCAGTGCGCTGGTATCACAGTCTCATCACGGATTACATGAGATTATCGACGGTACCAGCAAAGTAAAAGCACTGGTGGGGGATATCGCCATTGCGGCGGGCGAGCAATCGCTGGGGATCGCCCAGATCAATGTAGCATTGAGCCAGTTGGAGCAGGTCACCCAGCAGAATGCCACGCTGGTGGCTGAAGCCTCGATGGCGAGTCAGATGCTGGATGGCCAAGTGGCGGATATGACAGAACTGGTCGGGCGTTTTCACGTAGACGTTTCCGAATCGGTTGCAGATAATGCCCCTTTGCTCCTGGCAGACGCCTAGTGTCTCGGAAAAGGCCATGCGAGGTTGCTGACAAACAGCTTACTCTCACCGTCATTCCCGCCACCGCAGTCATTCCCGCAAAAGCGGGAATCCCTTGCAGAGAGACGCGTTTATTCTCGCAGAGATCCCCGGCTTTCGCCGAGGATGACGAGAGAGGAAGTGACTTGGTCATCAGTCTGATGCTCCCCCTGAAGGGAGCTCAGGGCGTTAGTTGGCTTCTTCTATTATCAGCAATTTCCAGTCAGTCACGTCCTGCCAGTACGCCTGTTCTGCTTCCAGATCGAGTTGTACCAGCGCGTTTTGCGCGAAATAGCCCTGCGGAAAGGTGAGTGTCCAGTGGTTGAGGCGCAGCGAATCTGGCGGCGTGGTCGCCTGACGCTGGTTATTGAGCAGACTTGCCAGCCGCAGAATCTGCACCATTGGCAAATACTGCTTTTTCTTGAACAGGTTGAAACGCGGCAGTTCTTCCAGCTTGATGGCTTTGCGCTGCAAGCGCACCATCAATGACAGCATCAACAACTGCTGCTCCTGATTGAAGCCTGGCAGGTTGGTATTTTGCAGAATATAGGCGGAATGGCGTTGCATGCCCGCGTGGTTGATACTCAGGCCCACTTTGTGCAGCATGGCCGCCCATTTCAGGATCGCTTCTAACTGCGGATGCACCAGCGACGGGTTTTGCCTGCCCACTGGGTAAACAGCAACTCGGTGGTTTCCCGTACTCGACGTGCTTGTTCCCTGTCGATATTGTAGTGGCTGGCCAGACTCAGTGCGGTGCGGATACGAATATCCTGATGGCGGAAACGGCGTTCCATTTCATACAGCACTCCTTCACGCAGCGCGCCGTCCGACAGGCGCAGCGATTTGATCGCCAGCGCATCGAAAATCCCGCACAGAATTGCCAGCCCGGGCACCAACACCGATTGTCGGTCTTCCGACATGCCCGGCAAACTCAGAGATTTGAAGGTTTTAAACTGCAAAATCTGATCGCGAAGCATGTTAAGCCGGTCCAGCGTGATCAGACCGTCTTTCTCGCCTATTTCCACCAGAATTTCATGGGCGGATTTAATGGTACCGGATGCGCCCAGCGCATAGTCCCAGCCATAAATGCGGTATTCCCAGGAGAGGGTTTCTAGCTTCTGTACCGCCGCCAGACGCGCACGCCGGAAATTCTGCTCGCTTATTTCACCGTTCGGAAAAAATTGCGGTGCGAAGCTGACACAGCCCATACGACGGCTTTCGACCAGTATCGGCTCAAAATTTTCCCCGATAACCAACTCGGTGGAGCCGCCGCCGATGTCGATAACCAGCTTGCGGCCCTTTTCTGGCTGAGTGTGCTCCACGCCCATAAAAATCAGGCGCGCTTCTTCATGGCCGGAAATGATCTCGATGGGATAAGGAATAATGTCGGCCGCGCGGCGCAAGAAGGTCTGGGCGTTGGCGGCTTCACGCAGGGCATGGGTGCCCACGATGGAAACGTTGTCAGGCGAAAAGCCTTGCAGTCGCTCAGCAAACAGCGCCAGGTAGCTTAAGCCGCGCTCCATCGCCTCTTCGCTCAGCATGTTGTTGCTGTCAAGGCCATCTGCCAGGTGCACCCGCTGTTTCAGTCGGCTTAACACTTGCAATGCACCTTGACCACACGGGCCACCACCATATGGAAACTGTTGGAGCCAAGATCAATCGCGGCGAATTTCTGCGGTGCTTCTTTATCGGTATCGGTTTGTATCAGGGGCATTTTTCTTGCCTATTCGTCGGGTTGCTCAAGGGCCTTGAGGTACTCGTAAATGGCCGTCTGCGCGCGGACCTTACGCCGGTTGTCGCGTGCAACATAGCGATTACTCAGCTCTTTATCAACAATACGAGCTTTAACTGTATCGCTGAACAGCAGATCCAGCGTGTCCAATATCTGCTTTTTCAGCGCCGGGTCGAGGATTTCAGCTGCCACCTCGATACGATAATCGATATTACGTGTCATCCAGTCTGCTGAAGAGATATACACCTTGCTGTCTCCTCCATTATGGAACACATACACCCGATCGTGCTCAAGATAGCGATCTAAAATGCTAATGACTTGAATATTTTCGCTGATTCTGGGCAGCGAACACATACCGCGCACCAGCAGGTTGATCTTCACGCCTGCGGCGGAGGCTTCATACAGCTTTTCGGCCAGATCTTTATCGACCAGATTGTTAACCTTAAGGGTGATTGCCGCAGGAAGGTTGTTCTGTGCGTTGGCGATCTCGCCATCGATCAATTTGTGCAACCGGGCGCGCGAGTTCTGCGGCGACACCAGTAAATACTCGAAGCTGACCGGGCGGTAAGGGTTCTCGATAAAGTTGAACACGCTGCGCACTTCATTGGTGATACGTTCATCGGCGGTCAGCAGTGAATAATCGGTATAGAGTCGGGCAGTTTTTTCGTTAAAGTTGCCGGTGCCGATGTGGGCGTAACGCACGATGTTTTCCCCTTCACGGCGGGAAATCAGGAACAGTTTGGCGTGAATTTTCAGCCCTGGCACCGAGAAAATCACGTGCACACCGGCTTCCGTCAGGCGCTTGGCCCACTGGATATTCGCTTCTTCATCAAAGCGCGCCTGCAATTCCACCACCACGGTCACTTTTTTACCGTTATGCGCCGCGTGGATCATCGCATTAATGATGCGCGAATCTTTTGCCACGCGGTAAATATTGATTTTGATCGACAGCACGCTGGGGTCGAATGAGGCCTGACGCAGCAGTTCCAGCACGTGCTCGAAGGTGTGATAGGGGTAGTAGAGCAGCACATCACGCTCGCGAATGGCATCGAACCCGTTGCGGAAATGGCTGAAACAGCTATGGCGCAATCGCGGCACCTTGTCCGACGGGATTTCCAGCAGCGCATAGCGAATCTCGTTGCCGCGAATAATCTCTACCGCCAGATAGGTGTAGTCATCTTTCAAAAACTCCACCAGATCGGTTTCTGACAGGATCAGGATCGATGTGATGTGTTGACGCAGGTTCTGACGGAAATAGTGGCGCAGCCACTCCTGCTGAAGCGGAGAGACCTGACGCTCATTCACCAAAAAAATGTGGTTGCGTGCCATCTCCAACAACAGTTCGTTATACAGGTTATCGAACACCTGATCGGTTTTCAGTACGCGAGCCTGAATTTTACTCAGTAAATGGCGTAAACCACCGGCAGAGCCTTGTTCCTCGTTGATCAGAATCCGTCTTTTAAGATCGGCGAAGCGCACTTTGTAAAATTCATCGAGGTTGTTGGAGTAAATGCCCAAAAAGCGTATGCGCTCAATCAACGGATTACTCTGATCCGCAGCCTCTTGCAACACGCGTTCGTTGAAGGATAACCAACTTAGTTCTTTCTCGATGAAGAGCTTGTCCTGACTCATTGTCACTCCGTTAAATCGTTTACTGACGGTGCACCCACTCTCTACACGCCAATGATGGCGGATTTATGACGACGTGGCGCTATCTTGTTCTTTATAAACCATTTTTATGCGACGCCGTCTCATTGCTGAAGAATTACGATCGTTTTGTTCACAAAACAACCTGAATGCCGCGCCCGGTGGGGACGTGCGTTAAAATCGTTCTTACAGAACGTCTTACCATTGTTATATTATGAGTGTAAAAGCAACATATGCTACCCCGATTTCATCGTAAGGGTGAGAAAAGCAATCCGCCACGGTGTTTGAGGTAATCTCCATCGTGCGGGATGGGCGACGCAGGGCTTTTTGTTAGCCATTCACTAACAGAACCTGACGGGTGGTGTAGGGATAATGGCAGAAACAGACAGCAGATTTGCCTATCAGGATGCCCGACGGCGGCGTCTGGATCGCATAACGCAGCACATCGTGGTAGGCAGTGGCTTGCTGGTGATGATGGCGTTGGTGCTGATTTTTTTCTATCTGCTGTATGTGGTTGCACCGCTGTTTGTTTCCCCCTCGGTGACACAGTACGCCGCGTCGCCGCGCGTGGCATCGGTGCCATCTGCCGCCGTCGGGATCAGCGATGACGGTTCTTTAGGGTATCGCATTGATCAACAGGGCTTTGGCGAGTTTATGGTGTTTGCGGGCGGGCAATCTCTGCCGCGCACCGCACTGAGCGTCACGCCCATTACGCGTGCCGTCCCCTTCGGTGAGGGGCGGCCGCATTACGCGCTGCTTTCTGGCACTGGGCACATCACGATCGTCGCCCCCTTTATTCCACTAGCCGGCAATGCATAACCAGCCTGGCGTTATCCGTTTGGCAAGATGCCCCTGGCGTTGACGGCGGATGGCACACCGCTACGCCATCTGGCGCTGGCACTGTGCGAAACCACACCGCCGATGGCCGATAACGTCGCCGCCACGGTGGTGGATGCGGTCGCCGTTTGGGTGACGCAGGATAACCGTTTGACCATGGGCCGCATTTCCGCTGACGGTGTGCAACTCGTCGCCAGTGTGGCACTCGGCGACACGCCGGTTGACTACCTGGTGCTGACGCCCCGTGGCGATGTTATCTACAGCTTAAGCGGCAACCAACTGACCTCGTGGCGCGTCAGTGGTGAGGCGCTGACGCTTTCTGGTACGGCGACGTTGCCCACTGCCGGGCCGTGGCGGCTGGCGCTGCTGTCCGGCGGTTATTCGCTGGTGGTATATACCGAGGGTGGCAAAATATTTCAGTGGTTTGATGTGCCTGGCACGGATGGCCTGCGCCTGACGGAGATTCGAGATTTCCCGCAGCGCGAAACGCATGATATGCAACTGTTGCCGGAAGCCTCGCGTCAGGTATTTGCCACCCTGACGCCGCAGGGTGAGCTCTCATTGTTTGCCAGCAAGCAGTCTGCCGCGGTGTTAACGCAGCAGGTTGCTGCACAGGCACAGCACATGGTGTTTTCGGCGCACGGCAAAGCGCTGCTGCTTAAGACGCCAACGCAATGGTATGCCTATCGTGTCGATAATCCTTACCCCGATATCGGCTGGCGTGGGCTGTGGCAGCGCGTTTGGTATGAGAACTACCCGCAACCTGACTTTATCTGGCAGTCAACGGCGGCGGACGACAGCTATCAGGCCAAGTTCAGTCTGGTGCCGCTGTTGGCCGGATCGCTGAAGGCGGCGCTGTACGCCATGCTGTTTGCCACGCCGCTGGCGCTGGCTGCGGCAGTGTACACCGCCTGTTTTATGACGCCGGGGTTACGCCGTTGGGTGAAGCCAACGCTTGAGGTCATGGGGGCGCTCCCGACCGTGGTGGTGGGGTTGATTGCTGCACTCTGGCTTGCGCCGCACGTTGAAACCTATCTTTCCGCCATTCTGGCCTTGCCGCTGCTCTGTACCCTAGGCGTACTGGGGGTGGGGGTGCTGACGGCGCGCTGGATAAAGGGTCGCGAGGTGCTGCTGTTGATGCCAGTACTGTTGCTGATCGTGCTCGGGGTTTGCTGGTTTGCCCCGGCGCTGGAAGTGAGTCTGTTCGGACAGCCGCTGTTCCAGTGGATGGACGGCAATTTCGTGCAGCGCAATGCGCTGGTGGCGGCGATTGCGCTGGGTTTTGCGCTGATCCCGCTGATTTTCTCATTGGCGGAAGATGACTTGTTCAATGTGCCCACGCGTCTGAGTCAAGGCTTTTTGGCGCTGGGGGCGACCCCGTGGCAAACCTTGTGGCACGTGGTGTTGCCTTCTGCCAGTGCCGGTATTTTTGCCGCAATAATGCTGAGTTTTGGCCGCGCCGTTGGCGAAACCATGATTGTGTTGATGGCAACGGGCAATACTCCCATTGTCGATGCGGGGCTGCTGCAAGGGTTGCGCTCGCTGGCGGCCAATATCGCCATCGAAATGCCCGATGCTGTAATGGGCAGCGGGCATTTTTGCGTGCTGTTCCTCACGGCGCTGGTGTTGTTTATCTTTACCTTTGTGGTCAACACGTTGGCCGAAACCCTGCGTCAGCGATTGCGCCGACGTTACCGGGATGAGGGGGATCACGCATGACGTCTCATGAAGGGCAGACGCGCAGATGGTTTCGTAGTGGCACGCCCTGGGTATGGTTAACCGGTGCGGCCATTGGCGTCAGCCTGTTGGCGATGCTGGCTGTGGTGGTGATGTTGGCCTGGCAGGGGGGCGCTATCTGTGGCCGCAACCCGTGTGGCAGTTCACGCTAACCGAGCAGGTAGCGGGAACGCCGCGCGCGCTGCTGGGCGAAATGTATGCCCACCAAACGCTGACCGCGCCTTCCGCGTCAGCCGCCGCTGGCGATGAGGCGGAGTCTCGCTATTTGTTTAAGGTCGGGATGCGTGAGCGCTACGGGCAAAGTTTTTAAACGCTGCTTTCCTCGGAGATCACCGCGCGATCGCTGCCGACCGATGCGATTGTGCTTAAGCGCGCACACAACGGCGTTGCCTACGGTTTTCTGGCGGGGATGCTGGAGGATGGGCAACCGCTGCTGGCAGAAGATCTGCCTGCGACTTTGCAGCGCCGTATTCAACTGGTACAGGGTTTTGTGAACAAAACTCAGCGCATTCGGCTGGTCGACATGCGTAAAATCAACCAGCGGGTTGAAGCGCTGCGGCTGGAGGAGAAACAAAAGCAGCGCACCGATGCGTTGGATACCCAAACGCTGGCGCGCTTTCAGGCTGAACGCGGTGAGTTGCAGCGTCGATTTGATATGCTATCCAGTCAACTGGTGACGCTCAATCAGGAAATCGATCGCAATCAGGTTCTGCTGCGCGACGCCGAAGGCACGCTGTATCGCATTCCGCTTAAGGAGATTGAAGGTGCCTGGTTTCCCAATAGCATGAGCCGGTGGGATAAAGTGCGGCACTGGGGGCATTAAATGGCATACCTGCTTACCCATGATGCGCCGGACAATGCCAACGGCCATCTGTTCCCGGCCATTTTTGGTACCGTGCTGATGGTTATCCTGATGTCGATTGTTGTGATGCCATTAGGGGTGATCGCCGCCATCTATCTCAATGAGTATGCCGGGAAAAATCATTTCACACGCTGGGTGCGTATCGCCGTTGCCAATCTGGCGGGCGTGCCATCGATTGTGTATGGCGTGTTCGGGTTGGGCTTTTTTGTCTACCTGATGGGCGGTACGTTCGATAAGCTGTTTTATGCCGATGCGTTGCCAAATCCGACGTTTGGTACACCGGGGCTGTTGTGGGCATCGCTGACGCTGACGCTGGCACTGCTGACGTTGCCGATGGTGATCGTGGCGACGGAAGAAGGGTTGGCGAGTATCCCCGTGTCGCTGCGCCACGGTTCATTAGCGTTAGGCGCGACGCGGGCGGAAACCTTGTAGCACGTGGTGTTGTCGATTGAGGTTCCCGCGATGCTGACCGGCCTGATCCTTGCAGTGGCGCGAGCCGCCGGTGAAACCGCGCCGCTGATGCTGGTGGGGGTGGTGAAGTCTGTGCCGGTGCTCCCGGTGGATGATATTTTCCCTTATCTGCATCTGGAACGGAAATTCATGCATCTTGGCTTTCAGATTTACGATTTGGCGTTTCAAAGTGCGGATGTCTCGGCGCTGCGGCGGCGGGTGGGCATGGTATTCCAGCGCCCCAATCCGTTTCCTAAATCCATCTATGACAACGTGGCGTATGGCTTGCGCCTGCAAGGTATCCGCGATCGGCGCTTGTTGGATGAAACCGTGGAGAACGCGCTGCGCGCAGCAGCGCTGTGGCATGAAGTGAAAGATCGGCTGGGCGATAACGCCTTGACGCTCTCCAGCGGTCAGCAGCAACGCCTGGTGATTGCCCGTGCCATTGCGATTGAACCTGAAGTGTTATTGCTTGATGAGCCGACATCCGCGCTCGATCCTATCTCTACGTTGGTGATAGAAGAGTTGATGGGCGCATTAAAACAGCGCTTCACGCTGGTGTTGGTGACGCACAATATGCAGCAAGTGGCGCGGGTATCGGATTACACTGCCTTTATTCATCAGGGCAAACTGATTGAATACGATCTCACCGATACGATGTTTACCTCTCCCGTCCAGCGCAAAACGGAAGATTATATTACCGGGCGCTTTGGTTGATGGTGCAGCAGAAAAAATCGTAAAAAAACAGTCTTTTGTACGATTCTCCGTGCCATATGAAAAAGTGATTATAAAATGTGCGGAATTTAATCGGGCGCAGGTAAAGCCGTAACATGAAATTCAGCAGTATGAATGAAGGCGACATTGTTGTTGAACTGTGCCGGAGAATCAAAGAAGCACGCATTCAGCAGCGGCTGTCGCAGGTTGATTTGGCCGAACGTGCCGGGTTGGGTATTGCCACCATCAAACGCGCTGAGTTGGGAGAATCGATAACCCTAAGCAGCTTGTTGTGCATTCTGCGCGGTTTGAACCGCCTGCATCAGCTGGAAGGCGTGTTGTTTGATGCGGATGTCTCCGCCTTCCATGCGCAAATCAGCGGTGAAAAACAGCGCACGCCGATGCGCATTCGCAAGAAAGCGTCGGCATTCCCGCCGCAAACCCACAGCGAACCCGCGGCGGTAAAACCGGGCGCGAATAGCACGGTGGACTGGTACATCTCGGCGGCGGAAAACAACATTATCTGGTCACGCCCTGAAAACGAGAAAAAGTCGTGAGGCGGTGGCCTGTCACTTCGGTATCCATCCGGTCACTCTCGCATTTTCTTTATCATTCCCGCGAAAGCGGGAATCTCATGCAGGTGAAACGCGTTTCGTCTCACAGAGATCCCCGGCTTTCGCTGAGTATGACCAAGGGACTAAAGTGACCTGCTCATCAGACTGACAAACCACCCTACCCCCACCGTTATTCCCGCGAAAGCAGGAATCTCTTGCAGGTAAAACGCGTTTCCTCTCACAGAGATCCCCGGCCTTCGCCGAGGATGACGTGAGTGTGTGAACTGAGGACGATGAGAAGATATCGCGTTATTCGCACAGCACCACTTTGATCGCCAGCCCGCCGCGTGAGGTTTCGCGGTATTTGGCGTTCATGTCTTTTCCGGTTTCGTACATGGTTTCGATCACCTTATCCAGCGAGACGCGCGGCTCACTGGTGCGGCGCATCGCCATGCGCGCCGCGTTGATGGCTTTGACCGAGGCGATGGCATTGCGCTCGATACAGGGCACCTGTACCTGACCGGCCACCGGATCGCAGGTTAACCCCAGATTGTGTTCCATACCGATTTCAGCCGCAATGCATACTTGCTCCGGATTGGCACCCAGCAGTTCCGCCAGCCCGGCTGCTGCCATGGAGCAGGCAACCCCGACTTCGCCCTGACAGCCGACTTCCTCTCCAGATATGGAGGCGTTCATTTTATAGAGTATGCCAATGGCACCGGCTGCCAGAAAATAGCGCAGATAGGATTCCTGCGTCACCGGTTGGACAAGTAGGCCAGCACCGCAGGAATGATGCCGCATGCACCGTTGGTCGGCGCCGTTACCACGCATTCGCCTGCGGCGTTTTCTTCCGAAACCGCTATGGCAAACATGTTTACCCAGTCCATGGCATCCATCGGATCTTTAGAGAAGCGATCGTTGATAAACAGCAAGCGGTGCAACGCCGAGGCACGGCGAGGAACGCGCAGCGGACCGGGTAGAATACCTTCGGTGTTCATGCCGCGATGGATGGCGTTTTGCATGGTTTGCCACACCTCGGCAAAGTAGTGCTCGATAGCCTCGCGTTCGTGCAGGGCAATCTCATTCTTCATCACAATTGCCGACAGAGACAGGCAGTGATCGTGGCAGTGTTGCAGCAATTTTTGCGCAGAATAGAACGGGTAGGGTGCTCTCTCTTCCGTTGTCAGCGTCTTGCCGAAATGCTCCTGATCGACAACAAAGCCGCCGCCGATGGAGTAGTAGGTTTTGCTGTGCAGCAAGATTTGTTGCTGGTAGGCGCGGATCGTCATGCCGTTTTCGTGCAGTGGCAGGTTTTCCGCCTGAAAACGCAGTGCGGTTTCCAGCGGAAAGTTCACCTCATAGTCGCCCCCCAGTAGAGGCAGGCGCTGGGTCTCTTTTACCCGCTGAATAAACGCCGGAATACCGTCGATATCCACTCTGTCCGGCAGGTTTCCGGCCAGCCCCATAATGATGGAGATATCCGTATGGTGCTCTTTACCGGTCAGGGAAAGCGAACCGTACACGTCCACCACGATATCGGTGACGGAGGCGATAAGCGACTGGCTGACCAGCTCATCGGTAAACATTTTGCCTGCTTTCATCGGCCCGACGGTGTGCGAACTCTACGGCCCGATACCAATTTTGAAAATCTCGAATACGCTGACCATGGCGATTTCCTCTAACAAGATGCTGACAACGCCAAGGCGCTGCCAGCAGATTCCGCCATCAGGTGTGCCGAGAGGCAGCTGGCAACTTATGCCAACCGTCTCTTGACAGTCATGAGGGGGAACAAGGAAGCGACTCAGTGCCACTTCTGCGTGGATTAATACAGGCTATAGACGATGGCGGTGATGGCGATCAGGCCCATCACGGTAACGAACACGTTACTGATCTGTCCGCTGTATTGCTTCATTGCTGGGACTTTCTGAATGGCGTACATCGGCATCAGGAACAGCAGGCAGGCGATAACCGGGCCACCCATCGTTTCAATCATACCCAGAATGCTGGGGTTGAGCGTGGCGACAATCCAGGTGGTCACCAGCATAAATAGCGCCGTGATGCGGTTCAGCTTGGCGTGACCGATGGTTTTACCGCGGCTGCGCAGCGATTTGATTATCATGCCGTTAAAGCCTTCTCCTGCTCCCAGATAGTGGCCGAGGAACGATTTGGAGATAGCGATGGTGGCGATAACCGGTGCCAGATAGGCCATGACCGGGTTATTAAAGTGGTTTGCCAGGTAAGACAAAATGGAAATGTTTTGCGTTTTGGCTTCCATCAGTTCCGCAGGGGACAGGCTAAGTACACAGCTGAACACAAAGAACATCACGGTCAGCACCATCATGATATGGCTGTAGGAGAGGATGCGGGAGCATTTGGGCTCGGCATCGTCGCCATACTCTTTACGCTTGGCAACGGCAAAAGAGGAGATAATGGGGGAATGGTTAAAGGAGAATACCATTACCGGGATCGCCAACCACAGGGTCGACAATAGCCCATTGCCGGTTGCGCTGCTGGTGAAAGAAATATTATCAAAAATCGCTAAATTCCAATGAGGAACTAAATAAAATGCCAGCAGCATCAAGACCATGACAAAAGGATAAACCAGAATGCTCATGGCTTTTACAATCATGGCTTCGCCAAAGCGAACGATAAACATCAGGCCCAGAATTAATACCAAAGACAACACTGCGCGTGGCGGAGACGGTAAATGAAGTTGGTGCGTGATAAAACTGTTTACCGTATTGTTTATCGCTACGCTATACACCAACAAAATAGGGTAAATAGCAAAAAAGTAGAGTAGCGTGATTAATTTCCCTGCGCCGACACCGAAATGTTCTTCGACCACTTCAGTAATATCTTCACCACCTTTTTTACCGGATAAAACAAATCGACACAGTGCGCGGTGTGAGTAATATGTCATCGGGAAAGCAATAATTGCCATAATTATCAATGGAATTAATCCACCAATACCGGCATTGATCGGCAGGAACAGCACTCCGGCGCCAATGGCTGTCCCGTAAAGCCCGAGCATCCAGACAGTGTCGCTTTTACGCCAACCAGAAGCGGGTGCGACGATCGCACTGCTTTCTTGGATTGTGCTCATAATTGGTTCTCCTTGGTTAACACAGTTTGCAAATTGTGTCAATATTGGCAATAGCACCAATGTTGTATAAATAATAAACATCGACGCGTTTTTATAACGCAATCGCATGTTAGAGAGTCAATACTGATTGTGGCGGCATTCTATATTGAGGCGGTCAGCGAATAATATTGAGATGATCACAGAAATGAATTGACGTGTTTTAATTTTATCAAAATTTGCTCATAAATAAAATATCAATGATGATGCTTTATGTTATTTATAAGGTATCTTATTTGATACTTTAACTTAATTTTTATGCCAAATAATAACCAATAATACCGTTGCTAATAAATATCGTTAATTTACTTGCGATTAATAATATACCTAAAAATCCATATGTTACGCCAAAATAAGGCCATGTAAATAGTGTATGTTTATGGTTTGCTTACAAAACCGACGGGATGGTGCGGGAATGAACTTCCGGTATAGCGCTGATGTCCGGCTGCACTTTTGCCGTTGCGCACTCAATAAGTTAGTGCCATTACCAAAAAATCGGATGTAGAAATGGCATATAAAAGAGGTTATCGAAAAAACCATTTCCAAGGGGGTGCCACTGTTTTATTGATGCTTAAAACCGTTACGTGGACTGCCCCTCCACGGTAGACGATCCTGCCCTATATTGGGAACAGAACATCAAGGTCTTTCCGTTATTTCACCGAATTCGCCCGGCGCGGTGAACATCTGATGGGAGGTGATGACGCCGTACCGTCATCTGTTTTTATGAGGTCTTCGGGGACTCAGCTAACGACCACCGGGGCTCAAGATGGCTGGCTAGCATCTCGTCCACCAGAGGGCCCAAGCCGTCCAGAAATGCCTTTTCCGCACTATCCATTGCGCTTGCTCCGATAGTGCGCTCAGCTTCTGAATTGCCGACCAGCCTTGCCGGTTTCAGCGCTCTGTCAGACAGCGTCCGGTATGTGTCGTCATAATCCGATATTTTCTTTTCAGAGAGCGCTTCCCAGCGTTCCGGCTCTGTGCGCTTCAGCACGCTGCGTAAAGGTCCCCACTGCAGTACCCACGCCCTGAACTCGCTGTTTTCGGCCGTCTTAACCTGAAGCTCAGCGGCCTGCAGGTCTGATTTGGTAATGTAGGATACGTCAAAGAAGCGCATATGCTCAGTTACGCTGGTCAGCTCAAGGGGTTTCTTCAGCTTGTTCTGATAGCCCAGATAGACCTCAATTTCATCGACGAAGCGCATCGTCTTGACTTTCTCCCGTGCAATCTGTTCCAGTTTTTCCTGGCGGAACATTTCACGCCCCACAGAAACCAGTCCGGAGAGATGATTATCGTATTCCCCTTTTTCTACATTATGTATCAGTTGTACGCTTTTCATCTGGTTCAGCGCAAGGGTGACCCGGTCTTCGCAGCTTGACGTTGCCTCTGTCGCCATGGCAAAGGTTCAGCCAACTGTGTCAGCCAGGTCGATATCTGAGCTTTAAAGCCTGATTCTTTTTGACGTTTTCCGTCTCGCTCAGTCTGTCCAGGAAGCGGCTGAAGGAGGCTGCATTATCTTCCCGTTCAAAAGCCTGCCATCTGTCCGCAGGGGGCGATTCTCCCTCCACGGCAGGCGCCAGCCAGCCAGCGACCGCCAGGTGCAGTGCCCTGCTTGCCCGGGGTGCGGAAGGACCATCCATAAAGAATTGTATCCTGGGGCCCGAATAGTCAGAGGCAGAGGTCATGTCCCACAGAGCCCGCCGCATGCGCTCTGACAGAAAAGCCCCATCTATTTCTACAGTTGCATTCGAGGGCAGATCGGCGAGGCTTTCCGGTAGACTGGTCAAGGGAGTGGCGTAAATAAGCAAATTATCCAGCTGGGGTGGCAGCTCCGGCAGACTGGCCAGTTCGGTGAACTTAATATCCAATTCCCTCAACCCGGGTGGTAGCTCCGGCAGACTGGTCAGAGCGACATTCCGAATCCACAGTCTCGTCAAACTTTCCGGCAGCGTCGGCAGAGTGGCATTGGACTGTACAATGGGTTTGCGCATATTTTTATTTCAGTTAAAAAATTCGGTAAAAGGTCGGGTAAGGAGGAAACAATTAAGCCATTCAGGTTAAGACTGGAATCGTTACGGTCCTGGCACTCACGCAATCTCTGAACAACAATAGCGCGGTCTTCCTCCTCTTCGGGCGGTGCAGCCCTTAACCAGGCTGACCAGGCAGCCTCATAATCTTCTGCAGTCTGTGGAGCCGTTGTGGCGGCGGCATGTGTTGCTCGAAAATCCCCGGATTCTCCTTCAGTGTGTTCTGCGCATTCCGCTCCACGTTGTGTGACCATCGCGAGGTGATATACCTCCTCGTGTCCTTCACATGCAAAGGTATACCTGTTGGCATCATCGAGCGTTACCGATAACATCTCCCGGCTGGTTGCGTCCAGGATGCAAAAGTGGTTTTCCCCATGCCGACCGGATTGAATGTTTTCCCTGTATCCGGAATACGCGAACGTCCTGAGCTGTTCAAATCTGTGGGCCACATCTTCCCTCGTAGTTCCGGCCGGTGGGTAATAAATATTCTGCATGCACGCCTGTGCTTCAGGCCTGTCCATTGGGGGGAAAAACGCCTCAATTTTCTCCCATGCGCTCATTTCCGGAGGGGTATCAACGTGGGCGATAGGGTTAATGCGGCTGTCGCTGCTTGTGGCAGGAGAACATCCATCTCTTTCAATAGGAAAAGGCATAATGAAATGTCTCATAAAAATGCAGTACATCAATAGCGCCTGTCCGTGCGCGTCCGTGTTCAAGGTTGACTGTATCATTCTCTCCTTCCTTTTCTTTTTCAAAATTCACGACCGGGTCATCGACTGATTAATGAGTAATGACACCCACTTATTGATGTTGTGTATGATGGTGCTGTTGATTTAGACCTGTGGCTTCCTTCGGAATTTAAAAAACGCCGCCCGCAGTCTGTAATCTCACGAATAGAGCCCGGCAGTGATGTCTCGTCTGTGCAGAAATGGGTGAAAAGTGGGGCTATGTCGGGAGTAAAGCTCGTCAGATATGGCTTCTTTACGCTTATGACAGGATAAGTAATCAGGTTGTCGCCCATGTCATTGGTGAAAGGAGAATGGAAACGCTGGAAAGTCTTCTGGCGTTGCTGTCGGTCTCAACATCAGAGTAACAGCATGACAAGGTCATTGGACACTCTCTGCCTGTACATCACTATCAATAAATTAGCGTTATTACCTGCACTTCCCACCCGCATCAGGCAACGCGGTGGGAAGTGCTCAGTGGTTAAAGCGTTGCTTGCGCCCACTGTAAGCCGGAGTGATAGGCTTCAGGTAACAGGGGAGCGAGTGACTGTAACGTATGTTGTAGCTGAGCGCGATCTCTGTGCGTCAGGTTCAGGTGGCCGACTTTACGCCCGGGTCGTACTTCTTTGTCATACCAGTGCAGATGCACCAGCGGCAGTGCCAACCAGGCGGAATTAACGTCAGTACCGATAAGATTGATCATCACGGCAGGGGAATCAATCACCGGTTTCGGCACTGGCAGATCCAGGATGGCGCGCAGGTGCAGTTCAAACTGGCTGATGGATGCGCCATTTTGTGTCCAGTGTCCGCTGTTGTGCACGCGGGGGGCCAATTCGTTGATCAGTAAACGATCGCCCACGATAAAGCACTCCATCGCAATCACGCCGACGTAACCGAGCGCATTCATGATGGCGGCGAGCATGGTTTCTGCCTGTTGCTGCATGCGCGCATCTGGCTGCGGTAGCACAACGCTGGCGCGCAGAATGCCCTCTTCATGCAGATTGTGCGTCAGCGGATAAAATACGCAGTGTCCATCCGTACTACGCGCGCCGACCATCGAAACTTCACCAGAAAACGCGATACCTTGCTCTACGATGCATTCGCCGTAGCACTCTTGCGGCAGGGTCGCAGCGGTGTCAGGACGTAAGCGCCACTGACCACGGCCGTCATAGCTGCCCACGCGACGTTTGACGATGGCCAACTCGCCCAGTCGGCTGAAGACGCCGGGCCACTCTTGCGCTGAAGCCAGCAACTGCCAGGGGGCCGTAGGCAACTGCAACGAATCCAGCAACTGTTTCTGTGTCAGGCGATCGGCCAGACGCGGAAAAATGTCACGGTTAACAAAGGCCGCATGCTCTGCCAATTCGCGCGTCAATGCGGTTTCCGGCCAGCGTTCAATCTCAGCGGTGATGACCGCGTGATGAAACGGCACGGATTCCGGTTCGGCATCCAGTCCCACCGGATAGACGGCAATCCCCAAGGGTTCACCGGCCTGACGTAACATACGACCCAGTTGGCCGTTTCCTAATACGCAAACGGGTTTCATGCCTCCTGCCGCGGATCGGGATGCGCCAGCACCTTATCGGTTTGCTGTTGACGCCAGGCGGCGAGGCGAACGGCCAACTCACCATCGTGCAGCGCTAGAATCTGTGCGGCGAGCAGGGCAGCGTTGGCGGCCCCGGCTTTACCGATAGCCAGCGTACCGACGGGAATGCCACGCGGCATTTGCACAATGGAGTACAGGCTATCAACGCCGCTTAGTGCTGCACTCTGAACCGGCACGCCCAGCACCGGCACCAGCGTTTTCGCTGCCAGCATACCGGGCAAGTGCGCTGCTCCGCCTGCGCCCGCAATGATCACATCAAATCCGTTTTGTGCGGCTTGCTCTGCAAAGCTAAACAGTTTGTCCGGCGTGCGGTGCGCTGAAACGACTTCGGTATGAAAGGGAATAGCGAGTGTGGTGAGAATTTCCGCAGCAAACTGCATCGTAGCCCAGTCACTCTTTGAACCCATGACGATGGCAATTTTTGTCGGGCCAGCGTTGGATGACATGCCTGTAGTGCTCCTGTGATATGACGTATTGAGACGCATGGCTTCGTCGGCCAGAAAACGGACGACGCTCTGGCTGGAGGGAGCAGATCATACCATGAGCGTTCGGGAAGGAAAACGGTTGCCTACGGACAAATCGCAGTATTATTGCCGTTAATTGCCTCACAGGTTTGCCACAAAAGGTGTAAAAAAAGGAGGAAATCAGAAGGGAAAGGAAATCAACGCGGTATCGCTAGCCGTGACTTTTATCATCCATCCTTGTTCATGCCAGGCACCCAGCACTGCCCGTTGTGCTTCGCCGCTGTCGGTCATGACCGTGTGTATTGCTGGCCGATGAGTATGTCCATGAATCAGGGTTTTAACACCATAAACTTGTAAACACGCCTGCACCGCCTGCGGATTGACATCCATGATCTGCTGCGACTTATGCTGGTTTGCCTGCTGACTTGCCGCCCGCATTTTTGCCGCCACCTTGAGACGCAAACGTAAGGGTAAGCGCAGGAATAGCCACTGGATGACATGGTTGTGTACCCGGCGGCGATATTTTTGATAAGCCGCGTCGTCAATGCACAGGCTATCGCCGTGCATGATCAGGATTCGGCGTCCATAGCACTCCACCACCTGCTCGGCGGGTAGCAGCGTCATCCCCGCCTGTGCGGCGAAACGCTTGCCCAGCAGGAAGTCACGGTTGCCGTGAATGAAGTAACAAGGGACACCGCGTTGTTGCAACTGGCGCAGCGCATTCGCAACGTTGGCATGCAGCGGTTGCGGATCGTCATCGCCGATCCAGGCATCGAACAGATCGCCCAGAATGTAGAGCGCATCTGCCTGCTGGGCATCACGTTCCAGAAAACGCAGAAAACCAGCGGTGATCGGCGGTTCATGTACGTTCAGATGCAGGTCGGCAATAAACAGTGTTGCCATGCTTCTGCGATTACTCGCTGACAGTCACGTTGGTAATCACCACATCTTCTTTAGGAACGTCTTGATGCATGCCGCTGCGGCCAGTTGCAACGTCTTTGAGCTTATCAACCACATCCATGCCGTCGGTCACTTCGGCAAACACACAGTAGCCCCAGCCGTCTGCACGTTCTGAGCGGAAGTTGAGGAAGTCGTTATCCACCAGGTTAATAAAGAACTGTGCGGTAGCGGAGTGTGGATCGTTGGTGCGCGCCATAGCCAGCGTGCCACGGGTGTTTTTCAGGCCGTTATTCGCTTCATTGGCGATAGGCGCTTCGGTGGTTTTTTGCTGCATACCCGGTGCGAAACCGCCGCCCTGGATCATGAACCCATTGATCACTCGGTGAAAGATGGTGTTGTCATAAAAGCCGTTACGGCAGTAGTTTTCGAAGTTTTCCACGGTCGCAGGCGCTTTATCTGCAAACGTGTTAATGACGATGTCACCGAAGTTTGTATGTAATGTAATCATAATAAGTAAACCCTGATAACCAGAAGGATGAGACATCAGCTGTCAGGCAGCGCTGTCTGCACAAAGGCTGAATAACCAAGGCGCTCTTATAGCATAACTGGCAGCGCCAGTCAGTATGACGAGGGAACTATTCGCGGGGGAGATGTGGACCGTTTGGTTAAAAAGTAACACAATGTCAATAAAATTGATAATATGTCATATATTTGCATTATTTTATTGAATAAAATTTTTCTTGTTGTAGATCAAACATTACTTATTTGGGAGTAGGATTTGCAATCAAGTCAGATTAGTCTTAAATGATTCGTATTACAGAGTTTACTAACAATACTAACAGGTGAATCATGCTGGGCTTAATCAATAGTGTACTGTATAAACCCGATGCAGGCAAACTGCTGCTGCGTCTCGCTTTTGGCATTTTGTTGATTTTTCATGGATGGCACAAAATGGTCGATGGGGTTGGCTCCATCGCGGGTATGCTGACAAATGCGGGATTGCCGACGTTTATCGCGTATGGTGTCTTTGCGGGTGAAGTCGTTGCCCCCATCTTATTGATTCTCGGCATCCTGACACGTCCTTCTGCCTTAGTGGTTGCGGGCACCATGGTGGTTGCGCAACTTCTGGCTGCGCCGGCGGGTTTTGTTTCGCTGGCGAAAACTGGTGCCTGGGGCGCTGAACCGACTGCGGTATTCTTCTTCGCTGCATTGGCTATCGCGCTGCTGGGCAGCGGAAAATACTCCGTGATGAGTAATCCGAATTTGCGCTAACGCCTCTTCGGTTTGCAAGCAGTAATATTGGACCCGGCGCGTCATTGCCGGGTTTCTGTTTTTTTAATCCTTATCAATTATCTTCCTATTACGCTGTCTCAGTCTTGCAATAGCTCGAGGTTCAGGTTTCAATACGCTGCTGGGCTTGCTGAACCCGCCTCAACGGCGGTGTTCCGTTTGCTGCGCATACTCCACTTCTCCCGCGAATATCATGGAGTGTTTTGATGTTAAAGATTTTTAATACGCTGAGTCGCCAAAAAGAGGAATTCAAACCCATTCATGCCGGTAACGTGGGCATGTATGTATGCGGCATTACCGTGTATGACCTGTGTCATATAGGTCACGGGCGTACTTTTGTGGCTTTCGATGTGGTTGCCAGGTATTTGCGCTATTTGGGTTACTCGCTCAATTATGTGCGCAATGTAACGGACATCGACGACAAAATCATCAAACGCGCTGCAGAGAATGGAGAAAGCTGCGAACAGCTGACCTCGCGCATGATCGCTGAAATGCACGCTGATTTTGATGTGTTGAACATTTTACGTCCCGATCTGGAGCCGCGTGCTACACACCATATCGCCGAAATTATTGAACTGGTGGCGCAACTGATTGCGCGCAAACATGCCTATGTGGCAGACAACGGCGATGTGATGTTTTCTGTCGACAGCGCGCCGGGTTACGGCGTGCTTTCTCGCCAGGATCTGGAACAGTTGAAGGCGGGTGCGCGTATTGAGATTGCGGAAGTGAAACGCAATCCGATGGATTTTGTGCTGTGGAAAATGTCCAAACCCGGCGAGCCGAACTGGACATCCCCGTGGGGGGAAGGGCGTCCCGGCTGGCACATCGAATGTTCTGCCATGAACTGCAAACAGCTTGGCGAGCACTTTGATATTCACGGCGGCGGTTCCGATCTGATGTTCCCGCACCATGAGAATGAAATTGCTCAGTCGACCTGCGCCCATGATGGCCCTTACGTCAACTACTGGATGCATTCCGGTATGGTGATGATCGATCGCGAGAAGATGTCTAAATCGCTCAACAACTTCTTCACTGTACGCGATGTGCTGAAATATTACGACGCCGAAACCGTGCGTTACTTCCTGATGTCAGGTTATTACCGTAGCCAGTTGAACTACAGTGAAGAGAACCTGAAACAGGCGCGTGCCTCTTTAGAGCGCTTGTACACTGCGTTGCGCGGTACAGATCCGGCGGTGACGGCGCAAGGTGGCTACGCGTTTGAAACGCGCTTCCGCGCGGCAATGGACGATGATTTTAATACGCCCGAGGCCTACTCGGTGCTGTTTGACATGGCACGCGAGGTGAACCGCTTGAAAGCGGAAGATGCGGTGGCGGCGGATGAGCTGGCCGCCGCGTTGCGCCGTTTGGCGGGCATTCTGGGGCTGTTGGAACAAGACCCGGAAGCCTTCCTGCAAAGCGGTTCTCAAGCGGATGGTGATGAAGTGCAAGAGATTGAAGCCCTGATTCAGCAACGTAATGACGCGCGTCAGGCCAAAGACTGGGTGCTGGCGGATGTAGCGCGTGCGCGCCTGACGGAAATGGGGATTGTGTTAGAAGACGGTCCACAGGGCACTACATGGCGTCGCAAATAACGTTATTGCTAGTGGTATCGTGTTAAAAAATCGCCCACGACGGTAAACCTTCGTGGGCGATTTTTATTGGATCAGACTACTGACTGTTGCTTAAGACACGACATTTACCGATTGCCCGGCAAAGCTGACCCGCTGACCGGCAATGATTTTGCAGCGTTTACGCGTTTCTACCTTGCCGTCAACGCTGACGCCACCGTCAGCAATGGCGGCTTTGGCGGCAGCGCCTCTCTCACTCCAGCCAAGCAGTTTAAGCAGATCGCACAGTTCAACGTGCGGGTGTTTATCGAGATGAAAAGTTTCCATAGCATCCTGCTGTAAGAAAGAAAAAGGCGCGCCTGAGCGCGCGATGTTAACGTGATGTTTATGCGTTAACCGTATAACCCGTGCCGTTACGCGTTGCCGTCGTGGTACTCTTCGCAGGCTTGCAGCGTGTTCTGAATCAGGGTACCAACGGTCATAGGGCCAACACCGCCGGGCACCGGCGTTATCAGCGACGCGAGTTCCTGTGCGACGGAAAACTCCACGTCGCCCACCACTTTGCTGCTGTCCAGGCGATTGATGCCGACATCGATCACGATGGCACCCGGTTTAATCCACTCGCCGGGAATAAAGCCCGGCTTGCCAACCGCAACAATCAGCAAGTCGGCCTGCTCAACGTGTTGACGCAGGTTTTTGGTAAAACGGTGTGTCACCGTGGTGGTACAACCAGCCAGCAGCAGTTCCAGACTCATCGGGCGGCCAACGATATTGGAGGCACCCACCACCACGGCGTTCAAGCCAAACATGTCCACGTTGTAACGTTCCAGCAGCGTGATGATGCCGCGCGGCGTGCAGGCACGCAGCAGCGGGTCACGCTGGCACAGGCGACCGACGTTGTAAGGGTGGAAGCCGTCCACGTCTTTATCAGGGGCGATGCGCTCGATGACTTTGGTATTATCAATGCCTTCGGGCAGCGGCAACTGAACCAAAATACCATCAATGCTGTTGTCGGCATTCAGTTCGTCGATCAGCGCCAGCAGCGCGGCTTCCGTGGTGCTGGAAGGTAAATCATAAGAACGAGAGACAAAGCCCACTTCGTCACACACTTTACGTTTGCTCGCGACGTAGATCTGTGAGGCGGGATTATCGCCGACTAACACAACAGCCAGCCCTGGCGCACGCTTACCCTCGGCCAGACGCTGCTTGACGCGAGCACAAACTTCATCCTTCACTTGTTGAGCAATCGTTTTACCATCAATAATCTTTGCTGCCATCTCTCTGGAAATCCATCAAATAAAACTACGGGGGATGGCGCTATTTTGTCAGAAGCGACTCGCGCTGTCAGGCACTGTATCAATATAAATTCGTCCGCACCTGACCGCTGTTGGCCTATTCTGTCGCAATTTCAACGCGATTTCTGCCCTTGCTCTTGGCCTGATACAGTGCTTTATCTGCACGAATAATCACGCTTTCCGGTGCCTGAGCCGGTGTTGTTCCTACAAAAAGGTAGACGCCAGCGCTGGCGGTAACGACTTTTTCATCCAGCGTGGTGAGTTCATGGGGGATGCGCTGGCGTCTGATGGCTTCCAGCGCCCGTTCTGCAAACGCTACGGCGCCTTCTTCCGTCACATCCATCAGAATGATGACAAACTCTTCACCGTCATAACGTGCGATTAAATCCTCTTTGCGACGCGGCATACTGCTCAGCGCATGGCTCACGGTTTGCAGACACTTGTCGCCTTCAACGTGACCATAGTGGTCGTTGTATTTCTTGAACATATCGACATCGAGCATGATAAGCGCTATCCGTTTACCGGAAAGGACGGATTGCGCGATGGTCTCGCGCAGGAAAATATCAAACTGTCGCCTGTTCGCCAGGCCAGTGAGGCCATCTAACAGCGCCAGCGTTTCCAGCGTGTGGTTCATCGCGGTAAGCTGATCGCGTACCTTGGTTAGATCCAGTTGGTTTTTTTGTTGATCTTGATCTGTTTCAGCACGAGCGCACCCATGCTGCTCATGATCAGCAGCAAGGTCAGGGAGATAGCAGTATAAATGGTCGAGTCGACTTTCCAGTTGGAAAACATCTGCGTTTTGTTATAGCCCGCTGCGATGACAATGGGATAACGTTTTAACCGAGTATAACCATAGATGCGCTCGACATGGTCAACGGTGGAGTAGAAGGTGGCTGTGCCGCTGGTGGATGACTTCAAATGTTCCATAAACAGCGGGCTACTTGATACGTCCCGGTTAATTTGAGAATCATCAAAAGGACGGCCATACAGAATATGCCCGTCCGACAGTAAGATGGCTAATACGTCAGTGTCTCCCATCGAATAATAGCCGTAATAGAGTTTAAAATAGTTGAGAGAAATGGTGGCGAGCAGCACACCGGCAAAACTGCCATCCGGGTTATTTAAACGCATGGAAACTGGAATTATCAGATCGTCAGTGGTGCGACTGCGTATCACACTACCGATAAATAACTCTGTGCTGGGTGTGTTTTGATGATATTTGAAATATTCACGATCTGAGTTATTTGCATTCTTGGGAATGTTATCTGCGGTGGTTACCAGCCAATGTCCGGATGAGTCGTAGATAAATATACCGTGCAACTGCGGCAGTGTGGATTTGCGATTTTTTAACGTTTGTTGCAGACGAAGAAGTTGCGGCCCACCAAACCCATCTTGTTCAATGCGTTCATTGAGATCCTGAAGCAGCAACTCAACTTGCAAAAAGGTGTCTTCGGCATGGCGAGAAAGCGAGAGCGATAAGTTATCCGCCTGCTTTTCGGTGGCCTCAAGGGTTCGTTGATAGGAATTAAACACCACCCATCCGTTAAGTACCACAACAGCCAGAATAATAAACAGGATAAAACCTGCCATCAGATTTTGCAGAGACGGCGATGCGTGTTGTTCTTTAGATTGTGCGCGTGTATTCATGCAATGGTGTCCCTTGTCCCCCCATGCTGACAGGTACGCATTACTTACCCATGTCAGTAAATTATCCCGCGAAAAAAATCTCCCTGCCGGTCTTGAATAAAGCGCGATGCTGACGGTATTTATGGGTGGCACAGGTAAGTGTAGCTGTATTATTAAAAAGCGAATCTGAACGGCTGTTTTTTAATAACGGGCGGCACGATTTGCCGCCCGAAGGGGCATTAAGCGGGACTAATGAGATGGTCACCCCCCTGTAGCGGTACGCTGACAGGGTGTTTTTCTTTCAGGAGAGGCCATCATGGAAAATGTTGCA
>NZ_PEHF01000064.1 GCF_015762685.1 Candidatus Symbiopectobacterium sp. 'North America' | reverse complement strand
CTCTCCTGAAAGAAAAACACCCTGTCAGCGTACCGCTACAGGGTGGGGGTGACCATCTCATTAGCCCCCTGTTCAGGAGGCTTTCTGGTTCGTCTTCGTATTCTTTCAATATGACGAATCGCCTCCCAATCAGGGGAAGGTAAAAAAGAATACGAAGAAAAACGGTGTGTGGCTCATTGGTTACCTGTTAAGCGCTAGCGCTCTCATGGGGTGAAAGTACCTATTGGCTTTTCGTTCTGTCAACTAAAAAGCGAAGGAGCCTTATCCTCAGAAACAAAAACGCGCCTTGACGGCGCGTTTTTGGCTACTGTTATCTGAAGGTTTCGGTTATGACAACTCAATATCCGCGTCTTTGACGCTGGCCGTCGTTGCCCGACGAGCTTCTCCCTTATGCTGCATCTTGTTCAGTTGGCGCTCCAGTTTCGCGAGCAGCTCATTAATGGCAGCGTACATATCTTCATGCTTGGCGCTGGCGACCAAGGGACCATTAGGCGTACTGATAGTCGCATCGGCAACAAAACCCACCGGTTCTTTGGATAAAATAATATGTGGGTTAATCAGGTGAGTTTGCCATTTATCCAGATTGGTTAGACGGTCTTCGACATGCTGACGTATTGCGGGGGTGATTTCCATTTGCTTACTGGTAATGTTGATCGTCATATAACATACCTCTCTGCTCTTGCCGTCTCACTTAGATAACTTCAGCATAGCCGTAAATGGGATAAAAATCGTGATCTACATCACTTTTATTTGGCTGGTCGGATCACCTAGTTGCAATTTGTGAAGCACATAGAGGAAGCGCGACGCAAGGCTTGAGACCTGATGCAACTGGTGGCATTATCAATGAGATCGATGGCGTCCAGACAAGGTCAGTGGCGGGATGATGCTCGGGTACTGTTCCGACGTTGGAATAAAAAAACGGCAAACCAAAGTTGCCGTTTTTTTCTGTTTACGCGTGTGCTTAGGGCCGTGTTGCTTTCTGGTTAAGCGGGATTGGCCTCAACGATTTTCGCGACTTTATCCGCCTGACCCAGCAGTCGGAGTTCTCTGTAAGCATTTTCCATCAACGGAAGCGCTCTTTTCGTCGCTTGCGTGTCCGGGAAATCACGCATCATTTGTTCTACGCGATTAACAACGGCGACGTAGGCACCGCGTTTGGTGTAATATTCCGCGACTGAAAGTTCGTATTTAGCTAAACGTTCTTTCAGGAATACCAGACGTTTGCCCGCATCCGTGGCAAACTGGCTGCGAGGATACGCTTGCAGCAACTGGCGGAAGTCACGAAACGCCGCGCGTGCATATTGCGGATCGCGGTCAGAGCGGTCAACGCCGAAGAACCCCTGAAGTACGCTATCATCCTGAGCCATGTTGGTTAAACCACGCATGTACAGCACATAGTCCACGCTCGGGTGTGTCGGGTTGAGGCGCAGGAAGCGGTCAATGGAGGCTTGCGCCATCGCCAGTTCTGCGGACTTGTAATAAGCATAAATCAGGTCAAGCTGCACTTGCTGAGAATAGGGCCCGAAAGGATATCGGTTATCCAATGCTTCCAACTGTGTGATTGCTGCTTTAAAGTTACCGTCCTGCAATTTTTGTTGAGCGGTAGCATAAATTTCAGAAGGCGGACTGTCGGGAACCGTATCCTTGGAGCTGTTGGAGCAACCCGCTAGCGCCAGGCTCAACGTGGCTGCAGCCACCAGATATTTCATTCGCATCATAACGTTTTGATTATCCTCAGAGTGTTATGCCGGGAGACTGGCCGTTACGCTCCCGGGTAAGACTAGCTACAATAGTACATTATTTTAAACGGCATCGCCGCGAAAACCCAACGTTAACGAAGAAGCTGCAACTATGGCACAACAAGTACAACTCACCGCAACGGTGGCTGAGTCTCAACTCGGTCAACGGTTAGATCAGGCTTTGGCCGAATTGTTCCCTGATTATTCACGTTCTCGCATAAAAGAATGGATCCTGGACGATCGGGTACAGATTAACGGCAATATGATAAATAAGCCAAAAGAGAAAGTGTTAGGCGGTGAAGCCATTACGATTGATGCCTTGATCGATGAAGAAGTTCGCTGGGAAGCACAAGATATCGCACTGGATATCGTTTATGAAGATCAAGACATTCTGGTGATCAATAAACCGCGCGATCTGGTGGTTCACCCTGGCGCGGGCAACCCGGAAAGTACCGTGCTCAATGCGTTGCTGCACCATTTTCCTGCTATTGGCGACGTTCCGCGCGCAGGCATTGTGCACCGCCTGGATAAAGACACCACGGGATTGATGGTGGTCGCGAAAACCGTGCCAGCGCAAACGCGACTGGTGGAATCGCTTCAGGCGCGTGAAATCACGCGTGAGTACGAAGCCGTTGCGATTGGTCGCATGACGGCCGGAGGCACAGTCAATGAACCGATGAGCCGCCATCCCACCAAACGCATCCATATGTCGGTGCATCCCATGGGAAAACCGGCCGTTACCCATTACCGCATTATGGAACATTTTCGCAGCCATACGCGTTTACGCCTGCGTCTTGAAACGGGTCGTACACACCAGATTCGTGTTCACATGGTGCACATCAACCATCCGCTGGTGGGCGATCAACGGTATGGCGGTCGTCCTCGCTTGCCTAAAGGGGCATCAGAGGAACTGGTGACCGCACTGCGCACGTTCGATCGTCAGGCGTTACACGCGACTATGCTACGCCTTTATCATCCCATCAGCGGGATTGAAATGGAGTGGCATGCCCCCATACCACAAGATATGGTTGATTTAATTGAGGTATTAAAAGCGGACGCCGAGGCGTTCAAAGATCAATATGACTGGTGACGAGAGGCTGATGACGAGCGAACTGATACTGCCTGACTGGCCTGCACCGCAACGTGTGCGTGCCTGTAGTACCACGCGAAGAGGAGGCGTGAGCCAAACGCCCTTTGATTTGTTGAATCTTGGTGCGCACGTAGGCGATCGACCAGAGGCGGTGTTAGATAATCGTCAGCGACTGGTCACGCGGGCCGATTTGCCTGCGATGCCGCAGTGGCTAAATCAGGTGCATGGAACGCAGGTGGTTTCATTAGCGTCTTCGGCGTCAGGCGTGCCGACCGGTGATGCAGCCTACACCAATCAATCTGGTCTGGTGTGCGCGGTGATGACCGCAGACTGTTTGCCGGTGCTGTTTTGCTCGGATAGCGGTGATGAAGTGGCTGCCGCGCATGCGGGCTGGCGCGGTTTGTGTTCTGGCGTGCTGGAAGCGACATTGCGTCATTTTCGCGCCCCTGTGTCGTCCGTGATGGCATGGCTTGGGCCGGCGATCGGGCCGCAGGCGTTTGAGGTTGGCCCTGAGGTGCGCGATGCTTTTATTGAACAGCACCCTGCCGCCGCAGACGCATTTATCGCTAAGGATAACAAGTTCATTGCCGATATCTACCAGCTAGCGCGTTTGCGCTTGCAAGCTCAAGACGTGACGAAAATTTTTGGTGGCGATGCCTGTACTGTGACTCAGGCCGACAAATTTTTCTCATATCGCCGCGATGGAACTACGGGTCGTATGGCAAGTTTAATCTGGCTGATATAACCTACTGAATTAAGACGATCCATTGCAAGTAACTGCATTCCTTCTATTTTACTGGCAAAATAATCTTGAAATTTTGAGGGATGACCTCATTTAATCTCCAGTAACAATTTTGACCAGTATGTATGGGAGGAGTTATGCGTCTGGATCGTCTTACCAATAAATTCCAGCTTGCCCTTGCGGATGCGCAATCTCTGGCGCTCGGCAAGGATCATCAGTTTATCGACCCGTTACACGTCATGAGTGCGCTGTTGCAGCAGGAGGGCGGTACGGTCAGCCCGCTGTTGACCACGGCAGGTGTAAACGCTGTTCGTCTGAAAGCGGATATAGAACAGGCCATCGCGCGTTTACCGCAGGTGCAGGGCGTTGATGGCGATGTGCAACCCTCCAATGAATTCGTCCGTACTCTCAATCTGTGCGACAAGATTGCACAGAAGCGCGGCGATGCGTTTATCTCTTCCGAACTGTTTTTGCTGGCGGCGCTGGATACTCGCGGCACGTTGAGCGATCTCCTGGCGCGGGTAGGGGCAAACAAAGAAGCCGTTTCTAAAGCCATTGACCAGATACGTGGTGGTGAACAGGTGAACGATCAAAATGCGGAAGATCAGCGACAAGCGCTAAAGAAATTCACCATCGATTTAACCGAACGCGCTGAACAGGGCAAATTGGACCCGGTCATCGGCTGTGATGAAGAAATTCGCAGAACGATTCAGGTGCTGCAACGCCGTACCAAAAATAACCCGGTATTGCTCGGTTAACCTGGCGTCGGGAAAACGGCAATCGTAGAAGGATTAGCCCAGCGTATCGTTAACTGTGAAGTGCCCGAAGGGCTGAAACACAAGCGCGTGCTGTCGTTAGACATGGGAGCATTGATTGCCGGTGCCAAATACCGTGGTGAGTTCGAAGAACGTCTGAAAGGGGTGCTTAACGATCTGGCAAAACAGGAAGGTAGCGTCATCCTGTTTATCGATGAGTTGCATACCATGGTTGGCGCGGGCAAAGCTGACCGCGCAATGGATGCGGGTAACATGCTCAAGCCCGCATTGGAGCGCGGGGAGTTGCATTGCGTTGGCGCAACCACGCTGGACGAATACCGGCAATACATTGAGAAAGACGCTGCGCTGGAACGCCGATTCCAAAAGGTGTTTGTGGCGGAACCCAATGTTGAAGACACGATCGCGATTCTGCGTGGGCTCAAAGAACGTTATGAATTGCACCACCACGTGCAAATCACTGACCCGGCGATTGTGGCGGCGGCCATGCTGTCGCACAGCTACATTGCTGACAGGCAACTTCCGGATAAAGCCATTGACCTGATTGATGAAGCGGCATCAAGCATTCGTATGCAGATGGATTCGAAACCAGAATCTCTGGATCGCCTGGACAGACGTATCATTCAGTTAAAGTTGGAACAGCAGGCGCTGAAAAAAGAATCCGACGAGGCCAGCCAAAAGCGGCTGTCTTTGCTGAACGAAGAGCTTGAGCAGAAAGAACGCGACTACTCCAAGCTTGAAGAAGAGTGGAAAGCGGAGAAAGCCTCTCTCAGCGGTACGCAAAATATCAAGGCCGCATTGGAACAAGCGAAGATCGAATTGGAGCAGGCGCGTCGTCAGGGCGATCTCGCTCGCATGTCGGAGTTGCAGTATGGGCGCTTGCCCGAGCTTGAAAAACAGATAGCGACGACGACGCAGGCGGAAGGGAAAACCATGCACCTGTTACGCAACAAAGTGACCGATGCCGAAATTGCCGAAGTGCTAGCTAGATGGACGGGAATTCCCGTTGCACGCATGTTGGAAAGTGAACGAGACAAGCTGCTGCGTATGGAGCAAGAGCTTCATCAGCGCGTTATCGGGCAAGATGAGGCGGTCAGCGCCGTGGCGAACTCGATTCGTCGCAGTCGTGCAGGCCTTTCCGATCCTAATCGACCCATTGGATCGTTCCTGTTCTTGGGGACAACCGGGGTGGGGAAAACCGAGCTGTGCAAAACGCTGGCAGCTTTTTGGTTCGACAGCGATGACGCCATGGTGCGTATCGATATGTCTGAATTTATGGAAAAGCACTCGGTGTCTCGTTTGGTGGGCGCACCTCCGGGATACGTGGGGTATGAAGAAGGGGGATATCTCACCGAAGCGGTTCGGCGGCGTCCTTATTCCGTGATCCTGCTTGATGAGGTTGAAAAAGCCCATCCGGATGTATTCAACATTCTGTTGCAGGTGCTTGGCGATGGCCGCTTGACGGATGGGCAAGACAGAACGGTGGATTTCCGTAATACGGTTATCGTGATGACCTCGAACCTGGGTTCCGATCTCATCCAGGAACATTTCGGTGAAATGGATTATGTCGGGATGCGTGACATGGTTCTGGATGTGGTCAGCCATCGTTTCCGTCCGGAGTTTATCAACCGTATCGATGAAGTCGTGGTATTCCACCCATTGGGTCAGGCACACATTATGTCCATCGCGCGTATTCAGTTGCAGCGGTTGTACAAGCGGCTGGAAGAGCGTGGCTATCAGGTCACGATGACCGAGGCCGCATTGGAACAATTGGGGCTAAGTGGTTTTGACCCGGTTTACGGTGCCCGACCGCTCAAACGTGCTATCCAGCAGCAGATTGAAAACCCACTGGCCCAGGAAATCCTGTCGGGCAAATTGATTCCGGGGAAACCGATCACTTTGGATGTTGATGGCAGCGAAAAGCATATTGGCAGTGATTAACATAATGTTTTGTAAAGTGAAAACATTAAGCGGCACAGGCGTGCCGCTTTTTTTATACAGAGTGGCTGTGTTAAAAATAAGCGCTTGGAATTTTTTTTTACATTTAGCGCTTGTCAGCGCGAAAGAACTCCATATAATGCGCCTCCACTGACACGGCAACAGCGACACGCGGTTGCGGTAACAGTCGGAAAGTTAAACGCGAA
>NZ_PEHF01000105.1 GCF_015762685.1 Candidatus Symbiopectobacterium sp. 'North America' | reverse complement strand
GCCCGGCAGTGCTCGACCAGAAAACTGCCGAACTGACGCAGAAACAACGCGATATCGCCGATGCCCGCATGGTGCTAGCTGTTGAAGTGCTGCGTCTCGAAGATACCGGCCTGTCACGTATTAAGGCGATTAATTTTATCTGTGACCGGTCACGCTCAAGTGATTTACCTGAACACCTGCAAAAGTACGTTGACCTCGCTAATGCCCGTAAGGGGCAGCGCGTCGGCGTCAGTGTTCGTGCGCTCAATCAGTGGGTTGTTGACTGTCTGAGAGCCAAAAACAGTTCGGAGCGTCTGGCACTTTTAGCCCCCGGACATAAAAAAGCCAAACAGCCGGAACAGGTCGCCTGGGTGCCTATGTTTATGGCGCATTACCGTAACCCTAATGGCCCCACTGTTGCAGAAGCCTATAAAGACTTTTGCGCCGAATGGATGCATCACTATGCAGATCAGCCAGCAATGCGTGATGCTATCCCCTCTATTCATGCCGTTTATCGGGTGATGGACAAAATGCCAAAAATTGTACGCCAACGAGGCCGCGTGACGGGTTCAGCCATGACCGCCCTGCAAACCTATGTTAAGCGTGACTGGTCTGTGATGCCTGTTAATGGCGTCTGGATCGGTGACGGCCACAGCATGAAAATGAAGGTTTCCCACCCTGACCACGGACGCCCGTTTACGCCTGAACTGACGCTGGTTATCGATGGTCGCACCCGTTATGTGGTCCGCTGGAGCCTGGCGCTGGCCGAAAACACGCTGGCGGTTGCCGATGCGCTGCGTCACGGCATAGAGCGCCACGGCGTGCCGTTGCTGTATTACTCCGATAGTGGCGCAGGTGAAACGGGCAAACTGCTGGATGCCGATATCACCGGTATTCCGGGGAACCCACAGGCACGCGGCATCATCGAACGCCTGAACAAGGAGATCCCCGCCCGCATCGCCCGTAAATTTGCCACCTATAACGGCAAGTCAGCAGACAAAGAAACCGCGCGTATCACCAGTCGAGCGATTGATTCTGCAATGAACGCACTGAATCAGAACAAGCCGTTAAACGCGGTGCAGAAATCTGCGATAGCCAAACTGCCAAGCTGGAGCCAGTTGATTGATGCGATTGAAGATGAAATCACCGCATACAACACGCAACACCGACATAGCGAGTTACCCCTACGCGCCGCAGGTGGACATTACACCCCCGCCGAGTAGCGCGCCGAACTGCTGGCCGACGCCGAGATTGACCGTTTATCCGAAGCCGAATTGCGCGAAATGTTCCGCCCACAGGTCAAGCGCACCGCGCAGCGCGGTTGGCTGTCCATTTTTAACAACCAGTATTTTGCCGAGGAACTGGGTCAGCTCAATGGCAAAGAGGTTCTCGTTGCGTTCGACATTCACGACGCCTCAAGCGTCACCGTTCGCCGGCTGGATGGCTCCTTTGTCTGCACTGCCATCGTCAACGGTAACACGCGTGCAGCATTCCCTGTAGATTACATCGAGAAGGTTCGCAAAGACCGTCACAGCCGCCGTATGGCGCTTGTTAACAGGAAAGCGGAGGAAATCGACGCCGAGCTTCACCCTGTTCGCACTATCGAGCAGTCGCCCGATTTTGGTGCGTTGCTGCAAGGGGATATCGGCCAAATTAATGATGACCGGGAACCGCTGTTTTTATTTGAGTCTGAGCGCGAAGACTATTTGCGCCAGAAAAATAAAGCCGTCTGACGGCAACCAGACGGCCTTAGAGACTGGAGAACATAAATGGCCATTAAAGAGCAGTTAGTCGAACTGATGGAGCGCAAGGGGTTAACACAATCTCAGGTGGCGCGTGCCATCGGGAAAAGCCCTGCGGTAATCAATCAATACCTGCAAGGTAAATATAACGGTCATGTTGACGGCGTCAACCAGGTTGTGACTGATTTTATTGAGCGTATGCGTGAAAAGGACAAATTAAAACGCATTGAGGCGCGTTTCGTGTCCACATCCACGTCACGTAAAGCGCTGGAGATTATCCGCCTGGTGCACGTTGATGCCGAAATCAACGTGATTTATGGCGAGGCCGGACTCGGTAAAACAATGGCGCTGAAAGCGTATGCGGCTGATAATTCAACGGCTCTTCTCATTGAAGTCGACCCGAGCTATACCGCCCGCGTTCTGCTTGAAGAGATTTGCTCCCGGCTCAACCTGTCCACACGCGGCAACATGCATGAGCTGTTTGAGCTGTGCGTCAACAAGCTGCGTGACTCGGGCTATCTGTTGATGATTGATGAGGGCGAGTTATTGCCGCATCGCGCACTGGAGGTGCTGCGCCGTATCCATGACAAGAGCGGGATAGGCATCGTTTTGGCCGGAATGCCGCGCCTGATTCTGAACCTGAAAGGTAAGCGCGGCGAGTTCGTGCAGTTGTACAGCCGCGTCGGGTTTGCCCTGAATATCGGCAACGCCTTAGCGCAGGATGACACCGACGTTATCGCGGAAAATCTGATACCGGAGGCATTCAGCCCCGAAATGGGTGCGGTTCTCTATAAGGATAGCAAAGGCAATGCACGGCGCTTATTTAAATTACTGCGCGGGGTAGTCCGCACCAGTCATATCAATGACCGGCCTGTCAATATTGCGACTGTCCGCCAGTTTGCTGAAATGCTGATTAATTAACGGGAATTATAATCATGGATATTAAAGCAATAGCGCTTAAAAAAGAGACTCTCGCCCTGCGTCGCATCACCAGCAATGTGATGGCTAATGGAAGAATGCGCGACAACGTTTACCTGATGGATACGGAGGGCGGCAAAGGTTTCTGTATCAGCATTGATGTGTATTTGATGATCTGTGATGCGCTACGCTTACCGTGGCATGACCTTCACGGCGATTCGTTGCGATTCAGCATTCAGGGGGCGGCTACGCCAGCGGCGTTTCGCCAGGCTTACCGCCTGATGCGTATTTACCTTAAGGGGGAGCCTGTATTTCTTCCGGGAGGCTACCGTTGTCTGTTGGATGATTTGGGCTTGATAAAGAGAAATACCACGCTTTGTGTGAAATGCTGATTAGTTAATGAGGTTTTTATTATGTGCCAGTTACCTATTAATAACCCGGAATTAATAAAACCCATTAATCGACTGATGCGCTCTGGAATTAACGTCGTGGAATATCATGCCAAATTCCGTCGCTCGGTCATCGTTGTTGACCGCCCCTTTATTGCCTGGGAAAAGAGCGCGGTTGATATAACTGAAACCCTCAACGGTGTGCAGCGCAATGTCAAAATGACGGTATGGCGCGGTATGCATGTGATATGGAGATAAAACGCAATGGCAAAGGTGGTAATTACGATCACTGATAAAGCGCGTGGTATTGATGTGCAATGTCAGATAGAGCCAGAGAACGGAGATAGTGGTCTGGCTCAAACGGTAGCAATAGCGGTCGGTGCGGGACTGGCTGGTCACGTTAATGAGAAGGTTTTAAAAGCGATTCATTCAGCAAATATTAAAAGAGGAAAGACTCATGTTCATTAATAGTCCGTCATTTCAGCAGTTCACCAAAGCGGCCAACGTGCCTCCCGGATACTGTGTTGATGCAAAAAGTGCATTTATTCCCGTTAAAATATTGAAAAATATCGATATGGTGCGTGATCAGCTAGTCGGTGAAATTATCACCAAGGCTATCGAATTGAATCGCCTCATGGCGCAATTTAAAGAGTCTACTTTTGCCGATGTTGCGGCGTTCGTAGACCTGTCAGCTAGCGAATACGATGTAAAGCTTGGTGGGGAAAAAAGGAAATGTGACACTCCATAGCTTTGACGGTCAATACAAGATCCAGCGAGCGATGGCGGAGCGGTTGGCATTTGATGAGCAGTTGCAAGTAGCTAAAGGCTTGATTGATGAATTACTGGAAGAGTGGACGGAAGATGCTCGCCCTGAATTGAAAGTGCTGGTCAACCGTTCATTCTCGGCTGACAAAGAGGGTGTTGTGAGCACATCGGCAGTGTTGGCGCTGCGTCGGTATGACATTAATGACGAGCGCTGGCAAAAAGCCATGCTGGCTATCGGAGAGGCGATCCAGGTTGTTGCTACCAGCGCATATATCCGGGTGTATGAGCGCGTTGGTGATACTGACCAATACCGACCTATTCCGCTGGATATTGCGGGGGTGTGACGTGAACGCCGTTGAGTTTAATAAAAAGCATGAAATCGGGGAGTCATTTATCCATCATGCACACCCTGCTTTACGCGGTGGTCATGTGGTTAAAACCGTCGATATCGCCCGTGATTTTAATTGTGGTGCGATTGTTGAAATTAATCAAGAGCCATATTTCGTCAAAATAAATACGTTAAAACCTGCAAGCTAATTTAAACCGAAATTAAAACCTCTTTAAACATGGCGTAAACCCGCAGGGACTGGCTTACGCCTAAATCTGGAGTTCGCTCATTATGAGTAATGAAAAATATCTCAACAAAATTAAAAAACTGCTGAATCTGGCACGGCGGAGTACCAATGCTAATGAAGCCGCCAATGCCATGAGCCAGCAATGATGCGCCAGCATGGTTTAACTGAAACTGACGTTGATTTGATGGCGATTAACGAAGCTGGCAGTAAAACAGCGCCCTCCAAGGCACAGAAAACGCCTAAATATATGGCCGGGTTAATGCAACTTATTTGTGATGCTTTTGGTGTACAGAGTTATCTGTCCTTTAAACGTGACTTTCTCGGTGGTCGCCAGAATACCATTATTTTTTACGGCCCGAATGAGCGCCCACAAATTGCGGCTTATGCGTTTGATGTTTTATCGCGTCAGATGATGAAAGCTCGGCGTGAGTTTTCTGCCAGTCAGCGCAAGGGTATTAAACAGAGTACCAAAATTACCCGCGCAGACACGTTCTGTGAGGACTGGGTATTGGGGGTCTGGCAGGTGATTGATTCGTTTGTTGTCACTGATACAGAAGCTACGTTGATTTCGGCCTATCACCATAAGTTACAGCAGCGTATCGGGATTAAAACCGGGGAGCTAAGGGACGCAAAAAAAGCGCGAGGAACCGAAGATGCACGCTCTGCGGGTTATGTCGCCGGTAAGAATGCCAATTTGCATCATGCGGTTAACGGCTCAGGAGCCGTTGCGCCAGCAAGACTCGGAAAGGTGTGATATGGCAATCGTGAACGGTTGTAAATACCTGGATAACGGCGCAAGGCGTATTTACCGCCTGAATAATGGGACTCAGGTAAAAGAACGCCCGGCACTGCCGGGAAAATCCCGATTTGAGTTTTACGATGCACGCGGTAATCGCATTTATAAGCTATCAATTCAACGGGAAATGAAACAGGCCATTGAGCGCCATAAAAAATTGTGGAGGCTGTCATGAGTAATATTCGCGCTAATTTGCATCTGCTGGATGACTTTATTGCCAATAACCCCGATTTAGGTGAGCGGTGGCTCAATTTGCTGGCTAATTGCCGCGACGAGTTGCTGGAGCTGCGCTCGAAAGTTGGCGAACTTGACCAAAGGATTATCGGTGTTGTTGGGAATGAAAGAGTTGGTTGCCGTCTGAAAAAATTCGAACCCGGGGAGATTATAGTAACGGCCAGTCTGGAGTTGCTTCATGAGTTAGCAGGGAGCGTATTAACACAAGATGTGACTCTCAGCTGTGTGGGTGGCTATTGGCGTGTTTCACTATTTGTTGATTTCCCGGATTGTGAAACACCGGCAGGTGCAATGTTCCAACTGTCCGAGTGTCTGATGCGCTTAGGTCTGGCGGCTCAGATTTCCCCTGAAATGGAGCAACGGCTGGAGGCGCTGACGGAATGAAAACTATCGATGAGGTAAAGGTTCGTTTTCTGGATAACGTGAGTGGCCACCTAATGACGATCCATCGTGATGATGGTCTGTATCGACATGTGCAGTTTTCCCGTCCCGGCACTAACTGCTATCGATTCGACCTGATTACATGGCCGGGCTATTTGTGCGTTACCGGTGATGTGGGATGCTGGACGTTCAGCCGCATCGCCGATATGTTCGAGTTTTTCGCCTGTAATTTTGATCGCGGTATTAATCCCGGTTATTGGGCTGAGAAGCTACAGGCAGGGGCAGGCTGCTCTTACCAGAAATTGTGTTTCGAATGGGATCACGGTGCGTTTATGACGGCTCTAAGAGAATGGCACGAAAACTGGCTGGATGAGGGGCAAAACGAGGATGATAAGGAATCGGCTGAAGATTCCATCGGTGTTATCAAAATGAATTCCGAGGATGCGCATTCTGCATGGCGAGCGTTGGAGGATGCCGATCTACCTGGAATTGACATCTATGATTTTGCGGATCACAGATTTGAAACGCATACGACTCACTACCTTTGGATCTGTCATGCGATTGTTTGGGGCATCCAGCGCTACAACGCTAGTAAACAATCTGCGCAGGCGGAAGTAACCAATGACCAACCTTAACAAGAAATAGCAGGCAGCGGCGCGTAAGCGCCACCAGCGTGCCCGACAGACTAATAAATTCGGGCAGTACAGACTGGAGCTGATGTTATCTGACCGTGAATTGCAGGTGCTGGAAGAGAACTGTAAACGCCGTAATCCGGGTCGG
>NZ_PEHF01000090.1 GCF_015762685.1 Candidatus Symbiopectobacterium sp. 'North America' | reverse complement strand
GGGAACTGCCTGGCTTTAATATAGCGAAGGGGCTGTCCGGAAGGACGGCCCTTTTTGCTGTGTGGAATAGTGTTCCCCCACCTGCGCGGGGAACACGGCGACTATTTACTCGCCGCGGTATCACTGTCGCTGGCCCAGGTTGCAATAAACTCAGCCACTTTTTCAGGATTATTAATGTCCAGCCAGGGCAAAGAAAGCTGTCGATCCGCATCATCATCACTGGCAATAGCCACGGCATAGTCATCCAATAAATCGTGCGCGTTCTTGCTCAATCCTCTGCGTGAGAGAACGATCTTCGGCACCTTTTCGTGTCGAAACCCTTCAACCAGCACCACATCCATCTTGCTCACCATCTAATAGAGATCTACTTCTTGGGTTTTCGGTGTTTCCGTCATCAGCGCCCAGCGTTGGTTACTGGCAACAAGCGTCTGCTCAGCCCCCGCTTTACGCAGCTCATAGCTGTCTTTGCCGGGTTTATCGATATCCATATCATGGTGAGTATGCTTTACACACCAATGCGTAGCCCTTTCTCTTTAAGGAGCGGGATCACGTGGGTGAGCAACGTGGTTTTCCCGGTACCGCTATACGCGCTAACGACAAGCAGGAGTGGGCGATGCAACTCAGTCATGGTTGGCCTCTTGCCAATTGGAGAGATCGTCTGGGGTGTTCAGGTTTTGGAATGCCAAAGGGCAATCCGCGAAAAGCACCGGAGTCGCCTCGATCTCTGCCAGAAAAAGCATCAGCTTACGATCGCCACGTTCCAGGTAGGTTTCAAGCTTTGGCATCAGGGAACGGTGGATAAGCAACAAGGTCGTATGCTCTCTCCGGCCATCGTTTACGTAGGCGGCATGCCCTTGCTGTTTGTTGTGCCACAGTCTCGCCACCAGATCGGTGGGTAAATTAGGGACATCACAGGGAGCGAAAACGGCCCATTCCGTCTCGATGGTTTTCAGGCTGGATAAGATACCGGCCAAGGGGCCTGAAAAGTCATTCGGTAAGTCGCTAAAAACGGTGCAGCCACTTTCCTGATAAACAGCCTGGTTACGATTGGCATTGATGTAGATGCGGTCCACTTGGGGTTTCAGGCGGGTTAAAACGTGTTGGTAGAGCGGTATACCGCGCAACGTTAATAGTCCCTTATCCTGCCCGCCCATTCGGCTGGCCTGGCCACCTGCCAGAATGATGCCTGTGATCCCTCGTTGTCGCGCCGCAGAGGCTCTATTCTGGGCAAAATAATTCCTGACGCCAAGCGCTTTCCACCCGTGATTAAGGCTGTTAAGGTGATATCAGCGTTTGTATATACAGTATAAGAGGATTAAATCATGAAATGTCATCGTGTTAATGAGTTGGTTGAGTTATTGCATCCTGCCTGGCAAAAAGATCCGGACTTAAATCTGGTCCAATTTTTACAAAAACTTGCACAGGAGGCGGGGTTCCAGGGGCAGCTAAGTGAGCTGACTGATGATATCCTGATCTACCATTTGAAAATGCGTGACACGGATAAAGAGCAGGTCATTCCAGGCTTGAAAAAGGATTATGAGGAAGATTTCAAAACAGCATTGCTGCGAGCTCGGGGTGTTATCAAAGACTGATGCCTTTTATCAACAGGTGCTGCTTTTCCGCGCTTATTTTGATTCCTATTGCGAGTAATGACGACGGCTATGCAAAGTTCAGTGTTTAATTTTCAGACGCTGTTTCCCTCGCTGATTATCGATGCGCTTTTCGCGGTAGGTATCCGGGTTGATTCTGGTTTGACGGCGCTCAACAGCTATGAAAACCGGGTTTATCAATTTATGGATGAAGACCGGCACCGTTTTGTCGTTAAATTCTATCGTCCTGAACGGTGGACGCAGGCGCAGATTCAGGAAGAGCACGATTTCGCCCTCGCATTGGTTGACGATGAGGTGCCCGTCGTTGCCCCTTTGAAGCTCAATGGTCAAACCCTGCATTGTTATGATGGCTTTTATTTTGCCGTTTTCCCAAGCGTAGGGGGGCGGCAATATGAAATGGATAATGACTATCAATTGGAAGGCGTTGGCCGTTTTCTGGGTCGTTGGCATCAGACGGGGCAAAAAGCGCTTTTTCTTGCTCGTCCTACCATTGGGGTTGAGGAATATCTCGACAAGTCTTATCAGTTATTGACGCAAATACAACGTATTCCTGCCACGTGCCGAGATTCCTTTTTGCAGTCTACCCAGCAACTTATCGAAATGGTAAAACACTATTGGACATTGGATGCTTCCTTTCTCCGATTGCACGGCGATTGTCACCCTGGAAATATTCTCTGGCGCGACGGCCCACTATTTGTCGATTTAGATGATGCCCGTAACGGACCCGCAGTGCAGGATTTGTGGATGTTGCTTCATGGCGAGCGTCAGGAACAGAGAATTCAGCTCGATATTCTGCTGGAAGTCTATAGTGAGTTTATGACATTTCAGGAGAAAGAGCTGGCGTTAATTGAGCCGCTTCGTGCGATGCGAATGGTGCATTATTTAGCGTGGATTATTCGCCGTTGGGAAGATCCGGCATTTCCCCCGAGCTTTCCCTGGATAAAAGATGATGATTTCTGGTTCAGGCAAACAGCAATATTTACTGAACAGGTTAAGCTGTTACAGGAGCCTCCTTTACAGCTATTGTCCATGTACTGATGTTTAACGGAGAGATGTGTTATATGAAGAGTGTATTTGCGGCATTATTGGGCATTATGTTGGCCTTTGGTGCATCAGTGTCAGATTTTTTTGATGGAAAACAGTATGTTGAAGTGAATAAGCCGGTGCCTCAATTACCGCAGGTGCTGGAGTTTTTCTCCTTCTACTGCCCGCAGTGCTATCAGTTTGCTGAGGTTTACCATATTCCTGAAGCTGTCAGTAAGGTGCTGCCAGCGGATACCAAAATTACGCGCTATCACGTCGATTTCCTCGGGCCTTTGGGGAAAGAACTAACACAGACCTGGTCAGTTGCCATCGCTTTGGGTGTTGAAGATAAAGTCACCCCGTTAATGTTTGATGCGGTGCAAAAAAGCCAAACGCTGAACACCACGGATGATATTCGTAAGGTGTTTGTGGCGGCGGGTGTTAAAGCTGAAGATTATGACGCTGCATTGAATAGCTTCGTGGTTAAGTCGCTGGTTGCCCAACAAGAAAAAGCGTCTGCGGATTTGCAATTGCGCGGTGTGCCGGCCATGTTTGTTAATGGCAAATATATGGTGAAAAGCGACGGTTTGGATACCAGTTCAATGGATGCATACGTGAAGCAATATGCTGATATTGTGAAATTCCTTATCGAGAAAAAATAGCACTTGTCGTATAACTGCGTCTGATAACAGGCGCAGTTATACCTTGGATATATCGTTTATCCGCTACGACAGTTTTGCCTCGGTGACGTTTAATTAGCGTTTAACTAATATCTATCCACAAAAAAAATGTTTTTTGTATTACGGGTATTTACCGGGGACTTTTTTTTATCTTGCTGAAAAAAATCCATAATATGTGAATCATTTTTTGATATAACATCAGCATCATTCTGATTTTCTCTTTCTATGCACAAAGTTATCCACAAGGCATTTGCTTTGCGTGTGCCAGATTTGCGGTTTTCTGTGCGTTAACGTTCGTCTCTTGCTGTGAGCTATGGCATGCTTAGCGCCATGATGGACGACATAGGTCATGACAGAACATGGTGCAGATTCCGCAAAACCCGTTAATTTTGGTCGATGGCTCGTCGTATTTATACCGTGCCTACCACGCATTCCCTCCTTTGACGAACAACGCAGATGAGCCGACAGGCGCCATGTATGGCGTGCTGAATATGCTGCGCAGCCTGCTGCTTCAGTTCTCTCCCAGCCATGTCGCTGTGGTGTTTGATGTCAAAGGAAAAACCTTCCGCGACGAACTGTTTGAAAACTACAAGGCGCATCGCCCACCGATGCTGGACGATCTGCGCGCGCAGATTGAGCCGCTGCACGCGATGGTGCGTGCCATGGGGCTGCCTTTGTTGGCCGTAAGCGGTGTGGAAGCGGATGACGTGATCGGTACGCTGGCGCGTCAGGCTGAAAGTGCGGGTACGCCGGTACTGATCAGCACCGGTGATAAAGACATGGCGCAACTGGTGTCACCGACGATCACGCTTATCAACACCATGAACAATACGGTGCTCGGGCCGCAGGAAGTCTGCGACAAATATGGTATTCCGCCGGAGCTGATTATCGATTTTCTGGCCCTGATGGGGGATGCATCGGATAACATTCCGGGTGTGCCGGGCGTAGGTGAAAAAACGGCACAGGCGTTACTTCAGGGGTTGGGGGGATTGGATACCCTGTACGGTAATCTGGATAAAATCGCCACGCTGTCCTTTCGCGGCGCAAAGACCATGGCGCAAAAGCTGGAACAGCATAAAGAAGTGGCATACCTCTCTTATCAACTGGCGACCATCAAAACTGACGTCGAATTGGAACAGACCTGCACTGAGCTGACGCTGAATGAACCCGATGTGGATGCACTTCATGGGCTGTTTAAGCGCTATGATTTCAAACGCTGGATCGCCGATGTGGAAAGTGGCATCTGGATGCAAGGTCGCAAGGGGCAATCTGCGGTTCCGCAGCCAACGCCTGCGGCACAAGCGCAGTCACAGTCGCCAGCGAAAGCAACCGTCGCCTTGAGCTGTGAAGACTATGTCACTATTCAGGATGAAGAGACCTTACAGTTGTGGATTGCCCGTCTCCAAAAGGCGGGAGAGTTTGCGTTTGATACAGAAACGGACGGCTTGGATACGCTGAGCGCCAATCTGATTGGTATGTCGTTTGCGGTGACGCCGGGTGAAGCGGCGTATCTGCCGCTGGTGCATGATTATCTGGATGCGCCGGAGCAAATCGACAGAGCTCGCGCACTGGAATTGCTTAAACCCCTGCTGGAAGATAGCGCGCTGCGCAAAATTGGGCAGAACCTGAAGTTCGATCAGGGCGTGATGAAGCGCTATGGCATTGAGCTACGTGGTATCGCGTATGACACCATGGTGGAGTCTTACGTATTAAACAGCGTGGTCGGCCGTCATGATATGGACAGCCTGGCCGAACGCTATCTGCAACATAAAACCATTTCGTTTGAAGAGATTGCGGGTAAAGGCAAGAACCAGCTTACCTTTAATCAGATTCCTGTTGAACAGGCCAGCACCTACGCCGCAGAAGATGCGGATGTCACTTTGCATTTGCATCAAACCCTGTGGGAAAAGTTGCAACAGCAAGGGGAACTGGTGAAGGTGTTCCGTGATATCGATATGCCGTTGGTGCCGGTGCTGTCACGCATTGAGCGGCAGGGAGTGCTGATTGATGTTGGCATTTTGGCGCAGCATTCTCAGGAACTGAGCACTCGCCTGGCTGAGCTTGAAACTGAGGTGCATGAGCTGGCTGGTGAAGCATTTAACCTTGCCTCCACTAAGCAGTTGCAGGGGATCTTGTACGATAAGCTAAAGCTGCCAGTGCTAAAGAAAACGCCGAAAGGTGCCCCTTCTACTAATGAAGAAGTGTTGGAAGAGCTGGCGCATGACTATCCGCTGCCCAAACGCATTCTGGAATATCGTGGGCTGGCGAAACTGAAATCCACTTACACCGATAAGCTGCCGCTGATGATCAATCCTCTGACCCAGCGGGTGCACACGTCATACCATCAGGCGGTCACGGCGACGGGGCGTCTTTCCTCCAGCGATCCCAATATACAAAACATCCCGGTACGCAACGATGAAGGGCGACGCATTCGTCAGGCGTTTATTGCTCCTGAAGGTTATCGCATCGTGGCGGCGGACTACTCTCAGATCGAACTGCGTATTATGGCGCACCTTTCCGGTGATGCCGGGTTGCTCAACGCGTTTGCCGAAGGGCTGGACATTCACCGCGCCACCGCTGCAGAAGTCTTTGGCTTGCCGCTGGAGAGCGTCACCGGAGAGCAGCGCCGCAGCGCCAAAGCCATCAACTTTGGTTTGATTTATGGCATGAGTGCTTTCGGTCTGTCACGTCAGTTGGGTATCCCCCGCGCTGAGTCGCAGCGCTATATGAACCTCTATTTCGAGCGCTATCCTGGCGTGCAGGACTACATGGAAAGAACCCGTCAGGAAGCTGCCGAGAAAGGGTATGTGCAGACGCTGGATGGGCGCCGTCTCTATTTGCCGGATATCCACTCACGCAATGCGATGAGCCGCAAGGCGGCGGAGCGTGCCGCCATTAACGCCCCTATGCAGGGCACTGCCGCCGATATCATCAAGAAGGCGATGATTGCGATCGATAGTTGGCTACAGCAAGAACAGCCGCAGGTGAACATGATCATGCAGGTACACGATGAATTGGTGTTTGAAGTACATGAGTCGGTGCTGGATGCGGCAAAACAAAAGATCGTTACTCTGATGGAAGGTTGTATGTCGCTAAACGTTCCGTTACGTGTAGATGTGGGCGAAGGTAAAAACTGGGATGAGACGCATTAATGTACAGAAAAATAGGATGTTGCAACTGAACGTTTAATGCGCATTACGTTATTCATTTCTGTAATTAAACTACAGGATTGGGTGACTTGCTCGACTTTGTGTGACCCATAGCCATTTTTTATGAAACTAAACAACAAAAAAACCTTTGTTCTAGCGAAAAAATAGGGTAGAGTTAACGACGTAGGGTACAGAGGTAAGATGTTCTATATTTCAGACCTTTTACTTCACTTAATCGGATTTAGCTGAATATTAGCCGCTCGGTGACTAAGGCTAATAAGATGGTCACCCCCACCCTGTAGCGGTACGCTGACAGGGTGTTTTTCTTTCAGGAGAGGCCATC
>NZ_PEHF01000036.1 GCF_015762685.1 Candidatus Symbiopectobacterium sp. 'North America' | reverse complement strand
GGCTGATGGCTGAAAACCCGGAAATCTCAAAAAGTGCGTGGAACTAAAACCGGTGTGCTTACAACACGGTTGGCTATGCAAATCATACATAGGGGATGGGAATTTAGCAATTCATATTCCGGCTGGTTGTGCGAAGATATTTTCAATCCCTTCATGTATTGAGGTTAATAACGTGAATAATTTAATTGGTATTCTTGGCGGAATGGGGCCAGGGGCGACGGTTGACGCCATGCAAAAATTAATTAACAACACACCAGCCAATAAAGACCAGGATCATATCCCTACCATTGCGGTATTTATTCCTGATATTCCTGACAGAACACAATGTATTTTGAACCATGGCGCATCTCCATTAGATAAAATGGTTCAATATATGAAAATCCTCGAAAATGCAGGCGCAGAATGTATTATTATTCCTTGTAATACCGCTCATTTCTGGTTCGATGAATTAAAAAAACGCACACATGTCGAAATGATCAGTATCATCGACACTACCTGCCAGTTGATTAAACAGCAACATTTGCACGCTGTTGGATTACTGGCCAGCACCGCCAAGTGCAAAGCAAAAATTTATCAGGATAACCTTAGCGCACTGGGAATTGCCTGTCAGATTCCTGACGACACTGCTCAGCAGGCGGTAATAGAAAGCATTTATGCCTACAAGGCAGGCCGTATTGCCGATGCACATCGACTTCTGGCTCCAGTCAGAGACACACTGCTTGATGCTGGCGTGGAAAAACTGATCCTCGGTTGTACTGAGCTGCCGCTAATTCTCCAACAAGATATGGCATCCGCACCAGAACACTACATTGACGCAACGGATGCCTTGATCAAGAAAACCGTTGAGTGTTATTTCACCCACTCTCCGCGCCATCCCAGCCATCAAGGTACGCCTCATCACCCGATTGCCGCCTGAAAATGCGGTCAAACTGCTTGCACGCACGTTGACCGCGATAAAAAGCGTTAAATTGCCTTGATTTTCTCCGCAACGCAGAAAAAAAGGCGATTTGCCTAATCTTTCAGCAAACGATCGCCCTTTGTATGTTCTTCCTTTGACATCCCTGCAGCACGCCGTTATTATGCGCCCCGTTCACACGATTCCTCTGTAGTTCAGTCGGTAGAACGGCGGACTGTTAATCCGTATGTCACTGGTTAGAGTCCAGTCAGATGAGCCAAATTCAAAAAAGCAGATGTCTTCGGCATCTGCTTTTTGCTTTTGGATTCAATAAAATAATGCAAGAATCCTTTCCCAACACATGCTAATTTTTCCCTCCGCATCGGGTGAATTTGGTGGTCAGATGTGGGGTCTTTCCGGTTCGATAAAGGAGTGACCCGCATATGTCCTTTAATGACACGAAAATCCGCAACATAAAGCCGCACGCTCCTCTGATAAACGCTTTAAAAACGTCGCACTGAGCTGGTATGGCAGCAACAAGGCATGCGTTGGGGGTGAGATTGATTTCAAGAACAAGATATGGACCATCCCCGCCACCCGGGAGGCCATTATTTACGTGCGCTACTTTGTGGCGCAGAGCGAAAATGTGCACTCCGCACCTCGTCCCGCTTTTCCAGCAAGTGATAGCTATTCTGAAGCAGATAAAGGACATCTCCAACCATCAGAAATTGGTGTTCCCCGGCGATCATAACCCGTCCAAACCGATGAGCGAAAACACTGTTAACAGGGCCTGCGGTTAATGGGATATGACACCAAAAATGGCGTTTGTGGTTATGAATTCCGCGCGATGGCGTACAGTGCCAAAGTATTCCTTGCCTGGCTGGTTTTTAAATAAGCAATAAAATATTGATTATATTGGTTTATTTAAGGAGTGATTGCATCGACTACTCATTTTTCAAATACTTTAAGCTCGTCTGTACTGCAACATTTAGGGCTCTGGGCTGTGACTATTTCCTCCATGCTCATCACTCATTTTTAGATGAATCAACGGATCGATTTTCACTATAGATAATACTCTTATAAACAAAAGAAACCGATAATAAGCACGTTAACTTTTACACTAATTTATTTTCATTAAATTAGCGCAAGAGCCCTCTTCCTCTGATGCCCCTTCCTAATATCGGAGCCAAGATAAATCAGAAATCAAATCATTACCTTATTAATACTTCGTTCAATTGCTGATTTAGATGTCAATCCATTTATGATATTGTCATAAGCATCATCCCTCAGGGATTTACCTTCATTTTTCACTTGCTTAATAAAATAATAGTTATGATGCTGCGTATAAATGGCTTTCGCTTTTTCATCATGCTAAATAATTTCTTGTAAATCATTCCAATTAAATAATTTATCAGAAATACACATCTTGATGTGTAGCGCTTCTTTTATTTCTTTTCTTTCACTTGTTAATTTTAAAAAATCGCGCACGCTAGATTCTAATATTCTTTCTTTCGTCTTGATTGATAAAGACACATTATATTTTTCTTTGATATATTCTAATCTGGATAATAAACTATAACGCTCTTGTTGTTTGTCTAATTTACTCTCTAAACAACCAACGTTATATTCACCATCATCAAGCATCCCCTTTATTATTTTTAGATCATCTGATAATAAGGAGGTGCGTTGCCGAATAAAATATTTACCTGGTTGTTTGATAAAACTTTTTTGGCTCCTTATTATTCTATCAAATAATTTATCCACTGTAGCGTCTACTTGTTGATGCAATGCTGCTACCGTTAGTTGAATATTATTCTTATTTGCTTTATTGATCGTTTTTTGAATCAATGAGAGTAATTTTACTTCTGCTACAATCTTTTGCTGCTCTAGCATTGCATTCGTTGCCGCATTAACAACAGTGTTAAGAGTATCAGTTGTTGTTATAGATGATTGCGTTGTTTGATTTGTGCCAGTAGAGGTTGTAGTTTGATATTTCGCCAAGTTCTCAAAATTTAATCTTTTATCCGATACGCTTTGAGCATGTTTAGTACCTAAATATTTTCCTTCTTGCACCCTGGTTCTTGTTCGAATATAAGAACCATAAATAGTAGCTGGCGCGCCAATTAAAGCAGGAACAAAACCTACCGCGCTGCCAACACCTGTGAGTTCACTTAACGAACTTAATGCCATCGCAGCTTGGCCAACAGCAGTGACAGTACCATACTCTATTCTTTGCTTATAGTTATAATATATTTTACGGTCAACTATTTCTTTTAATTGTGCAATATTTTCTTTAATAATATCTGGTTGGTGGTCCTTTTCTAATAAAGAACGATTCTCTTGCAGTAGCTTATCGCGCTGATATCCAGAAATGGTTTGCGAAATCTCATACCCAGTCATCATGATTTGTGCTGGCAAAAGTAGAATATTACTGACCATTCCTGCTAAATCACTCACGGCTTCAGCTCCGCTGATCCCTTGGGACATCACTAGATCTGCTATTGATTTTGCAGACAATCCAACCATTCCACCTGTCATTAAACTCATTGCCGTAGCTTGTAATGGTGAAACATCGCGGTCAATTTTTACCACTGGTACTTCTTGTTTTATTCATTGATATTCTGTAGCCACATAAAGTGTCTTTGCAGTAGAATTATTTTGTTCTTGCAACAACTTCCAGGTTGTACATAGTTATTGGAAATTTTCAATATTTTCCCTTTCATCTCCACCTTGTAATTAATTAATCCAAACATCAAAAAATGGTTGAATTCTCTCTTCAACAAGCTTTTTATTGACATCGTCTTCAGCAAAGTTTTGTTGTAATATTCCTAAAACCTCTTGTTTTTTTCCTTAATGTCTCTCATGAATTTAGGGTAAATTATTTTATAACTTTCAACTGATTCATCAAAAGCGCCTTTTGCACCCACCCCAATTAAAGGAATAGCTGGTAGTAAAATACTTAACTATAATAATGACTGGTGAAATTGTGGTAAAACCTGACCTGTCGCTCCGGTAAATTCATCAATGCCATCAATAGAACGCAAATAATTATATGCTGATATTACTATTTTATTACAAAAGGTTTTTACTTTACTCAATATATTTTTTTGTTTATTTAAATCACATGACCACACAACAAAATAGGGTATAGAATCATTATTTATAATTTGATTAGAATTACTAATGTTACTTACCCTAGAAGCAAAGTGGGATTGATTTATATCATTTTTACGTTCTGATGTTTTTTCCAAAAAATTAGCAATGTGAATAGAGTTAGAGAAAGAGGCGATAGAAAGCATAGAATGTCCTTTATATCGCCTAAAATGATATTGATTATCAATATTATTTATGGTATCAGTTTTTTAGTCTTGGTGGTAGATTTTTATTGGTAGTTTTTGGCTTTATCACATTCATCTGCTGAATATTATCGCCGTAAAGGGCTTTATCCTGAAAAAATTCAGCAATGAAAGGACGAGTTTATACACCTCAGCCAAGGTGAAAACAGAGCGCAGAAAAAGAAACAAAAACAATTAACTCAATAAGCTATTCTTGATGTTGTCCGCAAGGACAAGGCGATGTTGATCTTGGAATATCTTGCTCCCTGCTCCGTATTAACAATGCAGTCAAACAAGAATCAAAAATTAAAGCGATCAGTGATCAAATATGATGGTAGCTTTTCTCTCAAGTTGACTATTGCGTGCGCAAAAGTGCCGCACCGTTACCTGTGCGGCTTTTATCATTACTTCAGATTGGCATTAAAAAATGACGCCAGTTTCTCAAAAGCAATCAGGTCAGTACGGTCATACAGATCGACATGACCAGCCCCGGGAACAATATACAATTCCTTTGGTTGAGCCGAGCGTTTGTAAGCATCTTCGCTAAACTCGTTCGAATGAGCCTGGTCACCAGTAATAAAAAGCATTGGGCGCGGTGAAATAGTTTCAATATCGTTGAACGGGTAGAAATTCATGAATTTTCCGATACTGCTTAACAGAGGAATGCGTTGACACGACGCTCATCATGACGCTAACGCAGCGCATTGAACAGCGCTTCAATATGTATATCAACGGTATCAAGCGCTGGCACGGCAAGCTGGACATCGGTAAACAGCAGAGGTAACTCTGTGCAACCAAGAATAATGGCTTCAATGCCTTCATACTTAGACATACGTTCAACAACGGCGAGAAACCGTTCTCGCATCTGTATCTTCACGATGCCTCGCTCAAGTTCATAGTGAATTTTTTCCGCAACAAAGTCGATATCATTTAGTATAGGAGTGATGACATCAATCCCGGCTTCGATGAAGGGCCTTTTAAAAAAATCAGCCTCCATGGTAAACCGTGTTCCCAGTAGCCCGACCTTTTTCAGCCCCTGCGCTTTTACCTCTGCGCACGTAGCGTCGATGATGCTGACAAGCGGTATTGCACTACACGCTTGCAGTTCGTTAAAAACGATGTGTGGTGTATTGCCAGTAAGCGCAGCGACTTCGGCACCCACCGCAGTCAGATGACGAACCGCCTCTGCCAGATAATCGGTAAGTCCTGCATAGTCTTTTTGACTACACATCTCCAGCACGTCGTAGACGTTAATACTTTCAATAGTAAGGTTCGGAAAGAAGGTATCACCGTTGCGCTTATTGGCCTCATAGACAAATTTACGGTAATAACGCAGGGTCGATTCAGGCCCGGTGCCGCCTATCAGTCCAAGTTTCTTCATAGTAGCCTCACAGGTTGTTCGCGCTTTCGCCTCAGAACAGCCTCATCAGTATGTGCAGCGTGGATAGTGGATTAATTAAGATGTCAGGGTCGCGACCGCCCCTTCCGGCAGGTCATCATGTTCACGCTCGTAAAATAAAAAACATGAAATTTCTTTTCAATTGAATAAAATGGAATTCATTTTTCAATTTTGGTGAAAGTATGGATATTTCAGATTTCCGTACCGTCATTGCAGTGACCGAAACTGGCAGCATAACCGCTGCGGCCAAATTGCTTTGCCGCGTGCCCTCGGCAATCACAACACGAGTGCAAAATTTGGAGCATCACCTCCGGATCGTGCTATTTATAAAGACGGGCCGTCGGTTTATTCCGATCACAGCAGGCTTGGCACTCTACGAAAACGCACTGAAGATCGTTGAACTGGTAGCCACAGCGGAACAGCAGGCAGCAAAGCCGCAACCAGGTGGCCGGTTCAGAGTGGGAGCGCTCGATAGTATGGCCGCAACGCGTTTACCCGCTCTGCTCTCAGCGTTGTACCGTAAGCATCATGACGTAGCCGTCGAACTGGTGACCGGAATTAGCCGTATGCTCTATGAGGCCGTCGTTAACCACGAGCTGGATGTGGCCTTTATTGCCGATGCCCCTGCGGATGACAGGCTTGAACGTATGGCTGTTTTTGAAGATTGAGTTGGTGATTATTGCACCGGCTAATTCCCCACTGATACGGGCTGCTGGCGATCTCGAAAACGCAACATTGCTGGTTTTTCGCTATGGTTGCTCATACCGCGATCGACTGACAGCCTGGTTACAGCAGGCGCAGGTTAAACCTTATCGCCTGGTCAAAATGTCGTCCTATCACGCCATTTTGGGTGGCGTCAGCGCCGGGATGGGCGTAGGAATAGTGCCACGACCGATACTGAACACATTCCCGTCGGAGAATTTGATTACCGTCCACCCCTTCATGGAAGCAGGCAGCCCTGTTACCACCGAGTTGGTATGGCGTAAAGAAGGCCTGACAGCCAATATTCGTGCACTGATCGACATACTCTCTTCAGAAGCAAAAAGCGTTTCTGAGACCCATCGCAGAGCAGAGTCATGAATCCGTGAACCCGCTATTTCGCTTTCCTTTCTTCTCTTGTTCCAATATGAGATATATTGAGGACACTAGCGTAAATACTCTCTTTATAACAGGTAACATCGGCTATGGCTTTGATCCCCAAAAACTACGCACGGCTGGAAAGCGGCTACCGTGAGAAAGTACTAAAAATCTACCCGTGGGTGTGTGGGCGCTGCTCGCGGGAGTTTGTTTATTCCAACCTGTGTGAATTAACGGTTCATCATATCGATCACGATCATACCAATAACCCAGAAGATGGCAGCAACTGGGAGTTGCTGTGCTTGTATTGCCATGACCATGAACACTCGAAGTACACTGAGGCAGACCAATACGGCACAACCGTTGTGGCGGGGGAGGATGCGCAAAAAGATGTTGCGGCAGCGACCTATAATCCCTTTGCCGATTTAAAATCGATGCTTAACAAGAAATAATGTCAGCAATCTCTGCTTCTGCTATGGGCTGCTGACGCAGCCCTGACAAACACAGACCTCAAGGGATTGCCTATCTCCAAAGCATCGAGTCACTGCCCACCAAGAGAACGCTGCGTCCACGTTACTTATAGCCCTGCTGTGGTGGACAGGTCAGATGTCACTCCACGTTAAGAGGCGCCGACAAACTCAAAACCATAGTGCTCGTCTGGCGAATCCCTTTTTATTGCGGAGGGTTCAGTAATCACAAAACCTTCAGCACTCCTAGCCTCATCAACTAATGCATGACGCTCCAACTTAGCGGGGATCTCCTTGAGTGTCACACCATTAGGACTGGGTTGATAAGGGTCTTCCCCGATCATGGTGGGAGACTCATAACCCCATGTTTAACCTGCCGTAATGGAACATTACTGC
>NZ_PEHF01000045.1 GCF_015762685.1 Candidatus Symbiopectobacterium sp. 'North America' | reverse complement strand
CGGCTGATGGCTGAAAACCCGGAAATCTCAAAAAGTGCGTGGAACTAAAACCTCTGTGCTTACAGTACCATGTGGCGTTTGCTGGTGTTTTAGCCATACCATCGCCGTAATTATTTCCGCAATACCGGCTTTATCGTCTGCACCCAGCAGGGTTTTGCCATCCGTCGTGATGAGGGTGTTACCCAACAATTGATGCAGCACCGGGAACATCACGGGCGACAAGATTTCATCCCCAATACCGAGTTCAATATCGCCACCGCGGTAATCTTCCAGGATCTGAGGGTTCACATTCTTCCCACTGTAATCCAGCTAGGTATCCATATGAGAAATAAAACCGATGGTAGGCACTTGCCATGCCACATTAGAGGCCAGCGTCGCCATGACACAACCATGCTCGCTCAGAGTAACCTGATCAAACCCGAGCGTTATCAGTTCCTGCTGCAAGGCGCGCGCCAACTTGAGTTGGCCCTCCGTGCTCGGCACATGCCTTACGCCCGGCTTAGACTGCGTATCGTAAGTGACATAATTTAAAAAACGATCGAGTAATTTTTCCATATTTCAGCCCCCTGAACCCTGATGGATATTATGCTGATGGCTTTCCCGGCAAATATTGCGTCAGGTCAGTTTTTACCATCTTAGCCACCGAATGCATCAAAACCGCCTTTTGCGGACGGACAAATCATTGGATTCATAAAACCAGGACGTTACGCTGCTATTTTGTTCGCGCTACGGTCGCATTTTTTTAACGTCAACAACACATGATGCTTACAACTTTTTATCTCATCGCTCATGGGGTACACCGGAATCGCTAATCTCATGATTAACCGACTTTCTTCGTCGCAAGAGTGCGCGTATAAGTTGGCGTACACTGGGGTTTCCCGTAGAATGCCCCCCTAACGACGCTATACACGCAAAGGTGATAACCCTGGTCATGCAGCGCTTTACATACTATGCATGCGCCAACGATGGAAACTGAGCCAGACCACCATGAATGAAAACCTTTCTTCCGCATCCGTGCCGGTTGTTGAACTGCGCGATGTACGTAAAGGATTTGATGGCAAAGACATCATCTCCCATTTCGATCTCACCATTAATCACGGTGAGTTTTTGACCATTCTTGGCCCTTCCAGCTGTGGTAAAACCACGGTACTGCGTTTGATTGCCGGATTGGAAAATGTCGATAACGGTGCCATTTTACTTGAGCAGCAGGACATTACCCATCAGCCCGCCGAACAGCGCTACGTCAACACGGTATTTCAGAGTTATGCGCTATTTCCCCACCTTAGCGTGTTTGAAAATATCGCCTTCGTGCTGAAAATGCAGAAAACACCGTCTGCCGAGATCGCACCTCGCGTCATGGACGCCTTGAAAATGGTTCAGTTGGACGAGTTTGCAACGCGTCGCCCGCATCAACTGTCCGGCGGGCAGCAACAGCGTGTCGCGATTGCCCGCGCCGTGGTGAACAAGCCCAAGGTATTATTGCTGGATGAATCACTTTCCGCTCTGGATTACAAATTGCGTAAGCAGATGCAAAACGAACTGAAAGCACTGCAACGTAAACTGGGTATTACCTTCATCTTTGTTACGCACGATCAGGAAGAAGCGCTCACCATGTCAGACTGCATCGTGGTGATGCGCGACGGCAAAATTGAACAAGACGGTACGCCAAGAGAAATCTACGAAGAACCCTGTAATCTGTTCGTTGCCAGTTTTATTGGTGAAATCAACATTTTTGATGCCATCGTGATCGCCCCCGAACAGGGGAATCGCGTTCAGGCTATGGTTGAAGCCCGCGCCTGCCCTATCACTGTCAATTTTCCGGTGAGCACAGGACAATCATTAAAAGTCCTGCTGCGCCCCGAAGATTTGCGCGTAGAGGAAATTAATGACGACAGTGCAGTCGAAGGCATGATCGGTTATGTGCGTGAACGCAACTATAAGGGCATGACGCTTGACTCCACCATTGAGTTGGAGAACGGAAAAATGGTGATGGTCAGCGAGTTCTTCAATGAAGATGACCCCGATGTCGATCACTCACTCAACCAAAAGGTGGCTATCACCTGGGTAGAGAGCTGGGAGGTCGTGCTGCACGATGAAGCCACCGCGTAAACGTTTTCAAAACATCATCATTACCATAATCGTTGCCTGGCTGATGCTGTTTGTGTTCATCCCTAACCTCATGATCATTGGCACCAGCTTTTTGACGCGCGATGATGCCAACTTGATCACTATGGTGTTCACGTTGGAAAACTATACGCGGCTGAGCGATCCCCTGTACGCCTCGGTGCTGCTGCATTCCTTAAATATGGCGGTCATCGCTACGTTATGCTGCCTGCTGATTGGCTACCCTTTTGCCTTTATCCTGGCGCGGCTGCCGGAAAAAATACGACCGATGCTGCTGTTCCTGCTGATTGTCCCGTTCTGGACCAACTCGTTGATTCGTATCTACGGATTGAAAATTTTCCTGAGCACGCGAGGCTACCTAAACGAGTTTCTGTTATGGACTGGGATTATCGACGATCCGCTGGGCATTATGTACACCTCACAGGCGGTGGTGCTAGGTTTGGTCTATATCCTATTGCCGTTCATGGTGTTACCACTCTACTCCAGCATTGAAAAACTCGACAACACGTATCTGGAAGCGGCGCGGGATCTGGGTGCCAACAAGTGGCAGTCGTTCATCCGCATTGTGATCCCGCTGACCATGCCCGGCATTATTGCGGGCTGCCTGCTGGTATTACTGCCTGCGATGGGGCTGTTTTTCGTGGCTGACTTGATGGGAGGTGCAAAAAACCTGCTAATTGGCAACGTGATAAAAAGCCAATTCCTGAATATTCGCGATTGGCCCTTTGGCACAGCCACCAGTATTTGTCTGACGTTGGTGATGGGTCTGATGCTGTTTGTGTACTACCGCGCAGCCCGTTTATTGAATAAAAAGGTGGATCTGGAATGATGGGACGTTTATTGCGTAGCGGCTTTATGAGCCTGATTTACGCCTATCTGTATATTCCAATCCTGATTCTGATTGTGAATTCATTTAATCAGGCGCGTTTTGGCATTAACTGGCAGGGATTCACCCTTGAGTGGTATCGCCTGCTGTTAAACAACGACAGTCTGCTCGAGGCGGCCAGCCATTCACTGACGATGGCGGTATTTTCCGCCACGTTTGCCACGGCAATCGGCTCGCTCACCGCCGTGGCGCTTTACCGTTATCACTTTCGCGGTAAGCCCTTTGTCAGCGGCATGCTGTTTGTGGTGATGATGTCGCCAGATATCGTCATGGCCATCTCCCTGCTGGTACTGTTTATGCTACTCGGGATTTCGCTCGGATTCTGGTCACTGCTGTTTTCGCACATTACGTTCTGCCTACCGTTTGTCGTGATCACGGTGTATTCGCGCTTGAAAGGGTTTGATATTCGAATGCTGGAGGCTGCTCGAGATTTAGGAGCCAGTGAGATCATCATACTACGCAAGATTATTCTGCCCCTTGCGATGCCTGCCGTTGCCGCTGGCTGGTTGCTGAGCTTCACCCTGTCCATGGATGATGTGGTGGTATCATCCTTTGTCACGGGTCCTTCTTATGAAATCTTGCCGCTGAAAATCTATTCCATGGTTAAAGTGGGTGTCTCACCTGAAGTCAACGCGCTGGCCACCATTTTGCTGTTGTTATCGTTACTGCTGGTGCTTAGCAGTCAGTTAATACTGCGGGATCGCACCAAAAAATAATCATTCCAACCTTTGGGACGTTAAGGAGGTTTATTGTGAAAAAATTGCCCTACCTGCTGGCCGCGTGCGCCATGGCACTCAGCCTGAATGCCGCCAATGCGAAGGATAACAAGACGATCTATTTCTACAACTGGACAGAGTATGTCCCCCACGGTTTGCTGGAACAGTTCACCAAAGAAACGGGCATCAAGGTGATTTAGTCCACCTACGAATCCAACGAAAGCATGTATGCCAAGCTGAAGACCTATCAGGATGGCGCTTATGATTTGGTGGTGCCTTCGACCTATTTCGTGTCCAAAATGAGCAAAGAAGGGATGCTGCAAAAGATTGATACCAGCAAACTGAGCAATTTCCACAATCTTGATCCTAGTCTGCTGCACAAATTCTTCGACCCAAACAATGAATACTCCATTCCCTACATCTGGGGAGCCACCGCTATCGGCATCAACCGTGATGCCATCGACCCGGCAACAGTGACCGACTGGGGTGATTTTTGGGATGCTAAGTATAAGGGTAGTCTGTTGCTGACCGACGATGCCCGTGAAGTGTTCCAGATTGCGTTACGTAAACTGGGCTACTCGGCAAATACCACCGATCCCAAAGAGATCGAAGCTGCGTATAACGAATTAAAGACGCTGATGCCGAACGTGCTGGCCTTTAACTCCGACAACCCCGGGAATACGTTTATCGAAGGTGAAGTCAATCTGGGTATGATCTGGAACGGCTCAGCTTACGTTGCCCGCCAGTCAGGAACACCGCTCGACGTTATCTGGCCAAAAGAAGGTGGCATTTTCTGGATGGACAGTTTGGCGATCCCCGCCAACGCCAAGAACAAAGAGGGTGCCATGAAGCTCATCGACTTCTTGTTGCGCCCGGATGTGGCAGCAAAGGTTGCCGAAACCATCGGTTACCCGGCGCCCAATCTGGCAGCGAAAAAATTACTGCCCGCTGAGGTGGCAAATGACAAGACGCTCTACCCTGATGAAGAGACCATTCAGAAAGGGGAATGGCAAAACGGCGTGGGCAGCGCCAACACGCTGTATGAAAACTATTTTCAACAATTGAAAGCCGGCCGTTAATGCGCAAAGGGCTAGCCCTTTATGATGCATCGTTACCCCACCCATTCGTAGTAAAGCTGCAGCCCTTTCTCGCATGAACAGCAGCCACTACAACCGCCACTGGCATTTTCGTGACTGCTAATTTTTCCCTTCTGGACCCAGATAGCTATCATACACCGGTTTCGATGTGGAAGCGTTGGCTGATCTCTTGCAACGAAACGCGTTGCCTTTGCTTCACGAAATCGCGCAGTTCAATCAGTGTCATCTCATCCTCCTGATTCGCACAGCCATGGGTTTATGCTGCTCGCACCACCGCAGATTGCTGCCTCAGATTGCCATTGCGGCGCAGGAAAAATACAGTAATCGCCCACACGGCCAGCACAGCGCCAATGGCAGAGGCAGAGGCAGAATAAAGAGGATGGTTAGCAAACCGCCCCGCTTGATACACCAACACCGCAGCGCCATAGCCCAGCTCTATCGTCCACACGAAACAGAACAGCGCCCATACCGTGCCCACTTCGCGCCAGATAGCTGACAATGCCGCAACGCAAGGCACATACATCAAGACCATCAGTAAGTAGGCCACCGCCCGTAAGCGGCCATCGAACAGGTGCACAATGATATCCAGCGATGAGACGGAAAATTCGTTCTGTTCCGCTACGGCGGCGGTATCGCTTAAATCGCCAACGCTGATGCCCAGCGGATCGAGGAGCTCTCCACCGAGTTTGGCAAAATTCTCTGGAATGGTTGCCAGTGCGGCAACAACGCTTTCGCCCAGATTAAACGGTGCGTCCTCTTCCTGCTCACCTGATTGGCTATCAGTCATCGCGCCATACAGTGAATCCAGTGTACCCACCATCGCTTCTTTGGCAAAAATGCCGGTAAAAACACTGACAGCGGTAGGCCAGTTTTCCGCTTTTATCCCCATCGGCGCGAACATCGGCACAATTTTCTGACCGATGGAAGAAAGCACTGATTTATCAATGTCCTGATTACCAAACGAAGCGTCGGTACCCATGGAGTTGAAAAAGCTGAGCACGGTGACGACCACGACAATCAGTTTGCCTGCACGCAGAATAAAACCCTTGAGCAGATCCCAGGTACGAATTAGCACGCTGCGCAATCCTGGCAAATGGTATGGCGGGATCTCCATGACGAACGTAGAGGCATCGCCTTGTAGCGCAGTATTTTTCAGCATAAAGCCAGTGGCGATAGCGGCAAAAATACCCACCAGATAGAGTCCGAATACCAGGTTTTGCCCACCGCTGGTGAACAATGCCGTCGCGGGTAAGCGAGAACGAACGATGGTATCCCCTTCCAGCAATTGCAGCGCCAACCAATACGGATGCGTTACGCTTGGAATATCCGTTAAACGTAACGCCATTTGCACCGCAGCATTTTTCAGCGGCGCATCGTAAGGCACTTCAACGTTAGGGGAACGAATGTCCGCCAGCGCTGACACGCAACACATCAATCCCTTTGTTTTGGCTGGCGGTGATGGGGATAACGGGGCACCCTAGCCGATTTTGCAAAGCGGCGATATCGATCTCAAGCTTGCGCGAAGAGGCGATGTCCATCATGTTAACCGCAACGATCATTGGCACGTTCATGTCCAGCAACTGCGCCGTGAGATACAGGTTGCGCTCAAAATTGGCCGCATCAAGAATGTTCAGCACCAAATGTGCTTCGCCGGAGAGGATATAATCACGCGCGACGCGCTCATCCTCGGCACTTTCCGAGGCTGGATTGAGCGAGTAAACGCCAGGAAGATCGACCAGCGTGAAGCGTTGGCCTTTGTAGAGGAACTAACCGACCTTTTTCTCGACGGTGACACCGGGCCAATTCCCTACCGTTTGTTTTCCCCCTGTCAGCAGGTTGAACAGGGTGGTTTTGCCACAATTGGGGTTGCCAACAACACCAATGACGGGATGTGCGACCATAACGGTTCCTTACTCGAACGAGCTTTAATCAGGCAGACATGCCTCGCAATCCACATACCTGGCAACTCCAGATCCTGAAAATCAGCACGGCTCCAGGATCAATATCAGTGCTTCACTCTTGCGCAAGCTGATAGCAGCACCGCGCAAACGCAATTCGATAGGATCGCCCAGTGGCGCTATCCGGGTGACCGTGAAGGTCACCCCCGGCGTAACCCCTAACGCCAGCAAGCGCTTGCGGTAATCCGCCGATCCTTTTTGATAACCTTGCACACGCCAGGAACTGCCTACGGGAAACACGGCCTCTGTCATAAATACCACTCTTCGTTGAATTACCGCCTCGTTATGTCACCCTGTTGCTGCCCGATGGCATCAACCTTGTGTAACCTGCGGTGCCAGCCAGACCTGCTTGCCCATATCCCAATTAATCGCGATACGACCGTCGCCCGCAGCCAGCATCAATGGCTGGTTTACTTCGCGCTGGATAACCCGAATTTCACCCCCGACGCGAATACCTAGCTCCAATAAGCGTTGATGTACTCGCCGCTGAGACGAATTCGCGCAACCACGTCGCTGACATTGAGGGGAATATCAAGAAGAGTGTGTAGACCTGGCGTCATAGTTGGGCTCTTAAAGAGAAACTGCAGAATCCTTGAGTGAATTCACGCGGTATAATTGCTGTAAATGCTCAGAAAAAAACAAAACTAATAACGATTATCAATAATAAATGCACAGGTATAAGTGTACTTGATACACATCAAACAAAAATTAAATATCGCTCATTCCTGCTTCAGCGGTGAATAAAAGCATCATAAAACGATAAAATCTATGGTCACCCCCGTTTTTGCAACACTGATTTTCGATTGATGTTGGGCTTGCTTAAAT
>NZ_PEHF01000025.1 GCF_015762685.1 Candidatus Symbiopectobacterium sp. 'North America' | reverse complement strand
GCAACATTTTCCATGATGGCCTCTCCTGAAAGAAAAACACCCTGCCAGCGTACCGCTACAGGGGGGGTGACCATCTCATTAGCCCCGCGCGGATTACTCACGGGGCCGTGTGTCTTGTTGCGTCTTAGCGGAGGTTGCCAAAAATACGCAGCAGCATCAGGAACAAGTTGATAAAGTCCAGGTAAAGCGTCAGTGCGCCCACAATGGCATATTTGCGGAAGCTGTCGCGGTCGTCAGCAGAGAGTTGCTCACCGATATTTTTCAGCTTTTGCGTGTCGTAGGCCGTCAAACCCACAAATACCACCACACCGATATAGGTTACAGCCCACATCAAGGCATCGCTTTTCAACCAGATATTGACCAACGACGCCAGCACGATACCGATCAGGCCCATAAACAGCATGCTGCCCAGGCCGCTCAGGTCGCGTTTGGTGGTGTAACCATACAGGCTCATGGCGCCGAACATCCCTGCCGTAATGACAAAGGTGCTGGCGATCGATTGCCCAGAATAGAGGATGAAGATGCTGGAGAGCGTTAATCCGGTCAACGCTGAATAGAGCATAAACAGCCCTGTCGCCACGCTACCGCTCAAGCGCTGTACCATGCCGGAAATCATGAACACCAACCCCAACTGAGCAATGATCAGCCCGAAAAAGGTAATCCGGCTGGAAAAGACGAAACTCATTATCGCGGGGGATTGCGCCGCATACCAGGAAACAAACGCCGTCAGTAATAAACCGCAGGTCATCCAGCCATAAACCTGCGCCATATACGCCTGAAGGCCGCTATTGGCGCGTTCGACTATCGAATCGTCTGAACGAGGCAACCGATCCATGATACTACCTTTACGTTGCTGTCTGGCAGCGCAGACAGAGATTGTGACTCGGGCATGCATCGCCTACCACTAATAAGTGTATCATATGGCACTGCGCTGCATGTGGCGAAAATCACGCCAGCTTCAACGAACGTTAATCAAACGAAGAAGGTGAAACCTCTTGAGCGTTATACCCTAAATAATTCGAGTTGCAGGACAAAAACGTTTACGTTTTGAACAGCGCTTACGCTGGCCCTTTAGGGCGAGGCTCATTTATGAGTCTCGTAACGCGGCAAGGGAGGGAATCCCGATGAGCTTACTCAAGTAATTGATTCGGTTGACAAATCTGCCGGGAGCAGATTTGAACGCCGCGTGCGGCGGCCTCGTAAGAGGTGAGGCCCAGGGATGGGCCGAATAACGAGCGCTGCCAACGCATCTGCAACTTGAAGTATGACGGATATAACTACCAGCGTTGGGCAGCGGCATGGTCACTGTCACGCGCATCCACCCAGCGATCGCCTTCCGGCGTCGCTTCCCGTTTCCAGAACGGGGCGCGGGTTTTCAGGTAATCCATGATAAATATTGCGGGGCGTCAAAGGCCTCCTGACGGTGTGCAGCGCTTACGCCCACAAACACGATTTCATCGCCGGGATAGAGCGGTCCAACGCGGTGGATCACATAGACACGCGGTAATGCCCAGCGTTCTCTGGCTTGCTCAACGATCTCCGCCAGCGCTTTCTCTGTCATCCCCGGATAGTGCTCCAGCGTCAATGCACTCACATCGGAAGCCAGATTATGGTTGCGCACTTTACCGGTGAACGTGACCACGGCACCGTCTTCGTCGCATTGCGCCAGCCACTGATAGGCCAGCCCCACGTCAAACGGCGCAGTGCCGACCTCAATCCGGGTTTCTGGTTGTGGGTTCACTGGCATCATCAGCCTCCGGTTACCGGTGGAAAAAACGCCACTTCATCACCATCGCGTAGCGGGTGTGAAGGCTCGACCAACGTCTGGTTCACGGCTGTCAGCAATTTGCCGGACTCCAGCGCCAGCGCACAGCGTTCACCGCGTGTGACCAACGTCTGACGCAAATCCTCCACGCTGGAAAATTCCGCAGGAAGACTAAGCGAATCCGTTTGCGTCAGTTCACGAACCTGTGCGAAAAACAACACGTTAATCATTGCACCTCCGCCTGAAAATCGCCGGATTTGCCACCGCTTTTTGCCAGCAAACGCACCGGACCAATGATCATGTCTTTTTGCACCGCTTTGCACATGTCATAAATGGTCAACGCAGCTACCGAGGCAGCGGTCAGCGCTTCCATCTCCACCCCAGTTTTGCCGGTTAAACGGCACAGCGATTCGATGCGCACCCGGTTGTGCTCAGGCTCGGCCGTCAGCTCAACGGCAACTTTGCTTAACAACAGAGGATGGCACAGGGGAATCAGTTCTCAGGTGCGTTTAGCCGCCTGAATCCCGGCAATGCGCGCGGTTGCGAATACGTCACCTTTGTGGTGCTGCCCATTGATAATCATCGACAGTGTTTGCGCTGACAGCGTGACGAAGGCTTCTGCACGCGCCTCGCGCACCGTTTCGGCTTTTGCTGACACATCCACCATGGTGGCTTCGCCGGCGGCATTAATATGGGTGAACTGAGATGACATGATTAATTCAATTTCTTTAAATGGGGGAAGAAATTGCACGGTTTTTGCCGGGCATCCAACTGTTCCTGAATGATACGTTCCCAGGCAGTGCGACACGCACGTGTCGAACCGGGCACGGCAAAGATAACCGTTTGGTTTGCAAGACCTGCAACTGCACGGGATTGAAGGGTGGCGGTGCCGATATCCTCATAGGAGACCATGCGAAACAGTTCACTAAAACCGTCAATCGAGCGATCGAACAGCGGCGAGATGGCTTCTGGCGTGACATCACCCGCAGTGAAACCCGTTCCACCATTGATTAGAATCACCTGCACCGTCTCGCTGGCAATCTCGGCGGTAACCTGCGCCTGAATCTGGTAGCGGTTCTCTTTGACGATGGCGCTAGCCACAATCTGGTGCTCGGCTTCCTGCGTCGCTTCGCGCAAATAGTCACCCGAGGTATCATCCTGCGCGGTACGACGCGCAGAAACGGTCAAAACTGCAATTTGCAGCGGAATAAAGTCATCACTGACCTTGCTCATATCACACGCCTCTTAACACGAAAAATCGCTAGAGTAGCTATCAACCAGCGATAAAAGAAAGGTTCTGCGTTATGCCGCTGTTGCCATCATGCAGGAAGTGGGTCTGTTTTTTCAGCGATAACCCACCCGCAATACGCAGCGCCAGGTTGTCCATTTGGCTATCTTCCGCCAACAGATCGCGCAAGGGAATGCCCTGCTCGCCGAACAGGCACAGGTGTAGGTTACCCACGGCGGACACACGCAGACGGTTGCAGCTCAGGCAAAAATCTTTCTCGTAGGGCATGATAAGGCCGATTTCGCCCTGATAATCATCGTGCCGAAACACCTGGGCTGGCCCATCACTGCGGCCGCGCGGCGCCAGTTGCCAGCCTTGGGCCAACAATTTGTCGTGAATGACCGTTCCGGGCAGATGGTGACGGGCAAACAGCTCCCTTCCCTCTCCGGTCTCCATCAGTTCGATAAAACGCAGTTGGATGGGCCTGTCCTTGATCCAGTGCAGGAACGCATTCCGTTGATTATCGTTCACGTCACGCATCAGCACGGTATTCACTTTGACTTTGGCAAAACCGCAGTCAAAAGCGGCATCGATCCCGGCCATCACCTGATGAAACTTATCCTGCCCGGTGATCGCATGGAACTGACGCGCATCCAGACTATCGACACTGACATTCAACGCCGTTAGCCCGGCATCGCGCCATACTGCTACATCGCGCGCCAGCCGATAGCCATTGGTGGTCACCGCAAGGGTTTTAATCGAAGGATTTTCTCGAATGGCGGCTAAAATCTCGACAAAGTCGCGTCTTAACGAAGGTTCTCCTCCGGTTAAACGGAGTTTTTCCGTATCGAGAGCAGCAAAAGCGCGGCTGACCCGACGGATCTCATCCAGAGAGAGAAAACGCTTGGTGGGTGCGCCAGAAGGCTGATAGCCATCAGGCAAACAGTAGGTGCAACGAAAGTTGCATACATCTGTGATCGAAAAGCGCAAATAATAAAACTTGCGCGCAAACGCATCCGTCAATTGACTTAGCATAAACACCTTTCCAAATTCGGGAGGCGCGGGCATTTCTCCCCTGCACCCTGGTGACCTCAAGGGTCACGGCCAGAGCACCCTATGACGCAGTCACTGCCACATCACTTAGGCACAAAGGCTAGGAGTCTGATTTCATCAAAGAAGAGTCTAGCGTTACTCACGCGCTACGTCACCCAGATATTCGTTATATATTTATGTAACTATATTATATATAAAGATTTTTATATTCGACAGGCCTTCAGCATAGTCGAAAAGAGGCGGAAAAAATTGTCGTAAATCATCCTGAGGCAAAGATTTTTGGTTTTTTTCGCCTTTATGAGAGAAATCAGCTACCTTAGCCACGTGAATTCCCCCTCTTTTGCAAAAGGTCTCTATGCGCAATCGCACGTTAGCCGATCTCGACAAGGTTGTCGCGCTGGGTGGCGGGCACGGCCTCGGTCGCGTTATGTCATCACTTTCCTCCCTGGGTTCACGACTCACCGGCATTGTGACGACCACCGATAATGGCGGTTCGACGGGAAGGATCCGCCGCGCAGAGGGTGGCATCGCCTGGGGGGATATGCGCAACTGCCTGAATCAACTGATCACCAGCCCGAGTGTGGCCTCCGCCATGTTTGAATACCGCTTCACCGGCAGCTCGAACTCGCCGGGCACAATCTGGGCAACCTGATGCTCAAAGCCCTGGATCATCTGAGCGTGCGGCCGCTGGAAGCCATCAACCTGATTCGTGGGCTGCTGAAAGTGGATGCGGTGCTGATCCCAATGTCAGAACAACCCGTCGATCTGGTCGCTACCGACACCGGAGGAAACCAGATCGACGGTGAAGTGCAAATAGACAATCTGAACGTACTGCCACAGGAGCTGCAACTCCACCCGGTGGTCAAGGCAACGCAGGAAGCGATTGATGCCATCGACCAGGCCGATGTGATCCTGATTGGTCCGGGCAGCTTTCTGACCAGTCTGATGCCCCTGCTGTTGCTGGACGATCTGGCGCGTGCCCTGCGCTGTACGCCAGCGCAGATGGTGTATATCGGCAATCTGGGACGAGAACTCAATCAGGCTGCAGCCCATATGACGCTGGCACAAAAGCTCGCCATGATCGAAAACAAGGTGGGGCGTAAAGTGGTGGATGAAGTTATCGTGAGTCCACACACCTCGGTGCAGGGCATCAACGATCGTCTCATCGTACAGCAGCCATTAAGTGCGGCCGACGTGCCGCACCATCACGATCGCGAACTGCTGCGCCAGGCGCTGGAAATTACCCTGCAACGTCTGAGCTAACCGTACTACAGCCGAGGGCTATTCCCCGCGCAGCCACGGCGTATGGGTAACACCAACCAAAATGCCTTCCGGGCTTAGGAAACTCGTTACCCACTGCCCCCACGGTTCGAGTCGGTTATCTACCAGCAAGGTATATCCCGCCCGTTTAACCGCAGCTGTGGCGGCCACCATATCAGCAACCTCAAACTCCAACCAGGTTTGCGGCACGGTGACATCATCCGGTCAGCGCTCAGTGCCGAAGCAGGAGTGGCTCGCCTGCGCCAACGGCCACAGCGCAAAGTGTTTCACCCCATCGAGCGTATCGGCAACCAGATAATCACTCGATTCTCCCAACGATTTAAGCGGCAAATGTAACGTGTCCAGATAGAGCGATCGACTGGCCACCGCGTCCGCAAAGATAGGGCCGAAGCCCGCGATAAACAGTACATCTACATCGGGTAGAGAAAATGTCATGTCGGTCCTTGCTCCACAGGGAAATCAGGATGCGGCGATAAATCGTTCACGTAAGGCATGAATCTGGTCACGCAATGCCGCAGCCTCTTCGAACTCCAAATTCTGCGCATGCTTCATCATTTGACCTTCCAGTTCACGAATCTTTTGCTCCAACGCTTTTGGCGTCAGTGCATGATATTCTGCGGCAGGCTCAGCGGCTTTACGACCGGTACGACCTTTGCCTTTCGGCATAGGTTGCCCCAATTGCAAAATATCGTCGATTTTCTTGTTAAGACCGGTAGGCACAATCCCGTGCGCTTCGTTATACGCCTGTTGCTTCTCGCGTCGCCGCTCCATTTCCTGAATGGCACGCTGCATCGAAGGCGTTATCTTGTCGCCATACAGAATGGCTTTACCATTAAGGTTACGTGCGGCACGGCCGATAGTCTGAATCAAGGAGCGTTCCGAACGCAGGAAGCCCTCTTTGTCAGCGTCGAGGATGGCTACCAGTGACACCTCTGGCATGTCCAACCCTTCTCTGAGCAGGTTGATACCCACCAGCACATCAAATTCGCCCAGTCGCAGGTCACGGATGATCTCAACGCGCTCGACGGTATCGATGTCCGAGTGCAGATAACGCACGCGCTCGCCGTGTTCTTTCAGGTATTCGGTGAGATCTTCCGCCATGCGTTTGGTTAAGGTGGTGACCAGCACGCGTTCGTTCAACGCAACGCGTTTGCGGATTTCAGACAACAAATCGTCCACCTGCGTCGCAACCGGACGCACTTCCAGTAGCGGGTCAAGCAGTCCCGTAGGGCGCACCACCTGATCGACGACATCACCGCCGGAATGTTCCAGTTCGTAATTACCGGGTGTCGCCGAAACATAGATAGTTTGCGGTGCGAGCGCTTGAAACTCCTCAAACTTCATCGGCCTGTTGTCCAACGCTGACGGCAGACGAAAACCATATTCGACCAGCGTTTCTTTACGCGCCCGGTCACCGCGGTACATGCCGCCCAATTGCGGGATAGTCACGTGGGACTCATCGATCACCAGCAATCCATCGGCAGGCAGGTAGTCAAACAACGTTGGCGGCGGCTCACCCGGTCCGCGCCCAGAGAGATAGCGCGAATAGTTTTCGATACCGGAGCAATAACCGAGTTCGTTCATCATCTCAAGATCGAATTGAGTACGCTGTGTCAGCCTCTGTTCTTCCAGCAGTTTATTGTTTTCCAACAATACCTTGCGGCGCTCAGCGAGATCCACCTTGATATCTTCCATCGCCTGAAGAATACGCTCACGCGGCGTCACATAGTGTGTTTTCGGGTAGATGGTATAGCGCGGCACCGTTTGTAGCTGCTGGCCAGTGAGCGGATCGAACAGCGTCAGGCGTTCAACCTCTTCATCGAACAGCTCGACGCGCAACGCAATCTCATCGGATTCCGCCGGAAAAATATCAATCACTTCGCCGCGCACACGGAAAGTACCACGCGTAAAGGCCTGATCGTTGCGCGAATATTGCAGTTCGGTCAGTCGGCGTAAAATCGAGCGCTGATCGATAATCATGCCGACCGTCAGGTGCAGCATCATTTTCAGATAGAGATCGGGATCGCCCAACCCATAAATAGCAGAGACCGACGCCACCACCACCACATCGCGCCGCTCCAGCAGCGCTTTGGTGGCTGACAGACGCATCTGTTCAATATGCTCGTTAACCGATGCGTCTTTCTCGATAAAAGTGTCCGAACTGGGCACATAGGCTTCGGGCTGGTAGTAATCATAGTAAGAGACGAAATACTCAACCGCATTATCAGGGAAAAACGCTTTCATCTCACCATAGAGCTGCGCCGCCAGCGTTTTGTTGGGCGCCAACACCATTGTGGGGCGGTTTAGATCCGCAATCACGTTGGCAATGGTAAAGGTTTTTCCCGAACCGGTTACCCCCAGCAACGTCTGATGTGCCAACCCCGCCTCCAGTCCCTCTTCCAGCAGACGGATCGCTTCAGGCTGATCGCCTGAGGGGGTAAACTCGGAGTACAGTTTAAAGGGTTTGCTCATGAACAACCTGCCAGAAAGTGGACCAAGCGTCGCGAAACCAGGCAACGCACAGTAACATTCAACAATAGTGTGAGGCGTCAAGCATAGCACTAACAGTGCGCCCCAGAAATTCGTTTACCCACAGTATACTGGATATAAAAGGGTCTTCCCCTATCATGGTGGCACACACCCTCAATCAAGTATAATTATCTACACTTGTACCTTCCCAAAGGAGGTATTTATGCCCCCCTAAACTTATCACCGCGACATTCCCCCTTATCTTCGAATTCTTTTTCAACAGCTAGTATTCA
>NZ_PEHF01000058.1 GCF_015762685.1 Candidatus Symbiopectobacterium sp. 'North America' | reverse complement strand
AACTGTTTATGAATGCCGCTTCACCGTTTCCCGGTAATCAACATGGGCTGGCTAAAGTGGAGCAGTAATATGCAAAGTTATTTAGGAATTGAGATGATGGATATAAACGCGGGCAAGACTAACAAAATCGGCTTTTGCCGACAATCGGATTTTCATGGTTGGAAGCGAAAAGAAAAAAATCGAATTAACTGTTTGACAGCGGCAGGCAACGGGAGAATAATCCACGGCGTTGGGTCGTTAGCTCAGTTGGTAGAGCAGTTGGCTCTTAATCAAGAGGTCGCAGGTTCGAACCCTGCACGACCCACCAACATTTCATACTGCTTTATTCCTCGCTATTTTATTTGCCATTTATAATAAGTGATTTTCATCGGAACGTTATTTACTGTATTATTCAAATTTACGGATTGAAGTGCTTACCTCTTATTTATGTGCTGTGTATTTTTTGCCTGATTAAATAATCCTTCAGCTGTTGAATTATAGTTTCTATGCTGTGATGGGATAATGATTGCGTAAAATGCGTTGTTTCTGTCGCGATGTGGATCTCTGACGAGTGCCTCGCGCATCCTGTTCGATGTAGACCTGCTATACTTTTCGCACTACGGCTTGCACGTTCTTAAGCGCTGTTGGCCTTGATGCGTAGCGTAGCGCTCCAGATATGTCATGCAACAGCTTCATTCAATCAGGAGGGGTTCATGGGGATAGAAAAACTCTTGGCAGTGGTTGAAACAAGCTATCAGGATCCGAATGCCGTAATCCCTCTTTCGGCACTCAGTCAGGTAATCCATGAGATTATCTGTAGCGAGCAGTCGTCGGAGTACAAAATTAATGGGTGTTACAGTGAGTTAAAGTCGCTGGTAGATGAAATCAAGCAACTTTCCCGAAAACGCCTGTTCGATAAGGTTTATGTTCTGGATTTGACGCACTATAAATCGATGGAACACGCGCTGTTGCTCAAGTTGCAAACGCTGATGAGTGAACGTCAGACGTGACACTGAGACGGTGTGCCGAGATAGAAACGGCCAGAAGGATCTGGCCTCCAGACTTAACCAGCTATTGTTATTGGCGATAAGCGTGTTTAATCTGTTTCAGCGTGGTGGAAAAGACTTCTGCCTGCGCTAGATCGTCGATTTGAGCGATCTGCTTTTCCATATTGATGATCACTTTTCCGGCATCAGCCTGACCGATGGCTTTTAGCAGGAGCGTAATCATTGCTTTTAAACAGGTTACTTCATCTACCAGTGTTTCAACGGATTTGCCAGTAGAAAAATCTACGTTGCTCATGCGCTCTCCTTAACAAGCACAATATTATGGAACGCCTTATTCTGCGCTAAGCATGATGACTCATTCTCGCAGTGAGGCATTGGAATGAGCGTGAGTATAACACAGTGCGTTACGTGGTGGTGCTGGATTGATTACGCCAGGGAAGTAATGATGCTTTTCTGTTCGTAACGCAACTTTTTTATCTTTTTTAACTAACAAGGCTCGCATTATATATTGTGAATGTTGCGAGTGATACATTTCAATTGTATTTGTCATCTTATCGACATCTAGATGAGAATAAGGAATGACTACACGATTAAAAGAAAATGTAAAGGCTGTTTAAATTAACACATGTGCGATTTTTTATTGCCGTGTATAGCAAGAGTCCAATACCAAGCCAATGAACACGGCGTGCTCAATCTACTGAATAACGAATAAAACTACTCTCTTACCGCGGTAACATCAAATTTATGTGGCATGGCTGTGACTGATGTGTATCATGATGTTTTAGGTATTTTGTTGCTCTGATTCAGCGACACTGGGTTATTGTTGCTATATACGTCGATATACCCGTCATACTTCACGTTGCACGCGCGGTCGCTACGTTTGTTGACCCCAATCACTGACTTTAGAAAGTGTCAGGATTAATGAACTTTGTTTCTGACGTTCATCTTTCGGCCAAGTGCAGAGGCTGTTCGAATGTGTAACAAACGTTTTTTCTCATTTGTCGCTGTCTTGCAACATGAATTATTTAGCGTGTAAGTGTGAAATGTCGCTGTTTTATAATTTTCTCAAAAAATTGTCGCTTCCATCTGCGGTTGCGTGGTGTTCAGCGTTACACCCTTTTCGGAGAATAATTTTTGATTAGCGTTTTTCTTGTAGATGACCATGAACTGGTGCGAACAGGGATAAGGCACATTCTCGACGACACCAAAGGGTTAAAGGTGGTTGGCGAGGCGCACTGTGGTGAAGATGCGGTTAAGTGGTGCCGTCAGCATCCCGTCGATGTCGTCTTGATGGACATGAACATGCCTGGAATCGGTGGGCTGGAAGCCACGCGCAAGATAGCGCGTTTTGCGCCTGCAATTAAAATTATCATGCTAACCATTTACACCGAAAATCCATTACCTGCTAAAGTCATGCAGGCGGGTGCTGCGGGTTACCTCAGCAAGGGGGCTGCGCCGCAGGAAGTGATTTGTGCCATTCGCGCGGTGCATGCGGGCAGTCGTTATATTGCTTCTGATATTGCACAACGTATGGCATTGAGCCAATTGGCTCCGCACACTGAAACCCCGCTGGCATGTTTGTCTGAACGTGAATTACAAATTATGATGATGATCACTCAGGGGCAAAAGGTCACGGAAATTTCCGAACGGTTAAGCCTGAGCCCGAAAACCGTAAACAGTTACCGTTACCGTTACCGCATGTTTAGCAAACTGAATGTGAGTGGTGATGTTGAGTTGACACATTTGGCTATCCGCCACGGATTGTTTAACGCAGAGCCGTCCATGAGCAGTGAATAACAGGCAGTGAGCGAAGGTTAAGCAGTGAGTGAACATTTCGATTCCCCCGCGTTTTTAAAAACTGTCACCAGCCAGCCTGGTGTATACCGTATGTACGATGAGAGCAACACGGTCATCTATGTCGGGAAAGCAAAAGATCTAAAAAAGCGCCTCGCAAGCTATTTTCGCAGCAACGTTGCCAGCTGTAAGACGGAAGCGCTGGTGAAGGCTATTCATCAGATTGATGTCACCATCACCCATACAGAAATCGAAGCGCTGCTGCTTGAACACAACTACATCAAGCTATATCAGCCGCGCTATAACGTATTGCTGCGTGATGATAAATCGTACCCGATGATCTTTCTCAGTGGCGATACTCACCCACGATTAGCCGTCCATCGCGGTGCCAAGCACGCCAAAGGGGAATATTTTGGCCCCTTTCCAAACGGCAATGCCGTGCGTGAAACGCTGGTATTGCTGCAAAAGCTTTTTCCTATTCGCCAGTGCGAAAACAGTGTGTATCGAAACCGCTCGCGGCCATGTCTTCAGTATCAGATTGGGCGCTGCCTTGGCCCCTGTGTCGCGGGGTTGGTCAGTGAAGAAGGCTACCATCATCAGGTAGAATATGTGCGGCTTTTTCTCTCAGGCAAAGACCAGCAGGTGCTCAATCAACTGGTTGCGCGTATGGAAGTAGCCAGCCGTCAGTTGGATTTCGAAGAAGCGGCACGTATACGCGATCAGATTCAGGCGGTGCGTCGCGTCACCGAAAAACAATTTGTTTCGGGTGATGGCGAAGATCTGGACGTGATTGGCGTTTCCTTTGATGCTGGTATGGCCTGTGTGCATGTGCTCTTTATTCGTCAAGGAAAAGTGCTGGGGAGCCGTAGTTATTTCCCAAAAGTACCGGCCGGAACGGAGCTGGCGGAAGTGGTACAGACGTTTGTTGGGCAGTTCTATCTGCAAGGCAGTTTGTCGCGCACCCTGCCGAGTGAAATCTTGTTGGATTTTGCGTTGCCAGAGAAAGAGGTATTAGCAGAATCACTGTCTGAGGTCGCGAGGCGACGTATTCATATCCAAACCAAACCGCGCGGCGATCGCGCCCGCTATTTGAAACTGGCGCGCACCAATGCGGCCACGGCATTGGTAACCAAGCTCTCGCAGCAATCCACTATCCACCAGCGTTTAAAAGCGTTGGCTGAGGTGCTTCATCTGGAAAACATTGCGCGTATGGAGTGTTTTGATATCAGCCATACCATGGGGGAGCAGACAGTGGCGTCCTGCGTGGTGTTTGATGCTAATGGGCCGCTGCGTTCGGAGTATCGTCGTTACAACATCAGTGGCATCACGCCGGGGGATGACTATGCGGCCATGAACCAGGTTCTGAAACGTCGCTATGGTAAAGCGTTGGAAGAGAGCAAAATTCCCGACGTGATTGTTATCGATGGCGGAAAGGGCCAATTGGGGCAGGCGCTCGCGGTGTTCGATGAGCTGGATGTGCCGTGGGATAAACGCAAACCGCTGCTGCTTGGCGTCGCCAAGGGGACAGAGCGCAAGGCGGGATTGGAAACGCTGTTTTTCGAAGCGACCGGGGAAGGGATCGCCTTACCGGCAGATTCGCCAGCGCTGCACGTTATTCAGCATATTAGCGATGATTCACATGATCACGCTATCGCTGGGCACCGAAAGAAACGGGCAAAAGTAAAAAACACCAGTTCTCTGGAACTGATTGAAAGAGTTGGGCCAAAACGTCGGCAAATGCTGCTGAAATACCTGGGTGGAATGCAGCCACTGTTAAATGCCAGCATTGATGACATTGCGAATGTGCCAGGAATTTCGCATGCATTGGCAGAAAAAATCTTTCATGCATTGAAACACTAGGGACAATGTAGCAACATATCCACCAACCGATACCAGCCAAAGTAGCCAATCACTATGCAATTGAACATACCAACATTGCTAACTCTGTTTCGCGTTGTCCTTATTCCATTCTTTGTGCTGGCATTTTATCTCCCTTTTAATTGGGCACCGCTGCTGTGCGCCTTTATTTTTGTGGTCGCGGCGGTTACCGACTGGTTTGATGGTTTTCTGGCGCGCCGTTTGAAGCAAACCACGCGCTTTGGTGCCTTTCTCGATCCGGTGGCTGACAAGGTGATAGTTGCAGTGGCATTGGTGTTGGTGGCCGAGCATTACCATGCGTGGTGGATAACCTTGCCAGCCGCCACGATGATTGCGCGAGAAATCATTATTTCTGCTCTGCGCGAATGGATGGCTGAGATTGGCAAACGCAGTCACGTTGCGGTGTCTTGGGTAGGAAAGGTGAAAACAACGGCGCAAATGCTGGCACTGGTTGGTCTACTCTGGCGCCCTGAGCGTATGGTCGAAGGCGCGGGCATTATCGCGCTCTACATTGCCGCCGTGTTGACCTTTTGGTCCATGTTCCAGTATTTGAGTGCCGCGTGGCGTGATTTGCTGGATTCCTGACCTCTACGTCTTAAAAAACAGCAATTGATGAGCGTTAAGGGATAATTTTATTGACTGGTCAGGGTAGGTCAGTAAAATGCTCGCCATGGACAGGTTGGTGGCCAACGCTAACCAAGTAACAATGTATATTGATATTATATAGTGTTGCGATATCCAGTATTTATAGCATGATGCGGGAATAGCTCAGTTGGTAGAGCACGACCTTGCCAAGGTCGGGGTCGCGAGTTCGAGTCTCGTTTCCCGCTCCAACATTTAAAGAACCGAAAGGTTCTTTTTTTGTTTTTACCTTATCATAGCGCCGTTTATCCCATTATTCTTGCACACCCCTTTTGGGGAATCTTCCTAAGTGTTCGCCTTCTGCATCAGAAAAAATCCTGATCGTTGTCATCCTTGTTAGCTATACCTCCTTATTCTAGCCATCGTGGTTTCGGGGTCTTTCTTTATAAAACGGTAAAAGGAATTGACATGATGGATAAGAACTGGCGGTTCCACTGCGGCACATCTGCCAGCAAACAAACCAATAGCGAGGATGCCATGGTTCGAGAGCGGCGTGACTTTATTAAAGCCGGATTGGTAGCTACTGCCGCTGTGGTGTTACCCAGTTTCGCCACCGGAGCTATTGACGCAACTCAGCCTCGGATAAAAAACGTGCTTATCATCAATGCACATCAGACTTATTCTGGCCTCAGCGAAGGAGCGTTGAATCGAGAATATGTCGCGTTAATTAAGGATGAAATGGTTAAAAAGGGATACCACATCCAGCAAACTTATATTGAAAAGGGCTATAACATTAATGAAGAGGTCCAAAAACACCTTTGGGCAGATATTATTATCACTCAGTCACCAGTGTTCTGGTTTGGTGCTCCCTGGATCTACAAGAAATATGTTGATGAGGTCTTCACGGCAGGCATGAGCCAGCAAAGTTTTTTGATTGATGATGGGCGTATACCGAACGACCCGAGTAAACAATATGGATCGGGCGGCAAGTTGCATGGTAAAAAATTCCTGCTTTCGCTAACCATGAACACGCCTAAAGAGGCATTTGATGATCCAGTCCAACGATTCTATGCCGGGCGTTCCTTGGAAGACCTTTTCTCCCCAACGACTTCTGTTTATAAATTCTGTGGTTTTGCTATATTGCCGGTGTTCGGCTCATTCGATGTGATTAAAGCGCCCCAGATAGTAGAGGATAAAGTTCGGCTTATACGCTATTTGGCGGAGTTGTAGCTAACGCGCAGGAGGAATGCGCGTGAGGCTCTCTTATCGAGAGCCTTTGCTTTTTTGATCAGGCGGAGAACCGCGAAGGGGAGACATGTTGGTGTTTATCCAGCCCGAGACGTTGCAGAATGTCTTGTCGCAGCAGGTATTTCTTGATTTTTCCTGATGCGGTGCGTGGCAAGCTCTCGACGATCAGATGCTCGGGGTACTTGTACTTTGCCACACGTTTACGGCTGAAAAAGGCAACCAGGTCTTCAAGCGTCAGTGTATGGTAGGGGACGTTAAGCACCACATAAGCACAGGAGCGTTCACCTAAACGTTCATCGGGCATGGCGAGCACCCCCGCATCGCGGATGCGCGGGTGCTGCATCAGAATATCCTCGACTTCACGGCTGCTGATATTCTCGCCGCCGCGCACGATGATATCTTTCTTACGCCCGGTGATTTTGATGTAGCCGTCAGCATCCATTCGGCACAAGTCACCGCTGTAATACCAGCCATTTTCATCCAACACGCGCGCTGTCAATTCCGGTTCATCCAGATAACCCATAAACACATTCGGACCACGCGACGCTTCTTCACCTTCTTCACCACACTCAACGGTGTTGCGTGCTTTGTCGACCACTTTGATTTCAACGCCTGGCGCTGACTGCCCGTCAGTGTTGACGATCCGGGATGTGGGGTCGTCCAGCTTCACTACGGCGTGCAGTGAGCTTTCCGTTGAACCGTACACGCTGAGCAGTTTGATGCCCATCTGCATACAATCACGGGTGATCTTTTTGGGGATCGTGGTGCCGCCGCACAGGAAAAAGCGCAGCGATGATAAATCGTAAGGTTTTTGCTGTACTCAGCACAGCAGATCGTAGACAAACGGCGTCGCACCCAGCACGCAGGTACAGCGCTCCTGCTGTAGCAGTTCCAGACAGTCTGTCGGATTGAAAATGTCCAGCAGTACGCTACGTGCATCGATGATAAAGGGGGCGGTAACACCGTGTAAAAAGCCGGTGGCATGACCCAACGGCGCGGGCATCAGGATGGTATCCAGCCAGGTCAGGTTCAGTCGCGCACAGTAGGCGCGTTCGCTGGCAAGAATGTTGTTATGCGTCAGCATTACCCCTTTGGGCACCCCCTCAGTACCAGAGGTAAAAAGCACGGCCGCTAATGCATCGCCGTGCACGCGGATTGGCGTCTCCAGTGGTGCAAAATCTTGCAATAGTTGACTGAGTGCCAGCGTAGTGGGATTGGCGGGAGCCAGCTTATCCACGGCCACCATTTGTCGCAGATGAGGCAACTGCCCACACAAAGAGATAGCTCTGTCGATAGGTTGGGTATTCTTGAACAACGTGGGGGCGAACAGCACTTTTGCCTGGCATTTATTGAGGATCCATACCAGCTCGGTTTCACAATAGGCCGGGAGTAGCGGTACAGACACCGCGCCCACCTTCAGACAGGCCAGATAGATAACCGTAAACTCGCACCATCCTGGGAGCTGAAAAGCGACGCGATCGCCGGGTTCGATTCCGCAGGTAAGTAAAAAACGTGCAAGACAGCTTGCTGTGCGGTCTAGTGCCGCATAAGTGTAAGAGGTCCCCTGATTATCAATCACGGCAACCTTGTCCGGCATGGCTCTTTGTGTTTGGTGCCAATAGTCAGCGAGTGAAGCGTCTTCCCAGAGTCCTTGCTGACGGTATAACGCCCGGCGTTCAGCGTTAAATGCTATTGAAACGGTCATGTGTTTTTATCTCAGTGTTTAACGACCACCCGCGCGGCCGTCTATCACTTATGCGGAGGGATCAACCAAAGCGGAATTCAATACCGAACGTACCATGCGGGTATTCCCATTTTTCCAGAATGGTTTCACCACACATTACCCGGCAGGTACCGCATTCCAGACAACCAGCAGAGTCGAAATGGATATTCCCTGCTTCATCCTGCTTGTAGAGTCCTGCCGGACAGGCTTTGAGTAATTTACGAAACTCGGCCATATCAGGGTTGTCGGCCAGAATGATATGTGGATGGCCTTCATCCGCATGGAACTTGTTGACGCCCAGTTTGATGTCTACGTTGACGCTGTTGTCGTTACTCATAGCGCTGTCGCTCCTTTGTGTAGCGCGGCGATTTTTTTCGCATAGAATCACGAATCATTTTGCACGGCTATAAATCCTATA
>NZ_PEHF01000034.1 GCF_015762685.1 Candidatus Symbiopectobacterium sp. 'North America' | reverse complement strand
GTGATGTTCCATTACGGCAGGTTAAACATGGGGTTATGAGTCTCCCACCATGATCGGGGAAGACCCAAATATTCACATAATAGCGAGCTACCAGCGAAATTCAGTGGCATCCGGTTGGTTCCGGGTGAATACAGAACAAGGTAGCGAAATATGTCAAGGAGACTGCCCTATGGCTACCGTCCCGGTATCTTCGCACCCGCTATTCACTTTCCTGTTCCTGGCTGTGCGCCGAGCTGATTTACGCGCTTTGCCGCATCGTGAAGCCGTTACCGCTGCTAATGAACATCATGCTCGCCGCCTGCTGGCGCGCGATTATGTGCTGGTGTTTGCTGGCCGCCTGCCTGCGCGGGAGGTGTCTCATGGTTAATGCGCTGCTTACTTGCACATCACACCAGAACGGGGGGCGCATATGAATACCCTAGCCTATCGCTACAATCAGGGCATATCCTATCCCATCCCTCATGCCGATTATCTGCGCTTGTCCCATGCGCACCGTGTCGGCGTGATGTTTCTCGACATGCTGGAAGCGCAACAAGCAGGCATGACCGCCATGAAGCCCGGCGCGTTGCCGGTAGAAGATATGGCCTCATTGTTTGCCCTGTTGACCGACCAAATCGGCCATGTTGTCACCCACTGTGAAACCCACCTGTTTAACCCGCTGGAGCGCGCCCAATGAACACCAACAATTAATCCTGTATTCCTCTGGAAGTGCGCACCGCGCTCTATCGTCGTGCCGTGTCGCAAGCCTATCTCGATAGCTGCCGGGAAAATGGCGTTGAGCTGACTTGCACCCGGACTGAGCTGGAAATGGCTATTGCGCTGGAGCTGGAAAGCCCCCATGTGCGTGAACATGGAGTGAGTACCGGAACGGAAATCGCCTGTGCCATGCTGGGTGATATGGTGCAAGCCAGCGTATTGACCGATAAGCCCCAACTCACCACGCTGGGTCATATCATCATGGGCGAGTTTTGCCAGCCACACACCCGCACCACTTCCGCGACCACGTTGCATTAAGGGGGCGAGTATGACGAATAACACCGTAACCCAAACCATGCAACGCGCCAGCGGCCACTGGCCGCAACTGCTCCCAGCGCTGGGAATTACCGTTACCGCCAACGGCCAGCATGGATCATGCCCGATTTGTGGCGGCACAGACCGTTTCCGCTTTGATAACAAGGGCGGGCGCGGCACATGGATTGCAACCAATGCGGAGCCGGTGACGGCCTAAATCTGGTGGAAAAGGCATTAAAGCTGACCGCCTCTAAAGCCGCCTGCCAGATTAACGGCATATTGGGCGCACTGCCGGACATGACCACGGCCGTGACCATTACACAAACGAACACCGAGGCCGCCCGACAACGCGCCAGTGTTCAGGCGCAAGCGCTGGTTAAATCGGCCAGTCGGCAAACACATAATGCCTATTTGAGCGCCAAAGGCTAGCCGGATGTGGAAGCCCTGACCTTACAGGAGAAAGCCGTGAAGGTTGGCGGCATCGCCTATCAGCCCGGTGATTTACTGGTGCCGCTCACCAGTAGCGAGGGCGAACTGGTCAACGTGCAGTTGATTAACGCACAGGGCGAAAAGCGTTTTCTCAAAGGTGGGCAGGTTAGCCATGCGTTCTACTGCTTCAACGGGACAACTAACCCGGTTATCTGGCTGGCCGAAGGTTACGCTACCGGCCTGACCCTGCACCAGTTGACCGGCGATACCGTATATGTGGCGTTCAGCGCTAACAATCTGCCGTCACTGGCCGCGCATCTGGCAAAGCAATATCCGTCGGTCACGCTGCTGATAGCCGCCGACCGCGACCAGAACGGCACCGGCCAGCAAAAGGCCTAGCTGGCGATTAAAGAGCGCAAAGGCCGTGCCGTGTTACCGCCAGTCTTCGGTGACTGGAACGACGTTTATCTGAACGAGGGCATCAATGCCACCCGGCAACACCTGAGCACGTTACGGCAACCGATAGAGCCAAGCCCGTTTGATTCGCTAAGCGAGGCCGAATTTAAGGCAATGAGCGCCAGTGAAAAAGCGGAGAAGATACGCCAACACTACCGCGATGCACTAGCCATTGATGCCTTTGGCGAAACCTTTTTCCAGTACCAGCACGGCGCATGGAAGGTGTTAAGCAATCGTAATTTAGGGCGAGACATCGCCGCGCTGTTCCAGAAGATACAAGCGCCGTTTACCGCATCCGGCATCAACAGCGTGCTGGATACCCTGAAACTGATTATCCCGATGCAGGCTGAACCACAACGGCGGCTTATCGGCTTTCGTAACGGGGTATTAGATACCGTCACCGGCCAGTTTAAACCACACCGCCGTGAACACTGGTTACACACCGTCAATGACGTAGATTACACCCCGTTCAAAGAGGGCGAGAACCTACCGGATAACGCCCCGTACTTCTGGGGCTGGCTAGCGCGCGCCGCCGGGAATAACGAAGAAAAACAGATTCGAATTCTGGCCGCGCTCTATATGGTGTTGGCAAACCGTTACGACTGGCAGATGTTTTTGGAAGTCACCGGTCTCGGTGGTAGCGGCAAAAGCATCATGGCAGAAATCGCCACCATGCTGCCCGGAGAAGACAACACCACAGCGGCCACCATCAATACCATTGAGTCATCGCGTGAGCGCTCATCCATTGTCGGTTACTCGCTAATTGTGTTACCCGACCAAGAGAAATGGAGCGGTGACAGTGCAGGCATCAAGGCGATCACTGGCGATGATGCGGTAATGGTTGACCCGAAATACCGTGACGCCTACTCAACCCGTATTCCGGCGGTGATTCTGGCGGTCAACAAAAGCCCGATGCGCTTTAGCGACCGCAGCGGCGGCGTGTCCCGCCGTCGCGTCATTATCCCGTTCCCAGAAGCTATTGCGGCCAGTGAACGCGACCCGGCGCTGAAAGAGAAGATCCGCGCCGAGCTGGCAGTGATCGTGCGCCACCTGATGCAGCGCTTTCACGACCCGAACGAAGCCCGAGGACTGCTACAAGCGCAGCAACAGAGCGCCGAAGCGCTGGAAATCAAACGCCATGCCGATCCGCTGGTTGATTTTTGCTGCTATCTGCTGGCACTGGGAGACACTGACGGCCTGTATATGGGCAACGCCAACATTACGCCGCGTAACCCGCGTAAGTACCTGTATCACGCTTACTTGTAGTTTATGGAGTCACGCGGTCATCAAAAGCCCATGACGCTGACGGCATTTGGAACGGCATTGCCAACCATGATGTCGGAATACGGCAAGGTGTATCTCAAGAGCAAGACCAAACAGGGAATGCAGACGAATTTAGCGCTGACAGGTGAAGCGGATACCGACTGGCAACCTAAATGTGAAATTGCCTGACCCCATCAACCACAAGTCAACCCATCTCATCGGGTTGACTTGTTCACTATTCAGCCTACAATGTAACTACAAAAAGCAACTATAGGATGTATGTTTTGGATGTCCATCACAGTCTCAACGGAAGAGAATTTGAGTGGGATGATGACAAAGCCCACACAAACCTATGCAAGCACCATGCTGCTTTTGAATTTGCCTGTGAAGTCTTTTTTGATCCTCACGCATTGAGCGTTTGTTATAACCGATTTGATTATGGCGAAAAGCGCTATCAGACAATAGGCGCAGCAGGCGGACAGATTTTACTGTTGGTGGTTCATACGGATAGATTCGGTTCAATCAGGATCATTTCCGCCCGTAAAGCGAACGCCAAAGAAAGAGCGAGGTACAAGGACTATGAATCGTAAACAACAGATTGATCGTCTTAATAGCATGAAAGATGCAGACATTGACTATAGCGATGCGCCGGAACTGCCGGATGCCGTGTGGAATAAAGCGGAACGCGCAAAGTTCTTTAAGCCGATCAAAGTCCAAAAAACCGTGCGTATCGATGCCGATGTGCTGAACTGGCTCGAAAGCGAAGGGCCGGGCTATCAAACGCGACTCAATAGCATCTTGCGTCGGGAAATGGAAAAAGCATTACGCTCCTGATTTCACACTCTCCCATTTTAAAAGCGGTGGTAACGGGCATACAGCCACCGCTATTCCCACGGTGACCTTCTGTCTAATAGTGACTGCAACGACTCATTGCTAGCTATGGGCTTTTTCAGTTCAGTAATGAATGCAGAAAACTGGACGTCGTCCACAACAATGACACATTGATCTTGTGACGATATCGCGGCCTCATTCTCAATGGCCGTTGGTTTGTCCTGTGCTTCCATAGCGACCTCATGGGTAAAAAACAGCCTATTGAGCCATATTCTCCCTAAAAGGTGACGAGTAACTCATCACCTATTCACCCACTCGTAACCACTTAACATAATGATTATTAATCATAAAATTCATAGGTGACGAGGGTGAACAGTTTTTCATAAAATCTTTTTATTGGGGCTAATCGAGACAAATGAAAAGAGTGACCGACACAGTCCAATCCCAGATAACCACCCCGAAAAAAAAGATCTAATAATCAAAAGATTGCACTGTCATCCGTATGCGTAGGCCTACGTTTAGGTCTAAGAACAAAGTCTGAATTGGAGCTTATTTCAATTAAATCATGATATTGAAAAATACATTCAGACTCCGCCAGCTCACCAGAGTCGACCGATAAAGTCCTGAAAGCCCGCACGGCGCAAGCCCTGCGGGTTTTTTTGTGTCTTAAAGCGCTGGCCTTACGGGTTATCGCCAACACCGCACTCAATGAACACGGATTTCCACCTGATGTGATTGAAGCCGCGCTGGCACACGTGGATAAAACGAGGTGCGCCGCGCCTATAACCGCAGCGACTATCCCCCTTGATGCAACGATGGGCTGATTTTGTGGAGGCGGCAGATAGGGGGAGCCTTTTAGAGGGTGACAACATGTTTGCTCGATTGATGCATGAACAGGGTTGAGCTTAGTCTTTGCGCATAGTGCAGGTACTGAGCCACTCGCAATTAGCAGTGTTCGCAGCATTTTGCATCAATGACGTAGCTTCGCTAATTCATCTTCAGAAAGGCCCGTCGATTTCATAACAATACCTAGCTCCACACCGTTTTGAAGTAGTTCACGAGCTATGTCCAGCGTGGCTTCACGTCGCCCTTCTTTGCTGCCTTTCTCAATACCTTTCTGTTCCAACTGTTCCGCTATGGTCATCAGTTCATCTCCATGTTGCGGCACCCGTTGTGCCAGTTGCCTTACATAAGCTTCAGAATTTGATGTGTTGCCTGCCTGTACCATGTAGTTTATCAGCGATCTGACCTGTTGTCTGGTCATGTCAGTCGTCAGCATAATGGTTACCAACCGGTCCATCAAGTCAGACAAATCCCGTTCGCGAATGTGCTTTTGTATCAGCGTCAACGCGGCCACACTGCGATGCTGCATGGTGTCCTCATCGGGAATGGTCGTCACATCAACCAGCGGGAAATCTTCACTGTATAGCTGCTTAGCTAAAGCCGGATCGTCGAAGAGTTGCAGCCAATTGGTAGAATTCGGGCAAGGGCTCGGCTTGCCCGCATAAAACAGTATTGGGATCACCAGAGGCAGCTTCTTATTCCCCGCATCAAGGTGCCGCTACATCGCGGCAATCGCGTACCGCATTAGCCTGAATGCCATATGCTTATCCGGCTTGCTTTGTTGCTCAATCAATACATGGACATACCCTGCTCCTGCGCGTGTCTGTAGGCTGTAAAGGACATCACTGTAAATGCTCTTAAATCATCTTCAACAAACGAGCCAGACTCCAGTTTCAGAGTGGTGAGATCGCAAAGCGCCAACAGCTTTTCAGGTAAATGTAGTTGTATAAAATCTCGTGTGGATTCAGGGTACGTCAAAAACTGCTTAAACGTCGCATCGTGCGGGAAGGGGGTTTTGTTGGCCTTTTTCATTAGCGCGGACTCTGAATGTAATCCAGTATCAGTTTAGCTATCTTGGCCTCTCGCGTTCCTCAATAGAGGGCTACTTCTGCCCTGTTTACAACCTGTAATTCTGTATAAAAGCAACTCAATGGCGTCCCGTGCAGGGACATTGAAAAAACATTGCGTTCCCTATCTCACACACATCCAGATAAAAAGCGGTGGCAACAGTCACACTGCCACCGCTATTTCCAAGGGGATTTTCTATCTGATAGAGTCGTCAGCGATTTATATCACTCAAACGCTCTGAAGTAGAATCGCCGGGTCAACATTCCGCACATCGGCGGTACCGGTCAGCACCATGCTGGACTCAAGCTCACCTTGGAAGCGTTTGAACTGCATCTCAACCCCTTTAACACCGCCGCCGAGGCTGGCACGCAGCATGGGACGGCCAACCAATACGGCATGGGCACCGCTGGCCAGCGCTTTAAGCACATCGCCACCGTCACGCACGCCACCATCGACCAGAATCGGCATCTTGTAACCGCGATCGCGCACAGCTTTAACAATGGAGGGTAACACATGCATGGTCGCCGGGGTCGAGCTCAGCACGCGACCGCCGTGGTTAGACACCACAATCGCCCCACAACCGGCTTCGGCACACATCAGGGCTTCTTCCACCGTCATCACACCTTTAGCCATAAAGGGGATTTTGGCGTATTTGACGATTTCTTTGATTTTTTTCAGATCCTTAGTCTCAACCGTATTACCGGGCAATGTGCGAGCAGCACAACCTGCGGAATCGATATCAATAGCAAAGAAAAGCGCACCGGCGTTCTGCACCAGATCGATACGTTCAAAGATTTCCTGTTGGGTACGTGGTTTGATTTGCGCAATCGCGCGGCCTTTAAATTCTTTGACCACCTCTAAACGGCGTTTGTAGGTATCAAGTGGGTCTTCAATACCGTCCGCTGCCCAACCTAAACAACCGGAATTTGCCGCCCCTTCGATAATGCCGCGCTCATATTTATCCTCGGTCATGACTTCGCCATCAAACGTCAATTTGTTGGCAGCACCCATGTTGTAGGTGAGACCACCGGTGACCCCGGTCAGGATGGGCATCGCTAACTTAACGCCAAGTAACTCCGTTTCCATTTTCGGCTTACTCACATTGTGCAGGCTGCGCATCGTGAGACTCATGCCTTCAAAGGCTTCAATGTTGCGCACAAAGCTTTGGCGCATACCGCCCATACCGGGAACCCCTTCACCGCACGGACCTTTACCGTTACAACGCCCTGCCCCAGCGACATCACATGCTGCGCAAGTACTCATGATTTTGCGCGCATTGCCGAGTACGTCTTTTAAGTTTTTAGGCTCTTTAATGTAACCGGTGATGGCTTTTGGCTCCTCCGCCGAGGCGGTGGCTCCCATTGTGGCCACAGCTTCTGCGGCGTGGGCTGTAGATGAAGCCGTCAGAGCAAGCGTTCCTGCCGCAGCGGCGAGTTCGGCTCCCTTGGTTAAAAATTCTCGACGATTTTGATCTAATTTATTATCCATATTAGTGTCCCCTATGTTATTCAATTCTTTTCAGGAGTTATTAACGCGTATTGCTCACAGCCTGAATTTACGCTGCGTAATTTCTGAAGGGATAACACTCGAGGATAAAATTTGGAGATAGATCGCTTAACGTAAAAAACTTTGAACTTTGCATACCCTATTATGCATTTTTGCATAACACAGAGATTCAGCATTTCAATATTAATTAATTATCATTCTCTTTAAGAGAATATGACGTAACCGTAGCATTAACCAAGTAAATTAAATGTGATACCACTGTCAAAAAAGAGATAACAATCTGCATAGGTAAATTGACTGCATTTGGAGTTTCGTCCACGTCAAAAAGCGAGATTGATCTCTTCCCTTTATTCAGTAGCAGCGTAAAGTAAAGCTTTCAGCCACTCTTCTCCATAATAAAGCAATCATCAATGTTGGGAAGCGTTCAAAAAGGTGTGTATTGCGTGAGCTATTGGCTGTATTTACGGGGAATGGTATTAGCGCTGAGTCTGTTCTCGGTTCAAGGATTCGCGCAGCAAAATCTGACATTCAACGTTCATAGCAACACCCCGCCCTTTGAGTGGCAAAATAAGGCCGGTGAAGAGACTGGCTTCAACATTGAATTAGCCCGCCAAATTGCCCAAAAGTTGCAATACGATTTAATTATCAATCGCCAAACGCTCGAACAAACCCTGTATTCCGTAACCCATAATGCGCGCCAGTTAGCCGTGATTGATTTGCCCGCAGGAGAAACCTTTGCGCTCAACACTGCGCTACCGCTATTGCCTACCTATATCAGTGCCTATAACCTGCGCAGCGCAGGCCAGGCGGACTTGTGGGCAACGCTGCATAAAAAGCGTGTAGCCATTAAACAGGCCTCTTCGGTAGAGATGTATCTTAAGGCTAATCCACAGGATTTTACCGTCGTGCCCGTCATCACCAATGAGCAGGGATTTGAGCTGTTATCCGCCGGTAAAGTGGATTTTGTATTGGCCGAATTCTACTGTGCCCGTCGTCTGTTGCAGCAATTCCCTATGACCAAAACGGTGAGTAATCCGTTATTCTTCAGTCAGTTTTATTTGGTCATGTCCGAAAAGGATCCACTGTTCTCCAAGGCGGTGAGTGACGTTCTGGAGCAGAATTACCACGGTGGCTATTTCGATGATTTGATTTATAAATGGGTCGGGTTCGGTAAGAAAAAAATCGAATTAGGGAAAGTACGTAACGATTTTTTTCAATGGGCATTATTTGCTGCCATCATATCCAGCATTGGCTTGTTGAGGGTTTTCCCCGATCATGGTGGGAGACTCATAACCCCATGTTTAACCTGCCGTAATGGAACATTACTGC
>NZ_PEHF01000083.1 GCF_015762685.1 Candidatus Symbiopectobacterium sp. 'North America' | reverse complement strand
TTAAGCAAGCCCAACATCAATCGAAAATCAGTGTTGCAAAAACGGGGGTGACCATAGATTTTTATGGTATAGCGTCACGCCATGAAAGCAGCGGCGGGAAGGTGACCTCCGCCAGCGTGCCGTTGCCCTCACGCAGGTTGCTGATCGTTAATGCGCCATGGTGCAGTTGTGCCACGCGGGTGACAATACTCAATCCCAGCCCGATGCCGCCGTAACGCGTGTTCATGCGGACAAACGCCTTGCTCAATTCGCCGACTTTGCTTTCATCAATGCCTGGCCCTTGGTCACGCACCTGCAAGGTGATTTCCGGGTCGGCGGTAAGTCGCAGAGTAATAGTGCTCTCTGGAGGGCTGTAACGGTGAGCGTTTTCGATCAAATTACGCAGCAGCAGTTGCAGTAACGTGGCATCGCCCTGTATTGCCACCTCTTCCTCGCTGATTTGCCAGTCAATACGCTGGTTGCGCTGACTGGCCATCTCTTCCACCGCATCCTGTATGGGGACAATCACATCCTGAGCCAGCGAAATCTGTTGGTAGTGGCCGGAGGAAAACGCCACGGCGGCGCTCGCCAACTGAAGCAGTTGTTCAACGGTTCGTGTCATGGTATCGATACGTGAAATCAGCGGCTGGCAATCGACTCCATGACGTTGTTGCTGAAGTTCCAGATGCAGCCGTATTCCTGCCAGCGGGGTACGTAGTTTGTGCGCGACGTCAGCGGTAAATTGGCGCTCTCGTTCCAGCGTTTCATTCAGGCGCACAAAGAGTTGGTTCATGGAGCGTGTCACGGCGGCGATCTCTTCCACCTGCTGATAATCAGCGATAGGTTCCAGATTTTCCGCACTGCGGTTGCCTAATTCCGCTGCGAGGCGCGACAGTGGCCGCGTAATCCAGTTCACGGCCTGAATAGAAAGAAACAGGGAAGCCAGCACCATTACCAGACTGGGTATGCTGAGTGAGGCTATCGATTCGCGTATTTTCTTGGCGATATGATCGTTGCGCGCGTGTTCACTCATCGTTTTGTCCACCAGAAACTCGATCTGTTCCTTACTTTCATGCCATAGCCAGGCGACGCTGATGAGCTGGCACGTCAACAAAATACATCCCAGCGCGATGATAAGCCGCCAGCGCATGCTGGCCGCAGGGGGAGACATCGAGCTGAAAATGCGTTTCATGCGTCATCCTCGGTCGTGAACAGGTAGCCGAAGCCGCGCAAGGTACGGATGCGTGCTTTGCCGATTTTCTGTCGTAAATGATGGACGTGAACCTCGAGTGAGTTTGAGGCGGGATCGTCATTCCAACTGTAAATATCTTGATGCAGCAATTCGCGGTGAACGGGTTGCCCGGCTTTCAATACCAGCCTTGCGAGAATCGCAAACTCTTTGGGCGTCAGAATAACCGATTCGTGCTTCAGGCTCACCTGCTGAGTCGTGAGATCAAGGCAAAGATCGTCCACCACAACCAGATTGTCGCTTGCGCCTTGGTGGCGGCGGATCAGGGCTCTGACCCGTGCCAGCAGCTCCGTCAGCGCAAACGGCTTAACCAGGTAGTCATCGGCTCCGGAATCCAGCCCGCTGACGCGATCGTCGATGGTATCACGGGCGGTCAGGATCAACACCGGCATATGCTGGTGCTGTTTGCGCCAGCGTGCCAGCAGTTGCAAGACATCGCCATCCGGTAGCCCGAGATCCAGAACCACCAGACTGTATGGCGCACTGTTTAACAGTGCATCCGCCTGTTTGGCTCCGCCCGCGCAGTCGCAGTCGTACCCTTCCTGGCTGAGTGCCAGTAACAATCCTTCTTGCAGTAAGGCATCATCTTCTACAATCAACAATCTCATGCAGTGCGATTCCGACATCCCTTGAGGATATCCCATTCAGGCTGATATTCGTTGGTAGTAACATTAAGCATTTCCAGTATGGTGTGAAACAGATTGTCTTGCGAATAACTTTGTGTTTGCGCGCGTTGTCGCAAACATGTCTCTTCCACGGCAAATTGCTGCTGGTAGTCATGCGACAGCCACATCAACATCGGGATATGCGTTTGTTGTGAAGGGGCGACGGCATAGGGCATGCTGTGTAAATAAACACTGTCTTCCCCCAGTGATTCTCCATGGTCGGAGAGATAAACCAATGCGGTGTTGAACTTATCCTGATGGTGTTTCAGCAGCGCTATCGCGTTGTTTAACGTGTTATCCAGATAAAGCAGCGTGTTGTCATAGGTGTTGGTTAGCACATCTTGGGAACAGTTCTGAATCTGGTTGGTGTCGAAGGTCGGGGTAAATTGTTTGAACGCGTCCGGATAACGTCTGTAATAGGCTGGCCGGTGACTGCCAATCATGTGCAGCACAATAATGGTGTCGCTGTTCAGTTGATTGATATGGTCTTCCACGCCGGTAAACAGCGCTTCATCGTAGCATTCTTCGCCGCTGCATAAGCCCGGTGCTGCAATGCTGGGAATATCTTTGTTGGGAACCCGATTGCAGACGCCCTTGCATCCGCCGTCATTTTCCTGCCACAGCACATTGATGCCGGCGCGTTGAACAATATCCAGCAGCCCTTCCTGGTGGCTGGCCAGTGCGGCATCGTATTGCGTGCGTGGCATGCTAGAAAACATGCAGGGCACCGAAACGCCGGTTGACGTGCCACACGACTGGGTATGGGGAAAGTAGATCACGTTGGCCTTTTTCAACTGCGGATTAGTCTCTTTGCCGTATCCCCCCCAGAGAGAAGTTTTCCGCGCGAGCGGTTTCTCCTACCACTAAAATGATCAGGTTTTTCTTACCATTGGCATTGGCAGGGCGGGGCCTTGGTGCGCATCCAGGCCGATTTGCACTAACGGCTGGTTAGCCAGCGCCCGATGCTTAACTTAGGAAAGATTGGCGGTTATCACGTTGCTGGGGGTAATAGATTTCACCAACTCCTTGTTATTTCGCATTAATGATGCGTAATCTTTGTAAAATAGCACGGCGACGAGCAATATTGTCAGCAGTGATAGTGCGATAATCAAAAAGCGCTGACCGATACTGATCGCGGTTAATACCGTCGGTTTTATTTTTACCCATAACGCGAAGCTGGCAGGCAAGACCCCGACGAGCAATACCCAGAGTGCCAGTTGTGGCGTAAACAGATCGACAGATTCCGACACGTTGGTTTCCATCACATTCTGTATCATGGTGCGATCGATAATAATGCTGTAGTTCAGCATGAAATATTGCACTGAAGCGCCCGCGATCAGCAGCGCAGCAATCGCCCATTGACGCAGATAGGGAATGGCGAACAGGGTAAAGACGATATTCAGCATGGCGAAGATCACCAACGGCATGCTCAGGAAAAAAGGCAGCGTTGCGCGCTGGCTGAAATCCAGCAGGTGCAGCGTTTGACGATAGTAAGCAACGTTTTGCACCAGCTTGATAAAGGCGGAGAAAAACAGCACGTAGCCGATGCTTGTCCACTCGGGGCGGGAAAGGGTAAAACGAATTTTCATGGCTATCTCAATGAATAAAGACAAAATGAGTGATAGCGCGTGACGTTAAGATATTAAAATTAAGCCAACCTTAAGACGGTGTTCAGATGTCGTAGTAAAAGGGGGGGGGAGAACCGTGAAATGCGGGGACGGGAGAAGGGACATTTGGTATACTAGACCCTAAATAATTCAAGTTGCAGGAAAGCGGCAAGGGAGTGAATCCCGATGAGCTTACTTAGGTAAGTGATTCGGGTGAGCGAGCGTAGCCAACGCGTCTGCGACTTGAATTATTTAGGGGAGTGTCCTGTCGATGGTGAGTGCCTAAACGTTTAAGGCAATTAAATAGATGATGTCGAGGATGGTGTCAGCCATGTCAAATTTGCTTGTGTCTGGCGAATCAAATGAAATTGATTTGCTGGAGGAACGGCCGTTTAACCCGACGGACCATGAGATCCTGAAATCTTACGAGGCGGTGGTAGACGGTCTGGCGATGCTGATCGGTGAACACTGTGAAATCGTGTTGCACGCGCTAGAAGATCTTAAATGCTCTGCGGTGCGCATTGCCAACGGCGAACACACCGGGCGTAAAATCGGTTCGCCGATTACCGATCTGGCGTTGCGTATGCTGCATGATATGGCGGGAGAAGACAGTAGCGTATCCAAAGCCTACTTCACTCGAGCCAAAAGCGGTGTGCTGATGAAATCGGTCACTATCGCCATTCGTAACCGCGAGCAGCGTGTGATCGGCCTGCTGTGTATCAACATGAATCTTGATGTGCCTTTTTCCCAGATTGTGCAAACATTTATTCCACCGGAAACCCATGAAGTGGCCTCCTCGGTGAACTTTGCTTCCTCCGTGGACGATCTTGTTGCGCAGACGCTTGAGTTCTCTATTGAAGAGGTGAACGCGGATCGCAACGTTTCTAACAATGCCAAGAACCGGCAAATTGTGCTGAACCTCTATGAAAAAGGTATTTTCGATATCAAGGAGGCGATCAATCAGGTGGCGGATCGCCTGAATATTTCCAAGCACACGGTTTACCTCTACATTCGCCAGTTTAAAAACGGTGATTTCAGCGGGCACGACCGCTAATGTTGCGTTATTGCCTCTTGGTGACAGGCCCGGCATACGGTACGCAGCTGGCGAGTAGCTCGCTGCTGTTTGCCCGGGCGTTGATTGCACAAGGGCACTGCCTGGAAAGCGTGTTTTTTTATCGGGAAGGGGTGCTGAACGCCAGTCAACTGACGTCCCCTGCTAATGACGAGTTCGATTTGACGCGTGCGTGGCAGCAGTTGGGGGCAACGCATCAGGTGGCACTGAATGTTTGCGTGGCTGCCGCACTGCGTCGCGGAGTCACGGACAACGAACAGGCAAGGCTGCTCGAACTACCCACCGCCAATCTGCAACCAGGTTTTTCACTGAGCGGTTTAGGTGAACTGGCTCAGTCCGTGTTGACGTGCGACCGCGTCGTACAGTTTTAAGGAGCGATAATGAAACGCATCGCTTTCTTGTTTACCCATGCTCCGCACGGTGACGCGTCAGGGCGAGAAGGATTGGATGCCTTATTGGCCACCTACGCGCTGAGCGATGATATCGGCGTGTTTTTTATCGGTGACGGAGTGCTCCAACTGTTGCCCGGCCAGCAACCTGACATCATTCTGATGCGTAACTACATTGCCACGTTTGGCGTGTTGCCGCTGTACGACATCGAGCGCTGCTATCTGTGTGCGGCGTCTGCCTATCAGCGCGGCCTGAACGCGGATACCGCATGGGTGATTGGCGTTGAACGACTCGCGCCGGATGCCCTGCGTGCAACGCTTGCCGACTATGACACTGTCCTTACGTTTTAATTTGAGAGTGTTTACTGTGAGAGTGCTACGCTTATGCAGTCTGTGACCCCACCTCTGAAAACGCGCTTGCACACGCTTTCCCGTTCGCCCTATCACACCGATATCGACGCTATGTTGCGTTGCGTGTTGCCACAGGATGCGCTGCTGCTGCTGCAAGACGGCGTGATTGCCGCATTGGGGCAGGGGAACGTGGTGGAACACCTGCTGGCATTGGGAATTCCTGTCTACGCCTTGCAGGAAGATGTGGACGCCCGCGGGTTGGCAGAACAAATATCAACCAGTATTCTGCTGGTCGACTATACTGAATTTGTCCGGCTGACCGCCCAACACGCTGTGCAACTGGCGTGGTGATGCTGAAATTTTGACTATTTCTTGACTCCTTTCACTGTCAGCCCTATAATTATGCGTCCCAATATTTTACTCTGTAATATATGGGGCTATTTATAACGTGTTTACGAAGCGAAATAAAAAAACCAGGAGTTTTTAATGGCAACAATTAACCAGCTGGTTCGCAAACCGCGCTCTCTGAAGGTTGCAAAAAGCAACGTTCCTGCGCTGGAAGCGTGCCCGCAAAAACGTGGTGTATGTACTCGCGTATATACCACCACTCCGAAAAAACCAAACTCCGCACTGCGTAAAGTATGCCGTGTGCGTTTGACTAACGGTTTTGAAGTGACTTCCTACATCGGTGGTGAAGGTCACAACCTGCAGGAGCACTCCGTGATCCTGATCCGTGGCGGTCGTGTTAAAGACCTCCCGGGTGTGCGTTACCACACCGTACGTGGTGCACTGGACTGCTCTGGTGTTAAAGATCGTAAGCAGAGCCGTTCCAAGTACGGCGTTAAGCGTCCCAAGGCTTAATGGTTCTCCGTTAATTAAGGCCAAACGTTTTAACTTAAATGTCAAACTAAACTCGTAGAGTTTTGGACAATCCTGAATTAACAACGGAGTATTTCCATGCCACGTCGTCGCGTCATTGGTCAACGTAAAATTCTGCCGGATCCTAAGTTCGGATCTGAATTACTGGCCAAATTTGTAAACATTCTGATGGTAGACGGTAAAAAATCTACCGCAGAAGCAATCGTCTATACCGCGCTGGAAACCCTGGCACAGCGTTCTGGTAAAAACGAACTGGAAGCTTTCGAAGTCGCTCTGGACAACGTTCGTCCGACTGTTGAAGTTAAGTCCCGCCGTGTAGGTGGTTCAACTTACCAGGTTCCAGTTGAAGTCCGTCCGGTCCGTCGTAATGCTTTGGCAATGCGTTGGATCGTTGAAGCTGCTCGTAAACGCGGTGATAAATCGATGGCTTTGCGCCTGGCGAACGAACTTTCTGATGCAGCAGACAACAAAGGTACTGCTGTTAAGAAACGTGAAGACGTTCACCGCATGGCCGAAGCCAACAAGGCGTTCGCTCACTACCGCTGGTAATTCCCGCGGGCTAACCAGGCGGGCGTGCTTTGCGGCCCGCCCGTTTGTGTTAACTGATGAATTGAACGTCCGAAGATATAATAGAGGAAACAAATGGCTCGTACAACACCCATTGCACGCTACCGTAATATCGGTATCAGTGCACACATCGACGCCGGTAAAACCACCACGACTGAACGTATTCTGTTCTACACAGGTGTAAACCACAAAATCGGTGAAGTTCACGACGGCGCCGCCACGATGGACTGGATGGAGCAGGAGCAAGAGCGTGGGATTACCATTACCTCTGCTGCGACTACTGCGTTCTGGTCTGGTATGGCGAAGCAGTTTGAGCCGCACCGCGTAAACATCATCGACACCCCGGGACACGTTGACTTCACTATCGAAGTAGAACGTTCCATGCGTGTTCTTGATGGTGCAGTCATGGTTTACTGTGCTGTTGGTGGTGTTCAGCCGCAGTCTGAAACCGTATGGCGTCAGGCTAACAAATACAAAGTTCCGCGCATCGCGTTCGTTAACAAAATGGACCGTATGGGCGCGAACTTCCTGAAGGTCGTTGGTCAGATCAAATCCCGTTTGGGCGCGAACCCGGTTCCGCTGCAATTGGCGATTGGTGCTGAAGAAGGTTTCACCGGTGTTGTTGACCTGGTTAAAATGAAGGCGATCAACTGGAACGAAGCCGACCAAGGCGTCACCTTCGAATACGAAGACATCCCTGCTGATATGCTGGAACTGGCTGACGAATGGCACCAGAACCTGATCGAATCCGCTGCGGAAGCTTCCGAAGAGCTGATGGAGAAATACCTGGGCGGTGAAGAACTGACTGAAGAAGAGATCAAAAAAGCTCTGCGTCAGCGCGTTCTGAACAACGAAATCATCCTGGTTACCTGTGGTTCTGCTTTTAAAAACAAAGGTGTACAGGCGATGCTGGATGCGGTAGTTGATTACCTGCCATCTCCGGTCGATGTACCGGCGATCAACGGTATGCTGGATGACGGTAAAGACACGCCGGCTGAACGTCACGCAAGTGATGATGAGCCGTTTTCTGCGCTGGCATTCAAAATTGCTACCGACCCGTTTGTAGGTAACCTGACGTTCTTCCGTGTGTACTCCGGTGTGGTTAACTCCGGTGATACCGTGCTGAACTCCGTGAAAGCGGCGCGTGAGCGTTTCGGTCGTATCGTTCAGATGCACGCTAACAAACGTGAAGAGATCAAAGAAGTTCGCGCTGGTGACATCGCGGCAGCCATCGGTCTGAAAGACGTGACCACCGGGGATACCCTGTGCGATCCGAATTCTCCGATCATCCTGGAACGTATGAAGTTCCCGGAGCCGGTTATCTCTATCGCCGTTGAGCCGAAAACCAAAGCTGATCAGGAAAAAATGGGTCTGGCTCTGGCACGTCTGGCGAAAGAAGACCCGTCCTTCCGCGTATGGACTGACGAAGAATCTAACCAGACCATCATCGCCGGTATGGGTGAGCTGCACCTCGACATCATCGTTGACCGTATGAAACGTGAGTTCAACGTTGAAGCGAACGTCGGTAAACCTCAGGTTGCTTACCGTGAAGCGATTCGCGCGAAAGTTACCGATATCGAAGGTAAACACGCCAAGCAGTCTGGTGGTCGTGGTCAGTATGGTCACGTGGTTATCGACCTGTATCCGCTGGAGCCGGGCTCAAATCCGAAAGGCTACGAGTTCATCAACGACATCAAAGGTGCTGTAATTCCTGGTGAATACATCCCTGCCGTTGATAAAGGTATTCAGGAACAGCTGAAAGCGGGCCCGCTGGCGGGTTACCCGGTGGTCGATCTCGGCGTGCGTCTGCACTTCGGTTCTTACCATGACGTTGACTCCTCTGAACTGGCGTTTAAACTGGCTGCGTCTATCGCCTTTAAAGATGGCTTCAAAAAAGCAAAACCTGTTCTGCTTGAACCGATCATGAAGGTTGAAGTAGAAACGCCTGAAGAGAACACCGGTGACGTAATCGGTGACCTTAGCCGTCGTCGTGGTATGCTGCGTGGTCAGGAATCTAACGTCACTGGCGTTGTGATTCATGCCGAAGTTCCGCTGTCTGAAATGTTCGGATACGCAACTCAACTGCGTTCTCTGACCAAAGGCCGTGCTTCTTACTCCATGGAGTTCCTGAAGTACGATGATGCGCCGAACAACGTTGCTCAGGCCGTTATTGAAGCTCGTGGTAAATAATTACCAATACATTGATCCCATGCCCTCTCCTCAGGGGAGGGTATTTGAGTAAGGAATATAGCCGTGTCTAAAGAAAAATTTGAACGTACAAAACCGCACGTTAACGTCGGTACTATCGGCCACGTTGACCATGGTAAAACCACGCTGACCGCA
>NZ_PEHF01000100.1 GCF_015762685.1 Candidatus Symbiopectobacterium sp. 'North America' | reverse complement strand
AAGGTACAAGTATAGATAATTATACTTGATTGAGGGTGTGTGCCACCATGATAGGGGAAGACCCGTTGATAAACATGAAAATCAGGCTGTCTATTAATCAGTTCTACTTCACCTTTAGGGTTTGCTGCCCTTCCTTCATCCCCAAAAGATTCATCGTCAACAGAAGGGTTTGTTACTGGCTCTAGGTCTCCGCACTCTAAACAGGGATCGCCTTCTGGCGTTACAACGGGTGGTTTTGGCCCTTCAGGCCCCACTGATGGGGTTGGTGCTTTTGGCGGTTGAGATGCTGGGGGTATTGTTGGAGGTTTTGGCGCAACGGGTGCTTTTATCACTGGTTTTTCTATCCGTTCCGAGGGCTTCTCTCGAAACGAAAGCTTTATATCGTTGTTACGATCAACAACATGATAATTTTTTGCTTTCCTCAAGTACTGGGATGCCGTGTACGTTGGATCAAGTTGCAAAGAAAGAGGTACACCAAATTGGTAACGAACAGAGATCCCAAAACGGTTTTCAGCTTGACTTTGCCCACCCAACACGCGATCAACATCAAACTGTAGCAATGGAATCGGCGCATAGCTGAGCCCTAATGATAACGCATGCAGATTTCTGGCATCTTTCCCTTTCTTGGTAAGCGCAACACTATCGCCAAAGTATTGCTCAAATTTCACCCGACCACTCAACTGACGATACCCGAGTATCCACGCTTGCAAATTGACATCATAGCCATGAGCGACATCCGCGTAATACCCTAGTTTTTCATCAACATCCTGGTTACGTGTCAGGCCATAATATCCATTGGCCATAAAACGAACATTATCAAACCATAGCTCCACCAACGCCGAGGCGGTGGTAAACTGATTTTGACGTCTGCGCATCATAAAAAAGGTTATAGCCCAATCCCCAGTCATTACCAAAATGAAGCGGCCCCACTCCCGCACTGACGCTGTTTTTATGCTTGCGATGATGTCCCCTAAATTGGCTAAACAGCATGCGATTTTCATTTTCTTGCAATGGAACTAATACATTCAGCGAGGTGCTTTCAGACTGACGGCCAGGCGTGCTCAAACGAGCCTGAGCCTCTCCCCGAATTTTCATATCGTCCTTTTGGACGACATAGCGGAATGCTGACTAGAGGCATTACCTGCGATTGATGGTGAAATTACAGAGCGCCCAGCCTCCTCTTTTGAGAACTTAATCACAGGAGTGTGGGTCCTCTCATCACTTTTATTCACCTGAGAACAACCAATCAAAGCAAAAACCATCCCCAGTTGTCGAAAAAAACGATATTTTCCATTATCATTCATAATTTATTAAACACAAATGTGCCCTCAATAATAAACACAAAAAATATGAATCATAAAAACAAAAAAAGCAGCATACTCTATAACATGATAAAAAATTTAAAAATAGGGTTATCATCGGATACCAATCCATCCACTGTGTCTTGTATCACTCATCGACGGTTATTCCAACACCACGAGAACAGTCATGACCGTTAATAAATCCAAAACAAATCAATATAATATGAACAATAGATTCACTATAAAATTTGCCCCCCTCACCAAACACCAGACTATTTCTGGTAAATATTCTGAAATTGTAATGATAATTTTTTAAAAAAATTATGATTTTAAATAGACCAATGCTTTTTATCCAATCTTAAAGATAACTACATTTGTTTATTTAACACATCCTCTTTGACATATTTAAATAACGAAACGAGACTATTTACTCACTGAGACAGTGACACGCATTTAATGAGCAATATTCATAACACTAATCAATACAATACGATTATCTCACCACACATGTTCTGTTATCTTGGGCTTATTGATGCTACGCTACTCCTATATCACAGCGCACATTGTTTGTTATCCATTTTTGCGGAGAATCATACATGTCGCCCCAACACGATCGCACTCGAAGAGCGCTGCTTTCCGCATTGCCCAGCTTAACCGTGGTAAAGATGGCGTTTCCCACCTCCGCGAGTGCCAACACGGATAACTCACTAAAAACTGAACGCACTCTCGTCGTCTATTTATCCCCCAGTGGTAACACGCGTGTTATCGCAGGGGTTATTCATCGCAGCCTGCACAGCGATCTGTTTGAGATTGAGCCAGCAATACCCTATCCGGATGATTATTTTCAGACGGTAGAACAGACAAAAATTGACCGTGACCTCAGGCCACCGCTAAAAAGCAGTGTCAGTAATATTGAGCGTTATCAAACGATTTATTTAGGTTTTCCTGTTTGGGGAACCACCCTTCCTCCAGTAGTCCAAACCTTTCTCACTACCCATAATCAGGCAGACAAAACCCTGATACCTTTCATCACACATGGTGGATATGGTGTTGGTAACAGTGAAGCACTCCTGGCGAGACTGGCCCCTCATGCCAGACGAGAACAGCCACTTGTTATCGAATGCGATCAAGAACGAAGAACCACAGAAATCGTGACCCGCTGGCTAAGTACAGTCTCGCGCTGAATTGCCGACGCGAGCGGTAATTAATGAACACCGTTAATAAACCCTAGCGAATTCGAGCGACTAATCGAATAAATCGCGCTGCGCTATGCTTGCTAAACATCGGTAAAGCCGTTAATAGCAGGAGCTTAATAATGCAAAAACGTTATTTGGGAAAGTCAGGACTTGAAGTTTCGGCGCTAGGTTTAGGCTGCATGGGATTGAGCCAAGGCGACGGACCGGCAACGGATACACGTCAGGTCATAACACTGATTCGCGCAGCCGTTGAGCGCGGGGTAACATTTTTTGATACCGCCGAAGTGTATGGCCCTTATTTAAATGAAGACGTTGTCGGTGAGGCCTTAAAACCTTTGCGCGATCGCGTGGTTATCGCGACAAAATTTGGCTTTAACATAGGCAACGACAATAAACAGCAAATGTTGAACAGTCACCCAAAGCATATCCGTGAGGCCGTAGAAGGTTCATTGCGTCGCCTTAAGACGGATGTTATCGATCTTCTCTATCAACACCGGGTTGATCCCGATGTCCCGATTGAAGATGTCGCAGGAACCGTGAAAGATCTGATCGCCGAAGGCAAAGTAAAACATTTTGGCCTTTCAGAAGCCGGGGCTCAAACCGTGCGCCGCGCTCATGCCGTACAACCTGTTACCGCGCTGCAAAGTGAATATTCCCTATGGTGGCGCGAGCCGGAGCAAGAAATACTTCCGCTGCTTGAAGAACTCGGCGTTGGTTTTGTGCCCTTCAGTCCGCTGGGCAGGGGCTTTCTGACCGGTGCAATCAAAGCCGAAACCATCTTTGCAGAGAATGATTTCCGCAAAACGGTTCCTCGTTTCTCCGCTGACGCTCTGAAAGCCAACGAAAAACTGGTGATATTACTGGCAGAACTGGCAGCAGAACGTCACACTACTCCTGCTCAAATCGCACTGGCTTGGTTACTGGCGCAAAAACCATGGATTGTGCCTATTCCGGGCACCACGAAGTTGCATCGGCTAGAGGAAAACCTGGCTGCAACAGAAATCATACTCACGCCAGCAGACTTGCAGAAAATTACCCAAGCGTTGGAAATGGTGAACATCGTAGGTGAACGTTATCCGGCGGCATTGCAAGCACATGTTGGTCGTTAATCTTCATAGAGATAGTTGTCATGTTTAAAACCATTAAAACCATTAAAGCCATTGGCTCCGATACGGCAACCAATCCGTTAACAACATTCAGTATTAAACGCCGCGGATTACTGGATGATGACGTTGAGATGGACATTCTCTATTGCGGCATCTGCCATTCCGACCTTCATCAGCTCAAAAATGATTTTGGTGCAGCACACTACCCGATGGTCCCTGGGCACGAAATCGTAGGCCGAGTTACCGCGGTGGGCCGTGCCGTCACCCGATTTCAACCGGGCGATTACGCCGCAGTGGGCTGCATTGTTGACGCATGCGGCGAATGTCCAGCCTGCCGCAGCGACCTCGAGCAGTTCTGTGAATCCGGCACTACACTCTCGTTTAACTCGCCGGATAAACATCTGGGGGGAATGACCTACGGTGTACTCTCCGCTTAAACGCTGGCAGGCCGGCTCGGGAAAAGTGGTAGGCATTCTCGGCATCGGAGGGCTCGGGCACGTCGCGATCAAAATTGCCAAAGCGATGGGCGCACAGGTGGTGGTATTTACCACATCGGAAGCCAAGGTTGCAGATGCGACTCGCCTTGGCGCATTTAATGTCGTTAAAGGGCGTCGCAGCTTCTCCGGTTCGAATATCGGTGGCATTGCAGAAACCCAGGAAATGCTTGAGTTTTGCGCTAAACATGGCATTACTGCTGATATCGAACTCATCAGTGCCAGTCAGGTTAATGATGCGTTTTCTCGCCTGGAAAAAGGCGATGTGAAATATCGATTTGTTTTGGATATGTCTACGCTGCAATAAGTTACATAATCAGGGCGGGCTGTCCGCCCTCAGCGAATCTGTTTCTTTACACGCTTTACTCTGAATCAGCCGTAATGCCAAATACAGATCCGGCACCAGAATCAAATCGTGTACCTTACTGTCGGAACGGTCCATACGAAACCAACGGGTTAATTCGGTTCGCCGTCCTGCGAGCACCAGATTAATTCCGCGTTGTTTAAGCTCTCGTTTCAATTCGTCGATAGCGGCCAGCACGCTGACATCGGCGTGGGTAAAGCTGGCTACCACATCAATCACCACCCAGCGCGGCTGAGAGGCATCACTATCCACCAGATCTGTAATGCGGCTTTTAAAATAGGCAACGTTGAAATAGGTTAATGGGGAATTGAAACGGTACATGATAACGCCGTCCACCGGTCTGATATCATTATCATTGCCGTTATCTAATGAATGAATCATGCCTTCCGCGTTGACACCGAGCAAATGCTCAGTAGGTCGAAATACCGTTTGCAGAAATTGCAGCAACCCTAGCAACACAGCCAATCCAATACCCGGAATAATGCCCACCAGCAGCACATTCAGAAAAGTAAACAGTGCCAGATAGAATGCCGGGCGATTACGCTTACGCAGTTGGAATATGCTGCCTAAATCCAGCAGGCCCCACAACGCATAGATTAATATGACGCCGAGTACGGCAATGGGAATATATTGCAGAGGTTCACTCAACAGCACGACCACCAGCGCAATCGCCAAAGCGGAGATCACAGAAACCAACTGGCTTTTGCCACCGTTGGCATCGTTAACCGCAGTACGTGAATTTGCTCCGCTGATGGCAAATCCCTGTGACAAACCAGAGACGATATTCACCAAACCCAGTACGCGAAATTCACTGTTTACATCAACCTCGTAACCATTTTTTGCCGCGAAGCTGCACGCCGTCAGCATCATACTGACAAAGCTGACCACCGCAAGATTCAACGCCGGGATCACCAGTTCACGCAGCAAGCCAGGTTTGAAATCCGGCCAGGACACGGTAGGCAAACCGCCCCCGGTGTAACCAGAAACCGTCTCAACGCCAAAGCGCGGCAAGTTTGCCGCCCAGGTCAGCCCCGTCGTCAACAGGACGGCAAAGAGCGGTGCGGGCCAATTAGGCCGAAGATAACGCACACCAAACAGACATAACAGCGTCAGCAACGAGATACCCACCGTTGGCCAGTAGCTATTTTACCAGATTCGACGGTAGCGCATAAATGCGCTCAATCAGTTCACTGGAGGGGGATGAAAAACCAAACACTTTGCTGATCTGGTTGACGATGATGGTCAGTGCAACACCGTTAAGCAAGCCGCTTAATATCGGGCGAGACAATAAATCCGCAATGGCCCCCAGCTTGAATCGACTGGCAATCAGACACCATGTCCCCATCATCAACGTCATCACAATCGCCAGTTGCCAATGAAGCTCCGCGTTTCCCGCCGCCAAGGGGGTGATGACCGCAGCGATGACCGCACAGGTAGCAGCATCTGGACCCACAATTAATTGCCGCGAAGAGCCAAAATGGCGTAGGCGACCATCGGCAAAATACAGGAGTAAAGCCCAACGATCGCGCTTACGCCGGCTAATTCGGCATAGGCGATCGCCACCGGCAACGCAACAGCCGCTACCGAAAGCCCCGCGCGAACGTCGTGCTTTAACCAGGTGCGTTCATAAGCAAGCAGATTTATCAGGCCAGGAGTCAGGGATTTCCACTGCATACTTCTTCCATTTAATCTTCATTATGGGAATAAAAGACATCATGCGGCCTGCTCGCCGGCAGGCGACAAAGCACGTTGCACAGCGGGAATGGCTTGCCTACCAACAACCCACGGATGATGTGAAGTATGGCAGAGATAAAATAAAAATCAGAAGTCGCCATGTACTGCGCCTTCTGATTTTTTGTATGACTCAACAAAGCGTGAAGAATCAGTAATTCACATTCACGGAAAGCCAGTAATTACGCCCAGGCATCACATAGCCGGTGGTACTCTGGGAAGAGGTAAAGTAATCCCCAACGGTTGTGCTCCCGTTCCCCACAGCAAACACGCGTGTCCGGGTAAAATCTTTATCCGTCAGGTTATTAATAGCACCGTTGAACGTCACATCTTTCGACACTTTATACGATGCGCCAAGATTGTAGACAGTAAAGGATTTAAAATATGCGCTCAGGTTTTCATAGTTGTCGGTGAATCGTGCAGTTTTACTGCGGTACTCTGCCTTTAACCAGGTAGAGAGTTTCTCATTCACGTTCCAATTCAAACGCGCATTCGCCATATGTCTGGGCGTATTGGTCAGTGATGCCCCTTTATTCTCACCATCCTTTTGTTCGCTGTCGGTGAAGGTGTAGTTCATGTTGAGTGACCAATCATCAGACCACAGAGGAATGATTGTTGCCAGCTCAATGCCCTGAGTGGTCGCTCTTCCAATGTTGGTATAGGTGCTAGTTACGCTGTCTATGGTTTCACTGTTGATTTTGTTTTTGAAACGGTTGTGGAATAACGTCGCGTTGGCACCAAAACCGCTCTGGTTCTCATAGTAAATTCCCAGTTCAGTATTGACGCTCTCTTCCGGTTTCAATTTCGGGTTACCGATCGTGGTAATCGTCCGCTGCCCGGTTACCCCCACTGATGCCATCGTGCAATTGCACAAGAGACGGCGTTTTGTATCCGGTGCTGACGCCCCCTTTCACCGTGATATCATCATGTGCATCCCACACCAGATAGGCGCGAGGGCTGACATGTCCGCCAAAGGTCTCCTGATGCTCATAACGGGCACCAAACGTCAATGCCAGCGGATCGACAATTCGCCATTCATCCTCAGTGAACAGAGACCAAGAGTCCTGACGGAACTCTTTGCCGTTATTCGCCAGAACGATGCCATCCTTCATGCGAGCATCCCAATACTGGCCTCCTACCGTTAACAGATGGCTGTCACCCAGCGGCGCTACCAATTTGGAATCAAGGATAATATTGGTATTATCAAGATCGCGCTTTGTTCCCGCCAGGCCCGTAGCGGTAGGAACAGAAGCGTTGGTGATCAGTCGGCCTTTATTCTCGGTTTTATTGTACGAGAGGCTCGAATTCAACGTACCGAAACTCAGGTAATTATCACTGCCAAGGGTCACTTTGCGGCGCTGATAGCGCAGCGTATCTTCATATCCCCCTGCCGCACCGATCGTACCGAGTTGGTTTTCGGCATTATCGTATTTCTGATTGGCAATTTCACCATCCAGCCAAAGCGCATTTTTGTCATTGACCTGCCACTGCAATTTATTACCAAGCGTATAATTATCCGATTTAACTGGGTTTGGCCCACGCTTACTCAGTTCAGTACCGGTACTTGATGATTCAGCCTGAGATTCCCCACGACGAAAAATACTGCCACGTAGAGACAGCCCCAATTTATCTTCAATTAACGCCCCACCGGAATATAATGAGAATTTAGAACTGTCACCAAAGTCGGTGTTTTCCTGAAAGGTGTGCTCCAACGTTGCAGTACTGCCCCATTCGTTGGGCACTTTTTTGGTAATTATGTTCACGACGCCGCCAATAGCGTCAGAGCCATATAACGTCGACATCGGCCCGCGAATAACCTCAATGCGTTCAATTGCAGAAAGCGGCGGCATAAAACTGGTATTCATGGCACCAAACCCATTTGGCGTAACATCAGCGGTACCATTTTGTCGGATGCCATCGATCAGAATAAGCGTATAGCTGCTGGACATACCGCGAATACTGATATCAAGGCCTCCCGTTTTGCCCGTCGTGCTATGGACATCCACCCCTTCGATATCACTGAGCGCATCGGCAAGATCGGTGTAACTTTTCTGGCTGAGTTCACGTTGACTGATGACAGAAATACTGGCCGCTGCCTGCCGCAGTTTTTGTTCATACCCCGAAGCAGTGACAACCATAACATCGTCATTTTCTGCGGAGATCCCGTAAGGCGCTGCTGTGATGGCAAGTGCCGAAACTAACATTCTTTTTATCATCCCAACTCCCTTTAAACGCGTCTAAATGGATGCCAATGAAGTGACTTGCGCGATGACTTTAATAATAATGCAAACAATAGTCATTATCATTTCATAGGGAATCTTTACAAAGCTAAAAAGGGATGAGAAAAAACAGGTAAACCTTTGGCAATGGGTGTCCCATTACATACTTCAATACCACAGCAAAAAGCGGCTATGCTTAAACCAGAACGAACCGCGCAACACGATCATTCCAAATTTAAAAAAGTTTTTTCACCTTAACGGGATACGGAGCATATATGGTCAGCGATCCCAAGTCTCCCCGTACAATAAAAGCGCCAAGTTATTTTGATGCTTTACTCCCTGTAGTCACCTTGATCGTGCTGGTGGGGGCTTCCGTTGCCTTGTTCGGCCTGGATGCGGTAAATGGCCCGCTGCAAGTAGCAATTATTCTTAGCACCATGATCACGTCGATAGTCATATTAAAAAATGGGCACACTTGGGAAGAGATTTCTGAATCAGGACGAAAAGGAATTGCCACCGTCTCCGGTGCCATCTTTATTCTTTTTTCCGTGGGCGCATTGATCGGCACCTGGAACATGTCTGGCACCATTCCAACCATGGTGTATTACGGCATAGTCATGATCATGCCGAACTGGTTTTACCCCATCCCCTTTTTAGTGAGTGTTGGTGTATCACTCAGTATCGGCAGTTCATGGACAACCGCAGGTACATTGGGTGTTGGCTTGGTCGGATTAGCCAATATGCTTGGCTTATCGCCTGAGATCACCGCCGGTGCTGTTATTTCCGGTGCTTATGTGGGTGATAAAGTATCACCGCTCTCTGAAAGCACCGTATTTGCTGCACAACTGAATGGCGTCGAACTGTATAAGCATATTCGCACTCAAATGTGGACAACCCTACCCGCAGCAGCTATTGCCCTGATAGCGTTTATCGCGCTTGGTATTAATCAGCACAGTGCCTTCGATGCCACTGTCACGGATAATGAGTTGAAACGGTTTAACGAACTGTTCCACATTACTCCCTGGAACCTGCTGCCCTTGTTCTTTTTACTTACGCTCTCGGTATTAAAGGTGCCTGCATCGCTGGCGATTATGTGTTCCGCATTACTGGCAGGCATTATGACGCCGATAATGCAGCCGCAGGTGGTACTGCGTTTTATTGCTGAGCCAGATACCGCCGCACTGTAAGCACACCGGTTTTAGTTCCACGCACTTTTTGAGATTTCCGGGTTTTCAGCCATCAGCC
>NZ_PEHF01000059.1 GCF_015762685.1 Candidatus Symbiopectobacterium sp. 'North America' | reverse complement strand
TTAAGCAAGCCCAACATCAATCGAAAATCAGTGTTGCAAAAACGGGGGTGACCATAGATTTTTATGGCAGACTACCAGAACAGACTTGGGTTAAGCGTGATTTTTTAGGCTGTTACCGTCTGGACGGTTATAAGTGATCGTGTTGCCGCTGGCTTACGCGTTTTTTCGGGAGGATCTTTTGAACCGCGAACTGCTCTGGGTGTTATCCCTGCTGTTGATCTCTATCTTATTGTTTAGCACCAATAAGCTACGCATGGATGTGGTGGTGCTGCTGGTTATCATCGCCTTTGTGTTGAGCGGTACCTTAACGCTATCGGATGCGCTAGTCGGCTTCAGCGACCCCAACGTGATCCTTATTGCCGCGCTGTTTGTTATTGGCGAAGGGCTGGTCAGAACCGGCGTGGCGTATCAGGTCGGGGAGTGGCTGATTCGCGTTGCGGGCAACAGTGAGATCAAAATGCTGGTTCTGCTGATGCTGACCGTGGCGGCGCTGGGCGCGTTTATGAGTTCCACCGGCGTGGTGGCGATCTTTATCCCTGTGGTGCTGAGCGTTTCGGCCAAAATGAAAATCTCACCGGGGCGGCTGATGATGCCGCTAAGTTTTGCTGGTCTGATCAGTGGGATGATGACGCTGGTGGCGACGCCGCCCAACATGGTGGTAAGCAGTGAGTTGATGCGTGACGGTAACCACGGTTTCGGCTTTTTCAGCGTCACCCCGATTGGTGTTGCTGCTGGGCATTGTTACATGCTGGTGGCTCGATTCTGGCTGAGCGGTGTTGATCCGCAAGCGGCGAACAAAGAGGGCTGGAAGCGCAAGACCTTCCGCGACCTCATTCGCGATTACAAGCTGACGGGCAGGGCACGGCGTTTGGCGATACTGCCGGGTTCACCTTTTATCGGTCACCGCCTGGACGATTTGCGTCTGCGCCAGCGCTACGGTGCCAACGTGGTAGGGATTGAGCGCTGGCGTAAGTTCCGTCGCGTGATAGTCAGCGTGGCGGGTAACACCGAACTGTGGTTAAACGATGTGTTGCTGATTGATATGTCAGCCTCTGAAGTCGATTTGCGTGAGTTTTGCACCTCGCAGCGCTTGGAACCGATGGTGCTGCGCGGTGAATACGTTTCTGAACAGGCTCGCGATGTGGGGATGGCGGAAGTGTCGCTGATCCCCGATTCTGAGCTCATTGGTAAGACGCTTTATGACGTAGGCTTCCGCAGCCGTTACGGGCTTTCCGTGGTGGGGATCCACCGCAATGGTGAGGCAATGGACGGATTGCTGGCCGACGAACCGCTACAACTGGGCGATATCCTGCTGGTGATTGGCGACTGGCGTATGATCCGCCAACTGCAATCGCAAAAGCATGTGATGCTGGTGTTAAACCTGCCTGCCGAAGTGGATGACGTTGCGCCTGCGGTGAGCCAGGCTCCGCACGCGCTGTTCTGTCTGGCGCTGATGGTCGCCATGATGCTGACTGACGAAATCCCCAATGCCATTGCTGCGTTGATTGCCTGTTTGCTGATAGGAAAATTTCGCTGTATCGATATGGAAAGCGCTTACCGTGCGATCCACTGGCCGAGCCTGATCTTGATCGTCGGGATGATGCCCTTTGCGCTGGAGCTTCAGCAGACCGGTGGTGTGACGCTGATTGTGAGTGGGGCAGGGCCGCAGGTGATGGATGCTGGTGTGCCTGTTTGTGCTGTGTGCGACGATCGGACTATTTATTTCCAACACCGCCACCGCCGTGCTGATGGCACCGATAGCCATTGCTGCGGCAAAACAGATGGGGGTTTCGCAGTATCCCTTCGCCATGATCGTGGCTATCGCCGCCTCCGCGGCATTCATGACACCGGTTTCGTTACTGGTAAATACGCTGGTGCTCGGTCCGGGTGGCTACCGCTTTGGTGATTTCGTGAAAGTGGGGGTGCCGTTCACTGTGTTGGTGATGATTGTCAGTGTCATCATGGTGCCGTGGCTCTACGGTTTTTAACTGTGCGTTGATGCACCTTCTAAACCCACTTTTCTGCGCGTGCAGTGAGGGTTTTGTGCGCAACAGGCTAAGCGACTTTCTGCTACGCGCGTAGCGCGCGCCCGACATGGGGCGGCTCAATCGCCGTCGCCTCATGGCCCCTGGCTTTTCGCGGGAAATCACGCCGCTGCGTGGTACCCTAGGCGTGATTTTTTACGCGGATATAAAAACAAAACTAACTATTCTGACTTACAGGGTGGAACCTTGACTGATTTCATCCAGCGATAGGCTAAAACTCGGAATAAATATTTCCATGAAGTACTCCATCTCCGGGCTTTGGCGCTGTTGCAGCGTCTTTTCTAGCCGTGTTTTGGCAAGGGCGAATTCGCTGTTACCGGCTGAAAGCTCTTCAAGACATTTCAGGTAAGCGCACAGAGCATCTGCCTGTTTGACGATGGCGTGCTCTTCTTCACTACAGCAACTGTCATCAATCAGTTGGCGATAATCCTGCTGTAATTCGGGCGGCAACATGGCAATCAGGCTGCGCTGCGCCAGCTTTTCTATCTTTTTGTACTCATGGGCGATCTGCGCATTGAAATATTTGATAGGGGTCGGCATATCCCCGGTCAGCACCTCGCTGGCATCGTGGTACATCGCCAGCATCCCGATGCGTTCTGCATTCAGGTTGCCGTTGAATTTGCGGTTTTTGATCACCGCCAGCGCGTGAGCGACAAAGGCCACCTGAAGGCTATGCTCAGATACGTTTTCGGTGCGCACGTTGCGCATCAGCGGCCAGCGGCTAATCAGTTTCAAACGGGATAAGTGGGCGAAAAAGTGACTCTGATTCATCATGTTCTCTCAGACGGCAGCACCATAATCGATTATTGTGGCCGCTCTCGAGAAGGATGTAAACGCCTGCGCATCGTGGGAAATGACGCGCAGGCGTGATGCAAACAGAGGTGTTACTGATTGTAGTGCGACAGGAAGCGGTCCAGCTTGTGGATGGCGGAATCCAGTTCATCTACACGCGGCAGCGTGACGATACGCACGTGGTCCGGATGCGGCCGGTTAAAGGCAGTGCCTTGCACCAGCAGCACTTTTTCTTGCACCAGCAGATCCAGCACCAGTTTCTGGTCGTCATGGATATTGAAACGCTTGGCGTCGATACGCGGGAACATGTAAAGCGCTCCCTGCGGTTTGACACAGGAGACGCCGGGGATCTGGTTGATCAGTTCCCAGGCGCGCAGACGCTGTTCATGCAACCGTCCACCGGGATGGATGAACTTACTGATGCTCTGATAACCGCCCAGCGCAGTCTGGATGGCGTGTTGCATAGGCACGTTGGCACACAGACGCATTGACGCCAGCATTTCCAAGCCTTCGATATAGCCTTTGGCATGCTTTTTCGGGCCGTTCAGCACCATCCAGCCCTGGCGGAAGCCGGCTACCCGGTAGGTTTTCGATAAACCGTTAAAGGTCACCGTCAGCAGATCCGGCGCCAGCGCGGCGATGGAGTGGTGCTGCGCCTCGTGGTAAAGAATGTTGTCATAGATCTCGTCAGCAAAAATAATCAGGTTATGCTGGCGTGCAATTTCCACGATTTCCATCAACAGCTCTTTGCTGTAGACGGCGCCGGTAGGGTTGTTGGGGTTGATGATCACGATGCCGCGCGTGCGTGGCGTGATCTTGCTGCGAATGTCGTCCAGGTCGGGGAACCATCCGGCTTCTTCACCACACAGATAGTGTACCGCATGCCCGCTGGATAACGAGACGGCGGCGGTCCACAGCGGATAATCCGGTGCAGGAACCAAAATCTCGTCGCCCGTGTTGAGCAACGCTTGCATGGATTGCACGATCAGTTCGGAGACGCCGTTGCCGATATACACATCTTCCAGCGTCATTTCATGCATTCCGCGCGCCTGATAATGCTGCACAATGGCCTTACGCGCGGAATAAAGTCCTTTGGAATCGCAGTAACCCTGCGCGGTAGGTAAATTGCGGATGACATCGACCAGAATTTCATCCGGTGCATCGAAACCAAACGGCGCAGGGTTGCCGATGTTCAGTTTGAGTACTTTATTTCCTTCCTCTTCCAGGCGCTTGGCTTCTTTTAGCACCGGGCCGCGAATGTCATAGCAAACATTATCCAGCTTTTTAGACTTCTCAATGGGAAACATCATAGATAGAGCGAACCTTTTTCAGGAAAAGCGTATTTCGCGATGAAATAGCATAACCTGCCTAATGTACTCCTGTGTTTACCCCTTTTGAAGAATGATCGTCGATTTTAGTGCAATGCTGCGGGCGGCTGCACTGTTATTGTGCATTGTTATCATCACGGAATTTCACTAACCCCTTTTGGAAAAAAGGGAGATAAAGCACCCTGTGCGCCTTTCTTTTCCTCAGGCTATTTATTCGGAGCGTGAAAATATAATTTCCAGTATAAAGGAGGAGCGGTTGTTTTTTTACCGAGCGGATAACGATCCCGACACTATTTGTGTGGTGGGCATTAGCGGCTGGATGAAAAGGCGATAATGGTAACGAAACGTGAGTATTTTTTTGCCCTAATCGAACGACTGCGATACTGTTTCAACATATATTGTAATTAACGATACATGTAATAAAACACCAGGAATGTTTGTTAAATACTAAATATAGATAAGTGAAAATCGTATGGCCAATGCAAATCGATCGGTACTCAATCTTGATCTCGATCTACTCAGAACGTTTGTAGAGGTAGCGGATTTGAACACTTTCGCCGCCGCCGTGGCGGTTTGCCGCACGCAATCTGCGGTGAGCCAACAAATGCAACGATTGGAGCAACTGGTGGGGAAAGAGCTGTTCGCACGCCACGGTCGTAACAAATTGCTGACAGAACACGGCGTGCAGTTTCTGGGTTATGCCCGCAAGATCCTGCAATTTAACGATGAAGCCTGCACTTCGCTGATGTACAGCGACATGCTCGGCACACTGGCGATCGGCGCGTGTGAGGATACGGTAGATAACATTTTGCCTACGCTTTTGCATCGCGTGACCACGCTGTTTCCCAAACTGACCATCGACGTTAGCGTAAAGCCTAGTCCAGAACTGCACAGTATGCTGGAAAAAAAAGCGATTGATTTGGCGATCACCACTATGTCGAGCGATAGCGCTGAGCAAATTTTGCTGCGCACCTCGCAGACCATGTGGTATTGCGCGGCGGATTATCGCTTTCGTCAGGACGAACCCGTATCGCTGGTGCTGCTGGATGAGCCCAGCAATTTCCGTGCATTGGCGATCACCTTGCTCAATGAAGCGGGGATTCCCTGCGTATTGCCTATGTCGCGTCTACGCTCCCGGCCGTGCGTGCTGCGGTGAAGGCCGGCTTGGGCGTAACGGTGCGCACCGTTGAGATGATGAACTCTGAGGGTATTGGGAACGGCAGACGGTTTACCGGTGCTTCCCGATACGCAATATTTTTTGTGCAAACGCCTGCAAGAAACCAACACCCTGGCCGATGCCATTTTCAATGTGGTAGCGTCTGGTCATTACTATCGTGGTGCGTTGCTTTCAGGTGCCTCAGCTAGCGACGATAACAGCACTAGCGAGGGGGATGCGGCGCTGAAAAATGCACTGTTTATGTAATTCAGAACGTTGCACACGTTCATACGGGTATGGCGTAGTAGCAGGACGCCGTCACTGCTATGCCCGTTTTTTACTCCCTTCTGATTATCCCACTTCGTGATTATTCCCATTCACTAGTGTTCCTCTTATCGTTATTCCTCGCGCTTTCTAAAGTTTTGTATTTTATGAAAAGATATTTCTTATTTTTCAAATGAATGTTGCAAACTTTCAGCTGTTAACATTGACGCTGACAATTGGGTTTTTTACTAACTAAATTGACAAAAATGTGTGTTGGATCAAAAAATAACTCTATTAACGCTAAAGGGGACCGGGTTTTCCGCACGAAAATGGTATAGTGCTTGTTCATTATCACCTATCCTTTAGCTAGCAGGTTGTTAACAATTATACCCACCAGAGCCAGACTGACTCGATTTAGCTGAAGTGTAAGAAGTGAAATGTTAACAAAACAGCGTGTATGTTAAGTTATGTGCTATTATTTTTAGTAAAATTGAAAAAAGTTACAAAATAAAGGACGCAATCGCTGCAAAAAGCGCTTAACGTAGATGTTTTCCATACTGTTTGCAGGGTGATTATCCTTCCTTTTAATCGATGTGACGCCTTAACTGCCAGTAGAGCAGGTGTTAAACGTCACTTTTGATGAGTAAGCAAGAGTATGTCAACAACGACTGAAATCCTCGCCCATCACTGGGCATTTGCGCTATTCGTTATCATCGCCGTCGGCCTGTGCAGCTTCATGCTGCTGGGCGGGTTCCTGCTAGGCGGGAGAGCCAGGGCAAGGGCAAAGAACGTTCCCTATGAATCCGGGATTGACTCGGTTGGCTCTGCGCGCATGCGCCTGTCCGCCAAGTTCTATCTGGTTTCCATGTTTTTCGTTATTTTCGACGTTGAAGCCCTGTATCTCTATGCCTGGGCTGTTTCCATTCGGGAAAGCGGCTGGCTGAGCTTCATCGAAGCTGCCATTTTCATTTTGGTGTTGTTGGCGGGGTTGATCTACCTGGTCCGTATCGGCGCGCTCGACTGGACGCCGACGCGTTCAAAACGGCAGGTTATCAAGTCTGACTTTCCGGTTAACACTACCAACACTCATCCGCAGTAACAGCGAGGCACTTTAAGATGGACTATACGCTCACCCGCATAGAGCCGGACGGTGAGAATGACCGTTATCCCCTGCAACGCCAGGAGATCGTTACCGATCCTCTGGAACAGCATGTTCACCGCAGTGTCTTCATGGGAAACCTGGAGCATGCCTTACACGACACGGTCAACTGGGGCCGCAAGAATTCAGTGTGGCCTTATAACTTCGGTCTTTCCTGCTGCTATGTGGAAATGGTGACCTCGTTCACTGCCGTGCATGACGTGGCGCGCTTTGGCTCTGAAGTATTACGTGCTTCACCGCGTCAGGCTGACTTCATGGTGGTGGCCGGAACCTGTTTCACCAAAATGGCCCCGGTGATCCAACGCCTGTACGAACAGATGCTGGAGCCGAAATGGGTCATTTCCATGGGCGCGTGCGCCAACTCGGGCGGCATGTATGACATCTACTCTGTGGTGCAGGGCGTCGATAAGTTCCTACCGGTGGACGTCTATATTCCAGGCTGCCCGCCGCGTCCAGAAGCGTATATGCAAGCGTTGTTGCTGCTCAAAGAGTCTATTGGTCAAGAGCGCCGCCCTCTGTCATGGGTGGTGGGAGAGCAGGGCGTGTATCGCGCCAACATGCAATCCGAGCGCGAACGCAAACGTGAAGAACGTATTGCGGTGACGAACCTGCGTTCGCCCGACGAGATTTAATCTGTTAATGGCAAGCAGAATGGCTGCGTAATACTACTCTCACAGGGTAGCAAGATAATAAACGGCAGCCGCACCATTAACAGAATGGCAAAATTACCTTGGTGACAATTTATGACAGATTTAACGACGCACGACCTCTCGCAGCCGGCCTGGGCTACCCGCGATCACCGGGATGATACCGTCGTTGGCGAGCTGTGTAACCGTTTTGGACCCGAAGCCTTTACCGTGCAGGCAACCCGTACCGGGATGCCGGTTGTATGGGTAAAGCGTGAGCAATTACTGGACGTTGTCACGTTCCTGAAAAAACTACCCAAACCCTATGTGATGCTGTTCGATCTGCACGGGTTGGACGAGCGCCTGCGCGCACACCGTGAAGGCTTGCCTGCCGCAGACTACTCTGTCTTCTATCACTTCATCTCCATTGAACGTAATCGCGACATCATGATCAAGGTGCCATTGTCTGAAAATGACCTGCGCCTGCCGACCATGGTGAAACTGTTCCCTAACGCCAACTGGTATGAGCGTGAAGTATGGGACATGTTCGGTATTACGTTTGACGGGCACCCGCACCTGACGCGCATCATGATGCCGCAGACGTGGGAAGGTCACCCGCTGCGTAAAGACTACCCTGCGCGCGCCACCGAATTCGATCCCTTTGTGCTAACCAAGCAGAAAGAAGACCTGGAAATGGAATCTCTGACCTTCAAGCCTGAAGACTGGGGCATGAAGCGCGGGACGGAAAACGAAGATTTCATGTTCCTTAACCTTGGTCCGAACCACCCCTCATCACACGGGGCGTTCCGCATCATCCTGCAACTGGATGGTGAAGAGGTTGTCGATTGTATTCCTGATGTGGGCTATCACCATCGCGGTGCGGAGAAGATGGGCGAGCGCCAGTCCTGGCACAGCTATATCCCGTATACCGACCGTATCGAATACCTGGGCGGCTGCGTCAATGAAATGCCCTATGTGTTAACCGTAGAGAAACTGGCAGGGATCTTGGTGCCGGAACGTGTGAACGTTATCCGAGTCATGCTCTCAGAGCTGTTCAGAATAAACAGCCACCTGCTCTACATCAGTACCTTTATTCAAGACGTAGGTGCCATGACGCCGGTCTTTTTTGCCTTTACCGATCGCCAGAAAATTTATGATTTGGTGGAAGCCATCACCGGTTTCCGTATGCACCCGGCCTGGTTCCGTATCGGTGGCGTGGCACACGACCTGCCGCGCGGCTGGGAACGTCTGCTGCGTGAGTTTTTGGACTGGATGCCCAAGCGTCTGGATACCTACGTTACGGCTGCGCTGAAAAACACCATCCTCAAAGGACGTACTCAAGGCGTAGCGGCGTACAACGCTAAAGAAGCGCTGGAGTGGGGCGTCACTGGGGCGGGGTTGCGTGCTACTGGTATCGCGTTTGACGTACGTAAATGGCGTCCGTATTCCGGCTATGAAAACTTTGACTTTGAAGTACCGGTCGGCGACGGCATCAGTGACTGCTATGCCCGCGTGATGCTGAAAGTGGAAGAGCTGCGCCAGAGCCTGCGGATTCTGGAGCAATGCCTGAACAACATGCCGGAAGGCCCGTTCAAAGCCGATCACCCGCTGACCACGCCGCCGCCGAAAGAGCGCACGTTGCAGCACATCGAAACGCTGATCAACCACTTCCTCCAGGTGTCCTGGGGCCCGGTGATGCCGGAAAACGAATCGTTCCAGATGATCGAGGCGACGAAAGGCATCAACAGTTATTACCTGACCAGCGACGGCGGCACCATGAGCTACCGCACCCGTATTCGCACCCCAAGTTACGCGCACTTGCAGCAGATCCCTTCCGTGATTCGCGGTTGTCTGGTGTCTGACCTGATCGTGTACCTCGGGAGTATTGATTTCGTTATGTCAGATGTGGATCGCTAATTATGCATGATCAAGACACTCAACAACCTATTAACGCCGCAGCCGATGCCGCGCCGAACGAGTCTGTTTTTGTATTGAGCGACGCTGAGCGCGACGCCATCGGGCATGAAAAACATCACTACGAAGATGCGCGCGCGGCGTCCATCGAAGCGTTGAAAATTGTTCAGAAACATCGTGGCTGGGTGCCGGATGGCGCTATCCATGCCATTGCCGACATTTTGGGGATTCCGGCCAGCGATGTGGAAGGCGTGGCGACGTTTTACAGCCAGATTTTCCGTCAACCGGTTGGGCGGCACGTGATTCGCTATTGCGACAGCGTGGTGTGTTACATAAACGGTTTTCAGGGCGTGCAAGCGGCGCTCGAACGAAAACTGAAGATCAAGCCCGGTCAAACCACCTTTGACGGTCGTTTTACCCTGCTGCCGACCTGCTGCCTGGGCAACTGTGACAAAGGCCCGTCGATGATGATCGACGAGGATACGCACAGTCATGTCAAGCCTGACGATATCGATTCGCTATTGGAGCCGTATCAATGAGTATGAACAGCATTTTGACGCCCGAACAGCATCCGCTGACCTGGCGTCTGCGTGATGACAAGCAGCCGGTATGGCTTGACGAATACCGCGCAAAGAATGGATATGCGGCGGCGCAGAAAGCGCTCAGCGGCATGGTACAGGACGAAGTGGTTAGCCTGGTAAAAGACGCGGGCCTGAAAGGGCGCGGTGGTGCGGGCTTCTCAACAGGTCTGAAATGGAGCCTGATGCCGAAAGACGAAAGCATGAACATCCGCTATCTGCTGTGTAACGCTGATGAGATGGAGCCGGGCACCTACAAAGACCGTTTGCTGATGGAACAACTGCCGCACCTGCTGGTGGAAGGCATGTTGATCAGCGCGTTCGCCCTCAAAGCCTATCGCGGCTATATCTTCCTGCGTGGCGAATACGTAGAGGCTGCCGTTAACCTGCGTCGCGCCATCGAAGAAGCAAAACAGGCGGGCCTGCTTGGTAAAAATATTCTCGGCAGCGGATTCGATTTCGAGCTGTTCGTGCACACCGGTGCCGGGCGCTATATCTGTGGTGAAGAAACCGCTCTGATCAACTCGCTGGAAGGCCGCCGCGCAAATCCGCGCTCCAAGCCACCGTTCCCGGCCTCTGCCGGTGCGTGGGGCAAGCCGACCTGTGTAAACAACGTGGAAACCCTGTGTAACGTGCCTGCGATTATCGCGCACGGTGCCGAATGGTATCAGGGGCTGTCTGCCGGCAAGAGTAAAGATGCAGGCACCAAGCTGATCGGATTCTCTGGCCGTGTGAAAAAACCTGGTTTGTGGGAACTGCCGTTTGGCACTTCGGCGCGCGAAATTTTGGAAGACTACGCGGGTGGCATGCGCGACGGGCTTAAATTCAAAGCCTGGCAGCCGGGCGGCGCGGGTACCGACTTCCTCACCGAAGCGCATCTCGATCTACCGATGGATTTCGAACATATCGCCAAAGCAGGCAGCCGTCTCGGCACCGCGTTGGCCATGGCGGTCGATCACGAGATCAACATGGTGGGGCTGACGCGTAATCTGGAAGAGTTTTTTGCCCGTGAATCCTGTGGCTGGTGTACACCGTGCCGCGACGGTTTACCGTGGAGCGTGAAGATCCTGCGTGCGCTGGAGCAAGGCGAAGGGCAACCCGGCGATATTGAAACGCTGGAGCAACTGTGCCGCTTCCTCGGGCCGGGCAACACCTTCTGCGCCCATGCGCCAGGTGCCGTTGAACCGCTGCAAAGTGCTATCAAGTATTTCCGTGACGAATTTGAAGCGGGTATTGCGCCGCAATATCTGGGAAATACCAAAGCGATTGGCGGTATTCAGCCGAACCTGCTGAAAGAGCGTTGGTAATCAAGCCGACAATAACAGGAGACGAAGCACGTCTCCGCTGGCGGATAGCCTGCTCTTATTACAGAATTTTTGATTAGCGCCTGTGGCAACACGGGCCATTATGGAAGCATGCTGACTATGGCTACGATTCATGTAGACGGCAAAGAGTATGAGGTGAACGGCTCGGACAACCTGCTAGAGGCTTGTCTGACGCTAGGGCTTGATATTCCTTACTTTTGCTGGCATTCCGCGCTGGGTAGCGTCGGTTCCTGCCGCCTCTGCGCGGTGAAGCAGTACCAGAATGCGGAGGACACGCGTGGCCGTCTGGTCATGTCCTGCATGACCCCCGCAACCGATGGCGCGTTTATCGCCATCGACGATGAGGAAGCCAAACTGTTCCGTAAAACCATCGTCGAATTCCTGATGACTAACCACCCGCACGACTGCCCAGTCTGCGAAGAGGGTGGCAACTGTCATTTGCAGGATATGACGGTGATGACGGGACACAACTTCCGCCGCTATCGCTTTACCAAACGTACTCACCGTAATCAGGATCTGGGGCCGTTTATCTCTCATGAGATGAACCGCTGCATCGCCTGCTATCGCTGTGTACGTTACTACAAGGACTACGCCGGTGGCATCGATCTGGGCGTGTATGGTGCCCATGACAACGTCTACTTTGGCCGTCCTGAAGATGGCGTGCTGGAAAGTGAATTTTCCGGCAACCTGGTCGAAGTGTGTCCGACCGGGGTGTTCACCGATAAAACCCACTCTGCGCGCTACAACCGCAAATGGGATATGCAGTTTGCGCCCAGCGTCTGCCAGCAGTGCAGCGTCGGGTGTAACACCAGCCCCGGTGAGCGTTACGGCGAGCTGCGTCGTATCGAAAACCGCTACAACGGTAGCGTGAACTACTATTTCCTGTGTGACCGTGGCCGTTTTGGTTATGGCTACGTCAACGCGAAAGATCGTCCGCGTCAGCCGTTGCAGCGTCGTGGCGATGACTGGATTGCCCTGAACGCCGATCAAGCGCTGCAAGGGGCGGCTGATGTGCTGCGCCAGTCAAAACGTGTCATCGGCATTGGCTCTCCGCGCGCCAGCGTAGAAAGCAACTTTGCGCTGCGTGAACTGGTGGGAGCGGAAAGCTTCTACACCGGTATTGCCCACGCTGAGCAGTCGCGTTTACAACTGATCCTCAACGTGTTGCGCGACAGCGGCGTACGCACTCCGATGCTGCGTGAGATCGAAAGCTATGACGCCGTACTGGTGCTGGGTGAAGATTTGACCCAAACCGGCGCGCGTATCGCGCTGGCGGTACGTCAGGCGGTGAAGGGGAAAGCGCGTGAAATGGCGGCTGCGCAAAAGGTGGCAGACTGGCAGATTGCGGCCATTCTCAACATCGGCCAACACGCCAAGCATCCGCTGTTTATGACATCGGTAGATAAAACGCGTCTGGATGATATCGCTGCCTGGAACTACCGTGCACCGGTAGAGGATCAGGCGCGCCTTGGCTTCGCCATCGCTCATGCGTTGGATGAAAATGCCCCGGCAGTCACCGATTTGGATGCTTCTCTGGCACCGAAAGTTGAAGTTATCGTGCATGCACTGGCTGGTGCGAAAAAACCGCTGATTATCTCTGGTACCCATTCTGGTAGCGAAGCGATTATCGAAGCGGCGGCCAACGTGGCGAAAGCGCTTAAACAACGCGGTTCTGATGTCGGAGTGACCTTTGTTGCCTCCGCTGCAAACAGTATTGGCCTGTCAATGATTGGCGGCGGTTCTCTGGACGATGCCCTGGCACAGTTGGAGAGCGGTGCTGCCGATAGCGTGGTAGTGCTGGAAAACGATCTCTATCGTCACGCCCCGCAGGCGCGTGTGGATGCGGCGCTGGCGAAAGCCACCAATCTGATCGTGCTGGATCATCAGCGCACCGCAATCATGGATAAAGCGTCGTTGATCCTCTCTGCTGCCAGCTTTGCTGAAAGCGACGGTACGCTGATCAATCAGGAAGGCCGCGCTCAACGTTTCTTCCAGGTGTACGATCCGGCCTACTATGACAATAGCGTGGTGATGCTGGAAAGCTGGCGTTGGTTGCATTCGCTGGCGACCACCTATCAGAGCCGTAAGGTCGATTGGACACAACTGGATCACGTGATTGATGCCTGTGTGACGGCGTTGCCGCAGTTGGCGGGTATCAAAGACGCTGCGCCAGACGCGAATTTCCGTATCAACGGGCAGAAACTGGCGCGTTCACCCAATCGCTCCAGTGGCCGTACTGCCATGCGTGCCAACATCAGCGTGCATGAACCGCGTCAGCCACAAGACAAAGACACCATGTTCGCCTTCTCGATGGAAGGGAACAACAGCCCGACGGCCGAGTGCCAGCAGATTCCGTTTGCCTGGTCACCCGGTTGGAACTCCCCGCAGGCATGGAACAAATTCCAGGACGAAGTGGGCGGTCACCTGCGCCACGGCGATCCGGGTGTGCGTTTGATCGAAGCGGGCGAAGGCGTGCTGGGTTACTTCGACGCCATTCCGGCAGCGTTTAACGCACAGCCGGGACAGTGGCGCGTAGCACCTTACTATCATCTGTTCGGCAGTGAAGAGATGACTCAGCGTTCTACGGTTATCCAACAACGTATGGATGAGGCTTATGTGATGGTCAGTCTCGCTGATGCGGCGCTGCTGGGCGTTAACGCAGGTGCGCTGCTTGAGCTGCGCTGTCAGGGACAGACCCTGCGTCTGCCGCTGCGCCTGAGCGACGCTCTGCGTCAAGGACAGGTTGGATTGCCGTTAGGGTTCCCGGGTATTGCGCCGTCGTTGGCAGGGGCAACCATTGAAAGTCTGCGGGAGGCTGCACAATGAGCTGGTTTACACCGGAGGTTATGGATACCTTGATCGCCGTCGGTAAAGCCGTGGTGATCCTGCTGGTGGTAGTCACCTGCGGCGCATTCATGAGTATGGGAGAACGTCGTCTTCTGGGGCTGTTCCAGGGGCGTTACGGGCCAAACCGCGTGGGCTGGGGTGGATCGTTGCAGCTGGTCGCTGACATGATCAAGATGTTCTTCAAAGAGGACTGGGTGCCGCGCTTTACCGACCGCGTGATTTTCACGCTGGCACCGGTGATTGCCTTTACCTCGCTGCTGCTTTCGTTTGCCATTGTGCCGGTCACGCCGACCTGGGGCGTTGCTGATTTAAACATTGGCCTGCTGTTCTTCCTGATGATGGCGGGGCTGACGGTGTACGCCGTGCTGTTCGCTGGTTGGGCGAGCGGTAACAAATACTCCCTGTTGGGGGCGGTGCGTGCATCAGCACAAACGCTGAGCTACGAAGTGTTTCTCGGCCTGTCACTGATGGGGGTGGTTGCACAGGCGGGTTCGTTCAACATGCGCGATATCGTCGAATCCCAAGCGCACTTGTGGAACGTGATTCCGCAGTTCTTCGGTTTTGTGACGTTTGCTATCGCCGGTGTGGCGGTGTGCCACCGTCATCCTTTCGACCAACCGGAAGCGGAGCAGGAACTGGCGGATGGTTACCACATCGAATATTCCGGTATGAAATTCGGTCTGTTCTTCGTGGGGGAATATATTGGCATCGTGACCGTATCGGCACTGATGGTAACGCTGTTCTTCGGTGGCTGGCACGGGCCATTCTTACCGCCTTTCGTTTGGTTTGCGCTGAAAACCGGCTTTTTCATGATGATGTTCATCCTGATCCGTGCCTCGTTGCCGCGTCCGCGCTATGACCAGGTGATGACCTTCGGGTGGACCCTCTGTTTGCCGTTAACGCTGCTCAATCTGCTGGCGACGGCGGCTGTGATTTTGTACAACGCACACTAAAGGGAACTGAACCATGAAGATAAAAGACATTGTGGTTGGTTTCGGTACCCAGGTACGCAGTATCTGTATGATCGGGTGCAACGCCTTCAAAAAGCGTGAAACCAAAATGTATCCGGAAGAGCCGGTTAACCCACCCCCACGTTACCGTGGCCGTATTGTGCTGACGCGCGATCCGGATGGTGAGGAGCGTTGTGTGGCTTGTAACCTGTGCGCCGTGGCCTGTCCGGTCGGCTGTATCTCGTTGCAGAAAGCGGAAATGAAAGATGGTCGTTGGTATCCCGAATTTTTCCGCATCAACTTCTCGCGCTGCATTTTTTGCGGGTTCTGCGAAGAAGCGTGCCCGACCACTGCGATTCAGCTGACGCCAGATTTTGAAATGGGCGAGTACAAGCGCCAGGATCTGGTGTACGAAAAACAAGATCTGTTGATCTCTGGGCCCGGTAAGTACCCGGAATACAACTTCTACCGGATGGCGGGTATGGCTATCGATGGGAAAGAGAAAGGCGACGCCGAAAACGAAGCCAAACCCATTGATGTCAAAGGCCTGTTGCCCTAAGGAGCCGAGCATGGAATTCGCGTTTTATGCATCGGGGTTAATCGCCATTCTGGCGACCCTAAGTGTGATTACCCACACTAACCCCGTACATTCATTGTTGTATTTAATCGTCTCGTTGCTGGCTATCTCCGGCGTGTTTTTCTCGCTGGGGGCCTATTTCGCCGGTGCGGTGGAAATCATCGTTTATGCTGGTGCCATCATGGTGCTGTTCGTGTTTGTAGTGATGATGCTCAACCTTGGCAACAGCGTGACGGAACAGGAAAGCGCCTGGCTGAAACCGGCTGTCTGGATTGGTCCTGGGCTGCTTTCACTGCTGCTGCTGATTGTGGTGGGCAGGGCTATTTTTAGCCTGAGCGGCGCGGAAATTTCCGGTGCGGTGATCGACGCCAAAGCCGTGGGGATCACGCTGTTTGGGCCGTATGTGCTGGCGGTTGAACTGGCCTCGATGCTGCTGCTGGCCGGGCTGGTGGTTGCGTTCCACGTAGGCCGTGAAGACAAAATGGTCGATAAGCAGCCGAAAGAAGATGCAGAGAAGAAACTGGCGGAGGAGCGCGCATGATCCCGTTACAACATGGGCTGGCCCTGGCTGCCATTTTATTTCTGCTGGGGCTGACTGGTCTGATTATTCGGCGTAACCTATTGTTTATGCTGATCAGCCTGGAAGTGATGATCAATGCCGCCGCGCTGGCGTTTGTGGTTGCCGGCAGCTATTGGGGGCACGCGGATGGGCAGGTGATGTATGTTCTGGCGATCACGCTGGCGGCAGCGGAAGCCAGTATCGGTCTGGCGCTATTGCTCCAGATGTATCGCCGTCGTCATACCCTGAATATCGATACTGTCAGTGAGATGCGCGGATGAACTTACTCTACTTAACAATATTATTCCCGCTGCTCGGCTTTTTGCTGTTGGCATTTTCACGTGGTCGCTGGTCAGAAAACACCGCCGCTACCGTGGGCTTGGGTTCTATAGGGTTGGCAGCATTGACCACCTGCTGGGTCGCGATTGATTTCTTTGCGCAGCACCATGAAGGCGGCGTGACCTTTTTCAATCAACATCTGTGGACCTGGATGGCAGTTGGTAACTTTGATATTGCCTTCCGTCTGGCGCTGGATGGCCTGTCTCTTACCATGCTGTCGGTGGTGACGGGCGTAGGCTTCTTTATCCATCTGTTCGCCTCTTGGTATATGCGCGGTGAAGAGGGGTACTCTCGCTTCTTCGCCTACACCAACCTGTTTATTGCCAGCATGGTGATTCTGGTGTTGGCGGACAACCTGCTGCTGATGTACCTCGGCTGGGAAGGGGTAGGGCTGTGCAGTTATCTGCTGATCGGTTTCTACTACACTAATCCGAAGAACGGTGCGGCGGCGATGAAAGCCTTCGTCGTGACGCGCGTCGGTGACGTGTTCCTGGCGTTTGCGCTGTTCATCCTGTTCAAAGAGCTGGGCACGCTCAATTTCCGCGAACTGATGGTGTTGGCACCGCAGAAATTGGCTGAAGGCTCTCCGGCGATTACCTGGGCAACGCTGATGTTGCTGGGTGGCGCTGTGGGTAAATCTGCCCAGTTGCCGCTGCAAACCTGGCTGGCGGATGCGATGGCAGGCCCGACTCCAGTCTCCGCGCTGATTCACGCTGCGACCATGGTGACGGCCGGGGTTTATCTGATTGCCCGTACGCACTGCTTGTTCCTGATGGCGCCGGATGTACTGCATCTGGTGGGTGTTGTCGGTGCTGTGACGCTGGTGCTGGCGGGATTTGCCGCACTGGTACAGAGCGACATCAAACGCGTGTTGGCCTACTCCACCATGAGCCAGATCGGTTACATGTTCCTGGCGTTGGGCGTGCAGGCGTGGGACGCGGCGATTTTCCACCTGATGACGCATGCCTTCTTTAAAGCATTGCTGTTCCTGGCCTCCGGCTCGGTGATTCTCGCCTGCCATCACGAACAGAACATCTTCAAGATGGGCGGGCTGCGTAAAACTATTCCGCTGGTGTATGTCAGCTTCCTGATTGGCGGCTCGGCGTTGGCAGCGCTGCCGTTGGTCACAGCAGGTTTCTTCAGTAAAGATGAAATTCTGGCGGGCGCCTGGGCTAACGGTCATATGGATCTGATGATGGCTGGGCTGGCCGGAGCGTTTATGACGTCGCTTTATACCTTCCGCATGATTTTCATCGTGTTCCATGGTGAAACGAAGACCAAAGCGCACGCAGGTAAAGGACTGTCTCACCACATTCCGTTGCTGGTGCTGATGGTGCTCTCCACTTTCGTCGGTGCGCTGATTGTGCCGCCGTTGCACGGCGTGTTGCCGCAGACCACAGAACTCGGCCATGACCGTACCTTGACGCTGGAAATCGCGTCTGGCGTTATGGCGATTGCCGGTATTCTGCTGGCTGCCGTGCTGTGGCTGGGTAAACGCCAGTTCGTGACCAGCGTAGCACAGAGTGCACCAGGTCGCTTCTTCTCCACTTGGTGGTTCCACGCCTGGGGATTTGACTGGCTGTATGACAAAGTCTTCGTACAGCCGTATCTGGCGATTGCCAAACTGCTACAGCGCGATCCGTTGAACGCGATGATGGGCTTGCCTGCCGTGGTGGTGCGTTGGGGCAACAAAGGGTTGGCCGTCAGTCAGAATGGTCAACTGCGCTGGTATATTGCGTCAATGGGCGTAGGGGCGGTTGTGGTGCTGGCATTGTTACAGTTTATCTGATGGCCTGATATCTGATGACTCATTATCAGATGAAAGAGTGCCGTGAGATAAACGCGATGAAAGACACGCGGTAATGATGCGCAGGGACGGGAGGCTAAGAGTAATGACTTCCGCCACAGCAAGTTTTCAGATTTCTTAAAATTAGGGACACAAAACGCCATGCTACTACCTTGGCTAATACTTATCCCCTTTATCGGCGGCCTGCTGTGCTGGCAGCTTGAGCGCTTCGGCACCCGCGTGCCGCGCTGGATCGCACTGATATCGATGGGGTTAACGCTGGTGCTATCGCTGCTGCTTTGGTCGCAGGGTGGGTACTCTTTAACGGCGCAGGCTGATGTACCGCTGTGGCAGTCTGAATACAACGTGTCGTGGATCCCGCGCTTCGGTATCGGTATTTACCTGGCGCTGGATGGGTTGTCGCTGCTGATGGTGGTGCTGACCGGTCTGCTGGGGGTGTTGGCAATCCTGTGTTCGTGGAATGAAATCCAGCGTTATCAGGGCTTCTTCCACCTGAACCTGTTGTGGATCCTGGGCGGCGTGATTGGCGTGTTCCTGGCGATTGACATGTTCCTGTTCTTCTTCTTTTGGGAGATGATGCTGGTGCCGATGTATTTCCTCATTGCACTGTGGGGACACAAAGGTTCCGATGGGAAAACGCGTATTACCGCGGCCACCAAGTTCTTTATCTACACCCAGGCCAGCTGCCTGATCATGCTTATTGCCATTCTGGCGCTGGTGTTTGTGCATCACGATGCCACCGGGGTGTGGACCTTTAACTACACCGATCTGCTGCACACCCCAATGTCGCGCGGCGTGGAATACATGCTGATGCTGGGCTTCTTTATCGCCTTTGCGGTGAAAATGCCCGTGGTGCCGCTGCACGGCTGGTTGCCGGATGCGCACAGTCAGGCTCCGACGGCGGGTTCTGTCGACCTGGCGGGTATCTTGCTGAAAACGGCGGCCTACGGTCTGCTGCGTTTCAGCCTGCCGCTGTTCCCCAATGCTTCCCATGAATTTGCGCCTATCGCGATGTGGCTGGGCGTTATCGGTATCTTCTACGGCGCCTGGATGGCGTTTATACAGACCGATATCAAGCGCCTGATTGCCTACACCTCGGTGTCACATATGGGCTTTCTGATGATTGCCATCTACTCCGGTAGCCACCTGGCGTATCAGGGGGCGGTCATTCAGATGATTGCGCACGGGCTTTCTGCGGCCGGTCTGTTTATTCTGTGCGGCCAGCTTTACGAACGTCTGCATACGCGCGATCTGCGCCAGATGGGCGGCCTGTGGGCTCGCATTCGTTTCTTGCCCGCACTGTCGCTGTTCTTTGCGGTGGCGACGCTGGGGATGCCAGGCACCGGCAACTTCGTCGGCGAGTTTATGATTCTGTTCGGTAGCTATACTGTGGTGCCGGTGATCACCGTAATTTCGACGTTTGGTTTGGTGTTCGCCTCCGTCTACTCGCTGGTGATGATGCAACGCGCTTACTACGGCACGCAAAAATCCGAGGAAAAACTGCCGGGGCTGTCCACCCGTGAATTGTCGATGGTGATGTTGCTGGTGGTATTGCTGGTGCTGCTCGGGTTGTTCCCGCAGACCATCCTGAATACGTCTGATGCGGCAATAGCTAATATCCAGCATTGGTTTATGTCATCAGTGACTGATTCAACACTTTCAACGACAAGGCCGTAATTCGCCATGACAATAACTCTTCAACACCTGGTCGCGCTTCTGCCGCTGTTAATCGTCGGTTTGACCGCCGTGGTTGTGATGCTGTGCATTGCGTGGCGACGCAACCATTTCTTCAATGCCACTGTCACGGTGATCGGTCTTAACATTGCTTTGTTCTCGCTGATTCTGGTGGGTAACGCCGGTCCGATGGACGTGACGCCGCTGCTGCGGGTAGACGGTTTCTCGATGTTCTACACCGCGTTGGTGCTGCTTGCCAGCCTGGCAACCTGCACGTTCGCTTACCCGTGGCTGGAAGGCTATCCGGATAACCGTGACGAGTTTTATCTGCTGGTGGCGATTGCTGCACTGGGCGGGGTTCTGCTGGCAAGTGCTAACCATTTGGCGTCGCTGTTCATCGGCATTGAACTTATTTCACTGCCGCTATTCGGTCTGGTGAGCTATGCGTTTCGCCAGCGTCGCTCGCTGGAAGCGGGCATCAAATACATGCTGCTATCTGCTGCCGCCTCGTCCTTCCTGCTGTTTGGCATGGGGCTGGTGTATGCCGATTCTGGCAGCCTGAGCTTTGCCAGCTTGGGCGCGCGTATGGCGGATCGCACGCTGCATGAGCCGCTGCTGTTGGCCGGCCTCGGTATGATGATTGTCGGTTTGGGGTTCAAGCTCTCGTTGGTGCCGTTCCACCTCTGGACGCCGGACGTGTATCAAGGTGCCCCGGCGCCGGTGTCGACCTTCCTGGCGACCGCCAGCAAGATCGCCATTTTTGGTGCAGTCATGCGTCTTTTCCTTTATGCACCGATGGTTGACAGTGACTCGGTTAGAACTGCACTGGGTGTGATCGCGTTTGCCTCCATCCTGTTTGGTAACCTGATGGCGGTTGCGCAAAGCAACATTAAACGTCTGCTCGGTTACTCTTCCATCGCTCACCTCGGTTACCTGCTGGTGGCGCTGATTGCCGTGCAAACTCACCAGTTGGCATTAGAAACCGTGGGTGTCTATCTGGCGGGTTACCTGTTCAGCAGCCTGGGCGCCTTCGGGGTTGTCAGCCTGATGTCCAGCCCGTACCGTGGACCGGACGCGGATTCCCTGTTCTCTTATCGCGGACTGTTTTGGCACAAACCGATTCTGTCTGCGGTCATGACGGTGATGATACTCTCTCTGGCTGGTATCCCGATGACGCTGGGCTTCTTCGGCAAATTCTATGTGTTGGCCGTGGGCGTTGATGCCAAGCTGTGGTGGCTGACGGGTGCGGTAGTGGTGGGGAGCGCTATCGGTCTCTACTACTACCTGCGTGTCATGGTCAGTCTTTATCTAACCGCACCGCAAGAACGTCAGCGTGATACGCCCAATAACTGGGCGCTGACCGCTGGCGGCGTGGTAGTGCTGATTTCCGCCATTGCGGTGCTGTTACTGGGCCTGTATCCACAACCGCTGATTTCACTGGTGCAGATGGCGCAGCCGCTGATGTAATGCACTAATGTTGCGCTATAAAGCCGCTGCAGCCATTACTGGTTGCGGCGGCTTTTTTTGCGCGTCAGGGTGTTATGTCGGTCTGATGTTTACCCTTATTTCTATTTTCAGAATGGTCTGTGGTCATCAAGGCCCTAAGGTTCTGAGAACTTGACTATAGTTAATCTACCGTTGTGTGAAATAACATGGAGTAGATAATGGCTGAGAAAAAGCAACCCGCTGAAGATATTCGTATTGAAGACGACGCTAAATTATTAGCAGATACGTTGGACGATATATTACGTTATTCTGGCGATAGTGCAGATGAAGCCTATATAACGTTAAAGAAAAATGCGGAGAATGCCCTATTGGAAGTTAAAGAGAGATTGGGTATTTCCGACAGTTATTATGCTAAAGCAAAACAAGTTGCGAATCGTGCGGACGGCTATGTGCATAAAAAACCGTGGCACGGTGTCGGCGTAGGCGCATCGTTAGGGTTAGTGCTTGGCCTGCTGTTGGCACGCCGTTAACGTGATTTTTCAATGGGTACGGTAATAATGTGATTATTGCCGTGCTGTTTTTTCACCTTTATCGATACGCTGACTATATTCAGGAAAATATTATCTTGCTGTTATTATATTGCAGGTGTTCAACGGAATAAATCCGTCACTTTTTTATCGAAGCTAAATATCTTTTTGATAAGCGAAGATTCTCATTTGTTTTTTCTGTGGGTGATTTTGTTTCTTCCTGGCTACCATATCTGCTACTGTGTTGCCGTCATTAACGTTACTCTTACCTGTAAATAATATCACTAACGGATAAGTGTATTACTGCCCTGGGTTCGGGATTGGGATCGGCAAGTGCCTGCGAAACGTTGATCTCCGCGTAACCTGTTCCGGGGGATATCCAGGGCGTACCTGACGTAAAGCCCGCTGACGGCGCAGCTGACCACTGCATCGGGCTGCGCCCATTATCGCGTGATTTGTGGGCAAGAATACGCAACACCTGAGCTGGAGTTTCACCTTTGGCGATATGTTCCGCGTATACATTCAGGCTTTCTATATCGCGATAGTGCTCAAGGGTGTCATAGCCGGGGTTGGTCATTCCGATCTCTTCCACTTGATAAATATAGGGGGTGCCCTGCATGCCGTGCAGCACCATTGCCAACATTTTGGCTGACGGTGTGCGATAGCAGCCCTCATCGCCAAAGCGAGAAACGATGCGTGGCTGATCGTGATTACACCAGAACAGCGCACTCCAGGCTTTATTATGCATACCGAGTTGCCAGGTATTGAACAACGCTTTCAACGCAACGAAATCCGGGGCTGCCAGCGTCCACTTCTCTCCGTCCGGATAATCCACTTTCAGATGATGGAAGTTAAACGTCATTGACAATGCATTACCCGCCAGTGGGGCATAATGCTGGCAGTTCTCTAACATGGTCGAAGACATTTCACCGACGGTCATGAGTCCGCGCGGTGAAAATACGGTGCGGTTGAATTCGTGAAGAAACTCCACCATGCGCGGCCCATCGGTGTAATAGCGTCGGCCGTCTCCTTCGCTATCCGAAGGGAAATCCTGTTGTTTCGACACCAGATTGATCACATCCAAACGCAGGCCATCCACCCCCTTGTCTGCCCAAATGTGACAGACCACTTGCAACGCCTCGCGCACCGGTGCGTGCTCCCAGTTCAAATCGGCTTGTTGTGGCGCGAACAGATGCAGGTAATGTTGCTGGCTGGGGGCATGCCACTGCCAGGCGCTGCCGCCGAATTTTGAACGCCAGTTGTTAGGCGGTGTGGTTTCTGTTCCCACGCGCCAACAGTAAAAGGCGCGGTAGTCGCTGTCAGGCTTTTGGGCCTGCACAAAACAGGGATGCTGCGTAGACGTATGGTTAAACACCATATCCATAATGATACACATGCCGCGCGCGTGTGCTTGCGCGATCAGCGTTTCAATATCGTGCATCGTGCCATAGGCAGGATCGATGTCGCAGTAGTCCGCAACGTCGTAACCATTATCCACCTGCGGTGAGGGATACACTGGCGTAAGCCACAGCGCATCGACGCCTAACTGTTGCAGATACTCCAGGCGCGAAATAATGCCTTGCAGGTCTCCGGTACCAGAACCGGTGCTGTCCTGAAAACTTTTGGGGTAGATTTGATAGATGACGCCAGTGCGCCACCAAGGAAGCGGTGCTGTCATACCATTACCTGTTTACGCTTTACCTGTAAGCTAGTTATAGGACGCAATTACCCATTGGGCAATGCGCCCAGCCGTTGTTTCCGCCGGTACACCGTGGTGGTCAGTATCACGGGTATCACGACGGCGATCGCGGTGGCGACCAGATAGACGCTCCAAAATGAGGGTTTGATGGACAGAATGCCTGGTAAGCCACCGACGCCAATGCCGTTGGCCATCACGCCGCTCATGCCGCACAAGAGTGCCGCCAGCGCGGAGCCAATCATGGCACACAGCATGGGAAAGCCGTATTTGAGGTTGATACCGTACATGGCGGGCTCTGCCACGCCCAACATGACGGAAATCGCCGCTGGCACAGAGGTCTCACGTTCATTCATCTTGCGACTGATCAGCATAATGCCAATCACCGCGGAGCCTTGGGCGATGTTTGACAGTGCAATCAGTGGCCAAACCGGGGTGTGTCCCATACTTTGGATCATTTGCAAATCGATAGCCAATGTGGTTTGGTGTACGCCGGTAATCACCAGTAGCGAATAGAAAAAACCAAACAGTGCGGCACCGGCTGGGGCAAAACTGCCTGTCATCACGCTCGCGATCGCCCAGGCGATGCCATCTCCAATGATGCGTCCAACCGGGCCGATAACCGTGTGCGCCAGAAATACCGCCAGTAGAATCGACAGCACTGGGACACTCACCAGATGCAGCGAATCCGGTATCCATTTTTTAAGACGTAGCTCAATCATTGCCAGCGCAATACCCGCCAGTAGAGAAGGGATAACCTGTGCCTGATAGCCGATACGCTGTACCGTGAATATGCCAAAGTCCCACACCGCAGGTATTTGCTGACCGATAGAATAGGCATTCATCAACTGGGGGAAACGAGCGTGATGCCGAGAATGATGCCCAGCACCGGTGTACCACCCATTTTTTTCACCGCTGACCAGCAGATTGCTACGGGCAGATAGTAGAAAATGGCCTCACCCAGCAGCCAGAGAAAATCATAGATCGTGTGGCACATTGGGCTGCGTTCGATCAGCGACTGACCATCAACCAGTGGAATGTCTCCGATAACGTTGCGGACGCCGAGGATCAGACCACCGCTAATCAAGGCCGGCAACAGCGGGTAGAAGATCTCTGCGAAATGTGAAATAGCCCGGTCCCACAGTGACATCTTATGACGCATGGTGTGCAGGGCAGCCTCCTGATTTTCAGGGGCTTTACCGATGGCGGCCTGTAATGCCTGGTAATAGGCTTCAACGTCAGTACCGATGACGATTTGGCATTGGTCGCCATGGGTAAAACACCCTTTGACCATGGAAAGCGCTTTGATGTTGTCGATGTTGGCCTGTTCGGGGTGTTTTAATACCAGGCGTAATCGAGTGATACAGTGCGTCAGCGTAGCAATATTCTGTCTCCCCCCAAGTTGCTTAATTAAGTCTTCGATCGTTTGTGGCTGTACCTTGCTCATTTCTTTACCCTTTTCTTTGGATGGGGTGAAGTGATGGATCAAGGATAGGCAACGATGCGTCAGTAATCGCCAGTGAACGCGGATTACGAGCGAATTATTAGATTTGTCAGGCACCAAGCGATAAGCCTGATGCCTGCGGCGTGTTGAACGCCTCATTTACTGGAAAGGTAAGGTCGCGTTGCGCAGCTTACGGCGATAGACCACCATGGTTAACAGCGCCGGTATCACGATGGCAATCACCATTGCCGCCAAATAGATGGCCCAAAAAGTGGGCTTGATGGATAAAATACCCGGTAAACCGCCAACGCCAATACCGTTGGCGGTGACGCCGACAAGCCCACATATCAATCCGGCCAGAGCTGAACCCGTCATGGCGCACAGCATCGGGAAGCCGTATTTCAGATTGATGCCGTACATGGCCGGTTCAGTAACGCCCAGCATGGCAGACAGTGCTGCTGGCACGGAAACTTCGCGTTCGTTGTGTCGGCGGCTGATTAGAATGATGCCAATCACCGCGGAACCCTGGGCAATATTCGATAATGCAATCAGAGGCCATACCGGAGTCCCTCCCATGCTATGAATCATTTGCATATCAATAGCGAGTGTTGTTTGGTGCACGCCGGTAATCACAAGAGGTGCATAGAGAAATCCAAACAGTGCGGCCCCTATCGGTGCGAAACTGCCAGTCATCAGTCCTTTCACCACCCAGGCGACGCCGTCACCGATCAAGCGGCCAAACGGACCAATCACCGCATGCGCCAGTGCAACGGAGGCCAGCAGGGCGGTGACAGGAACGACGACCAGATAGAGTGAGTCAGGCACCCATTGCTTTAACCGCGTCTCGATCATCGCCAGAGTAATGCCAGCCAGCAGCGACGGAATAACTTGTGCTTGATAGCCAACCTTTTCGATGGCAAACCAGCCAAAGTCCCAGACGTCTGGGATTTGCTGGCCTATCTGATAGGCGTTCATCAATTGTGGTGACACGAGGGTAATGCCAAGGATGATGCCCAATACTGGTGTCCCGACCATTTTCCGCACAGCTGACCAGCAAACAGCGACCGGAAGGTAGAAGAAGATAGCTTCACCCAACAGCCAGAGGAAATCATACAGTGATTGCCAGGTAGGGTGGCGTTGGATCAGGGTTTGCCCGTCCGAAAACGGAATATCGCCAATCACGTTACGCAAACCCAGAATCAGCCCGCCGCTGATGAGTGCATGCAGTAGCGGGAAGAAAATCTCAGCAAAGTGAGAAATTCCGCGTTCCAGAACCGTCATGTTATTGCGTGCTGACTGACGCACACTCTCTTTGTCGGCTTTGACTTTGCCCGTGTGCGCGCTAATTGCCTGAAAATAATCGCCCACCTAAGTGCCGATCACCACCTGAAACTGCCCGGCGGTGATGAAACAGCCTTTGACCATCGGTAGCGTTTCAATACCTTTGGCATCGGCTAGGGCAGGGTCTTGCAACACGAAACGCAGGCGGGTAATACAGTGAGTGAGCGTGACGATATTATCAGCTCCGCCCAGCTGCGTGATTAATCGCTCAATATCTTGTTGTTGTACTTTGCTCATTGCGCGTTCTTGTGTGAATACCCAGAGTGAACAGGTTTAAGGATAGGTAATGAACGTGCAGCAGGGGGAACGAGATAACCGCAGTGAGATCGCAATCAAATAATCGCCGCTGTTATAATCGGTTCTTAGAAGAGGGTGAGGTGCGAGCAGAGAAAAAACGAAGGCCGCTTGATGAAAAAAAGCGGCCTTAGCGAGGAAAGTGGCTGTTATCAGAACGGGCTGATGATTGAGCCGATACGTTCGCAGTAGCTGACATAGACATTCCCCATTTTTTTAAAGAATTTACTGATATCGCGGAACATTTTCATAATCAGTCTCCTTGGGTTCGTTAATAAGCGTGATGTTCATCACGTTTTAAAAAGTAGCCCAAAGAGAATGGTGTTTCAACATTTTTGTGACGAATGTCACTGTTTTTTGCCAAGGCGACATTCGCCACCGTGCGTCGACTTATCGTGACGCCGCGCGCTGCAAGCAATAACGGTTTTGATCGTAAACGTTATCCCCAATGTTTTCTGCGGCGAGTAGGCGCTCGACAAACACAAAACCCAAGCGTTGAGCCAGCGCATTGCTGCGCTGATTCACGGTAACGGCCTTGATGATGAAGGTGTCCAGTATGGCGGCATCAGTGAATGAATCGATTAATAACTGGATCGCCTGTGAAGCGATGCCTTGCCCTTGAAAGCGTTCAGCCATCCAATAGTTAATCTATCCCTGGGTGGCTTTCAGGTTGTTAAAGGATGCCACACCGGCCATTTCTCCCTGCCAGTGGATGAGATAGACCGCTGAGCGTCCGGCAAAAAAATCCGCGCGATTCTCCCTGATAGTTGTCAGGGTATCCTCGATGTGTCGCACGCTATCTGGCCAGGCCAGGGTGTGACGCAGACGCGCCTTTTCCTGTTGTATCAGAGAAAACAACGCGGGAGCATCGTGCTCTTCTTGCAATGACAACGTGAGATGTGGCGGGCGATGTAGCCTGTGTAGTGTGTGTAACATGGAAGCTCCCTGCTGTTGTTTTGTGTGTTGTGCATCGGGAGGATGCTGTGAAAGTCTTGCCATCCGATAGTATATGATTCTACTGTGCTGATCTGTTGGGTCAACGTCTTCCATCGCGAGGTTTTATGAAGCAAAGGCATTTACAATGCACGCGCCCAGCGCACGGGCGTGCTACTTGGATCGTCACCGGTATTGTGATGTTTATGGCAACCTGGAGCGGAGCAGCATTTGCCAACGCAACGCTGATTACCGTGAACGCGTAAGCCATTCACCCTACCCAACCCGCGATAGGCAAGGCAGAAGTTGCCTACGATCTCGCCAATTACCGACAAAAACCGCGCGCGCTGTTTGATGATTTCTGTAAGGGAGAAGGGGCTGGAAAGGTGGCTGATTTCTCGGACTCGTCGACCCTTGCCACAGCCACGAGTTTCCGCTGCGCGAAACCGGCCGGGACACACCCTGATGCGGTAAAATCGGCGGTGATTGCCCCGGATGGACAGGTTTACCTGACGGACGGCCATCACTCAGTGAGCGCATTACACGCCAGCACGCCGGACAGCGATATCATGCTGTCATTGCGCATTACCGATGATTTGCGCAATTTGCCCTCAATGGCGGTGTTCTGGGATTACATGCAACAGCACATCTGGTGTGGCTGGAGGGGCCTGCGGGCAAGATTGCACCGCGGGAATTGCCCTCTCAAGTGGGTATCGACGCCATGCAGGACGATCCTTATCGCTCGGTGCTCTATTTCCTACGGGGTATTGCCTATGAACGGCCGGAACCGTCTCCCCCGTTTTTAGAGTTTTATCTAGGCGCCTGGCTGAAAAGTCAGATGGCGATTACGCCTGCGGATACGGCAACACAGCAGGCATACTTTGCTTTGTTGCAAAAGGCGGCGCAGCTTCTGATACTGGCATCACCGCAAACCCATACCTTACCCGACTCTGCTTCGCCGACCTTGAGTCAACTGGGGCAACTGAGCGAGGTTAATCATAAAAAATTGAACAAGCTGAATAACCCCGACGGTAAGCTGGCGTTGCTATTTCGCTCCTGAAACTACGTACTAGCGCGGTGCGGTGCGGGGGGCTCTTCTGCTTGCAAACGGCAGGCGACCAGAGGCGCTAACTGTGGCATAATGGGCGTTAAATCACACTTTTTATTTGAGTCAACGCCGTGTTAAGTACCAACAACATTACGATGCAGTTTGGCAGCAAGCCGCTTTTTGAAAATATCTCCGTCAAGTTTGGCAACGGCAACAGCTACGGGTTGATTGGTGCTAACGGTTGTGGTAAATCCACGTTTATGAAGATCCTGGGTGGCGATCTGGTGCCGAGTGGCGGCAACGTTGCCCTCGATCCCAACGAGCGTCTGGGGAAACTGCGTCAGGACCAGTTTGCGTTTGAAAATTTCAGCGTGCTGGATACCGTGATCATGGGACATGCTGAACTCTGGACGGTAAAAGAAGAGCGTGACCGCATTTACGCGTTACCGGAAATGAGCGAGGAAGATGGCTATAAAGTCGCCGATCTGGAAGTCAAATACGGCGAAATGGACGGCTATAGTGCAGAATCCCGCGCAGGGGAACTGCTGTTAGGCGTGGGTATCCCGCTGGAACAGCATTACGGTTTGATGAGTGAAGTCGCTCCCGGCTGGAAACTGCGCGTACTGTTGGCGCAGGCGTTGTTTTCCAATCCTGATATTTTGCTGCTCGATGAACCGACCAACAACCTGGATATCGACACAATCCGTTGGCTGGAAAATGTGTTGAACGAACGCAACAGCACCATGATCATCATTTCCCACGATCGCCACTTCCTGAATATGGTGTGTACCCACATGGCGGATCTGGATTACGGTGAACTGCGCGTTTATCACGGAAATTACGATGAATACATGACGGCGGCCACGCAGGCGCGCGAACGTCTGTTGTCAGATAACGCCAAGAAAAAAGCGCAGATTGCCGAACTGCAATCCTTCGTCAGCCGTTTTAGCGCCAACGCCTCGAAATCACGTCAGGCAACGTCGCGTGCACGTCAAATCGAAAAAATTCAGCTTGATGAAGTGAAAGTCTCCAGCCGGCAGAACCCCTTTATTCGCTTCGACCAGGACAAGAAATTGTTCCGCAACGCGTTGGAAGTGGAGGCACTGGCGAAAGGCTTTGATAACGGCCCGCTGTTCTCTGGTCTCAATCTGCTGATCGAAGTGGGTGAGAAGGTTGCCATCCTGGGGACCAACGGGATTGGTAAAACCACGTTGCTCAAAACCCTGGTGGGCGAGTTGGCGGCGGATAAAGGCACCGTAAAATGGTCTGAAAATGTCAACATCGCCTACTACGCGCAGGATCATGAATACGAGTTTGGTGGCGATCTGACCGTGTTTGACTGGATGAGCCAGTGGAAGCAGGAAAAGGATGATGAGCAGGCAGTACGCAGCGTACTGGGTCGCTTGCTGTTTGGTCAGGACGATATCAAGAAGAAAGTGAAAGTGCTCTCTGGGGGCGAAAAAGGCCGTATGCTGTTTGGCAAGCTGATGATGCAGCGCCCCAATATTCTGGTGATGGATGAACCCACCAACCACCTGGATATGGAATCGATCGAAGCGCTTAACATGGCGTTAGAGCTCTATCAGGGTACCTTGCTGTTCGTTTCCCATGACCGCGAGTTCGTTAGCTCATTGGCCACGCGCGTACTGGAAATTACGCCCAACAAAGTGGTTGATTTTACCGGCAGTTATGAAGAGTACCTGCGTAGTCAGGGTATTGAGTAATCCATAGCCTCTGTTACCCCGCTGTGTGCAACGACTGGCGCGCAGCGTGCGTTCCGTATAACGTCTTCGCTCGCTTCCCGCTGATAGCCCCATAATACACAGCTACACAATACATAGGATCTTGCAATCGCTGCATCCATCACGATTTGCTAAGAAGAGCATCGTTACTCCGCTACTCCCTTAGAGTTATAGTTTCGGATATTTATTATTTTCGTCAGCCAGCCGTAGGCTATTGGTGCCATTTTGTCTTTTCCTTTACATGAGCGATATATTTCGCGTTGTGATGTAATTCAAAAAATTTGCGCTAAAGATTTTTATTTAACTAAATTATTTAAAGAGAACATTGAAAGATTCTATGTTGACCGGCTTAAATCAGAGAAATAAGATAAATTAGAAAAAGATATGATTAATATATTTTATTATTTTAAATCAAATAATTGTATTTTTTCTTTTAAAGGTTAATCAATTAACCATCGGTTTTGTAGCATGCAAAAAATAGCGATAATTAGTTATTGAGATTATTTCTCATTTAAATTCGGTATGAATAAATAAAATAAAAGGATGATGCGTAAACAATCACACTTATAACAGAAATAAGCAGGCTAATGTTCCGCTGATTGATGAAGATCAAGTCTGTTAAATGAATGTCCTCATTACCATACCCGTACACATGTTGTGTGTTATACTCCACACAGTTGAAGTTGCAGGTGCGTCGGTTATCTTGCTTACTCCGCCAGACTTATCCACATCAGTTTTCGGGAGTACGCGAGGCAGTCGTGTACCTGCTTTCGAAATCCATTGGGTAAGCTCCGTTCTGGTTACAGGAGAATAATAAAAAATGACTGGGGAAAATGTAATGCTTTCCCATCATGGCGTTAATCGCCGTGATTTTATGAAGTTATGTGCAGCACTTGCCGCATCGATGGGGTTAGCGGATTCCGCTGCCGCAGAGATTGCGCAATCCATTGGCTCCGTGCAACGTCCGCCGGTGCTGTGGATTGGCGCTCAGGAGTGTACAAGTTGTACCGAATCCCTGCTGCGTGCGACTCACCCGACGATTGAAAACTTGCTCCTGAATACCATTTCGCTGGAGTACCACGAGGTACTTTCGGCCGCTTTTGGTGAGCAGGCAGAAGAGAACAAACACCGCGCTATTGAGCAGTACAAAGGTAAATATGTGCTGGTGGTGGATGGTTCTACTCCGATTAAGGATGGCGGCATCTACTGCATGGTGGCTGGCAAGCCCATCGTCGATCATATCCGTGAAGCAGCAGAACATGCGGCGGCGATTATTGCCATCGGTTCCTGTTCTGCCTGGGGTGGTGTCGCCGCAGCAGGCAGCAACCCAACCGGCGCAGTCAGTCTAGAAGCGGTACTGCCGGGCAAAACCGTTATCAATATCCCTGGTTGCCCACCGAACCCGCACAACTTTTTAGCGACCGTGGCGCATATCATCACCTATCAACGTGCGCCGGCATTTGATGCCAAAGGCCGTCCCACTTTTGCCTATGGTCGCCTGATTCATGAACACTGTGAACGTCGTCCACACTTTGATGCGGGCCGCTTTGCCAAAGAGTTTGGCGATGACGGGCATCGTCAAGGTTGGTGCCTCTACCATCTGGGATGTAAAGGACCGGAAACCTACGGCAACTGCTCGATCATTGAATTCTGTGACGTCGGTGGCGGTATCTGGCCAGTAGGGATCGGTCACCCGTGCTATGGCTGTAACGAAGAGGGTGTCGGCTTTAAGAAAGGGATCTTCCAGTTGGCGAATGTGGAGAATCCTACACCGCGTGCGCAGAAACCGACGGTAGATCGTCCCGAAGGGGGTGACGTTTCTGCCACGGCGGTGGGCCTGCTCGGCGGCGTCAGCTTGATGGCAGTGAGGGAATTGGGGCGTCAACAGAAAAATGCTCAGCAAAAACAGGGGCAGCAAGACGCCGGTAACGATTCCCGGGAGGGCTAAGCCGTGAACAGACACAATTTTTTCAAGCTAGCCTCTGCCAGTGCGGTCATGGCGGGAACGCCGTTTGCCGCCAAGGCAGCGGCGACCAATCGACTGCCGATCCCTGGTGCATTGGGCATGCTTTACGACTCTACACTGTGCGTAGGATGTCAGGCATGCGTGACCGAGTGTCAGCAGGTTAATGAATCGGCCTATCGACCGGATAGCCAGATTTATGCTGGTGGTTCACCTACCTGGTCCAACAATGACAAGTTGAGCCCTTACACCAACAGCATCATTCAGGTATGGAGCAGCGGCACAGGTCAAAACAAAGACCAGGTCGATAACGGTTATGCCTACATCAAGAAGCAGTGTATGCATTGTGTCGATCCGAACTGTGTCTCGGTCTGCCCGGTCAGCGCGCTGAAAAAAGATGCCAAAACCGGCGTCGTGCATTATGACGCCAGTGTTTGCACCGGTTGTCGTTACTGCATGGTGGCGTGCCCGTTCAACATCCCCAAATACGACTACGAAAATCCGTTCGGCAAGCTGCACAAGTGTGAACTGTGCAACCAGAAAGGGTTGGAGCGGTTGTATAAAGGCGGCATGCCGGGATGCGTGGAAGTGTGCCCAACCGGCGCGGTGATCTTTGGTACCCGCGAAGAGTTGCTTGATGAAGCCAAACGCCGTATGGCAATGAAACCGGGCGATGAGTACCACTATCCGCGCCAGACGCTGGGGACTAAAGATACTTACCTTCACACCATTCCGACCTACGATCGCCATATTTACGGCGAAAAAGAGGCGGGTGGCACACAGGTACTGGTGATGGCTGGGGTTCCCTACCAAAACCTGGATCTGCCGCAACAGGATGAGCTGTCTACCGGCGCGCGCTCTGAGCACGTTCAGCACACCTTGTATAAAGGAATGGTGTTGCCGCTGGCGGAGTTAGCCGGGCTTTCCGTGTTGGTGCACCTTAACACTCGGGATGAACGCAAGGCGGATGATGAAGATCACGCCGAACCGCATCATCAGAAGAAAGATCAGGAGAACGATCATGACGGCGCATAAAGCCAGCCTGCTGGGCGGGCGTCTGGTCAGTTGGCCGGTAATGCTGCTGGCACCGCTTGCGGTGATTTGCGGCGTATTGATTCTGCGGCGGCTTATCTTTGGTATCGGTGCGGTGGCGGCCCTGAACGGGGGCTATCCGTGGGGGCTGTGGATCGCGTTTGACCTGCTGGTCGGTACCGGGTTTGCCTGTGGCGACTGGGCGCTGGCCTGGGCGGTTTATGTGTTTAACCGTGGGGAATATCATCCCCTGGTGCGTCCGGCGCTGTTGGCGAGCCTGTTCGGCTACTCGCTGGGTGGGCTGTCCATCACCATCGACGTAGGTCGTTACTGGAATCTGCCGTACTTCTACATTCCCGGTTTCTTCAACACCAACTCGGTACTGTTTGAAACTGCCGTCTGTATGACCATCTACATCGGGGTGATGGCGTTGGAGTTTGCGCCCGTGGTGTTCGAACGGTTCGGATGGAAGAAGGCGCTGAAGCACCTCAACAAGGTGATGTTCTTTATCATCTCGCTCGGGGCATTGCTGCCCACCATGCACCAATCTTCCATGGGATCGCTGATGATTTCCGCCGGGTACAAGGTGCATCCGCTGTGGCAAAGCTATGAGTTGCTACCGCTGCTGTCGTTGCTGACGGCCTTCATCATGGGTTTCTCCATTGTCACGTTTGAAGGATCGTTGGTGCAGGCCGGGCTGAAAGGTCGCGGACCCAATGAACGCCCGCTGTTTACCAAGTTGAGCGTTGTCACACAGGTATTGCTGGTGTTGTTCCTGGTGCTGCGCTTTGGCAAACTGTTATGGCACAACAAAACCGGCTATCTGTTCAGCGGCGATCGCTTCTCCATCATGTTCTGGTGTGAAGCGGCGCTGATGGTGTTCCCGCTGGTGCTGTTCCGGTTGCCGGGGCGCGTGAAGATTCGCGCTGGCTGTTCGTCGGCGGGCTCAGCATGCTGTTTCGGGGCGGCACTGTGGCGTTTGAGCTACTCACTGCTGGCGTTCAATCCCGGCGGTGGCTACCACTACTTCCCTGAGGCACAAGAAATGCTGATCTCCATGGGATTTGTCGCCATTGAAGTGTGCGCATACATCTTGTTAATCCGGTTGTTGCCGGTTCTTCCCGCACTGGGAAGCGTTCATAAGAATTATCAGGCCGAGGTAAAGCATGAGCCAACGCATCACCATTGATCCTATTACCCGTATCGAAGGGCACCTGCGCATTGATTGCGAAATTGAGCAAGGGAAAGTCACTAAAGCCTGGTCTTCCGGGACCATGTGGCGGGGAATGGAAGAAATCGTTAAAGGTCAGGATCCGCGCGATGCGTGGATGATTGTGCAGCGAATCTGTGGAGTGTGCACCACCGTGCACGCTATCGCTTCAGTGCGCGCGGTGGAAAACGCGCTCGCGTTGAACGTACCGGTCAATGCACAGTACATCCGCAACCTGATTCTGGCCGCACACAGCATTCATGACCATATTGTCCACTTCTACCAGCTGTCGGCGCTTGATTGGGTCGATGTGACGACGGCGTTGAATGCGGATCCGAACAAGGCGGAAGCCCTGCTGAAAGGCGCATCTACCTGGTCGTTGAACAGCGCGGCAGAGTTCACCAAAGTGCAGCAGAAGATCAAAGATCTGGTGGCCAGCGGTCAACAGGGGATCTTTACCAACGGCTATTGGGGACACTCGGCCATGGCGCTGCCGCCGGAAGCGAACCTGATTGCCGTTACTCACTACCTGCAAGCGTTGGAATGCCAGCGTGATGCGAACCGCATCGTTGCCATTCTGGGCGGCAAAACGCCACACATCCAGAACCTGGCGGTCGGCGGTGTGGCAAACCCGATCAACCTGGATGCCCCTGCGGTGCTGACCATGGAACGCCTGATGTACGTGAAATCGTTCATCGATCGTCTGGGCGATTTTATCGAGCAGGTTTACAAAGTGGATTGCGCGGTTATCGCTGCGCACTACCCTGAGTGGCTGACGCTGGGTAAAGGGGCCGATCACTACCTGAGCGTGCCTGAATTACCCACCGACAACAAAGGCGGCAGCTTCCTGCTGACCGGCGGTTATCTGGAAAACGGTGATTTCAGCAAATATCGTCCGATCACCAGCCACAACGATGCGTTTTTGATAGACGGCATCAAAGAAAGTGGTAAGCATGCTTGGTATAAAGATGATGAGCCACTGGCACCGAGGGAAGGGCTGACAGGCCCCAACTACACTGGCTGGCAGGATGACGGCAAATATACCTGGGTGAAAGCGCCGACCTTCTACGGTAAAACCGTCGAAGTCGGGCCACTGGCCTGGTTGCTGTGCGGCTTGGTGGCCAAACATAAAGATACTGAAACCCATTTCGCGCAGGTAGCTGGCCTGTATAAAGCGCTGACCGGTAAAACGCTGGAAGAGAAGCAGCTGCACTCTACGTTAGGCCGTGTGATTGGTCGCACCGTGCATTGCTGCGTGCTGAAAGATACTTTGGCGCAGCAGTGGCAGGCATTGGTGACCAATATTGGTAAAGGTGACCATCAGACCTTTATCAAGCCGGAGTTTACCCCGGACAAAGAGTACCGTGGCGTCGGGTTTGGCGAAATGCCGCGTGGTATGTTGTCGCACTGGATTGTGTTCAAGAACGGCAAGATCACCAACTATCAGGCGGTGGTGCCTTCAACCTGGACTTCCGGGCCGCGTAACTTTGAAGGGATTCCTGGGCCGTACGCCGGTGGCCGATCCGCACAAACCGCTGGAAGCGGCGTTTACGCGCGTCGCTCACAGTGATATGCAAACCCTACCGTTTTATCGTGCCGCCATTCCGGTAAAAACATGCGGTTTCACCCTGTTTGAACAGCAGTGGGTCGGTTGCTTGTTAACGCCCTGGACGCTGAGTCTGCTGGTGTTGCCCGGTCCGGATCAGGTGTGGTCACGGCGCACGGCCGGTGAGCGTCTGGCGCTGCAATTACCGTGTGGCAATGTCACGTTTATGGTGAGCGAAATTGCCGACGTGAGCGGTCAAAACCACCAATATCTTTCCTGTTCACTGATGTCGCCTATCGCTCCCCATATGTCGGCGCAGCAGGCGTTAACGCTGGCGGAACAGAGTGCGCGCATGGCGCTGTCGCTCCCGGTGGTGGATGCCAATGCGCCGCGTAATCTCAGCCGTCGTGCGCTGTTCCTGAGAGGGAACGCGTAGCATGCATGAAATATCCCTATGCTACAGCACGCTAGAGTTGATTGAGCAACACGGCGCACATAAAGTCACTGGCGTATGGTTGAAAATCGGTGCGCTGTCCTGCATTGAGGAAAGCGCATTACGCTTTTGCTTTGAATCCATTTGCCGACAAACGCTGGCGGAAGGATGCGAGTTACACGTTGCCGTGCGCGCGGCCCGGGCCTGGTGCTGGGAGTGCAGCGCGGTGGTTGACATTTCGCGCCACGGTGCGGGTTGCCCGCAGTGTGGCAGCTATAACCTGCTAATTGATGAAAGCGATAGCCTGCAATTGAAACAGTTAGCAGTAGAGTAACGTGGTTCAATACCGTAAGGAGTCAGTTCCTATGTGTACCACATGTGGCTGCGGCGAAGGGGAACGCAGAATTGAAGGTGATGAGCACGACCATCATGCTCATGAACATACCCACGCGCATCATCATGGGCATCACCACGGGCACGATCAGCGCATACGCACCAACATGCCCATGCTCATCATCACCCGCACCATCACGCTGATGACGCCATGTCGGAAGAGGCTGGCTCGCCACGCTATGTGGTGACTCATCATCACCACTATCACGGCGAAAGTAAAGTGGTGTCAAAGCGCAGCGTAGAACATGGACACGCGCATGCACACCATCATGATCATGACGACCACCATCACGATCATCACCATGATTCGCATCAACAGGTCGCTTTTCAGCCACAAGTGAACGGTTCAGATCTGCACTATGGGCAGGGGGAAGCGGGAACGCATGCACCGGGCATGGCACAACAGCGTCTGTTGCAGATTGAAATGGATGTGCTGAGCAAAAACAATGCGCTGGCTGAACATAACCGCGAACATTTTTCTGCACAAAACATCCTGGCGCTCAATCTGGTTTCCAGCCCCGGTTCCGGCAAAACCACCCTGTTGACGCACACTCTTGATCGTATCAGAAGCCATGTGCCTTGCGCTGTCATCGAAGGTGACCAACAGACGACCAACGATGCTGAACGTATTCGTGCAACAGGGGTGAGTGCCATTCAGGTGAATACCGGGAAAGGCTGCCATCTGGATGCGCAAATGGTGCATGATGCCGCGCATCGTCTGCAACTGGCGGATAACAGCATTCTGTTTATCGAAAACGTCGGCAATCTGGTGTACCCGGCCGGGTTCGATCTCGGCGAACGCCATAAAGTGGCGGTGCTCTCTGTGACGAAAGGTGAAGGTAAGTAACTGAAATATATGAATATATTTTCTGCTGCCGCGTCAATGATCATCAACAAGATCGATCTGCTGCCGTATCTGGATTTCGATTTGGATGCCTGTATCGCCTATGCGCGCCGCGTGAACCCGGATATTAAAGTGATTGCCCTCTCTGCCCGCAGTGGCGAGGGGATGGATGAATGGTTCGCCTGGCTGGAGGCACAACAATGTGCTTAGGCATTCCGGGTAAAGTGGTATCGGTCGGTGAAAATATTCACCAACCGGCGCTGGTGGATGTGTGCGGTGTGCAGCGTGCGGTGAATATCGCGCTGGTGAGCGAAGGTGAACCGGCAGAATTGATCTGCCAGTGGGTATTGGTGCATGTCGGGTTTGCCATGAGCCTGCTGGATGAGCAGGAGGCTCAGGATACGCTGGACGCATTGCAATCCATGCAGGCGGTTGGACTGGAGCTGGACGAAATGCGCCAGCACGGGGACGGTTATGCAGTACGTTGATGAATTTCGCGATCCTGAATTAGCCAAAACGCTGCTGAGGGAAATTGAAAAGCAGGTGGCGGCGATGCCGCACTGGCGTGAACATCCGCTGCAACTGATGGAAGTGTGCGGCGGGCACACCCACGCCATCTTCAAGTTTGGGTTGGATCGGCTATTGCCGCCGGAGATCGAATTTGTACATGGCCCCGGTTGCCCGGTGTGTGTGCTGCCGATGGGACGCATTGATGCCTGTATCGAAATCGCCTCGCACTCGGAAGTGATCTTCTGCACCTTCGGCGATGCGATGCGCGTGCTGGGACGCAACGGCTCCTTGCTGGATGCTCGCCGTCACGGCGCAGATGTGCGTATTGTTTACTCGCCGCTGGATGCGCTGGCGCTGGCGGAGAAACACCCAGAGCGCCAGGTGGTGTTTTTCGGGCTGGGGTTTGAAACCACCATGCCCAGCACGGCGCTGACACTACAGCAGGCCAAACGGCGCGGCATTCACAATTTCTCACTTTTTGTCAACACATTACCATTATCCCCACCTTGCGCAGCTTGCTGGAGCAGCCGGATATCCGTATCGACGGCTTTCTGCCACCGGGCCACGTCAGCATGGTGATCGGCGCCTCGTCTTATGAACCGCTGTGCGATGAGTTTCATAAGTCGTTTGTCATCACCGGGTTTGAGCTGTTCGATATACTGCAAGCGTTGCTGATGCTGTTGACCCAACTGCGTCAAGCACGCTGCCAGGTAGAGAATCAGTACCGCCGCATTGTGCCGGATAGCGGTAACGGACTGGCGCAAAAAGCGATCGATGAGGTGTTTGAAATCAAGGCCAGCAGCGAATGGCGCGGACTGGGTGAGATTGCCGATTCCGGCATGCAATTGCGCGCTGCCTATCATGACTATGATGCCGAACGTCGCTTTCAACCCGTCAACAGCGGGTGGCCGATGAACCGCTGTCACGCTGTGGTGACGTACTGACCGGCCGCTGCAAACCGGCGGATTGTCCGCTGTTTGCCTCGTGTTGCTCACCAGAGAACGCCATTGGCGCACTGATGGTATCGTCAGAAGGGGGCCTGTGCTGCCTATTATCAATATCGCCGGGAAGAAAGTCCCGTCGGGAATGACGTTTAAGTGAATATTTGCAAACCGCCGAAAGAGATAACGCTGGCGCACGGCAGCGGCGGTCAAGCCATGCAACAACTGATTGCCTCATTGTTTTTAACCGCATTTGATAACCCGCTGCTCGGACAACGGGAAGATCAAGCGCGTATGCCACTGGCCCCGCTAACGCAGCAGGGCGATCGTCTGGCGTTTACTACCGACAGCTATGTCATTGATCCGATTTTTTTCCCCGGAGGCGATATTGGCAAGCTGGCCGTGTGCGGCACGGTCAACGATCTGGCGGTCAGTGGTGCGCAACCGCTTTATCTTTCTTGCGGCTTTATCATTGAAGAAGGGTTTTCCGGCGAGGATCTGGTGCGTATTGTGACGTCTATGGCGCACACCGCGCAGCAGGCGGGTGTGCAGATTGTGACCGGGGATACCAAGGTGGTGCCGCGCGGTGCCGCCGACAAACTGTTTATCAACACGGCGGGGATCGGTGTTATTCCTGCTGAGATCAACTGGGGTGCATCGCAGATCCGTGCCGGCGATAAAATCATCGTCACCGGGAACTTGGGCGATCACGGTGCGACCATCCTTAATCTGCGCGAAAAATTGGGCTTGGAAGCCGAACTCAGCAGCGACTGTGCTGCTCTGACGCCGATGATTGCACCTTTGCGCACGATTGACGGTGTGCGTGCGCTGCGCGCGGTGGTGTGACGGCCATCCTGCACGAATATGCGCAAGCCAGCGGCTGCGGCATGGTGATTGACGAGGCGGCACTGCCTCTGAAATCGGCGGTGCGCGGTATCTGCGAAATTCTGGGGTTGGAAGCGCTAAACTTTGCCAATGAAGGTAAGCTGGTGTTGGCTGTGGCCCCGCAGGCGGAACAGGCGGTGCTTGATGCACTGCATGTACATCAGCTGGGCAAAGAGGCTGTCAGCATTGGCGAAGCGACGGCATCCACTCAGGTGCGCCTGCGCGGCATATTCGGCACGTCACGACTGCTGGACCTGCCGCATAACGAGCCCATGCCGCGCATCTGCTAACACAACAACGCGGACCCTTTTGTTTTTTGGGTTTTGCTTCGCGTAAAGGATCCCGCTGAAGTGTGCGGGGCCGCCGGGTGAGCGGCATGAATGCCGCGAAAGCCAGCGCCGCGCCGGGCGCGTGATACGCAGGTAGCAGAAAACGGCTTTGCTTTTCGCGCACGAAACCCTCTCGGTGCACACAGAAATACGTTTTACAGCAAATTTCAGTGCTGTAGTGGTTACTCTGTAATTTATTAAGCCTATGGAGTTTAGCTCCGACTATGAGCAACGGTATTCGCATCCGCGTTAAAGGCAAAGTTCAGGGGGTAGGGTTTCGCCCTTACGTGTGGCAACTGGCGCATCGATATCAACTGTGCGGCAATGTCAGCAATGACAGCCCAGGGGTGTTGATTCATCTGGTGATGTCTCCACAGATTGTCTTGTTCCTTGACGACCTTGCCCGCGAATGCCCACCGTTAGCCCATATTGACAGCATCGAATCACACCCTTATGAATGGGAGCAGGAACCCACCGACTTTAGCATTGCCCACAGCGGTGCCGGTGCGATGGATACGCAGGTGGTGCCTGATGCGGCAACCTGTCCTGCCTGTCAGCAAGAGCTGATGACGCCCGGCATCACTATCCCTTTATCAACTGCACTCACTGCGGGCCGCGTTTTACCATTATTCGCCATATGCCTTACGACAGGCCTAATACAGCGATGGCAACGTTTCCTCTGTGTTCGCCGTGTGCCAGTGAATACCAAAACCCTGCCGACCGACGCTTTCATGCACAGCCGACGGCATGCCCAGATTGTGGGCCACACCTGTGGTTGTGCGATGCCAACGGCAATGAACTGGCTCAAGGCGATGCGGCGCTGGAACAGGCTGCAAGAGCACTGCAAGCGGGGCAGATCGTTGTGGTCAAAGGGCTGGGTGGTTTTCATCTGGCGTGCGATGCCACGCAACAACATGCGGTAGTGCAATTGCGTCAGCGTAATCGTCGCCCCGGTAAACCGCTGGCAGTGATGCTGCCTGATGAGCACTGGCTGTCGCGCTGTGCGCAACTGGCGGATAAAACGCCCGCCATCAACCTGATGAAAAGTGCGGCGGCACCCATTGTGTTACTGCCCGTTGCGACGCGATGGCGCACTGTGTAATGCCGTTGCGCCCGCATTGAGTGAAGTAGGGCTGATGCTGCCCACCAACCCGCTTCAGCATCTACTGCTGGCATTCGCGGATCGCCCTCTGGTGATGACCTCAGGTAATGCCGGCGGCAAACCGCCTGCATTGACCAATACACAAGCGTTGGACGATCTTAACAGTTTGGCCGATCTCTGGTTACTGCATAACCGTGATATCGTGCAACGTGTCGACGATTCGCTGGTGCGCTGTCATGACGGCGCAGCGGAAATGCTGCGTCGTGCTCGCGGCTATGTACCTGATGCGTTTACGCTGCCGCCCGGTTTTGAACACCAGCCCGCACTGTTGGCGATGGGCGCCGATCTCAAGAACACCTTTTGCCTGCTGCGCGATGGGTATGCCATTGTCAGCCAGCATCTGGGCGATCTCACTGATAGCGATGTTGAGCAGCAGTATAAAAGCGCGATAGCACTCTTTGAGGACATCTATCGTTTCACGCCCACAACGATTGCCGTGGATGCCCATCCTGGCTATATCAGCCACCGCCTCGGGCATCAGCGTGCCCAAAATGCCGGTATTGCCTGCCATGAAGTGTTACATCACCATGCCCATATTACCGCCTGTCTGGCGGAGCACGGCTGGCCGCGCAATGCCGGACCCGTTGTTGGCTTGACGCTGGATGGCATTGGTTATGGCGAAAAGGGCCAATGGTGGGGCGGTGAATGTTTGCTGGCCGATTACCGCTCCTGCTCTCATCGGGGCGGGCTGCCTGCGGTTGCGTTGCCGGGTGCGGATCTGGCAGCCCACCAGCCGTGGCGTAACTTGCTGGCGCAGTGGCTACATTTTGTGCCTGACTGGCGAGAACAACCGCAGGCGGCGCATTTTCCTCAGCATGCGCTTCTTTTGTTGATCAAAGCGATTGAGCGCGGTGTGCAATCGCCGCACAGTTCTTCGGCCGGACGTTTGTTCGATGCGGTTGCGGCGGCAACGGGATTTGGCGTGCATGAACAAAGCTGGGAAGGTGAAGCCGCTTGCCAGTTGGAAGCGCTGGCATGGCAAAGCGATGTCCAGTTTCATCCGGTATCAATGCCGCTTGTCGGCAACCTGTTAGATCTGGAGACATTCTGGCACGAATGGCTGGCCTATCAGGCTGCGCCCGCGCAGCGCGCGCACGCCTTTCATGTGGCGCTGGCGCAAGGCCTGGCTGCGTTGGCCCGGCAGGTTGCGCGTGAGGAAAATACCCATACCATCGTGCTTTCTGGCGGTGTTCTGCACAATCGACTGCTCAGTACATTGCTGCATCGGGAACTGTCTGATTTTACCGTATTGCAACCGAGGCGTTTGCCTGCGGGCGATGGAGGTCTTTCATTGGGACAGGCGTTGATTGCTGCGGTGCGTGAATAAGTGTGAGATTAATGTCAATATATTGTTACGTGACATATGTGTCATTTTGAAATGCGTGCTGATGGGTTTAATATTAAATAAAACAGTTTGTATGTATTTAAATTGCTTTTAAATAACGCTTAAAAGTAAGTTTTTTAATGAATTGAAATTAATTGTAAATATATTTTAGCTGCAATGAAGGTAAATTCCTAAAAATATTATTTGATTGAACTTATTTCTTGTCTTGTTAAAACTCAAACGCTAATTTCCATCACTTCTTAAGCGTTTGGTTTTTTATTTAGCCTGAGTATTAACATATGTCATACAACTATTTTATTTACAAGAAAAGAAAATTTGAGCAAAACGTTTCTCGCAAAGTCACCGTGATGGTGTGGGTGAATATCTTTTTCCAATTGCTATTTCCACTGAGTATTTCTTTTTCTCCGGAGATGGCTGCGGCTATCTCTGCTTCCACGCATACTTTTTCAGATACTGAACCGTATGTGTTAGGTCCGGGGGAAACAGTTGATGCCATTGCAAAAAGATATGGAGTTTCTGTTGAAGAACTACAAAAAATCAACCAGTACAGAACGTTTTCTAAACCCTTCTCAGCCCTGACGAAGGGCGATGAAGTTGAAGTCCCTCGTAAGCGCTCTCCTTTCTCAATAGACAACCAACAGCCTGTTGAGACAGACAATCGGCTCGAAAGCCAGGCGGTGGCAGGGGCGACGATGCTATCCAGTAAAAATGCCGCCAAATCAGCAGAGCAGATGACGCGCTCCGCAGCCAATAGCGAAATCAACAATTCTGCACAGCAGTGGATGAGCCAGTACGGCACTGCCCGCGTACAGCTAAACGTCAATGATGATTTCAAACTCGATGGTAGCGCGGTAGACGTTCTGGTGCCGTTAAAAGATAACAATAAAAATATGTTGTTTACGCAGTTAGGCGCGCGGAATAAAGATAGCCGTAATACCTTAAATGCGGGTATTGGCTACCGTACTTTTCAAGATAATTGGATGTACGGTGTTAATACCTTTTTTGATAATGATATTACCGGAAAAAATCGCCGGGTTGGTGTAAGCGCAGAAGCTTGGGCTGACTATGTAAAATTGTCCGCAAACAGCTATTTTGGCCTGACCGATTGGCATCAGTCGCGTGACGTTGTTGATTATTATGAGCGTCCCGCAAACGGTTATGATGTGCGTGCAGAAGCCTATTTACCGGCCTACCCACAGTTGGGGGGGTAAACTCATGTATGAACACTATCGTGGCAATGATGTCGCGTTGTTCGGTAAAAATAATCGCCAGAAAGATCCGTATGCCCTGACGACAGGACTTAATTATACTCCGATCCCGTTATTTACCGTGGGGGCTGAACATCGCGCTGGTAAAGGTGGACAATCTGGCAGTAGCCTTAACCTCCAGCTCAATTATCGCCTCGGGTCATCCTGGCAGTCGCATATCGATCCTTCTGCGGTAGCGTCGAGCCGTACCTTGGCGGGCAGCAGTTACGATCTGGTTGAGCTCAATAATAATATCGTGCTGGAATACCAGAAACAGGATGTTATTCACCTGACCCTTCCTGCTCAGATTAACGGTGAAGCAGGGGCAATGGTAACAGTAAATGCGCAGGTTGACAGCCAGCATGGCCTTGATCGTATCGAGTGGAACAGTAGCCCACTCGTTGCGGCTGGCGGTGAGTTTACTCAGGTTTCACCGTAGTCTGTGGTAATGACATTGCCCCCTTATCAATCAGCACGCAATAGCAACAGTAATGTCTATACGCTAACTGCGGTCGCCTACGACAGTCGGGGAAATGCTTCTCCTCGTTCAACGCTGCAAATTTCTGTAGAACCAAGTACAGCAAGCATTACTAAAGCCAATTTGACAACAACGACAAATAACGCGCTGGCGAACGGCATAGAGAGCAACGCCGTACAGGTGCTGGTAACGGATGCCAGCGGTAACGCGGTGGCGGGTCAGTCGGTCGACTTTACGGCCGACAATGGCGCGACCCTTACCACGGTGATCGGCACCACCGGTGCGGACGGTATCGCCACGGCGACGCTGACCAGCACCAGGGCAGGCACCAGCGTGGTGACGGCGACGGTAAACGGCAAGGACCAGATGGTAAACACGCTTTTCATCGCCGATCACAGCACCGCAACGATAGCCGATGCGGACTTTACAGTGGGTAGCGGTGCGGCAGCAAACACCGAGCAGAGCAATGCACTGAAAGCCGTGGTGAAAGACGGAAACGGCAATCTGGTTTCGGGTATCACGGTGACCTTTGTGGTAACGAGTGGTAGCGCGACGTTAAAGATTCCTGCGGTCCAGACGGATGAGAGTGGCGTAGACCACACTGACAAGTCTGGTGCCGGGCGACAACCTGGTGAAGGCGTCGGTGAATAGCTCCAGCACACAAGAGAAAAACCCAAGGTTCAACGGTGATATTAACACTGCTGTGATTGAACGCGCCTGGGTAGAAAAAGACAACGCTATTGCTGATGATGAAGACTATGTTGAGCTGCGTTCTCGCGTTATCGATGCAAATGGCAATGTGGTTGAGGGCGTCACGGTATCACCAAGCTGGAGCAGCAATGTGACATTCTTAGGTTCAACGCGGACTGATACTGATGGCATCTCTACCCATCGCTTCAAAAGCAAGGTTGCGGGTGTTAAACAAATTGATTTAAGAACGCTTATCAATGGTACTTTTGGCCCTCTCGTCTATTTGAAACCTGTCTTTATCGCCGATAATAGTATGGCGACGATAGCTGATGCGGATTTCACGGCAGCCAGCGGTGCGCTTGCCAACGGCACTGACAGTAATATGTTAAGTGTTGTGGTGAAAGATGGTCTGGGAAATGTGGTTCCTGACATCACGGTGACCTTTGCACTAACGAGCGGTAGCGCAACGTTAACGACTCCCACAGCCCAGACGAATACGCAAGGCGTGGCGCAGGCCACGCTAACAAGCTGGGCTGCAGGCGATAATCAGGTTACGGCGGCCGTGGGCACGCACACGACAGCCGCACAGACCTCTACGTTTAAACCGGGAGCTGAATTTACGGGGATCTCTGCCAACGGTCACACCTTTACTATTGACGATGGATTTCCCACTACCGGATTTCATGCAGCGACATTTACGTTAAACGTCAGTGGGAACGCGAGTGCTTATACATGGAATTCAAATCAACCTGGCGCGGTAACGATAAATAATGGTCAGATAACACTGAACAATCCACCTTCTGGGTCTGTGACTATCACCGCAACCCCGACAAATGGGCTAGGAGAGGTGTTGAGTTACTCGTTTACAGTCAACAGTTGGTTTACTAATGACGGCTCGACGACGTTAAACTGGACAGAGGCTAACCAATACTGCAACCAGCAGCCAGGGTTTAACCATCTAACTAGGGCGCAATATAATCATACTTCGAGTAGTACCCGTCGCGTTGGAGCCTTGTGGGCGGAATGGGGAAATTTGCGTAATTATACTGACTCAGGGTTTTCTGGATTTGAGTATTGGACAGCAGATGGAACAGGGACTGGAGGCAATAATTATTATGTTAATATCAGCTTTGGTTCTTTCTACAGCAGTACACATAGCACCCCTCGGGGAGTGATCTACCATCAGGGACTTTGATATTTCTCCATCTCATAGGCTCATCGAGTTTTATAGTTGAGTCTTGATGATATGAGTAAAGGGGCAGCTATTATGGCTGCTCCTTTTTATTGGTATAAAACGGGCCAGGATGCTCTGCGTTGCCCTAACGATTCAAAGCCCCGGATAAAACCCGGCACTCAGTGTCTGCACTGCTTGTGCCACTCTGGGTCCCATGCCTAGCACCAGCGCCTGATCGATGGCAACAATACGCTGCTGACGCCAAGCGCGAGTGTGTGTGATGCCAGGCACCGCAGCCAGTGTGTCCAACCCACCCGCGATACTCTGTGATGTCACCACGATCACATTCGGATCGGCGGCGATCACCGATTCACTGCCGTAGGGCCGATATTGAGGGTGGGTTGCCACACTTTTTCCCCTGCCAGCGTAATCATGCCATCGGCGACGGTGCCTTTACCCGCCACCATGACCCCGTTGCCAGCGACGCTAAGCAAAAATAGCACCTTGACCGGCGTTTTTTGTCCCGCTGTTCTCTCTATCCCCTGAAGGTCCGCGTTAATTTGTGCGATCAGCGCTTCTCCCTGTTCGATCTTTTGTAACAGGTTAGCCGCCTGGCGTAATTGATCCAGCACGCCCTGCGGTTGGGCGTCCTGCCAGGTCACCACCAGCGAGGGCTGCAAAGACAGCATGCCGTCCACGTTTAGCTGCTGCCAGTGGCTGACCTTGGCGAGCGTTTGTGTTTCGGGCGGGTAGGTGGTGGTTTGATCCACCCCTACCACTGTGCTGCCGCTCCCTACGGCATAGACGATTTCCGCCAAAGCACCGCCAGCGACTACGATGCGTGCTGGAACTGATGTCCCCTGTACGGGTAGGCTACATGCCAGGCAACTGATAAACAGCGCAGATATCACCCTTAACATGTTATTTCTCTCAGAATGCCATGGAAGCGCCAATCACCGTGCTGAACTCTGAGGCCGGAATGCCTTCATGCGCGGTGGTGTAGCGTTTGTCCAGCAGGTTGTTCAGCGCCCAGTTCACCTGATATTGGTCATCCTTGCCGAAGGTGACGGTAAACGCCAGATTGGCCGTTGTCCAGCCAGCATGTTGGGTTTCCTGATCGGCGGTGCTGTCTTTGGCACGCGTTGCTGCACGCAGGAAGGCATCTGACTCCAGTGAGAACTGGTTGAACAGGGCGACATGCTTCACACCAAAGCGCCCGGTCAGTGTAGGTTCACCAGTGTCAAAGGTGCTGCGGTTTTCCAATTCCAGCTCGCGGCGAATCACGTTCCCAGTGACATAAGGGGATACCGCCCAGCCCAGATATTCCGCATGCAGTTCCAGTCCGTAGGTTTTCGCACGATTGGCGTTAGCATAATAGCGACTGCTGGCATCGGTGCTGCCGGCACAGGCAGCGTTGCCCGCGCAGTTGAGCGTGGTGATGTAATCTTTAGCGCGTGAGTGATACACGGTACCGTCCAGCAACCACTCTGTATTTTTATAGCGAGCGCCCAGTTCATAGGTGTCCGAACGCTCCGCTTTCAGATTCGGGTTACCGTACGTGGTGCCACCGCCTGCGCTGGTATCGTAGAACTTATGGGTTAAGGTTGGGTAAACGTAACCCTGTGCATAAGAGGCGCGTAATTGTGTATTGGTAAAGCCTGAATAGCGCAGCGTGGTCGCGGTTACGGTGGTGCTGTCGTGTTCGCGCTGGCTGGCTTTGGCACTGTTAGTATTAACAGAACCGTTTACGCCAATCATGGCAGGGAAGCCGTAGCGAGTAATAATGCCATTACTGGTGCTACCAGAAGAGAGTGATTCTACCCAGTATTGTCGAGCTCCCAAGGTCCAGGTCCAATCCGGGGTGATTTTCCATTCATCTTGAGCGAATGACGACCAGTGCGTTTGCTGCCAGTGGGCGTCAGAGTTTGTATTGGGATTGATATTGATGTTGTACGGACTGCCCAAGAAGCTGATCGTCTTGCCAATATTGACGTTGGTTGATGCGGTTCGCTTAACATCATCGCGTGACCACTGTCCACCGACAATCAGCAGGTGATTATCCCAGGGGGGGAGATCGGTTTGCACCGTGATACCGTCACTAACTTGTTTATCATTGGTGCCGGTTTTCAATGCCATCACCGAATCGGCCATTGCCCAACCTTGGTAGCTGTAATCAACGCCGCTCTGCACCAAATCGTTGCGGAACTCCCGCTTGATGTTTTGCCGGTAGGCATCCAGATGCACTTTTTTAAGCAGGCTATTTCCGACGTTCCAGTCGTAGAACAGACCGATTTTATCGCGTTCCAAATTGGGAATACGCACGCTGAAGCTGTCATATTCGGTGGAGCTGTTGTAGGTCTGAGTGCTGACTTTATATCGGTCCAACGACAGCCCGAAGTTATGGTCTCCGAGGCGATAGCCCAGCCAGGCAGATTGGCTGTTGCTACGAAAATCGGTACCGGGCAGGCGGCCATCCGGCGTGCTGCTATTACCCTGATCGCTGTAGCTGCCGCTCAGGCGATATTCGAAATCCCCCAGTGAACCGTAAGCGATCGCTGATTGTTGCCAGCCTGCGGTCGCGCTGTCATACATCACTTTAATTTTGCCACCGATGGGCAAGTCTCCCCCTTTGCGGGTAATAAAATTGATAATTCCGCCAATGGCCTGGGAGCCGTAAAGCACTGAGTGCGGCCCTTTCACCACTTCCACGCGCTCGACATAAGACGGATCGATCAGCAGGCCCAGACTGTAATTTGTCCCGGCGCGCTGATAGGTCACTTCCTGCCCATCGATAAGCACCAACACGCGCGAGGCTTCTTCGCCACGAATACGGATCTGCTTACGCCCGGCTAACGAGCTGTCGACAATATCCACCCCGGGAATATCCCGCAGCGCTTCCGCCATCTGATCGCCGGTAAATCGGCTCAGTTTTTCACTGTCGATAACCTGCATACTGACCGGGCTTTCCCACAGATTCTGTTCAGTACGCCCGGCGCTGATAACCGTGATTTCGTCTTCCTGTCCGGCAGCCAGTGAGGTATGGCCATAAATTAGTGGCAGTAAACATACCGCTGTGTGCGTCATTATTTTTTTCATTTGCTATCCCTGAAAAGAAAACAATTCTCATTTGCATTGATGGTTATTGTATTTTAAATGAAACTTTTATCAAAATATTTTTATATTTATGTGATGAATCTCATAAATTATTTTTAATAAACACTTGATTTTTTCTGTATTAAATTAAGTAAACTTAATGAAGTGATAATATTTATCATTGATATAACAATATTATTAACTTTTATTTTTAATACATTGATTTTAATTGCGTTATTAATGTTTGTTCTAGATTCGTTTTTTTACAAAAAAGCGAAAAATGCGTTAATACAACCGCAAGTCTTGAGGCAGGTTTCCGTTTGGTCCGCAATTCACGTCGGGGCGTGTTGCTAAATACAAATAGTTATCATCTAATCTTTTTACCGTTGTAGAAGTAGAAAGGATGAAAGAAGAGATGAACATTGATTTAACGCCGTATTACGCCCAGCCCGGCGAGCAACCGTTCGCCGCACGGCGTATGGCGATGCCCTGGCGTAATCATGTACCGCTTTCTCCAGAGCAGATTGCCGCAAGCTGGCAAACCTTGCGTCAGCAAACGGTGCCGGCGTGCAAGCATCTGCTCTTAATTTACACATTCCTTTCTATGCCACGCACTGCACCTTTTGCGGCTTCTATCAGAACAAGTTGCGCGATGACAGCACCACCGCCTATACCCGCTATCTGCTACAGGAACTGGCGCTGGAAGCGGAAAGCACGCTGCATCAGTCCGCCCCCATTCATGCGGTCTATTTTGGCGGTGGTACGCCGACGGCGCTGCCCGCTGACGAACTGTCACAGATTATTCGTGCCATCAGGACCTCTTTGCCGCTGGCGCCTGACTGTGAAATAACCGTTGAGGGCCGCAGCGCCGGGTTTGATGACGAGCGCATCGATGCTTGTTTGGAGGCGGGAGCAAACCGCTTCTCCATCGGTGTTCAAACCTTTGATAGTCGGATACGCCAATGCATGGCACGCCTGTTTGACCGCCAGCAACTCATCCACTTTTTGGAAAACCTGTGTAGCCGTGACAAGGCTACCGTGGTGTGTGATTTGATGTTCGGTTTACCGGGACAAACCGCAGAAAGCTGGCGCGAAGATTTGGCGATTGTCAGCGATCTGCCGCTTGACGGTGTCGATCTTTATGCGTTGAACCTGTTACCAACCACTCCGCTGGCAAAAGCGGCAGAGAACCAGCGTGTGACGCTGCTGGCAGTGATGGAACGGCGCGATTTTTATCACACCGGGGCCGACTTTCTGGCTAATGCAGGCTGGCATCAGTTGAGCAACAGCCACTGGGCAAAAACCACCCGGGAACGCAATCTCTATAACCTGCTTATTAAACAAGGTGCTGACTGTCTGGCAATGGGCAGCGGCGCGGGCGGCAACGTCAACGGCCAGGCGTATATGATGGAGCGCGATTTGGAACGCTACTACGCGAAGCTGGATAACAGTGAGAAACCGATCACGATGATGACGCCTGCCAGTAAAGCCGGAGCCTGGCAGCACCGCTTGCAAGCCGGTATTGAAATTGGCCGTGTTGCCCTGCCGCTGCTGACACCGCAGGCAGATGTGCTGACACCGCTACTGCGCCAATGGCACGAAGCCGGGTTAACCCGCTATGCGTCAACCTGCCTGCGGTTGACCAACGATGGACGTTTCTGGGCAAATAATCTGATGCAGGCGCTACAACAACTTATCCCTCAGCTCAATGCTGGGGAATCATTGCCTCATTAAGGGAAGAAGATAATGACTCTACAAGAATTATTGGCGACAAATTCGGATGGTACCTTAGAGGCGATCGCGGAACAATACCAGACCAGTCTGTTTGCGGTCACCAAAGCATTGCCGGAAGCGCAGCGTACGCTGGTAGCGGGGGGACAGTTCGATCGCGTGTGGGATACCATTACCCAATGGGGGGAAGTGACGCTTATCAGTCACACGGCTGATGCCATTCTGGAATTCAAAAGCGTGTTGCCGACCGGTACGCATCGCCACGGTTATTTTAATCTGCGTGGCAAAAATGGACTGAGTGGCCACATCCGTGCCACTCGCTGCGAGCACATCGCGCTTATTGAACGTAAGTTTATGGGGATGGATACCGCTTCCGTCGTGTTTTTCAATGCGGCGGGTGATGCAATGTTCAAAATTTTCTTTGGCCTCAACGATCACCGCCAACTGCTGGCACATCAGGTTATCGCATTCCGTTTGCTGGCCGATAAACTGCGGGCGGTGGCAGCGTGACGCCTTGGTTGCTGTTCGGTGCGAGCAGCGGCGTTGGCGCGTGCCTGCGAGCCTGCGGTGGTTACAGAAGCCTGCCGGAGGGCAGGGTCGGATGCGGTAATTGTCTCCAAGCTGGGCGGCGGCTCGTTGAACTATCTGGGACACCGAACGCTCATCGATGGCGCAGAACAGGCTGGCCTGAAGCGTATGCTGCTGGTGACTTCACTGGGCTGCGGTGAGGGTTGGCTGTTGCTCTCCACGCGGGCGAAAGTCGCCTTTGGTCTGGCGGTGAGAGAGAAATCGCTGGCGGAATGCTGGTTGCAAAGCAGTTCGCTCGATTACGCCATTGTTCGCCCTGGCGGGCTGCTGGATGTGGTTGCAACACATAACGGCCAACTGACGCAAGGGCCTGCAACATTGGGGCTTATCTCACGTCAGGATGTGGCATTCGCGTTGGAGAAACTGCTGCTGCAACCGGTATTTGGCAATCAAATCTACAACCTGATCGAGCCCGATCTCGAAATGCCTGCGGTACGCTAGTTTCGCGGTCCTACCGTCGTTTTTATTGCGTGTGCCGCCGTGATGGCACACGCAATGCCATCTCTTTGGTAAACAAGGCTCTCTTTGACAAACCCGCTATTTCCCTTTCGTCTTGTCGGCGTGTTCTCTGGCCTGGCTGGAATGCTATTTTTTCGTTAACGCCGGTGCGGCTATACTGATAGACAACGGCGTAGCATGGTGCGCGTCGATACGACGAATCCGGCGGCAAGGAGAGGAAGTATCCCGATGGATGAGATTAAACGTATTCTGAGTGATGACATCGAACAGCTCAATCGTAAAGAGAAGCGCGATAACAAGATTCGCTTTAATCCCGGTTTTATCCGTAAACACCCTTATCTTTTTGGCGGCATGTTGCTGTGCTACCTCCCGGTGATGCTGATTTTGGGGTTTGCCGACTATTTAAGTAGCAGGTATGTGGTGGGGTTCACGCTGTTTGTGCTGGGCGTGTCACTGGGGCTTTCCTGCCATGTGAGTCCTCGCTACCACTTTGACGATACTGACCAGATGGATTTGCGCGTCTGCTATAACGGTGAGTGGTTTAATAAGCGCAGTATTTCGCAACAGGCGTATGCACAAATTCAATCGAGCGCAGAGGTTACCGCCGAGGTGAAGCAGGGCGCGGCGCAGATTCAGCAGGCCAAGGGGAAAGTGACTTTTTTTGATGTGTATGCGCTGGTGTATCTGAAGTCACAGGGTTCGACGGTGTGACCAGATGCCCGTCTCGTGACAGTGTTTCGGCGGCATGGTAGGGTTCAAAAGGAATAGCGGTAACGATCCGCGTATTGAGAAGCAGGTAAGCATAACATGGATAAAAAGCCGTTATTGATTATTCAAATGGGCGTGCCGCCGCAGTCGATTGCCCAAGTGGTTGGTGAACAAAGCCTCTGGTTTAGTGCTGCACTGGCCGTAGAACCGCGTGAGTTGCTGGTAGTTCGCCCTGAGCGGGGGGAACGCTTACCCCAGCCTGATGCGGTTGCCGGGGCGGTGATCAGCGGTTCCTGGTCGATGGTGACTGACCGGTTAGACTGGAGCGAGTCAACGGCGGCCTGGCTACGTGAGGCGTATCAGGCTCAACTGCCTTTGTTGGGCGTATGTTATGGACACCAACTGTTGGCGGATGTGCTTGGCGGAACGGTTGCGGATAATCCCAAGGGAAAAGAAATTGGGCTGCAAACGGTGACGCTGACAGCGCAGGGGGTGAACGACCCGTTGCTGCGTGATCACCCCGCGCACTTTGACGCTTATTTGACACATCAGCAATCAGTACTGATTCCACCTCCGGTAGCACAGGTGCTGGCCTATTCAGAACAGGATGGGTGCCAGATTTTACGTTATGGCCCCCATGCGCTTTCGGTGCAGTTCCACCCGGAATTTACCGCGGCGATCATGACGCAGTGTGTGCGTAACAGTGCCAATGCATTACGGGCCGCTGGGCATGATGTTGATCGGTTGCTCCAGCTTGAGCGGGAGCCACTCTGGGCGTGTCGACTATTGCTCGATTTTGTGGCACAAATTGATGATCGCGATGCGAGCTTCATACCTGCGGCTTAACAGGCAACAACCCACCATATTGAAAGATAATAACGGGTTGCGATAATTCAACCCGTTTATTTAATAACTACCCTTCCTTGTGCAGCGTAATTGCGTTTCCTTGCCTTCAACATCAATACGCTATTAATAAAATCCGAGAATTCGTTATTACTTTTTGATTTGTTTGATTTTGAACTTCGTTATTTTCCCGCAAAAAACGATATGTAAAAAATTATATAACTAAAGAGGATTTATCCTTGATGCTATTGATAATTATTATTATTAATTGTGATGCGATGCACTAATTGGTGATTTATCGGACGTTAATGTAACTTTTTTGTTTCTGTATTGATAATGATTTGCGGTTTTTATATTTCAATGCATAATACTTAATAAGTATATGGTTTTATCCCCAATCCGGTTCTATCTTATTTATTAATTAAAACGAAATGCTATTTGTGCCACCAATTTTTGAGCAATGTGAGCTTAGGAGTTTTTATGCAAGTCAGCAGAAGACAATTCTTTAGAATATGTGCGGGCGGCATGGCGGGAACCACGATAACCGCATTAGGTTTCTCTCCCGCCACGGCATTCGCAGAAACCCGACAATACAAACTGTTGCGTGCCAGAGAGACAAGAAACAACTGTACCTATTGCTCCGTCGGGTGCGGTATTTTGATGTACAGTCGTGGCGACGGAGCCAAAAATGCGGTTGCCTCCATCTTCCATATCGAAGGCGATCCGGACCACCCGGTAAGCAGCGGATCTCTATGCCCAAAAGGGGCTGGGCTGATTGACTTTATCCACAGCGACCAACGGCTGAAGCAGCCAGAGTACCGCGCGCCAGGTTCTGATAAGTGGGTGCCCATCAGTTGGAATGACGCCTTCGATCGCATTGCTCAGTTGATGAAAGCGGATCGCGATGCAAATTTTGTGGAAAAAAACAGCGCAGGCGTCACCGTTAACCGTTGGCTCACCACCCGGATGCTGTGCTCTTCTGCGGCCAGTAATGAAACCGGCGAATTGGATTATCGCTTCGCCCGTTCACTTGGCATGCTGGGGATGGATACGCAGGCGCGTTTGTGCCACGGGCCGACGGTCGCTGCGCTAGGGGCGACCTTTGGGCGCGGTGCGATGACCAATAGCTGGGTTGATATCAAAAACCCCAATGTGATTCTGGTGATGGGCGGAAACCCGGCAGAAGCGCATCCGGTGGGATTCAAATCGGCGGTTGAGGCTAAGGTTAAAAACGGCGCTCGCATGGTGGTGGTCGATCCGCGCTTTAACCGTACCGCAGCCGTCGCTGACATGTATTCGCCGATCCGGGCCGGTTCGGATATCACTTTTCTGCTCGGCGTGGTCAATTACTTGATCACGCAAGATAAAATTCAGCATCAATACGTGTTGTTCTACACCAACGCCAGTCTGCTGGTGCGGGAGGATTTTGCCTTTACCGATGGCCTGTTTAGCGGTTACAGCGAGAAAGACAGTAAATACGATAATACGACCTGGAACTATGAACTGGATGAAAACGGCTTTGCCAAGCGTGATATGACGCTGACGCACCCGCGCAGCGTATGGCAGCAACTGAAACAGCACGTCAGTCGCTACACGCCGCAGTTGGTTACCGAGGTGTGTGGTACGCCGCTCGACGATTTCATCAAGATTTGTGAACTGCTGGCTACCACCGCGGTACCCGATAAAACGGCCACGATCCTCTACGCACTGGGCTGGACGCAACATACCACCGGCGCACAGATGATCCGCACGGCCGCCATGATCCAGCTGTTGTTAGGCAATATCGGCATGGCGGGCGGCGGGGTAAATGCGCTGCGCGGGCACTCCAACATTCAGGGTTATACCGATCTTGGGTTGCTGTCGCTGCGCTTACCCGGCTACATGGACTTGCCCTCCGAGAAGCAGACCACGCTGCAACAATATTTGAACGAAATTACCCCCAAAACGCTGCTGGCGGATCAGGTCAATTATTGGAAGAACACGTCCAAATTTTTTATTAGCCTGATGAAAAGTCTGTATGGCGACAAGGCACAGAAGGAGAACGACTGGGGCTTTGACTGGCTTCCGAAGTGGGACAAGAGCTATGACGCGCTCAGCTATTCGCGTCTGATGCTGGCTGGCAAGGTGAACGGTTATATCGCTCAGGGTTTTAACCCGATGGCGGCATTTGCCGATTCCAATCAGGCCAGTGAGGCACTGAAAAAACTCAAATTTCTGGTGATTATCGATCCGTTGGCGACCGAAACCAGTAACTTTTGGCAAAACCACGGCGAACTGAACGATGTGGATCCCGCCCTGATTCAGACAGAAGTGTTTCGTTTGCCGTCGAGCTGTTTTGCTGAAGAAAACGGTTCTATCGTCAACTCCGGCCGCTGGCTGCAATGGCACTTTGCTGGTGCGCAGCCCCTGGGTGAGGCGTTGCACGATGGGGTTATTCTCTCCGGTATTCTACTGCGCCTGCGTGAGATGTATGCCAAAGAAGGGGGGGCCAATCCAGAGCCTCTGCTAAACATGACCTGGAACTACGCGGACCCGGAAGATCCTACACCGGAGGAAGTGGCGAGAGAGGCCAACGGCTATGCGCTTGAGGATGTCTTTGACGATCAGGGCAAGCAGATTCTGAAAAAAGGCCAACTGCTCGACAGTTTCGCCCAAATGCGTGATGACGGCACTACCGCCAGTTTCTGCTGGGTTTACGCCGGAAGCTGGACGGAAAAGGGCAACCAGATGGCCAACCGTGACAACGCGGATTCTGGCCTGGGCAATACGCCCGGTTGGTCTTGGGCATGGCCGCAGAATCGTCGCATTCTCTATAACCGCGCGTCGGCGGATGAAAGCGGGCAACCGTGGGATCCGAAACGAGAAGTGGTGCGCTGGGATGGAAAACGCTGGACGGGCAGTGATGTGGCGGATTACAGCACAGCGACACCAAACAGCGGTGTCGGTCCCTTTATCATGAATCAGGAGGGGTTAGGGCGGTTGTTTGCCATGACCAAAATGGTCGATGGTCCGTTCCCGGAACATTACGAGCCTGTCGAATCACCGTTAAAACAGAACCCGTTGCATGCCAACGTGATGCACAACCCGGCCATGCGTCTGTTTGACGTGGACCGTCAGCGTATGGGAATACCGGACGAGTTTCCTTATGTGGCGACCACCTATTCGCTCACCGAGTTGTTCCGCCACTGGACCAAACACGCGCGCCTGAATGCCATCGCGCAGCCCGAGCAGTTTGTCGAAATTGGCGAAGGGTTAGCGCAGCAGAAGGGCATTCGTGCAGGCGATACGGTGAAGGTCAGCAACAAGCGCGGTTTTATCAAAGCCAAAGCGGTGGTGACCAAGCGTATTCGCACCTTGACGGTAGCCGGGCAAACAGTGGAGACCATCGGTATTCCCTGCCACTGGGGGTTTGAGGGCACCACGCGTAAAGGGTATATGGCAAATATTCTTACGCCACATGTGGGGGATGCCAATAGCCAAACCCCGGAATACAAGGCTTTTCTGGTCAACGTGGAAAAGGCGTAAGGGAGACAGCACATGGCAATGCAATCACAAGATGTTATTCGTCGCTCAGCGAGCAGCGCTTTCACCCCGCCGCCGCAGGCCCGCGACCATCAGGCAGAAGTCGCCAAGCTGATCGACGTCACTACCTGCATCGGCTGTAAGGCCTGTCAGGTCGCCTGCTCCGAATGGAACGATATTCGCGATGAGGTAGGCCACAACATTGGTGTTTATGACAATCCTATCGATCTGACGGCCAAATCCTGGACGGTTATGCGTTTTTCGGAAGTTGAGGAAAACAGCAAGCTGGAGTGGCTGATTCGTAAAGACGGCTGTATGCTCTGTGCGGATCCGGGCTGCCTGAAGGCCTGCCCGGCAGAGGGGGCGATTATTCAGTATGCTAACGGCATAGTTGATTTTCAGTCTGAACAGTGTATCGGCTGCGGCTATTGTATCGCTGGTTGTCCGTTCGATGTGCCGCGGTTGAATAAAGATGATAACCGCGTTTACAAATGCACGCTGTGCGTCGATCGCGTGGCTGTAGGGCAGGAGCCAGCCTGTGTTAAAACTTGTCCGACGGGCGCTATCCATTTCGGCACTAAAGACGATATGAAACCCCTGGCGGTAGAACGTGTGGTCGATCTCAAAGAGCACGGCTACGAAAATGCCGGGCTGTACGATCCGGCAGGCGTAGGCGGTACGCATGTGATGTACGTGTTGCACCATGCCGACAGGCCGCAGCTCTATCATGGTTTACCGGATAACCCGGCTATCAGCCCCACCGTGACCTTTTGGAAGGAGATTTGGAAACCGCTCGCCGCGATTGGTTTTGCTGCGACCTTTGCCGCCAGCGTCTTCCACTATGTCGGCGTCGGACCCAATCGCGTCGAAGAAGAGGACGACGAGGACGAGGTAAAGGATGAGGCAACCACAGTACAGCATGAGGGTAAACAGCATTCGCATTCAGCGCTACAGCGCGCCTGAGCGTATTAACCACTGGATTGTGGCATTCTGCTTCGTGTTTGCCGCGATAAGCGGTTTAGGGTTTTTGTTCCCTTCGCTGAACTGGTTACTGCATATTCTCGGTACGCCACAACTGACGCGTATACTGCATCCGTTTGTTGGCGTGGTGATGTTTGTGGCCTTTTTGCTGATGTTCCTGCGCTACTGGAAACACAACCTGATCCAGCGTGATGACATGAATGGGCCAAAAATATCCATAAAATTGCCAGAAATCAGGAAGTCGGTGACACAGGTCGCTATAATTTCGGGCAAAAGTGCGTGTTCTGGTTGGCCATCATTTGCCTGGTGCTGTTGCTGGCGAGTGGGATTGTGATGTGGCGTCCCTACTTTGCTCCGGCGTTCCCTATCCCGGTGATTCGTTTGGCCCTGCTGGTACACTCGCTGGCGGCCGTTGGTCTGATCCTTGTCATCATGGTGCATGTGTATGCGGCGCTATGGGTGAAAGGAACCATTACTGCTATGGTAGAAGGCTGGGTACCTGCGGCGTGGTCGAAGAAGCATCATCCACGCTGGTATCGAGAGATTCAACGAAAAAAACAAGAAAAACAACCGTAAACAACAGTATAAATCACCCGGATGAGTATTCGCATTGTCCCTCAGGATCAGTTGGAAAATAATGAAAAATCATCAACGGTGGACGTGATCCCGCCGTTGTTGTTCACTAATTTAAAGAGCCTGTACAGCAGCCGTGCAGAGCGTCTGCGCCAATTGGCGGCTGACCATGAGCTCAGCGATTACCTGAATTTTGCTGCTGTCATGGTTGAGGCACAGCAGAAGGTGCTGCACGATAACCCGTTGCGTGTCGATTTGACCGATGTGTTGGCACAGGCGCAGCAGAACAACCGCCTGCCGCTGGATGCCAGCGTGTTTCCGCGTGATGCGCACTGGCATACGCTGCTGCATGCGTTGATCGACGAGTTAATGCCTGCCGCCAACGGTCAGGTGCTGACTACGCTGGAAAATCTGAAGAAAATGCCGGAGCAGGAGTGGGAAACATTGGCCGACAGCCTGCTGGCTCATCAGTTTAACGATGAAGATAACGATAAAGCCCCGTTCATCTGAGCCGCCCTCTCTCTCTATTGGGCGCAGATGGCGACGCAACTGCCGGGGAAAGCGAAAACCGAAGTGGGGGAGCACCGTCAGTTCTGCCCGGTGTGTGGCGGTATTCCTGTTTCTGGCGTGGTGCAACTTGGGACCACCAGCGGCCTGCGTTATCTGCACTGCAACCTGTGTGAAAGTGAATGGCACATGGTGCGCGTGAAATGCAGTAACTGCGAGGCAAACGGCAACTATTGGTCGTTAGACAGTGAAGAGTCAACCATCAAGGCAGAAGGCTGCGGTGATTGTGGCACCTATATCAAGCTGCTGTATCAGGAGAAAGATCGCCGTGTCGAAGCGGTAGCAGACGATCTCGCCTCACTGGTACTGGATATCAAAATGGAAGAAGAGGGATTCTCTCGCAGCAGCATCAACCCCTTCCTGTTTCCTGAATACACCACGGCGGATTGATGTCGTAGCGCACCGTTATTCGTAACGGTGCATAGCTTCAAGGCGCATCAGTGTGACAAGGCGTGCAAGAAGTCTCCCGCAAGCACTAATGCCGTCACGACCACCGAGGTGGAACAAAACGCGATGGCATAGCGAACCACTGTGGCGCCTGATGCCGGGCGCTGATGCGTAAAGCGTAAGCGCCAAATGCTCATCGCCACCATCACCACGGCGAGTATCACCAGCAGCACGCTGCACAATAGGGCTAACCCTGAGTCGCGATCTAGACTAAAACGAAAACAGAGCAGACTGACGATCAGTGCCAATAGCACAGACCGTGAACAGGCCATGCCGGTTCGTTGGGGTTGTAGCCCCGGATCGGGAGCAACGGGCATACGGTTAACCAACGATAACCACCACGGCCAGCACCAACGCTATGGCGGTAACAAACAGCGTCACCAGCAGCAGTAGCGGGCTGTATGGCATGTCTTGTTCCTGGCGCATGACATTTTCGCTGCGCGCCCAGCGAAAATAGGCCAATCCACCGAGCACTGCGGCACTCAGCACCAGTAACTGCACCAGACTTTGCCGAACCAGTGGGGTTGCCAGATTGACGGTGAACTGATCGATGGCAATAGCACCCGCCAAAAAGGCCAGAGCGGTTCGAATCCAGGCAAGAAAGGTACGCTCGTTGGCCAGAGAAAAACGGTAATCGGGGGTTTTTCCTTGCTGCCACCAGGGCTTTTTCTCTGATGGTGATGGCGGTGTGGTCATCATTCTTCTTCACGATTTGATAGGTGCTAACGCAGCCAGGCTGAACGGTATAATGCAGCACCGGTTCATGGGGTGCGGCCATTTTACCTGTCGTTGTCGCATCTGTCAGGTGTGATAATGGCTTTATTGCGGAACGGTAGAGCGAGAAGGCCAAACGGCTACCGCAGTCGTTAGAATGAGGGTCAATTGTCTTGTAGGCCACCCGTAGTCAGATAGCGTATTGATTTTTTCACTGCTCAGCGTGGAGGTGGGAGGCGTTGGCTGTAAGATCTCCTGAGCCTGATTAAATAAAGCCAGCCGGGTCGGTTCTTGAGCGTTGTAGGCAAGCAGCAGTTTTTGTGCCAATGCCACATATTGCCCTTCGCTTATCAACGCGGGTGTCATCGTGCTGGCACTGTCAAGCACGCTCAGAATTTCATTAAATTTATCGCGAACGTCAATGTCAGGGAGTAATTCACTCGCCGTTGCTTTTAGCGTTGCCATCATGTGTATGATGTCATGTTTAAATTCATTGCTGATGACGTCTTTGCCCAGATTTTGAGTCAGCGAGATCAACATGGCCTCATCGTCTTGCTTGATTAAGGTATAAGTAATCGGTTGCCTGTTTTGGCGGGATGCAGAGTTAATGGATTGATTTTCTCTGATAATGACTGTGATGCCGGCAATATCCATATCCGATGCGGCTGTTGCATTCTCACTGGTAGCAGATGGGCCGGACGAGGCGTTCAGTGCTGTTACCGCATTGTGATTATATTTCTCCTGTTTCTTAACCTGCTTTAACATCAATTTCAGGTTTTTGATGGCTTTATTGTGGGTGTAGTTTGAGTCAACATGGCGCAGGACATCCTCGGCGGAGGACTGCTGTTGCTCCAGCACGGTATTCAAAGCGGTGATCTGGCTGTTAATTTCATCGATACTTTGCTGGGTCTCTTTGATTGTGGTGGTAAAGATATAATGCAATTGTGTGGTTGTATCTTCAAATTTTGTCTTCGCTTGATTTGCCATTTCTCGGGTAAGTGCCAGGCAGTCGTTCATGGTCATTCTGTCACCGGAGAGCGTGTCCGTGATATAACCATCATATTCCTGTGGGATAAAGGCGGAACTACTCAATGCTATTTTATTCTCGGAGCGCGGGATTTTATTGTTGATACGAAGGATGTTTCGGTTGCTCTGCGACAGTGTGACAATTAATTTATTTTTAAGGCGATGCAGCGTTTTGTTGTAATACAGTCGGTTTTTTAATAAAAGAGATTCCTTCTGATCGAGACGGCCTTTAAGCAGTTTTATTGATGCTAGCAAATGACTTTTGGTTTCAGCAATATCTACTAGTAAATCAACATTGAATGGGATTTTTTGGGTGTGTTTTGCAATGTTTATTTCCGTCGCTGCATTTTTTATCAATAGAAGATTCTGAAGCATAGGGATTAGTCTGTTTCTTTTTTCCTGATTACCATCACTTTTTTTGATGGTATTCGCGTAGTAGGTTGTGCTATTGGCGTTGAGTATACGTAGCATTTTATTATCCAACGATGATATATAAGGTACTTGTTGAAGCGTAGCACGCGAATTTATTGGCTAATTACAAATAACGCTACGTTTATCTATCAGAGGATATTGGGTCTTTTTAATAAGTAAAAAAAGTACACTCGCCGCGAAGGCGTTTCCTTCTTTATTATATAGGTCTTTTTATAAGTGATTGCGCTGTTAGTTGCATTCATCCACCTTCATTCAGCACATCGGTATTTATTCAGTGATTGCCTTCCTACGATGCAAATGCTGTGTGATGAATAACGATGATAAATAGCGATGATAATAATAATTTGATATAACAATCCCAGATTACAAGTATATTTTTGTATGCCGTGTCAAAGATTATTAGTGCACATTGTATATTGACATGTCTTTTTACCTCCCTATCTCTCGTTTTTTATTTCTGTTTTCATGACAACACTATTATCGCTTAACGCCCATTATTGATAATAATTCTCAATTAGAATAACCTGTTAGCGTGGGAACCATGCAACGCTCTACTCGGGCTGGAGGGGGGGAATGTGACTTTGTATGTAGAGATGGATTTTAAAACAAAAAATCGTTTTATTGATGATTGATATTTATAAATTGCTTGAAGGTGTGCGAAAAATAACGATCCGTTTCACAAGATGTGAGTATCCGCATGAGATCAATCAGGTGTGTTTTATTTCATCATTTAAGGTGACACGATGTTTAATGCTATTGTAACCCAAGCCAGTAACCCGCCGGAAAGACCGGTAGATTTCTCCTATTACTCCGCGCACCGGTGTGTGATCGCATCGGGCATTTTTGAACGAATTTCACAACCTGTACAAACCGACGGTGATAATGGTCAATCGCTGTGGCAAAAGATACAAGCCACCATGGCGCGAGCACGGGCACAAGGCGTGTCCGCACCAATTGTGGTCGGTGCGATTCCTTTTGATATCCGCCGTCCATCCTGCTTGTTCATTCCGCAGTACTACCATTTCTCCCTCAGACAGGCTGATGCCTCGCTCGCATCCTGCAACTGTGTGAGCCCAACGACCACGATCACACATGTAAACAGCATGCCTAATGCCCGGCATTTTTAATCTGCCATAGGGGCTGCACTACGTTGTGTGCGTCAGGGGGAAATTCGCAAAGTGGTGTTATCGCGTCTGTTGGATGTGGACGCTGCACAGCCTATAGATTGCTCGGCTGTGATGAACAATTTGCGGGTGCAAAATCCCCATGCTTATCACTTTTCCCTGCCTCTGCCGGAGGGCGGCGTTTTAGTCGGGGCCAGTCCAGAATTGTTAATCCGCAAAAATGCGCGACGTATCTGGAGTAACCCCTTGGCTGGTTCAATTTGTCGCCATCAAGACCCACAGCGCGATAAACTTCAGTGTCAGCAATTACTGGATTCGCATAAAGAATCAGCTGGAACACCGCATGGTCGTGGACGATATTGCCCGGCATTTACGCCCTCTGTGCCGTCAACTAGTCACACCGTCTACCCCTTCACTGTTAGCAACCAACACCATGTGGCATCTTTCCTCGCCTATTGAAGGTGAGCTGTGCCAAACGGATAATAGTGTCATCCAGTTGGCTTGTTTACTGCACCCCACTCCGGCGATGTGTGGTACGCCGACGGCAGCCGCACGACAGTTGATCGCGGATTATTCAGCGGTATTGTGGGATGGAGCGATGAACACGGCGATGGTGAATGGGCTATTATCATCCGCAGTGCCATCATCCGGCAGCAGCAGGTGCGTTTTTTCGCCGGCGCCGGGATCGTAGAAGGTTCTGATGCGCAAAAAGAGTGGGAAGAGATCGCGGGGAAACTGGGGACTATGCTGCGTGCGCTGGGATTACAGTTACCGGGCTGAGCTGTTTTTTTTCAGCCTCACAATGGGTCAGGACAGGAAACAGAATAAGAGGAGTGTCACTTTTGTATCAGCATTATCCAACGCGGAAGGAGATTTTCACTTCTTCCACCTGCGGGGACTACCAGCTGTTTATCGCCTGGCCCGATGAGCCAGCGCCAGAGAAGGGATGGCCGGTGATTTATCTGCTTGATGGAGATGTACACTTCCCGGTGGTGGAAACCCTGATGCGGACACTAGCGCGTCCGCGTTGTTGTATGACGCCGGGGGTCGTGGTGGCGATCGGTTATCAGGAAGGGACGCTGCGTGAACGGGATTATCGTCCGGCAGTGGCGCAGCGGGTTCCTGAGCCAAATCCTTGCGGCGGATACTACCCGATCGGGCTGGCTGGGCAGTCAGAGGCATTTCTGGCGTTCATTCAACATGAGCTGAAGCCCTATATCCGGCAAGCGTTTTCTGTCGATCCCAAGAGAGAAGCCTTATTCGGCCATACCTACGGTGGGCTGTTTACGCTCAATACCTTGTTTACCTGCCGCCATGCCTTTCAACACTATTATGCCTCCAGCCCTTCGGTGTGGTGGAACGAGGGGTATATCAATAGTACTGCGACAGACTTTTTACAGGTTGAGGTGACAGAGGCTCATCCCACTGCGCCCGTGCTGTTTTTATCCGTGGGAGAGTGGGAGCAATCGCTGGAGCGGTGGGAATTGGCGTTACCCGAGGTACAGCGCGAAGCGTTGCGGCAGCACCGATGCCAGCGTCGAATGGTTGATGGCGTTCGTGAGCTGTCATGGCGATTACAGGCGGCGGGCCGCGATAAGCTCGACGTTTCACTTTTTATTCATTCTGGGCAATCTCATCAATCCGTCCCGCTGCTTTCCTTACAGCAGGCGTTTATGCACCATTTTCAGCGCTTATAACACAGAGTCAGTGACGAAACGGGCGAATCATGAAGCTATTTTCTTATTTTATGTGAATGAACACAGTTTGCGCAGGGTGAATTTGTTATTACATAAAGAGTCAAAATAATTAATGTTATGTTATAACGTATTTGGCGTGTGGCTTGCGCACCTTGCTGTGGATGTTGAATGGATTACACAGCGTGGAGATAGAACAACATGAGGAGCCTGAATGAACGATTCAACTCAGCCTATTGATGAACAAACGCTGCTTGCCATGTCAGAAGCAGACTATATGAATAGCGCTCAGCGGGATTTTTTCCGTAGGCGGTTGGAAATGGAGCGGCAGACTATTCTGGCGCACATTGGGGAACTGAAGGGAGAGATCTATCGCTACGATAACAGTGGTGATGATGTCGACAAAGCGGCGCATGAAGAAGAACTACGCATGTTGTTCAGACAAATCGACAGAGAAAGTCGTCTGCTGCCAAAGGTCGATGATGCGTTGCGCCGTATCGAAATGGGAGATTATGGCTATTGTATTGAAACCGGAGAGCCCATTGGCCTGCGCCGGTTGCTGCTGCGCCCAACGGCGGAACGCAGTATTGATGCCAAACAGACGCAAGAACAGCGTGAGCCCCAGTATCGCAAGGTGAAATAACCTGCCCGCAGTTGGCACTGTATGCTATTACGCTGTTTGCCCACCTTGATAACGCATGGCGTATGCCTGTCTTCCTTAAATCGGCCTTGCATCTGTCGCCGATAACACGTGCAATACACACCACGACACACCTTGCCCTGACGCAGCGTTGGGGCAAATCTCTATAAAAGACGCAAGGATAGCGCAAATTCCCGCAAAGAAGTGTTCTCTGTTGCAGGCGGGTTGTGGCAGAAAAAATAGTGAATTATTCGATTACTACAGTGAATTATCACGATGTGATACCTTTAGTTTAGCTAAATCTAGTTATAAGAAAAAATTAATCAGTGACTTGTTTTACATTTTTTCTATGCTCGGCTCTCTAAGCTGGTCTCAGTGACAAGGTCTGCGGCTCTCGCCAATGTGAAAGAACGTCAGATCCATCGCGTGCTGAACCGGATTGATGGTGATGAAAACGCGGACGATATTCAATGGTTAAAAAAACAATGTCAGCCAATAAATCGATAGATATGTATGCCGTTCAGGTTTTTGTGACCGTGGCGGAAGAGGGAAGCATGACAGCGGCCGCTTCCCGGTTAGGGCTGACGCCATCAGCTGTGTCGCAAACCATTCGCCAGTTGGAAGATGATTTTGGCGTGATGTTGGTTAACCGCACACGCCGTCCGTTTGTGCTGACGCCCTATGGCATTGCACTGAAAAATCGCGGTGAGGTGCTGACGCAGGAAATTGCCAACCTGAAAGCACAAGTGCTGGAAGCGGGTAAGGGTATCAAACCGGACCTGCGTATCGGCCTGGTGGATTCTTTTGCGATCACCTGCGGATCGGTATTTACCAAACGCTTATTGAGCAGCTCGTCGCAGTTGTTAATCAGAACCGGGCTGAGCCCCCAACAAGGTGAAGCACTGATTCGGCGTGAACTGGATCTCATCGTGACCAGCGATCCGCTGATGGACAGCGACAGCGTGGTGCGTTATCGCCTGTTCTCTGAAGGCTATTTCATTATCACGCCTCCGGATTATCGTAAACGTATCAGGACGATTGAAGATCTTCGCGAGCTTTCGGTCACCATGCCTCTGGTACGTTTTAACCGCAACTCTCAGATTGGCATGCAGATTGAGCGTTATCTGCGCCGGATTGATATCCGTGTACCTAATCAGCTTGAGTTTGATAATGCGGATACCCTGACGGCCATGGTTGCCGCAGGTTTGGGATGGGCGGTGACCACACCGATCAGCTTTTTACAATCGGAAGCGTATTCCCGCCAGGTGCTGACCCATATGCCTGAACAGCTGAACATGAAGCGCTCGTTGTATATTTTGGCACATCGTGATGAATACAGCGCCTTTGTTCAGGAGGCCTGTGACGTGACGCGTGAAATTATCGAAACGGTATTTATTCCTAAACTGGAAAGCCTGCATCGCGGTATTGAAAAATTGGTTTCAATCAATGCCGATGAAACATCGGAATAAGGACAACGAATTTCAGTAAAAAACCAAAAGTAATGAAATAGCGCCAGGCGCTATTACCGAAAAATAAAATACGCATCTCTGATGTGGTGCGTTGTATACCCTGAATAATGTGCTGAATTGGTAAAGTGACCAGAGTAACGTCTTTAGCTCGCTCATCACAGCATTCGCAACACGTTAATATTAGTCGATATTGAGAAATATCGTGCGGCCTTTTATTGGCCGATGAATCCATGGACCCTATTTGTAAGCAGCGTGAACCGGTGGGTCAACAATAAAAACGGTTCATGAATTAAAAAAAGGAATAGTGACTATGTCAAATAACATCCGTATTGAAGAAGATCTGTTGGGTACCCGTGAAGTTTCCTCCGATGCCTACTACGGTATTCATACGTTGCGTGCCATCGAGAACTTTTATATCAGTAATCATAAAATCAGTGATATTCCTGAATTTGTGCGCGCGATGGTGATGGTTAAAAAAGCGGCTGCCCTAGCAAACCGTGAATTGAAAACTATTCCTCGCCCGATCGCCGATACCATTATCCGCGCCTGCGATGAAGTATTGAACAACGGCAAATGCATGGACCAGTTCCCGGTTGATGTCTATCAGGGCGGCGCGGGCACCTCGGTGAACATGAACACCAACGAAGTGCTGGCCAACATTGGTCTGGAACTGATGGGCTATAACAAAGGCGAATACCAGTACCTCAACCCCAACGATCATCTGAACAAGTGCCAGTCCACCAACGATGCCTATCCCACCGGCTTTCGTATTGCGGTGTACAGTTCCATCCTGAAACTGGTTGAAGCCATTACTCAGTTGGCGGATGGCTTCGAGCACAAGGCCAAAGAATTTGAAACCATCCTGAAGATGGGACGCACCCAGCTACAGGACGCGGTGCCGATGACGCTGGGTCAGGAATTCCATGCTTTCTACGTACTGTTGAAAGAAGAGAACAAAAACCTGCTGCGCACCGCAGAGCTGCTGCTGGAAGTGAATCTGGGTGCGACGGCCATCGGCACGCGACTGAATACGCCGGATGAGTACCAGCATCTTGCGGTACAACGCCTGGCGGAAGTAAGCGGCCTACCGTGCGTACCGGCCGAGGATTTGATCGAAGCCACCTCCGACTGCGGCGCTTACGTGATGGTGCATGGTGCGCTGAAACGTCTGGCGGTGAAGATGTCGAAAATCTGTAACGACCTGCGCCTGCTCTCTTCCGGTCCGCGCGCTGGCCTCAATGAAATCAACCTGCCGGAATTGCAGGCAGGCTCGTCCATCATGCCAGCCAAGGTCAATCCGGTGGTACCGGAAGTGGTCAATCAGGTGTGCTTCAAGGTGATCGGCAACGACACCTGCGTCACCATGGCGTCTGAAGCGGGTCAGTTGCAGCTCAATGTGATGGAACCGGTCATCGGTCAGGCGATGTTCGAGTCTATCCAGATCCTCACCAACGCCTGCTACAACCTGCTGGAAAAATGCGTCAACGGCATCACCGCCAACAAAGCCGTTTGTGAAGCTTATGTCTTCAATTCCATCGGTATTGTCACCTACCTCAACCCGTTTATTGGTCACCACAATGGCGACATTGTCGGCAAGATTTGCGCCGAAACTGGTAAGAGCGTGCGTGAAGTGGTGCTGGAGCGTGGCTTGCTGACCGAAAGTGAACTGGATGACGTTTTCTCCACGCAAAACCTGATGCATCCGGCCTACAAAGCAAAGCGTTATACCGACGAAAACGCCTAACTCTCCGATTGATTAACCGCAGGCACAGGTTAGCCCTGTGCCTGATGTCTACTCATAAAAAAAGATAATAACAACAATACCATCGCACGACTTTTAACCATCGTTAAGGAGCATTGTATGCTTGTCGTGGAACTCTTTGTCGTTCTGCTTGCCATTTATCTAGGATCGCGTCTTGGTAGCATCGGTATAGGCTTTGCCGGTGGGTTAGGGGTGCTGGTGCTGACGCTTGGTCTCCATATCAAACCGGGAGCCATCCCGTTTGATGTGATCGAAATCATTATGGCGGTCATTGCTGCCATCACCGCCATGCAGGTAGCGGGGGGCATGGATTATCTGGTCAGTCTGGCGGAAAAACTGTTACGCCGTCAGCCTAAATATGTCACCTTCCTTGCGCCTCTGGTCACCTACTTTATGACGCTGCTGGCGGGCACCGGGCATACCGCCTTTTCAACGTTGCCAGTGATTGCGGAAGTGGCGAAAGAGCAGGGGATTCGTCCGTCGCGTCCTCTCTCCATCGCCGTTGTCGCCTCTCAGGTGGCGATCACCGCTTCGCCGATTTCTGCGGCGGTAGTTTTTGCCGCTGGTATTCTGGAACCGCACGGTGTCAGTTATCTGATGCTGCTGGGAATATGCATCCCCACCACGCTTGCTGCCGTGCTGTTGACGGCGGTTGTCACCAACTTTCTGGGTAAAGAGCTGAAAGATGATGAAGTCTATCAACAGCGGCTTAAAAATGGCGAAGTGTCGGTGCGTGCCGCCAGTACGTTGGAGATCAAGCCGGGGGCGAAACTGTCGGTGTTGCTGTTCCTGCTTGGGATTGTTGCCGTTGTGGGTTACGCCACGGCAATCAGCGATACGGTGAAGTTGATTGCTAACCCGGTGTTGCCGTGTAACGAAGCTATTGTCGTGTTCATGCTGACCATCGCTACGCTCATTGCCATCACCTGTAAAATTGATACCAGCAAAGTACTTTCTGCCAGCACCTTTAAATCGGGTATGAGTGCTTGCGTGTGCGTCATGGGCGTCGCCTGGTTGGGGGATACCTTTGTCAAAGCGCACATCAATGATATCCAGAGCACTGCGGGTGCACTGCTGCAAAGCTATCACTGGATGGTGGCCGTTGTGCTGTTCTTTGCGTCGATGCTGCTCTATTCTCAGGCGGCGACAGCGAAGGCATTACTGCCTGCCACGCTGGTGCTTGGCGTTTCCTCAGTCACGCTAGTAGCCTCTTTTGCTGCGGTATTGGCGCTGTTTGTTCTGCCAACTTACCCCACCTTGCTGGCGGCGGTGGAAATGGACGATACCGGCTCGACCCGCATCGGCAAATATGTTTTTAACCATGCGTTTCTGGTGCCAGGGGTGTTAACGATTACGCTTTCCGTTGTATTCGGTTTTGTGGTCGGTAATATCGTGCTGTAACGGAAAATGCCCGGCAACCGCTGATGTTGCTGCCCGAAAGAGGAGGTATACTGCTCGGCAGTGTACCTCCTTTTTTATTGAACCTGTTTTCCTAAACCCGTTTTTATAAACCAGAGTGACCGCGTGATGAATCTGATAAATCGCACCCTGTATTGCACCGTTTTTTCCAGCCTGCTAATGACTGGAAACCTTCAGGCAGCCAACTGGCAGGATACACTGTCCAGTGGTGCCAGCCAGCTTGGGCAAAACGGTAGCTCAACCACCAATTTAGCCGGTTTGCTCGGCGGTGGCACGCAGGCATTGAGTGCGGGCAGCATGGGCAATGCCGCAGGCATTTTACAGTACTGCATCAAGCAGAAGCTGGTATCTGCTACTAATACTGAAAATATCAAAGATAAATTGCTCGATAAGCTAGGGCTGAACAGCACGGAAAAACAGAAACAAACGGATTACACCCAGGGAATGGCTGGGATGTTGCAGACCAAGGATGGACAGGCGCTAAACCTCAACAATATTGGTAGCACGCCGTTGGCCGAAAAAGTCAAAACCAAAGCCTGCGATCTGGTGCTTAAGCAAGGGATGGCCTTTCTTTCCTGAAGGTGTGGCCCGTGAAGGTCACACTGTTGGGCTAGAAGATCGTGATAAACATTGTGCCTTGCGGCAGACGCTCGTCTGCCGTTATTGGTAACTGATCACCACTACTTTGACCGTTTCGCTTAAGGACAGGGGGGCAATATAGCCTACGCCTTGGGGCAACGCGTGTTGTTGCGTTAGCTTGGTGAGGGTGTGCTATTGTCCTTGCCGAAAACACTGCGCCGTCACCTGCTGTGATTGCGTTGAAATATCACAAAGGGGTTCAACAATGGTGCCAACAATATGAATAACGCCGATGTTGATGGTTGAAGAGGCAATCGCGGTAGGCAGTGAAAAACCCGCCCATGACAGAAGTGCGCCATACAGAAGCAATGCTCTCATGATGATATTTCCAAACAACCCTACGTATATTAAACAACGGACTCTTCAGAAATAACTTTAAGACATTTATTAAAATGTTAGAGATTTGCTAATAAAATATTTTTATTTTGTTTTTTTTCATGCGATGTGTTTTGTGGCATTAGTCACCAATGCGTCGTTTTTCTGTCATTGACCGGTTCAGGTGCGCTAGCGCGCACTGTTCAGAGATAACTAAGTTTGAAGTGTGCCGTTGCCGTGTAGTCGCCGGATCGCAGCGTATCTTCTGCCGTTTTCTCAATCCGTGCTGAAAAAGAGAGAAGATTATCGCCAACCTGCAAGGGGATCCACGCTGAGTTGTTGTTGATGGTAACGAGGCTATTGCCGTAATAAATCACAATCGCCACGCCTTTGGCTCCCGAACTGCTATCCAGTGCCAGGCGGCCGGGAAGGTGCGTGTCTTCGGTGCCTAAAAACTGAATGGCGACATTTTGAAAGGTGTCGGTATTGCATTCAGTAAAACCTAAGGTGAAGGTGTGCCAGTCCCCATACTGCTGAGTTTGCAGTGTGCGTGTAGAGGTTTCACCCATTTCAACAATAATCTCAGTATTGTCCTGAAAGTGACAGGGGGAACTGACCACCTGTACATGGAAAGTCACGGTAGCATCAGTCAGGTTGGACGGTACATCCCCCCATGCCATGCCATGACTGACGCCAACGCGGATAGGCAGAATGCAGACAGAGGTGCTAGCCGAATAGCGTGGATGTTCATTTTGTTCCTCTTGATAAAACGTGGCCGCAAACGTGCAGCATCGGTCAATAATAGTTAAAGCGCAGAATGATATTTTTCTCCGTATCACCGATAACCGCGGGGCCTGAGGCATACAAACGCGCGGTGTAAGCGCGTTCAACTACGCCATTTGCTGAGGCCAGCTGGCTGATAAACGGAATAAACTGGTTGAACGTCACATTGCTTGCGGTCTGCTGCTCTTCAATTTTCAGCGTCGAGCCGTTCCCCATATCCATCCCATCAAGGCCGACCAGTGCATTTCCCTGTGCCGCCGCATCGAAATTAACGTTCAAATTAAACCCTTTTCCGCAATCTTCCCCCCCGTCCGTTGAGGTGTTAATGCGAAATACTGACTGGGCTACAACACCGGCATTGGCATCATTCCATGACCTTATCGTGCCAAAATCGACGTAGCTGTCGTGGAAAACGGTGATCCCCGCGGAGCACTGCATCACTTCGATACCGTGTAAGTTTGAGAGCGTAAGGCCGTAGTTACTGTCCGGTTTATTATTGATCCCCCCACGCCATCAATCTGAAAGACCTTTAATCTATCAACGCCAGCGGTAGAGTCAGTAATATTCCCGGTTTTTTCCAGATAGAGTTGTACCGTCACGTTTAGCATGGTGGGATTGGCGGGCGGAAGGGTTTCGGACGGCCCCGGGGCGATCCAGCTTCCGGTGGAGATGCGTGAAGCGCTAGTACCGCCATTGGTGATAATACCGAGGTCCTGGCCGTTATAGATAATCCCGATACCGATACCTTCACCAATGACTTTCCCTTCAGGGTTAGGGTAGAAGTAAGACATTTCACCGTTATTTTCCACAATTTTATAAGACCAGCAGGCCAGGTTGCGGGTATAATTTTGCGACGTCCACAGGCGACTACCTACTGGCAAGGTGGCGGAAATTTTTAATGTTCCTACGTTTTCGTAGTAGTTTACCGGACCTGTCGTGGTGCCTAAACTGCACTCTAGCGCATTAGCGTCGAATGAGAATGTGCTGAGCAGAAGCAAACCTCCGCTTAAAATAAGTGCACGGAGGTTATTGGTGGGTAGAAAAGGCATATGCCAGTCCTCTGTTTATAGCTTTCGAATTAAGCGGGGTATCATCGGTGAATAATGCACAGACGACGTTCATTACTAACAACATCACAACGTGACAGGCTGACACCGGTTTTGTGTACAGGTAAAAGGCAATTCAATATGACCACCGAAGTCGTTAACGTAATACAGGAAAAATTGATTCGCCCTGTTGTCCGTTACGTCTACATCAATACTGCCTCTCGGAGAAACCATAAAAGCATTGCCTGCCAACAGGCGCGTCGGGTTCTGATGCGTATTTTTGGACTGCTGTAAAATATTGCTGACCGTGATGTAATAGGGCGTAGGATTCTCAATCCTGAGTTGTTTGCCGGACTTGGTAATTCTCAGTTTGTTTTGCCAGACTTCACCTTTTGCCGGGGTGATCTGTTGCGGGCGGAAAAAAACTTTTATTTCCGACTGAATTGCAATTTGCAATACGTTCGCTTTTTCTGGTTTTGGGGGGATTTCCCGCACATTTAAATAAAACAGCGACTCTCTGTCCTTCGGTAAATGCGCCAATTGGCCGATTTTTACCAGACTGATCAAACTGTGTCCTTTGGGCTCGATACGTTGTAATGCCGGAAGCACTAATAATGGTGTAGAAATCTTGTTGCGATTCTCATCCGTTAACCAGGATTGTGCCAGAAAAGGATTCTCTACATTCTGGTTCGAGAGCATTACCGTAGTTGATTGCTCATTTTCGTTAAAAATCACCCTGGTGCGATCAAGGTTAATAGCACTGTTAGCGATGGGCGCTGCCAGCATCGTGCTGATAAACAACCCTATGATACGAAAGGGGGAAAATATCTTCATGTTTGTTCTCCAAAAAACGCAAATGAATAGCTGTGCTTGTTTTATTTGCAGGGCAGTAATAATTGATCTAAATAACTGAGGGTGCTCGGTAATGTTACCTGACACTGGGCTTTACCCTCCCAAAAAACAGAGAGTGTTTCATTCTCAGAGACGCCGGTGATATAGGCTTGACCTTGATCGGATACCATAGCGACATCGCGGCCTTTGCTGTTTTTAACGCGAGCGGCGAAGGGGGGCGATTTGCCATTTTCCAACATAATGCTGGCGAGAATTTTCGCGCCGCTGACTAAGGTGAATTTTCTGTAGCCAATGGCTCCTTCGGTGAGCGTGCCTTGCACTACGTTGGTGGTTGCTTCGACATTTTTTGGCAATTTTTGCACATCGATGCGCGTGGACACGTCATAATAGCTACTGGTATTGGCGATGACCGCCAGTCCAGCTCGGTTAGTGGTGACTCGGCTTTGGGCAAAGGGCACATCGGGCTGCCCGTTCGTATCCACCATGATACGGGTTCCGCCATTGTTCCCCTTCGGATGCGCAGCAACACCGTGTTGGGTTGCCGTGATCCCGCCGCGCAATGAACCACTCAGGAAGGTGTAGCGATTTTGCTGCCAGGCCGCGCTGACGCTGGCATCGGTGGTCGAGGCCAGGTAGTTGTAATTTCCGCTAAGGTAGGTGTTTTCCTGGTCGTTATAGCGCGTGCTCATATTCCAGTTACTGTCCGGCGCACGGTTGTTGGTGTACGTCAGGGTTTGGTTTACATCGCTGTTGAAACTGCCTGCGCTATAACTCACGCGTTCTTTGTCCCGTAAAGGGATCGAAAGGCTCAGATAAATACTGTCATCAGTACGCTGGTTATACGTGGTTTTATAAGCAGAAAGGTTGGCGGAAATACCTTTTATTTCTCCGAAATCAAAATATTTATTTAACGAAACGCCATAGCGGTCCTGCTCAGCAGCATTCCAAAATGTGCTGTGGGTATAGGTTAGGTAGGTGGACATACCACTCAGCAGGGATTTGGTATTCTCTGAGGAAAAGTTTTTTGATACCGTTATGCTATAGCGCTTTTTTTCACTGTACAGTGCGTTGTCATAATTCAGTGCTGACAAGAACTGCGGCATGCTCATAAACGTTCTTTCAGAAAAACGATAGCCAGCAAAGCTGACCTGACTCTCGATGCTGTCAAAGAATTTTGACCAGTTCAGAGAAAAAGAGTGTCCCATCAGCCTCGAGGGTGCTTGTTCCAGCGTGGTGCGTGACTGTGTGACATCCGCCGTGAGTGCGCCCAGCAAATAGAGGTTTTTCCCCACGCCTGCTGCCCAGGATTGATAGCTGTCAGAAAGCAGCGTACCGCCGTACACTGACCAGGAACTGCTCAGACCCCATGAGGCCTCTGCGGAAGAGAACGCCGGACCCTCGAAATGGTGATCGTTATTCGATGGCCGCCCGGCTGACAGTTTGTATTGCACATGGCCCGGTCGCGTCAGGTAGGGCAGGTTGGCGGCTTCCGTTTGAAAACGTGAAACCGAGCCATCTTCCTCTGTGACTTCAACATTCAGCGTGCCGCTGATACCGCTTCTTAGGCTCTGGATCGCGAAAGGACCGGCCGGTACGGTGGTCTCATGAATTACGCGCCCATTCTGGGTGACGGTGACGCGGGCGTTGGAACGAGCAACCCCGCGAATTTCAGGCGCATAGCCACGCATTGCCGGTGGCAGCATGTTTTCGTTGTTTTCTAACGCAATCCCGGTAAAGCGATAGCTATCGAACAGGTTACTGCCCGAAAACATTTCGCCCAGCCGCAAGTCCGCGGATATCATCGGCAGTGGGCGGTATGCGTAAAATTGATCCCAAAAGAACTGATCGCGTTCGGTTGTTCGAGATTGCTGCCGGAAATAGCGATAGTCAGCGCGATATCGCCAGGCTCCCAGGTTGAAGCCTGCCGTACCATAGCTGCTCAGATAACGATCTGAGCCCATATTATTGATATTACGCCGCGCCGTACCGACCAGATTATAGTCTAGCAATGCACCATTGATGCCCTCATCCCATTGTTCAGGTGGTGTCCAATTGGTGTCACTGTACCGTAGCCAGGCTTGTGGAATGGTGATATCCAAATCGCCCATCCCGATACGATTAGATATTTTTACGCCAGAAATCGGCGTTAGATCGGCACATTCATTGTTGTTCCATAAAACGATCATGCGACTGGCTTCTTTTGTTAAGGCCAGTTTGTTAGCAATTTCAGGTGTGATACAGGCTGTCGGTTTGTTATTATTTGGCCCCGACGGCAGAAATTGTACCTTACTTTGCTGAATTTTTCGGGCATTGATTCTGATGGACAGCAGGTATTCCCCCGGCGTGACATAATCCGGATCGGAAAAGTGGCTGAGATCGATTTTTTGACGCTCATCCACATCCAACACGTTAATATTAAATTCTGTTGCATGCAACGCTGAAACACTCAACGAAAAAATAGAAATGCCAAAACGTAATAGAATCCGCTTCTTTTCTCTGCTGAACAGTATTCTTAACATAATCGTTAGACCGGTAATTTGATAAGACATGCGAAATATCAGTGATAAGAAATTGTGAAGTTGATAATGGAGTAAAACTCACCGACGGTTATCTGGTCCATACTGGCAATAAGTTTTACAGCAAAGCGAAGCGTATTATCACCCTCAATTAATTGAAAGTCGCTGCCTTCACTACCCTAAGGAATAGGTGTATTTGTCTCTGTCAAAAGTTGTAATGCAATACCAGACGCTTCACCAGAAACAGCCCATAATTGTGGGTTTTGTTGACTCTTTTGACCGAAAAAAGTAATTTTTGCACTGCTTCCTGCTTTATTGATATCTTTTTCTGCCACGAGGGATCAGACTAACAGTTTTATTTCAATCATTCTCTTTGCTGAGAATGAGGGGATCAGAGAACTGGTATTGATCTGTCCAAAATCAATGCGTTGATAAATAGATTCATTATAGAGAAAACAAGGGGTTGCCGTAATGCTGCCCCCAAAAGTCACATCACCTCTTTGCTCATCCCATTCGGCATGGGAATAAACAGGGACGTAAAATAGAATGAAATAAATCACACGGTATAAAAAAATCTTTTCACCCTATTTCTCCACAATGACATTGTTTAAAGCGGCGTCCGTGCCATTGTTTCCCTAATTACTTACCGTTACTGATAAGACACAACAAAGTTTGCTGTACTGGTAAATTCACCGGTAGTGATATCAACAGCGGTGCCAGATTGCGGCGTAGGGAGCTTCTCTACATAGGTAGAGAAAGAGAACGTATTATCACCGTTTGACAGCGGGGAAGCATTGACTACCGGAGTGACACCATCAAACTTGATCTTGCTTCCAGAATATTTAACGGCAATACCAGTACCAGATGCAGCGCCGTTCAATGCCAGTAATTCACTGTTGGTGCCCGCAGCGGTACCACCATTAAAAACGATTTTTGCCGTTGTGGCTGTATCAAGGCTGCAATCTTTTAATACAATATCAAAGGATTTAATGTCAGAAATGCCACCATTCTCCAAAACAGCTTTGCTGATTTTACCAAACTCTACGGTCTGATGTAAATCATCCTGATCGACAAAGCATGGCGTATCAATGATTGTTCCATTAAATGTCACAGTGCCATTATGTGTGTCGGCAGCATTGGCGCTAAGAATAAAAGTCATGGCGATGGCTGAGGCCAGTGCGGCTTTAGTTAATTTCATAAGTTATTTCCATACCTTGTTAATATGTTTGGGTTTAACGAACACAATAATAAATCACGTTGTCAGAAAAACCGTTTGTGCAGCAAAGCTAAAATGACGGTACCAATAATAGGGTTAGTTCTTTGATAAGTACAACATAATAACTATTTTAGTTAAATATAGATAGTGTTCTTGTAAGTATCCTGGTAAATCGAACCATTCACTTTTAGAGATCTTCTGACATACTGATTATGTCCTGTTGAGGAGATCGCCATGCGTAAAGCCCGGTTCACCGAACACCAGATCATCGCCGTTTTGAAGTCTGTTGAAGCTGGACGTACCGTCAAAGACGTTTGCCGCGAAGCGGGAATATCT
>NZ_PEHF01000104.1 GCF_015762685.1 Candidatus Symbiopectobacterium sp. 'North America' | reverse complement strand
ATTTAAGCAAGCCCAACATCAATCGAAAATCAGTGTTGCAAAAACGGGGGTGACCATAGATTTTTTCTGAACGCAGTCTGACAATAAGGCACACAACGCTGGCGAGTGTGGCAAGCAGAGTGACGCCCGGCCAACCAGCGATCGACATCGCTTTGGCACCCAATGCAGAGCCTGACGCCATGCCAATAAACACGCCGGTAAACAGCAGGGCGTTGAGCCGTCCACGAGCCTGAGCGTTCAGGCTGTAAACCAGCGTTTGGTGAGAAACCAGTGCAGATTGTAATCCCAGGTCAAAACCAACGGCTGAAAGCGCAATCAATGCCAACTGACCGTGGAGCGGTAGCGCGGGCAACAGAAACAAGGCGGCAAAAGAGATGGCCGAAAGCGCTGCGCCTAACTGTGTGACTTTTGCTGCACCAAAGCGGTCTGACAGACTGCCTGACAGCGGGGCGGCCAGTGCCCCGGCTGCGCCCGCCAGACAGAAGGTGCCGGCGACGGCGCTGCCCAACTGGTAATGCTGTTCCAGCATCACCGCCAGCGTTGACCAGAATGCGCTAAACCCGACAGAAAGCAGCCCTTGCGCCAGTACCGCGCAGTGCAGTGCAGTGCAGGATAACTGCGCCACAGTTGCAGCATAGAGCGTAATAAATCTGGGTAGCTCAGGGCCGAGTGCTGGGCAAAGGCAGGCAGAATACGCCACAGCGCAATACCGATAATGGCGATACTGAGGGCGGCTAACTGGTACATGGCCCGCCAGCCAATGTATTCGCCCACCACGCCGCTCACGGTTCGAGACAGCAGTATCCCGATCAGTAACCCGGTCATGACGGTACCGACATTTTTTCCCTGTTTTCCCTCTGGGGCCAAAATAGCCGCGACGGGCACAATATCTTGCGCCAGGGTGGCAGCCATACCGAGCAGCAGGCTGGAAAGCCACAGTGCGCTTGGTCCTGTTACCTGGCTGCACAGCCAGAGCATGGCGGTCAACGTGGCGCTTTTAACGGCGATGATCTTACGCCGATCGTAGCGATCGCCGAGCGGTAATAGCAGCAGGATACCGAGCGCATAACCGATTTGCGTTAACGTGGGCACCAGTTCCATGCCGTCAAGTGACAACTGTAAGTCATGGCCTATCTGCGGCAGAATGGGTTGAACATAATAGATTTATGCCACGCTGAATCCTGCGCCAATGGCAAGGATGAGCGTCATGAGACCAGAAAGGGTCGGCTGCGCGACGCTTTCGCTCTCGGTGTTTGAAATGATCGACATGTAGATTTCCCCGTTGTGCTGTCGTGTTGAGGCGTATTGTTCAGCAATGTGGCATCGCGTTGTAGCCGGATAAGTGGTAAAACAGTTATACGCATGACGTATGAGTGGTGGCATAGTGAGCAACATAGACCGTATAGAGTTGATGCAGACACTGACGCGCATTATCGAAAGTGGTTCTCTGTCGACTGCGGCGCAGCAGATGGGAACGACTCAGGCGACCATCAGCCGCCGTTTGCAGGCGTTGGAGCAGTTGCTGAATACCAAACTTCTGCTGCGGACCACCCATGCCATGAAGCTGACGGATGATGGTGAGCGCTGTTACCAGCATGCACGAACGCTGATCGCCGCCTGGGAAGCGCTAGAAGACGATTTGAAAGGGGCGGATGCTGAACCGACGGGCGTGCTTCGAGTACGTGCTCCGCATGCCTTTGGTCAGGAAAAGCTTATTGCACCACTGACGCAATTTCTTAATCAGTACGGGCAACTCTCAGTAGAGTGGATGCTGAACGATAAATCACCGGATTTTATCGCTGACAATATTGATTGCGCGATACACGTTGGGCCAGCCACCGATCCGGCAACCGTCGCCACGCGTTTAGCGGAGGTGCCGCGTATCATTGTGGCCTCTCCGGCGTTGTTGGCCCAGGCTCAGAACGCCGTAGAGGATATTGATGCTTTGGCAGCATTGCCCTGGATCGCCATCAGACAGTTTTATCACTACGATGTGACTTTATCTCACAGTGAAGCCGGGCAAAGCGTGCACTTTCCCATTGTTCCTCGGCTCACGTCAGACATTCTGTATGCCGCGCGTCAGGCCCCATTGAGCAGTATTGGAGCCGTCATTATTTCGGCCTGGCTAGTGGAAGATGATATCCGCGCCGGTCGGCTGATTCATGTGTTGCCGCAGTGGCAAGCCTCACCACTGCCGGTTTTTTTGCTCTACCCTTATGCCAATTACTATCCCACACGGCTACGCAAATTTTTGGCGTTAATGCGCGATGCCATGCCGGGGTTAGTAGGAATGCGTAAACCCGAATTCCGTTAGCGTAAATTTGCCAGCAGCGCAGCATCATCCAACGCGCCTGTCAGTTCGCTGATATGACGAATGCCCTGTTGTTGACAGTAGTGGTGTAGGTCATCAAGCAGCGTGATCATGGTCTGCGGTTGGATAAACGTGGCAGTGCCGACTTGGACGGCACTTGCGCCCGCCAGCAGGTAGGCAATAGCATCCTCAGCGTTTGAAATACCGCCGCAGCCGATGATAGGAATGGCAATATGTTTGTGGCATTGGTAGACCATGCGCAGCATGATGGGTTTGATTGACGGGCCTGAGAGTCCTCCCATGATATTGCCTAGCCGAGCCCGCCGACTGTGGACATCAATGCTCATGCCCAACAGCGTGTTACCCACCACGATCGCATCTCCCCCTTCGTGTTCTACCGCCTGTGCCACTGCGGCGACATCCGAGGTATTCGGCGTCAGCTTGGCCCAGAGTGGAAGGGAGGTTGCCTGACGCAACGCCTTGATAACGCGCGCGGTTGCCACCGGTTCAATGGCGAAAGCGCGTCCGTCTTCTTCAATATTGGAGCAGGAGATGTTGGCCTCAATCGCGGCAATGCCCGGCACCTCGCTCAGACGCGCCGCCAGAGTGGAAAATTCCTGCGCGGTTGGTGCAGAGATGCTGGCGATCAGCGGCGGCGCATAGCTTTGATAAAAGGGCAGCGTATGTTCAATAAAATCCTCAACGCCTTTACTGGGAAATACCAATGGCGTTGAGCATGGCCGAATCCAGCTCACAGACACGCGGCAGCGGGTTACCGCTACGCGGGTGAAGCGTGAAGGTTTTGGTGACGAACGCGCCAAGGCGATTAAAATCAATCACGTCGGCTAATCCCTCGGCAAACGTGCCTGAGGCGGGCATCACCGGATTTGCCAAACGCAGTCCGTTAATATCGACACTGAAATCCGTCATAACACCACCTCATGCAGCGGAAATACCGGGCCGTCGTAGCAGACGCGTTTATCGGTGAGCGTCTGGCTCTCTTTATTGCGCATGGGACGAACGCAGCAGTAGCACATGCCCAAACCGCACGCCATCTGCTGCTCCAGTGCCGCTTCGCCGCTGAAGCCCAACTCCTGTGAGAGCCGCGGCAACAACTGAATCACTCGGGATGAACCACAGGTATAGACGGCATCGATCGGGCACTGCTGGTGCACGGCGCGAATGCGCTGCTCAACCTGTGCCATGGCGCTGGAGCCATCGCTGTCGGTCACATCGATAACAGCGGCACCGCTGGTGAGAAAACGCTGTTGTGACATCAAATGCTCACGATCGCGCGCACTCAGTAGGGCGGTAACCTTAACATCATGTGCCGCCGCGTGCTCAGCCAGCGGAGCCAACGTCGCCAGACCAACACCGCGTCCGGCGACCAAAATATGGCGATGGCCCGGTTGCAGCGTGAAGCAATTACCCAGCGGGCCCAGCACATTCACCGCATCCTGTGGGCGCAGCGTCGACAAACCGCGCGTGCCGGCACCGACCACTTTATACAGAAAATCGACATAAGCCTGCTCCGCATTGGCAAACCAGGTGCTCATCGGGCGACGGAAAAACGGTTTGTCCTGTTCCGTTTGCGGGCATTGAAGGTTGAAGAATTGGCCCGGTTTCACCTATGCCGCGAGCGCATCGACACGCACGCGCAGATGTTTATATTCATCATTGACCCATTCATTACTCAGCACGCTGGCAGCGTTTTTGCGCGCAGTACTTGCTCTATGGGTACAGGCACGCGCGGCATTGTCATAAAAACTCCGTTGATAGTCGTAATATAAATTTCCCTGGCGCGGCGTAAAAAAGAGAAACCAATCCGCGCATAATGTTTTCGCCCTGGTGTGGCGTTGTATTTTTTAGCTAAAGCTATAATGAAGCGTCATCACGGTATTCACCGCCGATGGCTGCATTTGTCAGTCAGAACCGTTGATGATAAAATAATGCAAATTATTCAGTGGCCTGGAACCATGAATCTCACGTCGATCGATTATTTGGCTATCGGGCAACGGTTGCGTGCATACCGGATTGCCGCATCGCTCAATGCTGAACAGATTGCTGCCGAACTGGGCATATCGCGTGCGGCGGTATACCGTCTGGAAAAAGGCGAAATAAAAAAGATCGAAACCCTTGAGCGTCTGGCGCAGTGCTTGAATACCACTGTCGAGACGTTGCTGGGCGTGGGCATGGAGTATTATCCCCATGCTAGTGGCTTCTTTGAGAGAATGCGCCAACTCGAAGAGGGCTCTACGCGTATTTATTCTCACTTTGAACCGTTCTCCTATCTGCTGACCTCAGAAAAATACGATGCCTACCTGCAACAAATGTTGCTGGAAACCGACAGTACGACGGTACAGGGCGATAAACTTGACCCGAATTCATTACAAACACTGGCTATCCTTTCGGAACGTAAATCCCACCTGAATACCCATTTGCCGAAAATACATAACCTGATCGGTATTCAGCACATCGAGAAATTTATTCATCTCGGGCTGGTGGGCTCCTTGAATATTTCACCCAGTACGCGCATAGAACGTGTGCTGGCTACGCGCCAGGAAGTGAAATATCTGCTCCACTTATTGGAAGAGAAAAAGGATATCGTTCAGGTCGCCATCACCAAACAGACCATCCCCCTCTTCTACCTTCCAGATTTTCTATAACGACAGTGAGGCGCTTTCAGTGGCCTCCAGTCCCTTCCGCTTAGGGGAACTACCCAATATCAGCGCTGGGGTGGCGTGGGTTTCCTCATCAAAAGAGGCGATTCACCACCATCAATCCTTGTTCGATGCGCTGTGGGAAAATGCCGATATAGGGGATGATGCCCTGCGTTTGTTACGTGATACCCTCGAACGCTATTGATAACGTTCTGTGTTGTTTCTGCTTCAGACGTTAGCCAACCGCGCCAGCGTGTTTCTCAATACCTGGGCGGCCAGTGCGATATCCTGCGGCTCCGTGTATTCCGCCGGATGGTGGCTGATGCCTTCACGAGAAGGTACAAACAGCATCGCCGTGGGGTAACGGTTGGCCATGTACATCGCATCGTGTCCGGCACCGCTGGCCATGCGCATGCTGGTAATCCCCTATTGCGCAGCGCTCTCTTCCAACAAACTGCAAATCGATTTATCCAGCAGCGTAGGGGTTTCAGCGGCCAGCGATTCCAGCGCAATCTGCACATCGTGCTCTTTAGCCACTTTGCTGACGGAATCGGCCAGACGGTCTGCTACTCGCTGAATGCTGTTTTTATCGATGCCACGAATATCCACGTAAAATTTCACCAGACCGGGGATCACGTTCATCGCGTTGGGTGACACGTCCAGTTTGCCAACGGTGCCAACTGTGCCATAAACCATCTCTTTACAGGCAGCATGGCGTACGTCTTCAATGATCATGGCGCTGGTACATCGGTGTGGCACCGGAATGGTCGGCAAGACCGGTTACCGTCACGCGAAAGCGCGTCGGTGCCGCAATGCCTTCAACGATACCGAGGATTTTTCCTTCGTTTTCAAGCCGACGTCCTTGCTCAATATGCAGTTCGATAAAGGCATCGTAGCGTGCGGGTGCGAGCTCACAGCTGGCGAGTTTATTCTCGGCGTAACCTGCAGCGCTCAGCGCCTGAAATACCGTTAATCCTTGATCGTCCGTGTTTTTCATCCACGCACTACGCTCGATATGCCCGGTCAGCACTTTGCTACCAATGCAGGAAAAACCAAACCGGCTCGATTCTTCGGCACGAAACACCACCAGTTCCAGATTGCGTTTGAGCTCGCCGGGTTCGAATTGCGCCAGGGCATACAGGCCGGTGATCACCCCCAACGTGCCGTCGTACCCGCCCCCACTCGGCACGGAGTCAATGTGTGAACCGGTACCAATAGCGGGAAGCGAGCTGTCATAACCGGGTAAACGCGCAAATATTGTGCCCATTGCGTCCCGGTATACGTTAAGCCCCTGCGTTGCCAACTTATCGGCCAGATAACGATGGGCCGTTTCGTCCTCCCGGCTGAAGGCGAGACGCCATCCTGACCGTGGGTTGTGGAGAATTGGCGTAATTCTTCCAGCAACACCGTGATGTATTCTGTGGTGAAACGGGGCGGCATAGGGGCCCCTGATCCTCTGTATTGTCAGCCATTACCGGTTAACCATAAGGGCCAATCCTGGGGGGGAAACCTCGGCTGATGTTATGATTTTTAGTGTTGCGCGTTTTTTTCATACTCGTCAATACGATTGTCTAAAAATTTAGACAAAAATCGAAATGTGATAATAATTGATTTAGCAATAACCTGTTTTTAAAAAATATTTGTTTTTTATGATAAGAAAAAACGATGACTGGCATTGGTTTGTGTCAATTTTTAGATAGTGATTGCTGAACACAGTTGACAAGTTGCGGTATTTGTTTTAGAAAAGGTAGCTTCCCTATGTGGTTGACTAACCGCGACTAAAGGTGGCAATGATAGATTTTACGACGGTATATCATGCATTTACTCAGAGTCTGGATGGCACGGATAGCTATGTTGTCTTGCGCCGCGATTTGGACAGCCTGATTGGGAGCGAGCCCGATAATGCGGTTTCCTATTACGTTTTGCGTGGTCTGGCAGATAGCTATGTGACGTTATATGGCGATCAGGCGGTTAGTCCTGATTTCGCGCATCAGGTAAAAACGGAAATGATTCGACTGCTTGATATCGTAAAACCGGCATTGGCAGACAGAACCGCATCGGTGGCCGTGCGCTATCAGGCGATTAACGCGCTAGTGACCAGTTACTCATCGGGGAAAAAAACGGTTTTAGCCTACGAATAGTCCCCTGGTATCCAGCGATGTAAGGGGTTGTTCAGCCCATCATCCTCCGCTTCAGGAGGATTTTTTTTAACTATTGCTTGTTATTATGTATCAAAAATAAAACAAACGGGTAAATTCTGCTGCCTTTCCCGCTTGGAGTAATAGGCGGAAAGTCAGTGCATCGGTTTGCATGTCAGGCACGATTTCTTTTTTTGCACTGATTTAGTGATAATATGATGCGCTTGCATTATTTTGGTGCTGTTTTTTACCTAAATGGGTGCGCAATCCTTTTCGCTCAAATAGGCATTTTCCTGTTATTGGGGAATGACTAAAAAATAATTCTTTATAAATCATGTGATTGTTAATTTCGCTGCTCACAGTTGAGCGCTTTTGCGAAGTAAACGTTTGCGTGGTTGTTAGACAAAGAAGTGGTATGACTATTGCTAGTCATGTTTGTATCAAAAATGATACTGGTGGCGCACAAGGGCAAGGGTAGCAATACCAGGCACGTAATTTCATATTCTTATAACAATGATTCAGAAGAGCAGGATGGAATCAATTCCTTCACAAAGTGCACCCGCGTCAAGGCCGGCGAGCACGGAAAAAGAACACGTTGACAGCTACAGTTGGAAAGCACTAGCAGGGTCGGCAGTGGGCTACGCCATGGACGGATTTGATTTGCTGATTCTCGGCTTTATGCTGACGGCAATATCTGCGGATTTAAGCCTGACCTCCGGTCAGGCCGGATCGCTGGTCACCTGGACGCTGATCGGTGCCGTGATCGGTGGGTTGATTTTTGGTACCCTGAGCGATCGTTACGGCCGTATTCGTGTACTGACCTGGACCATTGTCCTGTTCGCCGTGTTTACCGGGCTGTGTGCTTTTGCGCAGGGCTAGTGGGATTTGCTGATCTACCGTACGATTGCCGGTATCGGTCTGGGCGGTGAGTTTGGCATCGGCATGGCCCTGGCGGCAGAAGCCTGGCCTGCCAAGCATCGCGCCCGCGCCTCTTCTTATGTTGCACTGGGCTGGCAGGCTGGCGTATTAGGCGCAGCGCTGATTACTCCAGCGCTGTTGCCGCATATTGGCTGGCGTGGCATATTTCTGGTGGGGATTCTTCCGGCATTTGTTGCCTGGTTTATCCGTCATCGCCTGCACGAGCCGGAAGTGTTTGTGCGTAAGACAGATAAGAAAGCCTCGACCTGGTCTTCTTTCAAACTGCTGATGAAAGATAAGGCGACCAGCAAAGTTAGCGCCGGGATCGTGGTATTGACGTCAGTACAGAACTTTGGTTACTACAGCATCATGATTTGGATGCCAAGCTTTCTGTCCAAAACCTTGGGGTTCAACCTGACCAAATCAGCCATGTGGACCTTGGTAACCATTTTGGGCATGATTGCGGGTATCTGGGTGTTTGGGCAACTGGCAGATCGCATTGGCAGAAAACCGTCGTTTTTGCTGTTCCAGGTTGGCGCAGTTGTTATGGTCTTGACCTATTCTCAGTTGACCGATCCCATGACCATGCTGTGGGCTGGTGCGCTGCTCGGGGTGTTTGTTAACGGTATGATAAGCGGCTATGGTGCGGTGATGTCCGAGGCCTATCCGACCAACGCCCGTGCAACCGCGCAGAACGTCATGTTCAACGTTGGCCGTGCCGTTGGTGGCTTTGGCCCTGTGGTGATTGGTGCTGTTGCCAGCGTCTACTCCTTCCAGATGGCGATCGCATTACTTGCCGCTATCTACGTGCTGGATATTCTCGCGACGCTGTTCCTACTCCCTGAATTGAAAGGGAAAGCGCTGGAATAACGTTTTTCTGGGTGAGAATTCAAGGCCAGAGTACATGCTCTGGCCTTTGCATTTAGTGCGTTTGAGTGGTGTCGGATTTACCCGGCATCATGCGCAGCAGCGTATTATCTCGCTGAACATAATGGTGAAACAGTGCAGCGCCTGCGTGTAGGGCAATCAGCAGATAGCCCAGATTGGCAAGCGTTTCATGAATGTCTTTCAGCAGGAACTGCGTATCGTCATCGGGAGTGACGAAAGGGGAGACCGTGAAACCCATGAGCGACCATTCGTTGTCGCCATACGCCATCATGGCAATGCCCAATAGCGGCAATGCCAGGAAAGTGGCATAAAGCACGATGTGAGTCAGCGTGGCGAGGTGATGCTGCCAGCGCGGCGGCACGGGCACGATCTCTGGCGTTTTGTATTTGTGCTTGAGCCCTATACGGATAAACATCAATACCCAAACCGCAACCCCTGCGTTGTAATGCAGCGTTCTCATTGCTGAAAATGCAAAAGATGAGCGTGGAAACCAGCCACGCAATTCCATCGCTGCATACACGAACGCAATGAGCAGCAGCGTTACCCAATGCAGGTGGATCTGTAATCTGGAGAATCGAGTCATCGTGGCATATCCCATTGAATGCTATAGGTCGTTGACATTAAGAATCCGTAACATAAACAAACATTGAGAGTTACGGGAAATAACGCCACATCGTCAAGGGAGATTTAAAATCTTTACGCCGCGTATCATTCGTTAACCAGTCATTCATCCGCATAATTAAACATCTCTTCTATTATGCAATTGATAATCGCTTTATCCGATTTACTGGCATCCGAATTTATCGTATTCGCCTGCATGGCTTTTGCCCTGACTTCAGCATCAGGGAAGAAGCGGTGTACCCGTTTTATCAGCTCGTTCTCGATAAGATGGTGGGCGTTGTTGAGTCCGAAAACGTTACGTTTGTCATAAACGAGTTCTATGAACATGAATGAAATCCCTACTGGGCTGTTTTTATATGGGTCTTACCCTATCATGGTGGCACACACCCTCAATCAAGTATAATTATCTATACTTGTACCTTCCCAAAGGAGGT
>NZ_PEHF01000103.1 GCF_015762685.1 Candidatus Symbiopectobacterium sp. 'North America' | reverse complement strand
CCGGAAGAATACCGGCTGATGGCTGAAAACCCGGAAATCTCAAAAAGTGCGTGGAACTAAAACCGGTGAGCTTAAAGTCGGAGAGGATAGTCGGGTCGTTTAGAATCATCTTCTCCAACAGTTGCTCGCTGGCGAGTTTGCTGATGGTTAACGGTTGAGGCTTCTCCCCTACCCGCCAGATGGCATGATGAACTGGCATCGTCAGTTCCTTAGTTTAAGGCTGCGTCAGTGAGTGCATCCGCCAGGTGGAGCTGGGTTTGCTGGGCGGATTGCAGGCGGGATTTGAGATTGTCACAAACATTCTGTAGTGAGATATACAGTTCTAAAATTCTGATTGTCTCACTAACTGGAGGTAACGCAATAAGACATCCTCGAAGCTGCGTTTTATTTATAGATGCTAAATTTGTTGTTTGCTTGCTAGCACCTGCGAAATAACTCCGTGAAACAGACGAGTTCATAAATATTTCAAGCCATTTAACATTCAAATCATTAAAAAATGGTCTGGCTTTGAAAACATGATTTTGATTAGCTATGTAAAATGAAGAGTCAGTCCAGATAGCAGCCCTTCCAACCGTATCCCAGTCACCACCTTCTGTAATTAATAGATCATTTGATTTAACATGATACTTATCTTTTTCATCAATAGGAATTTCTATTATTTTAATATCTGATAAATCAAGATAACCTCGCTGTACATTTGCTACACGAAGATATGGTACTGAAATTAATGTTTTGCCAACAAGATTCCTTCCTTTAGTTATACCACTTTGGATGTCAACAATATCTTCGAAACGACACCACTCCCACCCTTCCGGAAACTCAAACGGTTTTTCCTCGTCATTCACTGGCGGCAATGGTTTTTGCTTTTTGATTTTACCTTCTTTCACCAGTTGTGCTTTTTCCTGCTCAATATGTTTAAGCAGTTCAGACGCAGGTTCATCGTTAGGATCTTGCGGCACCAGTTTACCCATCACTGCCAGTTGCAGAATGGTTTGCTCAAGTGAGTCGATACTCGCTTCGGTGGTAAACAGCGTGTCGAAATACTGGCTGATTCGCGCCCAGTTTTCGGAGAGTTGTTCAGCATCTTGGCTGTCGGTCAGCGTTGTCAGCAGGGTTTCTACCAGTTGCTGATGCGCGTCCAAACTGGTTAAAGTTTGTTGTTCCAACTGATCACATAGGGACATTAAGGCATCAATTTTGCCAAGAATTCTAATTTGCTCATCTAATGGTGGAACCAGAATAAGAAATCGAGCTAAATCATTAGCTGCAAGATTAGGTTGAGCAGTCCCGTTGTCATATTTTTTACGAACTGATAAGATATAGGACTATTGAAATAAAAATGAACATACTTATTATTAACCAGTGGATATACTCGCACGATGACTAATGAAAATGCAATAGCACCCGACATGTTTCCGGCTAATGCAGACTTCCCGAGAGAACCAAGCAAACAAAACAAAATATCACCAGGCAAAAATTGTCCTGATCGCAGAGTTTCAAAATGGTTCTCTTTAATAAAAGTCATCTCAGCTTCATCTATTTTCCCATTCAATAGATGGCCCGCATTAACGAAAGGGATACCAGTCTCAGTGAGAGTGGATTTATTCGGATAATTTTTGCTTCTATAACCATTCTCAAGCAGACAAAGATTTTGTATCGAAGACCACTCCCACCCCTCTGGCAATTCAAACGGTTTATCAACCTCGCTAATTTCCGGCAGCGGCTTCTGCTGTTTAATTTTACCCTGCTTCACCAGCTCCGCTTTCTCAGCAGCAATACGCTTTAACAGTTCAGACGCCGGTTCATCATTCGGGTCCTGCGGCACCAGTTTGCCACGCACTGCAAGTTCCAGAATCAGCTCGCGCAGTTTCTTATGCCATAGATGTCGATTTTTCCATTGTTCCCACGCCCAGCGGTAGAGCGCGTTTGCAGCGCAGAGGACCAGATATCGATATGGTCGGTGACAAGCTTCTCAACGGTCATCAGTTCGCCCCCTTGTTGCCTGCCAGCGGGGCACCTAGGATATCGCGCAGTTGGTTACGTAGTTCACTGATTTCCGCCTACTGTGTTTGGTACTGCGCCAACATTTCATCCGGGTCGCCGCTGATGGTTTCGCCCTGATAGGGGTTCTTGATATCGAGGTTAAAGTTGCGAGCAATGATATCGTCGATGCTGACTTTCCACGCCTGATGGCTCTCTTCGCGGCTTGCAAAACCGTCCGCTTCATTACCCCACCAGTCGATTTCCGCCTGGAACTCCTCAAACTTCATCGGTTTGGTTTTGCTGTAGTTCTTCATACCGTTCGGGTACGGGTGCTCGTAGAACCACACCTGTTTAGTTGGCTTGCCTTTGGTGAAGAACAGAATATTGGTTTTGATGCCGGTGTACGGGTTAAACACTCCGTTAGGTAACCGCACGATGGTGTGCAGGTTGCATTCCTCGGTGAGCAGCTTTTTGATTTTGGTTTTCACTCCTTCACCAAACAGCGTGCCGTCCGGCAGAACCACCGCTGCGCGGCTCTTATCAGCCAGCACCTCAATGATCAGTTGCAGGAACAAATCGGCGGTTTCACGGGTCTGCATATCTGCTGGGAAGTTCTTCTCAATGCCGTCTTCTTCGGTGCCGCCAAACGGCGGGTTGGTGACAATCACATCGAGTTGTTCATCCCAGGAAGAGAGCGGTTTGTTAAGGGTGTTGTCATGGCGAATCTGCACCGGCACTTCAATGCCGTGCAAAAGCATATTGGTGGTACACAGCAGGTGCGGATGCTGCTTTTTCTCCACGCCATAGATCTGTTTTTGCAGCGTTTTGTGGTCTTCGGTGGTGTTGACGTAATGCTCTTTCACATGATCGAACGCGCAGGCGAGGAAGCCGCCGGTACCGCAGGCTGGGTCCATAATCGATTTGCCGAGTTTCGGGTCGATGCGATTGGCCATAAAGCGCGTCACCGCACGCGGGGTATAGAATTCACCCGCATTACCGGCGCTTTGCAGGTCGCGTAGAATCTGTTCGTAGATATCACCAAACAGGTGGCGCTCCTGGCTGCTGCCGAAGTCGATTTCATTAAGCTTGTTGATTACCTGACGCAGCAGCGTACCGTTTTTCATGTAGTTATAGGCATCGCTGAACGCCTGCTTGACCACAAAGCCGCGCGGGTTTTTATCGATTGGCACGGTGAGGTTTTTCAGAGCCGGGAACAGATCGTCATTCACAAATTCCAGCAACGCATCACCTGTGATGCCCTCGCTTTTTGCCGCCCAGCTACGCCATAAATAGCGCTGCGGGATCGGGAACTGATAGTCATCCTGCTCCAGTTCCAGTTCTTCTTCCTGGGTATCAAAAATCTTCAGAAACAGCAGCCATGAAAGCTGCCCAAGGCGCTGGGCATCACCATCTACCCCAGCGTCTTTACGCATAATGTCCTGAAAGGATTTAATGACTGAACTAATCGACATGTTTTCTTTCCATACTTAAAAAAGGATGCCACCGGTCGCAGGTGCGACCGGTGGCAATGTGTTTATGCGTTATCAGGCTGAGCGCGGCGGTAGCTGGTAGATTTCATTTTCCAGTTCGTTGACGGATTGCTCATACGCCTTCTTGCCACCGAAGCGGGTTTTGATGATCTCTATCGGACGCCCCAACGCATCGAACGGTTTCAGTTTGAGTACCTGAACGTCCTCGATTTCCTGCACCCCTTCATCGGCGTATTTATCCAGCAACGTATTGAGCACCTGCTGCGCCGGCTCGGCATATTTCGTAAAATAGTTACGCTTGCGCACATTGGCCGCGCGCTCCTGACGGGTTAACGGCGGCTGACCGTACACCACATGACAGAGCAAATTAAACGGGTCGAGATCTTTACCCACCTCTTCGGCCAACACATCCCACAGAATCCCCAGTTGCTCCAGCTCTTCAATGATGACCTGTTTGCGTGGCGCATCCTGCCATTTGCGCACAAAGTCATCCAATGAGGCATATTCGCTATCTTTGAGCATCGTTTTACGGGTGTAATCCTGGAAGGATTCAGTCACCAGTTTACGATCAGAATCGTAATACTGAACGCGCTTAGCCAGCACTTTCACATCCACGCCATTCACATAGAATTTGCGGGCTTTGTTTTCCTCATCATCATGAAACTCACCACTTCCGACGCCCTTGTCGCGGTTGAACTGATAATCAGCGGCGTTTTCTTGTGCTTCACGGGAGACATTATTGCCGTCATCCACGTTATCTTCCGCATCCATCCTTTCATTGAAGTCTGAATTCTGATCGGAAATGTCGTCGGGTTTTACCACCAGCACTTTTTCTGGCAAGCCGTCAAAGCGTGGATCGGCAAATAACTCGGTGGCTTTTTTGAAGTCGAGAATGGTAAACCACAGCTTGCCGTGCTTTTCATTGATACGCGTGCCGCGCCCGATGATCTGTTTAAATTTGGTCATCGATTGGATGTTTTGATCCAGTACCACCAGCTTGCAGGTCTGCGCATCGACGCCGATAGTCATCAGTTCAGACGTTGTCGCAATGATCGGATACGCTTTTTTGGGATCGATAAAATTCTCCAACTGCGCCTTGCCGATATCGTCATCACCGGTGATTTTTATTACGTATTTTTCGTTCTTTAACACTTGTTTCGCGTTGAGTATCACCAGCGCATGGCGCATTCGGTCGGCATGATCGATGTCGTTGCAAAAAACGATGGTTTTATCCATCGGGTTGGTACGTTTCAGGTAATCGGTGATGGTCTGCGCCACCAGCATGGTGCGCTCATCAATCACCAGCGTGCGGTCAAAATCTTTCAGGTTGTAGATACGGTCTTCAATTTTTTTGCCGTATTTATCCAACTGACCTTTGACGGGCCGCCAGCCTTGTACATCGACGTCAATATCGACACGTACCACTTTGTAAGGGGCAAGAAAACCGTCTTTAATGCCCTCTTTCAGCGAATAGGTGTAAACCGGTTCCCCGAAGTAATCGGTATTAGAGACCTCTTCGGTTTCTTTCGGTGTTGCAGTTAGGCCCACCTGAGTAGCACTGCCAAAATACTCCAGTATCTCGCGCCAGGCAGAATCTTCAGATGCACTGCCACGGTGGCATTCGTCAATGACTATCAGGTTAAAGAAATCCGGTGAAACTTGTTTATAGGCTTTCTGGTACTCTTCCGGGCCCGTTATCGCCTGGTACAGCGCCAGATGTACCTCATAAGCCGGATCGATGGTGCGCCCGGTGACTTTGGTCATCGCAGTGCCGAACGAGTGAAAATCATTACGTTTAGCCTGATCAACCAGAATATTGCGGTCCGCAAGGAACAGGATCCGTTTTTTGTTTTTGGCTTTCCACAGCCGCCAGATTATCTGGAAAGCGGTATAGGTTTTGCCCGTGCCCGTCGCCATCACAAGCAAAATACGATTCTTTCCAGCCGATACGGCATCGACCGTCCGGTTGATCGCCTGCATCTGATAGTAACGGGGAGATTTCCCGCTGCCATCATCGAAATAGTCCTGACTGATAACAGGCAACTGCTCCTGAGTGAACCCTTTCCAGACACAGTATTTTTGCCAGAGTTGGTCGGGGGTTGGGAAGTCAATGAGGGCAATTTCGGATTCGAGCTGCTGCGGATTGGTTTTATCGTGGAAAATGAATCCATCACCGTTGGAGGCAAACACAAAGGGCACATCAAGCAGACTGGCGTAGTCCAGCCCTTGCTGCATCCCTTTGCTGATGGTGTGCTTATTGGCTTTGGCCTCGATAACCGCCAACGGCAAGTTCGGCTTGTGATACAATACGATATCGGCAGATTTAACTTTGACACGTGATGCCAGTTTTCCGCGAACCACAATCTTGCCATCGCGCAATTTCACTTCCTGACGAATCTGCGCCAAATCATCCCAGCCAGTATCCTTAACCGCAGGCAGAATAAATTTGGTGATGATATCCGTTTCAGTCAGGTGCGTTTTGTTCACGCCAACCATAGCAGGTCACTCCACAATATTGGATTAGCTCTGATTTTACACAGAATAGAGCATTACGTAATGACCTGAAATGATGTTTTGGATAGCTACTGGCGAAATCATTATTCGCCAGAATAAATTCTACTGCTTTCCTGACATGGATATTTTTTATCTTTTATATTTCATGAAGTTCGCTTCGGAAACGAAATAAATGTTTCCACAAGCCCGGGCGCAAGTCACGTAAAGCTTATTGCATGCCGAAGGTGTAAGCGTTTGTAGCGCCAACGACGCCAAACACCCCGACCTTATCAACCAGATGAAGACATAATCGCCAAACATTATCCAAGCATGTTGACGGCGAGGTGATTGATCCAATAATGTCACGCAGGTATATCCCATTGACATATCCCAATAACACTTTATGCTAGTGATAGTACAAAATTTATCCAAGGAGGTTCCCATGGAGAAAACCACGGTATTAAAAAGCAACCGCAGTCAGGCAGTACGACTCCCTAAAGCTGTTGCACTGCCCGACGATGTGAAGCAGGTTGATATCGTCGCGATTGGTCGCACATGTATCATTACTCCAGCAGGCGAAAGCTGGGACAGTTGGTTCGAAGAGGCAGGGGTAACGCCTGACTTTATGATCACCAGAGAGCAACCTGAGAATGAGAGTAGGGAAGATTTCTGATGCTGAAATATCTGCTCGATACCAATATCTGTATTTACACTATCAAGAACAAACCGCAGGCAGTAAGGGACGCTTTCTATCGTCATTACGGGTAGTTTGCTATCAGCGCTATCACACTGATGGAACTGATCTATGGTGCGGAGAAATCGGTAAATCCAGAAAAAATCTCTCCGTGATTGAAGGGTTTTCTGCACGTCTGGAAGTGCAGAATTATGGCTTTGACGCTGCCGTGCATACCGGCCAAATTCGTGCAGAACTGGCAAGACAAGGAACACCCATCGGCCCGTATGATGCCATGTTAGCCGGTCACGCGCGGTCTGCCGGTTTGATACTGGTAACGAACAATGTACGCGAATTTGAGCGTGTGCCTGGGCTACGTGTGGAAAACTGGGTCAGCCGATAAGCTGTTTCTGCCCTCCCCCAAAACAGGATATAATCCACCACCTATTGCGGATAACCCGCAAACAATCCAGCCAGAAAGGTTTTAGGGCCACTACGTTTTTCGAACTGGTGAAAATCCTTTTATTTCAATAGATATACGTGGCTAATTCGAATTCTGTAGGGACCATTTTGAAGTAAACAGACGTCAACCGACGCCTATTTTTATGCCTAAAATTCAGTGAATTAGCTATAAATTAGCTATTTCCAGTCAACCAGACTCTACCGACATCTACGTACATCAAGTAGGATTTGTTGGTATCAGTGATGTTACAAGCCCGTTCAATGAATTCTTATACCAACACCCAGCGTATGCAGACACCGCAATATTGAGATCGGCTATGCCACTTGCTCCCAGCCCAATATCAGCACCGCGTTAAATCAGAGCTGCCGACCCTTTATCAGACTTCAAACAAACGCCCCCCGACGTCTGATTATTTAGCAGGAATACAGCACTGTTTCCGATATCGGTACGGCTCCCCCCACGATGACAGAATTTTCCCGGCGCGCTGTATGCAATTCCCAGAATTGGTCAGCGACGGCCATCGGCGAAACGGTGTTACTTTTACCCAAACCGCCCGGTGTTACCTCAACGAAGCCATTGACGATCACCTCACCGACGTGGACCTCATGTGGCGCGAGGATATGTCGCAAAAGATGAGTTGCCTTGCATTGAGCGGCAACACTGATCGCTAGCGCCGCATAATCAACGGCGAATGCGTTGATTGTTGTGTCATCAAGTGCCATGACGCCGCTGGTCACCAGCACAGTACCTTTTGATGCGGCAAGGTCGGCTATGCACCCCTGTACGGCGGTAATGTAACTAACAACACGGACATCGACACTCTGACCCAGACTCACGGGAGGTGTGGACAACAGATCGCCATCAATATCGAGAAAGGCGTTCCAGTGCAGAACACTGATGGGTCCCAACGTGTCATGTACATCCGTGATGGTACGTCGAATCGCGTTAACATCGCTCAGTTCGGCCGGAAAAGCGTGAGCCAGGATGCCTTCTGCGGCCAATTCTGCTACCGCCCCCGCGAGACGTTCAACATTGCGCGCAACCAGGGCAACAGGATGGCCCGCCTTACCAAAACGACAAGCGACGGCATGTGAGATACCAGCGCCATAGCCGCAGATGAGAAGCGTATTTTTCATCATTGATGACTCCAATCGTTATATGAAATTACAAACCCAACGTTTTAGTTGGAAATAACTATAGTATGATTAACCAATAATCACAACCGATTGATGAGAGGGGGAACTATGGCTTGGGATACCGAGGGGACCAAACGCAAAATTCTGGATGCGGCAATGACTGAGTTCGCTCGCTTTGGCCCCGATGGCACCACCCAGGAACGGATTGCCAAGTTGGCCGGGGTAAACAAGGAGCGTGTTTATAATTACTTTGGCGACAAGCGGACGCTGTTCTCAGCCGTGCTATGCAGTGAGTTGGCCAAGGTGGCATTGGCATTGCCCATCACCTCCTTTGCTGTCGAAGATATCGGCGATTACGCGGGCCGAGCCTACGATTATCACCTCGACAATCCGGAACTGAGCCGACTCCTGCGCTGGGAAGGTTTGACGTTTGATGATGAAGTCCCGGATGAAGAGCAACGACGCGAATACTATGGATACAAGATTCAGGCCGTAGCGGATGGGCAACGCGAGGGAAAAGTGACCCAAGCCATTGAGGCCGATCATCTGGCTTTTCTGGTGTTATCCCTGGCTGGATGGTGGTCTGCCGTTCCACAGGTAGCGCGCATGTTAACCGGCCCACTGAGTATGAAAGAACATGACAGGCGGCGAGCCTCCGTCATAGGGGCTGCGCGACGCTTGGCATACGCACCATGAAACAAATAATCAAAATAGCGCTGGGCAATCAAACACTGAATATTGCCCTATATTATCAGTGCTGATATTTCCCGATATCCGATTATTAGCGAAGATAGACAAAGGAGATTTACATCATGTCGTTACTTCTCGGCCAAAACCAGATCCTTACCGCAGCCTGACTGACACTGAAAATAAAATACACGCCCCATGGCGACCTCTGGATTGCATAGCGTAACCTATTTAGGACAAAGTGACCGGACGCTAAATAGCTAGCCTGAACAACAAAATAAAGAAGAACAAGCCGCACGGGAAGCGCTTATCACCGCTAGCCAAGAAAAATGCGCGTCGAATTTAGTAATACCGTTCCGGCCTCGGCAAGCGATAGATCAATGGCCTTAAAAACCAAAAGGGGAGCTTTCGCTCCCCTTTTTGGGTATTGCATCAACGATGATGACATCATTTGTACAGGATCGCAGTACCACGCACTTGATCGCCACCAGTAGCAGAGACAATCTTGTAAGACGTTGCGCCCGCGGCTTCAGCCTTTGCAGCCACTTGTGCTTCAAATGCTCTCAGGGTTTCTGCACCGCTGACCTGAACGGTTCCCACTTCTTGGGCAGCAAAGCTACCGAAAGAAACCAAGCCAAGAGCAACAACTGCGGCAAATTTTTTGATAACGTTCATGAGGGTAATCCTTCTGTTTGATGTTTGATTAAAAGGCTGCCTGCCTTCGATGTGACACATCATAGCGCCATCACTCAGAAGTGAATATCAGATAAAATTGCCATTATCATTCAAAAATACTAACTGATATTATTACCCGTGATCCGTAATCACAATGTTGGCGATCGGTATCGATCCGGGACTATACCGCTTAACGACAATACTCACGCCAGTAACACGATCTCATGCTGCCCATTGAACAGCGGCCCGCTTAAGATCTTGTATCCATCGCGGTCAAACCCGTGCACCATCTTGGTCAGTTGTGCTGCGTCGGCGATATTCTCTACCGATCCAAGGTAATACCAGTTGTTGATAACATGAATCTGCCGCACATCGCTGTGTTGCTCCACCAGCCCGACGGCACCAGCGTAGGGCCAGTTGAACACGCGCATCTGTTGCAGCCCATCGAGCAGACGCAGTTGATGCTCCACCATCGGCTCTTTGCCACAACAGGCACCCGCGCATCGCCCCAGTTGATGCCTGAAACAAGCGCGGCCGTGCGGATTTTTTTCCAAACCTAACAACCCGTAACACAGCAACTCACTGTCAGCGATATCCAACAGCGCTTGCTGCGCAGCACGTCGATTGGAGAATAGGCCGTATAAATCGGGCATATGGGAAAAGTCGATCTCTTTTGCCGACACAATATGGGGGACGCCGTTACGCAAATGCAACGAGCAGAGCTAGCGGCTACGCCGCAGCCGTTTATTGTGCAACGGCTGTAGCTGCTTGATCATTTGCGCTTCCAGCAGCAGCGCGCCAATCTCGCCCGCCGTCAGATGATAGCTGATGCGGCGAGACTGGTGCAGCATGCGCGCTTCAGAAACGGTCCTGAAATGCGACATGACTCGACTGCGAATATTGATGCTCTTACCGATATAGAGCGGCATTACATCGCTGTCGCTGTGGAAAACATAGACACCGGGCGCAGCGGGCAACCCTTCGAGGAACGGGCGCAGGTGCTCGGGGTAGTGATAGACCTCCATGGCATCAAACGGCTTATCCATAGGGGTTTGATTTTGATTCACGGAAACACTCACCATTACTGTAATTGCATGGGTCTTCCCCGATCATGGTGGCACACACCCTCAATCAAGTATAATTATCTATACTTGTACCTTCCCAAAGGAGGT
>NZ_PEHF01000015.1 GCF_015762685.1 Candidatus Symbiopectobacterium sp. 'North America' | reverse complement strand
AGATACCAATAAGTGCAACATTTTTCATGATGGCCTCTCCTGAAAGAAAAACACCCTGTCAGCATACTGCTACAGGGTGGGGGTGACCATCTCATTAGCCCCGGTGGGCTGCGAGATATTCACACCTTGCTCTGGGTTGCCCGGCGCCATTTTGGTGCCACTTCGCTCAACGAAATGGTCGGATTTGGTTTTCTCACCGAAGCCGAACGCAACGAGCTCAATGAATGTCAGAGCTTTCTGTGGCGCATTCGCTTTGCCTTACACCTGATTCTGTCGCGTTATGACAACCGCCTGCTGTTTGACCGCCAGCTCAACGTGGCACAGTTGCTGAATTACCGTGGCGAGGATAATGCTCCGGTTGAGCACATGATGAAAGATTTCTATCGCGCGACGCGTCGCGTCAGCGAGCTTAATCATATGCTGCTGCAACTGTTCGATAAGGCCATTCTGGCACTGGATGCCAGTGAAAAGCCACGTGCGATAGATAACGAATTCCAACTGCGTGGCAACCTGATCGATCTGCGTGATGAAACCCTGTTCATGCACAAGCCGGAAGCCATTATGCGAATGTTTAGCACCATGGTGCGCAACGATGAGATCACCGGTATCTATTCCACCACGCTGCGCCAATTACGCCATGCGCGCCGCCATCTGGCCCAACCGCTGTGCGCTATTCCTGAAGCGCGTCACCTTTTTATGGCTATTCTACGCCATCCACACGCGGTAAACCGTGCCCTGCTGCCGATGCATCGTCATAGCGTGTTGGAGGCATATACGCCACTGTGGAGCAATATCGTCGGGCAGATGCAGTTCGATCTGTTTCATGCCTACACCGTGGATGAGCACACGCTGCGCGTGCTGCTCAAACTGGAAAGTTTTGCTGACGAAGAAACGCGCGCCCAACATCCACTGTGCGTGGAGCTGTATCCACGCCTGCCGCAGCCGGAATTGCTGCTGCTTGCGGTGCTGTTTCATGACATTGCCAAAGGACGCGGCGGCGATCACTCTGAGCTGGGGGCGCAAGATGTCGTTGAGTTTGCCGCGCTGCACCAGCTTAATTCACGCGAAACGCAACTGGTTGCCTGGTTGGTGCGCTGCCACCTGCTAATGTTGGTTACCGCACAACGTCGCGACATTCAGGATCCGGCGGTTATACAGCAATTCGTCGCTGAAGTGAAAAGCGAAACCCGCCTGCGCTACCTGGTCAGCCTCACGGTTGCCGATATCTGCGCGACCAACGAAACCTTGTGGAACAGTTGGAAACAGAGCCTGCTGCGCGAACTCTATTTCGCCACCGAGAAACAGCTACGCCGCGGGATGCAAAATACACCGGATGTGCGCGATCGCGTGCGCCATCATCGCCTTCAGGCCTTGGCGCTGCTGCGCATGGACAATATCGATGAAGAAGCGCTGCACCCTATCTGGAGCCGCTGCCGCGCAGATTATTTTTTGCGTCATTCGCCGAATCAGCTTGCCTGGCCCGCACGCCATCTGGTTGAGCATGATTTACATCAGCCGCTGGTGCTTATCAGCCACCAGGCCAGCCGCGGCGGCACAGAAATTTTCATCTGGAGCCCAGACCGCCCTTATCTGTTCGCCGCCGTGGCTGGCGAACTCGACCGTCGCAACCTGAGCGTGCATGATGCGCAAATTTTCACCAGCCGCGATGGCATGGCGATGGACACCTTTATCGTACTGGAACCCGACGGCAGCCCGGTCGTACCGGATCGCCACGAATTTATTCGCCAGGCGCTGGTTCAGGCGCTCACACAGCGCGATTATCAACATCCTCGCCCGCGCCGCGCTTCCTCCAAATTGCGCCATTTCAGTGTGCCCACGGAAATCAGCTTCCTGCCGACACATACGGACAGACGCAGCTATATGGAGTTGAGCGCACTCGATCAACCGGGCCTGTTGGCGTGTCTGGGTAAAGTGTTCGCCGATCTCAACGTGTCGTTACACGGTGCGCGCATTTCCACGATTGGCGAGCGGGTAGAAGACCTTTTTATCCTTGCAGACAAAGACAGACGCGCATTATCTCCGGAATTGCGCCTTATCTTGCAACAACGGTTGACAGAAGCCCTCGACCCAAACGATAAAGTAACCCTGAATTAACCATTGACTGACAGCACAGAAAGAGAAACAGGATGCATCAATTACAAAACGTTATCGAAACCGCCTTTGAACGCCGTGCCGACATTACGCCGACCTCCGTGGACAGCGTAACCCGTAAAGCCGTTAATCAGGTAATTGGCTTATTGAACAGCGGCGCACTGCGCGTGGCGGAAAAAATCAATGGCGAGTGGGTAACGCACCAATGGTTGAAAAAAGCGGTGCTGCTCTCTTTCCGCATCAATGACAACCAACTGATGGAAGGTACGGAAACCCGCTACTACGACAAAGTACCGATGAAATTCGCTGGTTACGATGAAGCGCGCTTCCAACGCGAAGGTTTCCGCGTAGTGCCCCCTGCCAGCGTGCGCCAGGGCGCATTTATCGCCCGCAACACTGTACTGATGCCGTCTTATGTCAACATCGGTGCTTACGTTGACGAAGGCACCATGGTTGATACCTGGGCGACCGTCGGCTCTTGCGCACAGATCGGGAAAAACGTTCACCTGTCCGGCGGTGTCGGCATCGGTGGCGTACTGGAGCCGTTGCAGGCTAACCCGACCATCATCGAAGACAACTGCTTTATCGGTGCCCGCTCTGAAGTGGTAGAAGGCGTGATCGTGGAAGAAGGCTCCGTCATCTCCATGGGCGTGTTTATCGGCCAAAGCACTAAAATCTACGATCGCGAAACCGGCGAAGTGCATTACAGTCGCGTACCGGCAGGCTCAGTCGTCGTTTCCGGCAACCTGCTTTCGAAGGATGGCAGCTACAGCCTGTACTGTGCCGTGATCGTGAAAAAAGTGGATGCGAAAACCCGCGGTAAAGTGGGTATCAATGAGTTGCTTCGTACCATCGACTAAACTGAACAAGGCGGGTTTACCCGCCTTTTCTTTATCACTCCCCAAAAGGTGGCGCCATGTATGACAATCTAAAAAGCCTGGGTATCTCCCATCCCGATGAAATTGATCGCTATAGCCTGCGCCAGGAGGCCAGCAACGACATCCTAAAAATCTATTTTCGTAAGGATAAAGGGGAGTTTTTCGCCAAAAGCGTAAAATTTAAATATCCGCGCCAACGTAAAACCATCGTTGCGGATAACAGCGGACAAGGCTTTAAAGAGATCAATGAGATCAGCCCCAACCTGCGTTATGTCATTGATGAGCTTGACCAGATTTGCCAACGCGATCAGGTGGAAGTCGATCTGAAACGCAAAATCCTTGATGATTTGCGTCATCTGGAAAGCGTGGTGGCGAACAAGATTAATGAGATCGAATCCGATCTGGAGAAGCTGACCAAAGGGCGTTAATACGCTGCACGTCTACTTCTTTTATTGCTGCTGACAAACCCCATGCGTTGCCGTGGGGTTTTGTTTTACTGTGACAGATCTCTACGTCACTGACGTGGTATCAGTGTACCCAATCTTCCAGCATCAACGCGGGTACGTGTTCAAATTCCCGCACATTGTTGGTGACCAGAATCGCGCCCGCTGCCACGGCATGACCGGCGATCGTAGTATCATTTGGCCCGATGGGCGTTCCTGCTGCCACCATCGCCACCTTAATGTCGGTCGTCGCATCAACGGCAGCCTTATCCCAAGGCAACATGGCATCAAGGCGAAGACAAAACGCATCAACCAACGAGATATGACGTGGGGAGGCTTTCTTACCAATAGCACCGAAACGCATTTCGGCATAAGTGATCGCCGACACCACAATACGGTGGCGGCGTAAAACAGCCTGTTCCAGACGACGAATCACCGTCTCAGGATGCTCTCGCATGATGAAAGAGCAGATATTGGTGTCCAGCATGTACAGGTTGCTCATAGCTGAAAGCGGCCCTCATCGCAGACAACGTTTTCGCGTTCTGTCAGGAAATCGGCATCCGCCTTTACTTCTTGCAAAAAGGAGCCCCAGCTGGGTTTGACCGGGCGTAGGATCAGCGTATCGCCCTCTCGTGCAATCTCCAGTTCAGTGACGCCTTCAAAATCCATATCGCGAGGCAGGCGGATAGCGCGGTTATTGCCATTTTTGAAGACAGAAACAATACGCATGGTTATACCTCACTGGCCGTTCGGCCTTTATGCTTGCAAATGCATGTCCCAAGTATATGCAGATGCGTGGCATATGTATAGCCCATGCGCAGTTATCACCCAGCTTCCACCAACCCTGCCCACTGCTCTACCCACGGGCAGTAAAGCACTTCCGGCTCCGGGCATTCTGTCGCGTCAATCTGAAGAATATCTCCCACACGCTGAACACCCATCTCTTGCAACAACGCATCAAACTGCTGGCCCGCGCCGCAAAAATGGGGGTAGCTGCTGTCGCCCAGTGCAATGACGCCATAGCGCAGCGCTGGCTGATGACCACCTTTTTCACGCAGTGCAGCAAACAACGGGGCGATGGAATCCGGCAGATCCCCTTGCCCGGTGGTTGACGTTACCACCAACACATACTGCTCGCGATACGCCAGCCAGGATGACAGGTCGGCATCTTCAAACACCTTAACCTGATGGCCGCGCTCACTCAGCAGATTCTCCACCTCTTCTGCAACCAGCAATGCGTTTCCATAAACCGTGCCAACAAAAATACCAATTTGCGCCATGATGATGACTCCACGTGTAATGTATCGCTGCGTGCCCGATAACGCCGTATCTGCGCTATTCGGCAATACAGGAAAGGCCGTTATCCTGCCCCGAGTCAGGCGGAAACTCAACCCTTTCAACATCAGGGAGACTGCCTAGCCAGCCAAATTGCGTCATTACGCGGGCACGTAATACCGAGGGTTTCCCAGTTACAGGATGGCACAGCGTTAGCTGGCTGGCATGCAACATCAAGCGTCCACAACCAAAATGCGCGGCCATTGCGCGATTCTGACGCAAATCACCGTGCTTTGAGTCACCCAAAATAGGATGCCGCAAATGCACCATATGACGACGCAACTGATGTTTGCGTCCTGTCTGCGGCATCAGCTCAATCAGACTGTATCGGGCGGTAGGATAGCGCCCTACTGCTATCGGTTGCTCCACCTGTGCCAGAGAACGGTAGTGGGTGATGGCCGTCTGAGGTTGTTTATCGCGCTGGGCGAGCTTGTCAGCCACTTTGTCCAGCTCTTCAGTCAGCGCATAGTCGATAGTATCGCTGCCGGAAAGGTAACCACGCACAACCGCATGGTAGGTTTTCTGAATCTGGTGCTGTTCGAACTGCTGCGAAAGCAGGCGCGCAATGTCGCTGGAAAGCCCCAGCAGCAGCACGCCTGACGTTGGCCGGTTCAGACGTGGACCGTGAAAACATGTTGACCAATCTGATCGCGTAATGTCTGCATGATCACCACTTTTTCTTTGCGATCCAGCCAACTGCGGTGAACCAACCACCCAGCCGGTTTATTAATGGCAATCAGATGTTTATCCTGATACAGAATCTCAAGCATCCAGATCTCCCTGCGCATCGGCAGGCACAAACAGTGCATCCAATGCGCGCAGTTGTTCCAATAGCGGCGCGATGTCGTTGATATCCCGGGTCAGGGCCTCTTCAAAATATGGGGTAACCGCGAGCGCCAGAGGCAAGGGAACGCCGCCATCCAGCATCGCATGCAATCGCGGCAACAGTACCCATTGCAACCACTGTTCGGCGCTCATGGTGTCAATGCAGAAAGGTTATGTGCTGGTAAACGCACTGGCCTGCGGCGGGGCGGATTGCCAAAACACACTGTCGCGTAGCGTACGTTCAATTTCCCATAAGGCGTGTCGAATTTGGTCTTGGTGCGTCATGCTTTTCTCTCACCAGCTGCGTGGAGGGCAAAGCATATCATTGAAGCAAGGAGAGCCCAACAGGCGCAGGGCTGCGGTGGCAACGCAATAGAGGGCCGCGTCTGCAAAGCGTTAACGGATACTCTGCAACAAAAAAGTTGGGGGCACTGATATTCAGTGCCCCCGGTTCGTTTTATAGCTTTCCCGCTGCACCACTGCGTCCCTGCTCATCCGTGAAAACTTTTCCTTTGCGGTTATCCTAACCAGCTCTCCGTGCAAGCGTCCAACTTTCGTCCTGACCGTTCTTCCTGCATATTCTGTGAAGATATTCCCTTTAGGCTCCTGCCACACCGTCACGGCTCTCAATCTCCTTCCTGGAGGTGTCCTTGGTTTCATCCTGAAGCCGTTATCCTTCTTCACCACATTTAGCGATAAAGTGATACATCCTGTAACCGGTTACTAAGATGTATTAAAAGGCGACGAACAGCAAGACCCTGATCAGATTTTTTCTTATATTTACGCTGAAACCCTTAATGCAAAGAAAAATATAATCCATTAATTAAAAAGAAAAAAAACAAAAAAAGTGCATGAAACGAGGAAAACACAGAGATATCCGCCAGATAACGCAGGCAACCATTATCTTACTCTCGGTTGCAACTGTTGCAGGAACACAGACAAAGAGGGAGCCAACACCCGATGTTCACGTGTACCAAAGGTTTCAAGCCATACTTCACCGCTGACATTGGATAACGAGATCAGCGCCATTTCTGATTCCATCGTGGCTAAAAACAGCGCCGGCGGCAACTTAAGTCGCTTGTGCGTCAGCAAGTGCCCGATCAGATTTTCCTGCATACGCACAAAATCATCCTCGCTCTACGATTGCAGCAGCAGGCAATCGATATCAGCAAAACGCGCTTCCATATCCCCGGCATACTGTGTGGTAAAAAAGGGTTCAGCGTCAGGATGCAGCGCAATAGTCAGCGCACGCGACACGCCGTCGAGCGTCGCGCCCTCGGCCACAGGCTGAGGTGTCCAAAATACCCGCTCGCCGTCATTTTCCACCACGCAGGGTGTACAACGCCCCACTGGCGGGCAAATGGTCATAGGCTTGCTGCCAGGCCGCCATATAACGCTGGGTAAACGCCTGGAGCGCGTGCTGCACATTGTCATCCATACTTTTTTCTCTTCACTGGGCGAGTCGGTTACACTACTGCATATCGTTTTTACTTTGCAAAGGCATGTTATGTCCACTTTTGACAAACAGGATGCGCTCAGTGCGTTACCGTTGGGAAAACCGACATCTTACCACGACAGCTACGATGCAGGCTTATTACAAGCGGTCCCACGCAGTTTAAACCGCGACCCTTTGGGTATTGATGCCGCACATTTGCCGTTTCACGGTGAAGATATCTGGACATTATACGAGCGCTCCTGGCTGGCCCCCAACGGAGTGCCACAAGTTGCCGTAGGCGAAATGCATTTGCAGGCCGATAGCGCAAACCTTATCGAATCCAAAAGCTTCAAACTCTACCTGAACAGCTTCAATCAGACGGTATTTGAAAATTGACAACGGGTACAAGAGACGCTAACGCGCGATCTGGCCGCCTGTGCGCAGGGTGAGGTTAGCGTGGCGCTGTTTGCGCTGGATGCCTTTCAGGGACAGACGCTGGGCCAATTCCAAGGAGAATGTATTGACGGACTGGATATTCAGATCACGGATTATGCGTTCAATGCCGACCATCTCGCCAGCGCCTGAGACGCGCAGAGCTCCGTTGTTGAAGAAACATTGGTGAGCCATGTGCTCAAATCCAACTGCCTGATCACTCACCAGCCGGATTGGGGCTCGGTACAAATTCACTACCGGGGCAAACGTATCGAGAGAGAAGCCCTGCTGCGCTACATCGTCTCCTTTCGCCACCACAATGAGTTCCATGAGCAGTGCGTACAACGTATCTTCAACGACCTGATGCGTTTTTGCCAGCCAGAAGCACTGACCGTTTACGCGCGCTATAAGCGCCGTGGCGGGCTGGACATCAATCCCTGGCGTAGCAACACCGACTTTATTGCAAACACCAGTCGCTTACCCCGGCAATAGTGCGGGATACTATACAATATCGTCATTCAGAAACGGCATTATTGGAAAAACTGATACCATCAGGTTAAGGTGGAGCAATACATAAAATATCAGTGTTATACGTCTTGCCACCCCGGTGGCAACAAGGGATAGCCTGGAAATTTTGTTGTTATACACTGCGTTATCAAGGAGTAAAATTGATTACACATATCAGCCCGTTAGGGTCTATGGATTTGTTATCGCAGTTGGAAGTGGACATGTTGAAAAGCACGGCCAGCAGCGATCTTTACCGTTTATTCCGCAACTGTTCGCTTGCCGTGCTGAATTCCGGCAGCCAAACCGATAACAGCAAAGAGCTGCTATCCCGCTACGAAGATTTCGATATCAATGTGTTGCGCCGTGAACGCGGCGTGAAGCTGGAACTGGTCAATCCTCCGGAAGACGCTTTCGTCGATGGCGACATTATCCGTTCGTTGCAGGCCAACCTGTTCGCCGTACTGCGCGACATTCTGTTTGTTAACGGGCAAATCACCTCGGCAGAGCGTTATCAGAACCTGAATCTGGAAAACAGCGCCCACATTACCAATCTGGTATTTTCCATTTTGCGCAACGCGCGTGCGCTGCACGTCGGGGAAGAGCCCAACATGGTGGTGTGCTGGGGCGGTCACTCCATTAATGAAACCGAATATCTCTATGGACGAAAAGTCGGTAGCCAATTAGGGCTGCGTGAACTGAACATTTGCACCGGCTGCGGCCCCGGCGCAATGGAAGCACCAATGAAAGGTGCCGCCGTCGGCCACGCGCAGCAGCGCTATAAAGAAGGCTGCTTTATTGGCATGACGGAACCGTCCATCATCGCCGCCGAGCCGCCAAATTCGCTGGTGAATGAACTTATCATCATGCCAGATATCGAAAAACGCCTCGAAGCCTTCGTGCGCATCGGGCACGGTATCATTATTTTCCCCGGCGGGGTCGGTACGGCGGAAGAGTTCCTCTACCTGCTGAGCATCATGATGAATCCGGAAAACAGTGAACAGGTGCTGCCTATCATCCTGACCGGGCCGGAGGAAAGTGCCGACTATTTCCATGTTCTGGATGAATTTATCATCACCACCCTGGGCCGTCAGGCACGCCGTTACTACTCCATCATCATTAATGATGCGGCGGAAGTGGCTCGGCAGATGAAGAAAGCGATGCCGCAGGTGAAGGAACATCGCCGCCATACCGGTGATGCCTACAGCTTTAACTGGTCATTGCGCATCGCACCCGATCTGCAATTGCCGTTTGAGCCCACTCACGAGAATATTGCAAACCTCAATTTGCACCCCAATCAAGCCCCAGAAGCGCTGGCCTCTGCGCTGCGCAAGGCGTTTTCTGGCATTGTGGCGGGCAACGTCAAAGAGGTTGGCATTCAGGCGATTGAAGAGCGCAGCCCGTACAAGATCCATGGCGATGCACAACTGATGCAAAGCATGGATAAACTGCTGCAAGGGTTCGTTACGCAGCAAAGGATGAAGCTGCCGGGCAGCGCCTACATCCCTTGCTATGAAATCTGCACCTGATGCCATACTGGCGGGAAAACCGCATTTTCCCGCCACCTTCATCACGCTTCACGCCGGGACCGCCTGATGCCTGTACATTTGCTGATTATCGATGCATTAAACCTGATTCGTCGTATCCATGCTGTGCAGGGATCGCCCTGCGTGTCGGCCTGTCAGCACGCCGTTACCCAGTTGCTACAGCACAGTCAGCCAACCCACGCCGTCGCGGTGTTTGATGATGAACAGCGCGCCGACAGTTGGCGGCACCAGTTGTTGCCCGACTATAAAGCAGGCCGCCCTCCCATGCCTGAGAATCTGGCGCTTGAGCTGCCGCAAATACGGCAAGCGCTGGTATCAATGGGCATCCCCTGCTGGCATACGCCAGGCAATGAAACCGATGATTTAGCGGCAACGCTCGCCACAAAAGTCGCCTACGCTGGTCATCAGGCGACGATTGTCTCAACCGACAAGGGGTACTGCCAGCTACTGGCCCCCACCATTCAGATTCGCGATTATTTTCAAAAGCGCTGGCTGGATGTGCCTTTTATCGCGCAGGAATTTGGCGTCTCACCGCAGCAACTGCCTGATTTTTGGGGGTTGGTAGGCATCAGCAGCAGCAAAATACCTGGAGTGGTGGGCATTGGCCCTAAAAGCGCCAGTCAGTTGCTTGCCCAAGCCGGAACCTTGGAACAGCTCTACCAGCAATTGGATACGGTGCCAGAAAAATGGCGACGCAAACTGGAATCGCAGCGCGAAATGGCCTTTGTCAGCCGTCAGGTAGCGACGTTACGCACAGATTTGACACTGGAAGGGAATTTACAGCAGTTACGGCTGACGGCGGGGAAATAAACGCGACGTTCTTCCCGAACAACTCGTGAGATTGCAGACAAACCCACTAGAACAGTCATTCCCGCGAAAGCGGGAATCTCTTGCAGATGTAACGCGTTTCTTCTGGCAGACATCCTCGGCTTTCGCCAAGGATGTCGAATATAAAAGCGCGTTGCGCTTAACGCTCGTCTCGCCGCCCGGGCACCGCGCCCCATATACGCCGCGCGTGTACCGTCACCTCTTCGCGATCGTGGTACAGTTGGCGAGCACGGAGTTCGTAGTTAATGCCATTCTCACTCAAGCGCTCGCTCAGCAACGCCAGATTTTGCGTCACTTCCTCATAGCGTTTTTTCATCGGCAACTTGAGGTTGAATATCACTTCCCGGCACCAGCCCTTCACCAGACAATCGGCCATCAGATTAGCCTCCCGCGCCGGTTTCTCCACCATATCGCACACCAACCAGGTGATATTGTTGCGCGGTGGCTCAAAACGGAAACCATCAGCGGCATGGTGTGTCACCTGACCGGTATCCATCAGGCTTTGCGCCATGGTGCCGTTGTCCACGGCATGCACCATCATGCTGCGCTTCACTAGTTGATAGGTCCAACCGCCGGGGCACGCCCCCAAATTCACCGCGTACATGCCGCTAGCCAAACGCTCATCCCACTCATCAGCCGGAATGAATACGTGAAACGCCTCTTCCAGTTTTAATGTAGAAAGACTTGGCACATCAGAAGGGAATTTCAGACGCGGGATTGTAGCGCGGCGATTTTTTTCGCATAGAATCACGAATCATTTTGCACGGCTATAAATCCTATA
>NZ_PEHF01000037.1 GCF_015762685.1 Candidatus Symbiopectobacterium sp. 'North America' | reverse complement strand
ATTGGCGCACGATCTCAAGCAACTGGCTCGATGATGCTGTGGTTTTGGCTACTGCCGGAGCCTTAACAACACGTTGCTGTAATAAATTGTTGTAGTAGCTCTCACGGATGGCACTTTGTAATTCTGATGGCAACGCGTCTAATTGAAATTCATAAGCTATGCCCTTAACTCCACTCTTTTGCCTGGAGATCCAATTTTCCTTTTTGGCTTTCCGAAGTATGGAACTAATTGCTGAAGGGAATCCCGGCAATCCCGCTATATCCTTTGCTGTAACCCATTCACCAAGTACCACCATTTTTAATATCTCCCTGGCCAAATTTCTTGAGGAGTAAGTCCGATGGCATCTGCAATGATTTTTTCTGCTTTGGGATAGGGTTTATCCAACGCGTTTTTCAATGTGTAAGGGGACAAATTGTGTTCACGCCCCAAGCCAGAGAGGGACAGATTCTTTTTACGGAGCGCAGCCACTATATCGGCCCTGTGCATGTTTGCTCTTTTTTCACCGTTCATTTCATGCCATCCTTAAAAGTTAACTAACTAGCTAGCATAAAAAGTACCTATCTAGTTACTACAAACAATACTTTCATTGCGTTTTCAATGCAATGCTCGCAACAAAATAAATATCAACAAAATCATTAAAACAATTAATATATTGATGTTTAAATTATTTATTTTCATTTCGAGTATTGCAATAGCAACGACAAGAGCAACAATATGAGGTGCTTTGTGATTGCAGTAAATGAATGGTTTTCTGCCGGCGAGCTAGCAGGTCTACCTGGACTACCTGGTGATAAAAGCAGTGTTAACAGGAAAGCCAATAAGGAGGATTGGAAGAGGCGGCAAAGAAAAGGGGTTAAAGGAGTGGCATTTGAGTTTCATATCTCATCATTACCTACTGAAACGCAAGAAGCGCTAGGTATAGATAGTGTTTCATCTGGAGAAGATGAGATCGATACAGACGCACTATCGAAGATAATTGAGTCTGTTGAGCTTTTGTTGGATGGGAGAGCGAAGAAGCTGTCTCCACACACAAAGGCTAAAGTAATAGCGATACTTTATAGGTCATTTAAATCTAGCAAATTCATAGATATAAAGTTAATCAGAGAAACCATAGAGCTTGTGGCTTAGATTGAGGTCGTATTATGAAGGACGATAAAGTCGTACATATGGGTAGAAATAAAAAGTCTCTAGAGGATGAATTTTTGGAGATCGCGCAACTAATTAGCGACGATAAAGATGCTGAAGAACACAATACGAGCACTAATAAATCATCAATACATGTTAACGGTACAGGTAACGTTGTAGGAAACGGAAACACTGTTAACAATGTCATCAATCTAAACAGCGCCACAACCAAACGGGTACAAGTTAAAACTGGCGATGGCGTAGTGGACGCCAACCAAAAGCACCAGATAAAAAACCTTCTTTATGAATGGGTTGATATGCATAATTCTGTAAAAAAACCTCCATTAAATATGGTGCTGCCTGGAGTCGCCTTACTGGTTATCTGAAAGTCAATAGCTATCACGAAATTAAATCATCTAATTTCTCCAAAGCAATCAAATACCTGCACTCGAAAATGGGTGAACTTCGTAACATGCAATCCGCACCTAAAAAGATTGAGAACTGGAGGAATAAAACAATTAAATCAATACAAGCAAGATGTTCTGAAAAGGGCTGGCAAGAATGGCGCAAAGAGCATATGGCAAAAAAATTCGGTAAATCATCTATAACAGAGCTTTCAGACGAAGAGGTAAAGCAGCTTTACCAAACCGTTTGGAGTAAAAAGTAACGAAAAAAGCGGTGTTTATACTCAGAATTTAAATACCGCTTAAAACAGTTCATTCGGCGCTCAAAACTATGCAGTTTTAAATACAAAAAAGTCTGCTTTTGCTCATTTTCCTTTTTGCTATGCAAAATCTCTAAAAATCCACGAAAGGCGCACCATTAAAGGTGTCGCGCTATCCTGAATCCCTCCCTTAGTTATGCAAAAACGATCACTCCCCCCACAAAAGGCATGCACAATGGGATAGGTTTGGCTCAGACGTTGCCGCAATACGTCCGGCTCATTTTGTTGTAACGCTTGCTGTAACGGTTCCAGTGCGGCGGTCACCAGTGCCGACCAGGTGCGAACTACGCCCTCAATTGCCGCGGGCGTGACATCTCCGTGTGCACCGTTTTTGAATGCCTCCAGCGAGGATTTTACATTCGCGATCGCTGGCTGCGCTTGTGCCAGCGCCTGCCGGGCATTTTCCACATCGCTGTTTAGCGTATAGCTTGCCGCCCGTTCAAGCGTCGTGATGGCGCGAAAAGATTGTTCAACACCGTAGAGCAGTTGTGCATGGCTCTTTCTTTGCACTTCACTTTGCGCGATGAGCTGGGTCGCCTGTTGCAGGGAATACAGGCTATAGCCGGATGCCACGTCCCAGATTGCCAAGAGAAACGCCACAATCATCAACACCATAACTCTTATACTGATGTTCTTCAGAAAGCTCATATCACTACTCCATCATGCCTTCCCATACATCAGTTACAGCTAAGCCCAAAAGCACAGCACTGCACCGAAAAACGGAAGGAGGTTGAATCGCTATCGTATAGTCAAACCCACCGGCAAGAGCCAGCAGGAAACATTACCGAGTTTCAGACATGCGCCCTGAAAGCCTGCCTGTACCGAAATATTGTCCAATGAGAACACCGTTAAATAAGAAACCCTTTTTTATAAAATATGCACATCGAGTCCATTACGAGCACCCTTTTGAAGTATAGGCAGTGAATAAGGAAATGTGAGGTAAATTACATAAAACGCTTTTTCCTCCCGTCACCACCATCGTCAAATCTGCCGAAATTCCCCTTCAGTCGCGTCGTCACCGAATGTCGACACCCACCAAAACCTTATTTTTAACATAAAAATCAACATATTAAGTTTTTATTATCAGGTTGGCATAAATCATGTTTTGTGTAGGGTCATCTGCCGACACCAGCAAAGTGTCGACACCCACTTTATGTACAGAGCCGAGTAAGGAGAGCCCGTCATGAACCGGTTCGTTATTGCAGATTCCAAAAGATGTATCGGTTGTCGCACCTGCGAAGTCGCTTGCGTGCTGGCCCACGGCGATGGCAATACGGCATCGCTCAGTGCAACGCAGTTTGCACCGCGTCTCACGGTGGTAAAGAGCCTTGATATCAGCACCACCGTTCAATGTCGCAATTGCGAAGACGCTCCCTGTGCCAATGTGTGCCCCAACGGTGCCATTGTTCGCGCGCAGGGCAGTATTCAGGTGCGGCAGGAAAAATGTATCAGCTGCAAGACCTGCGTGGTGGCATGTCCCTACGGTGCCATGACCGTGATCAGTAAACCGGTCGTCAGAATCAGCCATCATCAGTTGATGGGGAGTGGGATGAAAGCCGAAGCACATAAATGCGATCTGTGTCAGGAGCGCGCTGCTGGCCCGGCGTGTGTTCAAGTGTGCCCCACCAAGGCGCTGCACCTGGTCAACCGCGATGATATCGACACCATGATCCAACAAAAACAACGGCGTGCGGCACTTGATGACGCCGCAGGAATCCAGTTCTGAACGGTGCCGTCCAGGTACGTGCAAGGAGATACAACATCATGCAAAAAGTGATTACCGTCTGTCCTTACTGTGGGTCAGGCTGCAAGATCAACATACTGGTTGAAAACGGCAAAGTGGTTGGTGCAGAAGGTGCGAACGGCGTAACCAACGAAGGTGAACTGTGCCTGAAAGGCTACTACGGCTGGGATTTTCTCAACGACAGCAAACTGCTCACCCCACGTTTGACTCAGTCGATGATCCGGCGTCAAAAAGGCGCGCCGTTTGAGGTAGTGTCCTGGGATGAAGCCATCGGCTTTGCCAGTTCAAAACTATTAGCCATCAAAGAAAAGTACGGCCCAGATGCCATCATGCACACCGGCTCATCACGCGGTCCTGGTAATGAAACCAACTACGTGGTGCAAAAATTTGCACTCGCGGTAACGGGCACCAACAATATCGACTGCTGCGCCCGCGTCTGCCACGGCCCTTCCGTTGCCGGATTACAGGTAACACTCGGCAACGGTGCCATGAGCAACTCCATTTGCGAGATTGAGCACACCGAGTGCATTCTGGTGGTTGGCTATAATGCCGCTGACTCGCACCCCATCGTGGCGCGTCGTATCATCAAAGCCAAAGAGCGCGGCGCGAAAGTTATCGTGTGCGATCCGCGCCATATCGAAACCGCCCGCATTGCCGATCTCTGGCTGCCGCTGAAAAATGGCTCCAACGTGGCGCTGGTTAATGAGTTTGCCAACGTGTTGATCAACGAAGGGCTTTACGATACTAACTTTGTGGCACAGCACACCGAAGGATTTGATGAATATCGTGCGTTGGTTGCCAAGTACACGCCGGAATACGTTGCGGAAATCACCGGCCTGTCTCCGCAGTTGATTCGCGATGCTATGCGAATGTATGCCGCCGCACCGTCTGCCACCATTCTGTGGGGCATGGGCGTCACACAGTGGACGCAAGGCGTTGACGTGGTGAAAGGGCTTTCCGGTCTGGCGTTGCTTACCGGTAATCTGGGGCGTCCCAACGTCGGCGTGGGCCCGGTGCGTGGTCAAAACAACGTGCAAGGCGCATGCGACATGGGCGCGTTGCCGAACCAATTCCCTGGCTATCAGAATGTGACCGATCCAGACGTGCGTGCCAAGTTTGCCAAAGCCTGGGGCGTGCAAGATCTGGCCGGGCATATCGGTTATTCCCTGACGGATGTGCCGCACAAGATTAAAGAAGGCAAAATCAAGGCCAACTACCTGATGGGTGAAGATCCGTTACAGACGGAGCCGGACTTGTCGATGGTGCGTGAAACCTTCGCCGAGCTGGAACTGCTGATCGTTCAAGACATCTTTATGACCAAGACGGCGGCGATGGCAGACGTTATCTTCCCGGCGACCTCATGGGGAGAGCACGAAGGGGTATACTCCGCTGCTGACCGTGGCTTCTAGCGCTTCTATAAAGCAGTACAGGCAAAAGGCAACGTCAAACCAGATTGGGAAATCATCAGCCTGATGGCAACGGCGATGGGCTACCCGATGCACTACAACAATACCCAGGAAATTTGGGACGAACTGCGCCACTCTACTTCGGTACAACTTACGAGAAAATGTCCGATTTGGGTTATGTTCCCTGGCCGTGTCTGTACGCCGGTAACAAGTTCGACCGCCCCGGCGGCAAAGGATTGTTGTTTGCAACGGAATGGCGTCCACCCATGGAACAAACCGATAGTGATTTCCCGTTGGTGCTCTCCACGGTGCGCGAAGTGGGCCACTACTCATGCCGTTCCATGACCGGCAACTGTACTGCGCTGCAAACCCTGGCGGACGAACCGGGCTGCGTACAAGTCAGCCCAGCAGACGCCGAACACCTTGGCTTGCGCGATCAGCAGTTGGCGTGGGTCTCCTCTCGCCGTGGCAAGGTGATCAGCCGCGTGATGGTAAGCGAGCGCATCAATAAAGGTGCGGTATACATGACCTATCAATGGTGGATCGGTGCCTGTAATGAGCTGACGCTGGATGAAGTCGATCCCATTTCCAAAACACCGGAATACAAGTACTGTGCAGTGAAACTGGAAGCGATTGAAAATCAGGCATGGGCGGAAAACTTTGTGCAACAGGAATACAGCGCATTGAAAGCCCGACTGCGGAAGGAAGCCGAGGTGGCGGGAGCATAAAGAATCCGTCATCCGACGGAGGGCGTGTTTATGCAGAGGACTGCGCCATGTTTCGTGCGCTAACCGTTCTGTATATCTCTGCCACTCGCGTGGCACGCGCCCGACACGGGGTGTGCAGTCGCCCACACCCCGTGACCCCGCGCTTTTTGCGGAATGGTGTCGCTGCGCGATACCTTTGGAAACCGTTGTCGCCGGACGGACCGCCAGCGACGTGCTCCCGGCACGGCGCTGGCTTTCGCCGCATCCATGCGGCTCATCCTGGCGTCATCGTTTTCCTCAGCACCATTCAACGCGGATATCACCCCCTCATGCAGCGAAAAGGTTTTGGGTCAGTCCCTAGACCTACTCCATCTCCTCGATATCTTTCACCGAGATCCCCATACGCTGCATCCGTGATAACAACGTGGTGCGTTTCACCCCCATGCGCGCCGCTGCTCCTTTTGGCCCGGCGACGATACCGTTGGTTTCACGCAGCACGCGGATAATTTTTTGCCGCTCGGACTCCACTTCGTCGTCCTGTAACGGCTGACGAGGAGGCATATCCTGAGCGGGCGCCACTGGCTTTTGAATATCGCTCGCTGACGGTGGCATTTGCTGCAATTCGGCCAGTTGCAGATTCAAGGTTGTACCACGCGTGAGGATCACCGCACGCTCGACGACATTTTCCAGCTCCCGCACATTGCCCGGCCACGGTAGTTGGCTTAACCGACGCAGCTCCTCAGAGGGAATATTGTCGATGGTGCGGTTCATCCGACGGGCTATCTTGCGCGTGAAGAACTTCACCAACAGCGGAATATCCTCCGGACGCTCTCGCAGCGGGGGGATTACAATGGGAAGACATTCAACCGGTAATAGAGATCGCTGCGGTATTCGCGATCCGCCACCATCTGTTTTAAATCGCGGTTGGTGGCAGCAATCAGGCGCACGTCAACGGAGATGACCTTACTGCCTCCGAGCCGTTCAATTTCTCGCTCCTGCAACACGCGCAACAGTTTGGGTTGCAACTCCAGCGGAATATCGCCCACTTCATCGAGAAACAGCGTGCTGTTGTCCGCCAGTTCAAAACGGCCCTGACGTTGCGCACTTGCCCCGGTAAAAGCCCCCTTTTCATGACCAAACAGATCACTCTCCAAAAGCCCGGAAGGGATAGCGGCACAATTCATTTTTACCATGCGTTTGCCCTGCCTCGAGCTCAGGCGGTGTATGGCCCAGGCAATCAATTCTTTGCCGGTGCCCGTCTCGCCCAAAATCAGCACCGTGCTGTCACTGGCAGCCACCATCTCCACTTGCTCCAACACCTGACGAATGGCTTGGCTACAACCAATGATTTCGCCAAACGCATCATCGCCATGCTGGCGCACATGCTCGGTCAACTGTTCAGTCAGATAGAAATTTTCATGGATCAAGCTGTCTTTAAGGCGGGTGATCTGTTCGTAGGCCACTGCGTTATCCAGCGCAATCGCGATACATGCCGCAATTTGCCGCAACAGCCGAATATCTGCCTCGGTCACCGCCAGTTTATGACGGTGGGCCAACTCCAATACCCCTAATACTCTGGTACCAAAGGTTAGCGGCAAAAGACACGCCTGGGTTAAGCCGCCATCAAGCCGCTGTGCCAACGTACCACGCGTCGACGTGCCGGGGGTACCCTCCCCTGGGGCACTCAGCACCACTGCATTGTTTTGCATCACTTGCGCTGCCAGGGTTTCCGTCAGCGGCACTTTCCCTTGCTTGTGGTATGAAGTTTTTCCGGCGGGACTTTCTCCAGCAGGATAATGGGTGGCATAGTAGGTTAACGGCCCGTCCTCGTTCTCGTTATCCCCCAGCGCCAGCGCGATAAAATCAATGTCAAAGAAACGGTGGATCTCGCGCGAGACCTCTTGCGCGAGCGCTTTTAATTCCAGTTTGGAGATAACGGTATTGGTGACATCGACCAAAATGCGGTAGTGATCGCGTTCATGGCGCAGAAATTCTGCCTCTTTCTGAGCCTGCTCGCGCGTCATGATATTTTCCAGGGCGCAGGTAACTACATTTGCCAACGCTTGAAAAAAGGCGATTTCACTGTCACCAAACAGACTGCCATCCTCCTTGAGAAACTCCAGCCTGCCCATCACGCGATCCGCGCCCGTTCGTACCAGTGGCACCAGATAGTAATCATTTAGCCCTAAATAGGCCGGATGTTGCGCCAGATAAGGATAATCGCGCAAAAAATGCAAACGGTCAGCGCCGCTGAAGTGTGGCATAGGTCCAGCTCGTACTGCCCGGCCCCTCTGCCAGCAATGCGCCCTCTTCGCTCCCTGCCACCTTGTCGGTAAGCGGATCGTAGCGATAAAAGCGAATCTGATTATGTAGCGGGTTAAACCAGAGCAGATGGATACGCTGAAACCTCACCACAGAAAAGGAGGCCCCTCGCAAAACCTGCAACAGATCGTCGACTGTGCGTTGTTGCAACACTGATAGGGAAACCTTTAACAGCGTATCCTGCCAGAGAATAGACTGTCGGGATGGAGAATCCGTCAAATGTATCGCCATAGCCACAGTAGTTTAATCACCATAATCCTTAAGGGTAATAGTGTAAGGGCTGACCACAGGAAATGACATGATGCGATAGCCATAGCTTGATCTGAATCGTGATTCATTTTCCTGAGGACAGCCAGGGTGGCCCGCATTAACGAATTTTGATATTACTCACAGAAAACTACTGCAATTAATGAATGTGGCAACAGAGAATTTGTCTGCGATCGACGCGCTGTTGCAGCACACTTTTCCCTCAGTTCTTCATTCTATTAATTATTAAGAGATCGTTTTTCATAAGCAAAAATGATAACCGTACGCATTAATGACAATAGAAACAGTTAACTAGCTGTTTTAAACATCAATTCCATTCAGCTCAACGAATGAACAGTTGCCATTTAATTCTCATTTTAGATAAAAAAACTAAAATAAATGCGTTTTTTGCATAATTGTTTCTCTCTTTGCATGATGAGGTATAAGAAAAAAAAGTAAAACCGTAGAATCGTTGTAATATCTTGGCCCAGGCAATATCACCCATAAAACATGACTGGTGCAGCAGGTCGTGCTTTTCGCAGGCATGGCCGCCGAGATCTGCTGACTGCCAATAACAATGTTTATTGCCTGAGTTTATTCATCAACATGAGGTCACTATGCAAAGGCAGAAGTTATTTAAGCAGATAGCACTGGCTATCATCTTAGGGATATTGATTGGCTGGGCTTGTCATCATTTTCTGGATGGCGGACGAGCAAAAGAAGTTGCATCTTACTTCAACATGGTCACAGACATCTTCTTACGCATGATCAAAATGATCATCGCACCGCTGGTGTTTGCTACTCTGGTTTCCGGGCTGGCAAGTATGGGCAACTCATCGGACGTAGGCCGTGTCGGTCTTAAAGCGATGACCTGGTTCATTACCGCTTCAGTTATTTCTCTGCTGATCGGTATCCTGTTTGCCAACATTTTGCAACCGGGTGCAGGCATGAACCTGACCGCGCCAACAACGGCGGTTGCTACCGGGCTGAATACTGATGGCTTTACGTTGAAGAGCTTCATCAGCCATATCTTCCCGAAAAGCATCGTGGAAACTATGGCGAACAACGAAATCCTCCAGATTCTGGTGTTCTCTCTGTTCTTTGGTTCTGCGCTGGCCTATGTCAAAGCAAAAAACAAAGCAGCCACTACCATCGATTCTTTAATTAATGAACTGGCCAAAGTGATGTTCCGCGTCACTGACTACGTGATGAATCTGGCACCCATCGTAGTGTTTGCTGCGTTGGCTTCTGCTATCACCACCCAAGGTCTGGGCCTGATTTATGACTTTGGTAAACTGATTGGCGAGTTCTATATTGGTCTGGCAGTACTGTGGGCGGTATTGTTTGGTGCTGGCTACCTGTCCCTCGGCAAACCAATTTTCCATCTGGCCAAACTGATTCGCGAACCCACCATGCTGGCCTTCGCTACGGCAAGCAGCGAATCGGCGTATCCTAAAACCATGGAAGCACTGAACAAGTTTGGTGTGCCGAAAAAGATCTCCAGCTTCGTATTGCCGTTGGGATATTCGTTCAACCTCGACGGCTCGATGATGTACCAGTCTTTCGCCATCCTGTTTATTGCGCAAGCCTATAACATTGACCTGAGCATCACCCAGCATATCCTGATTCTGTTAACACTGATGATCACCAGTAAAGGCATGGCAGATGTTGCACGCGCCTCTGTCGTTGTCGTGACGGCAACGCTGCCGATGTTCAGCCTGCCAGAAGCCGGCATTCTGTTGATTATCGATATCGACCAGTTCCTGGATATGGGGCTTACTGCTACTAACGTAGTGGGTAACAGTGTCTCCACCGCAGTGGTCGCGAAGCTCGAACAGAAAAATGGATTGATTGAAGATGACATTGACGAAGAAGTCGAATACGACGAAGTCAAAGTCAGCTAAACCATCAACATCAGTGAAATAGCACACAACTGAAAAGCGGCCTATGGGCCGCTTTTTTTATGAATGCAACCGCGTGTGGCTAACTAGTGATTCAAACTCTTCATGTAGCGCCAAAATTTTTCAGATGCGACATTGAGTTTGGCATTCATTCGATACAGGTAAACCTCCATGCGCATTACCGCATCGGGCATATCCAACACCGCCAGTTCCGGATTTTTGAGCTCTTCGCGAATGGAGTAATCCGGTAACCAGGCAATACCATAGCCCTGCAACGTCATGCGTTTAAGCAGGTCGCTCATTGAATAAACAAACGTTATTGAAAAACGCTCGCTGTTGGTGGCGGAAAGATAGCGGTTCACCTGCCGCCCCATATAGCTGGTATCAGTGTAGTTCAGCAACGGTACAGTTTCGGCACGCGGATTAAAAACAGGCTTTCCGGTTTTATCGCAGGCGCTGACCGGATAGAGATGGGATTCGAGGATCTTGGTGTGCATAAAAGGTTCAGACATCAGTTCTTCATTAAAGAAAGAAAAAATAAAATCACTTTTCCCCTCTTTCAGGTTTAGAACAGCCTCATCGACATCGATAGATTCCACATAGAATATTTTTTCCTGTTGCTCCGGCACCGTCTTTAACAGTTCAGGAAGAATAAATACTGAAAGTGAATGCTCTGCGGCCAGCGTGATTTTATTTTTATAGTAACTGCCGCCGTGTAATTTATTTAACTGATAGGCCAGATCGTCGAGCGTATTACGAATATGAGCATGAAACAGTCGCCCTTGCTCCGTCAATTTTAACGGGGTAGCATTTCTGTCAAATAATTCAATGCCAATGGCCGTTTCCAACGCAATAAAATCATACAGCCATTTGGTCTCAATGTTATTAAGCACAACTCACCTCTTTTTATCTTCACACCGCGCAGCGCCTGACGCTACAAACACTGCCGCTGTACAATCTGCGCAGTGACACGGCAGGAAAAGCATAGCCACACTGTAAGTATCCCGGTAAACCGAACCATTCACTTTTAGAGATCTTCTGACATACTGATTATGTCC
>NZ_PEHF01000019.1 GCF_015762685.1 Candidatus Symbiopectobacterium sp. 'North America' | reverse complement strand
AGATATTCCCGCTTCGCGGCAAACGTCTTTGACGGTACGTCCAGCTTCAACAGACTTCAAAACAGCGATGATCTGGTGTTCGGTAAATCGGGCTTTACGCATGGCGATCTCCTCAACGGGACATAATCAGTATGTCAGAAGATCTCTAAAAGTGAATGGTTCGGTTTACCGGGATACTTACAAGGCTACTTTAGCCTTGAATCGGGGAAATAACATATTACTGCTCAAAAAACACCATTCATCAAACAAGAACGCTTTATGATTCACGACTATCTGCAATAAAAATTACTATTAAAACTCAACTAAGGAGATAAGCATGCCATTAATTCCAAATGTCAATAATCGCTATTCTTTACTGACTCACTCGGTTACCGAAACTAACCACGCAGATAAAAAAACTGATAACAATCTTATAAAGCAACTCTTTAATATAAAAACATCAACTGATAAAAACATATCTATATCCAATAAAGAGGGGAATATGGAAATAAACATACTCTACCCCAAGAAAAAATTTGGCATACCGCTACTCTTTTCAATATCAAAACAAAAAAAGATAACCATCTCCTCAGAAAGATTTAAAGGCGTCATGCTAACACCATCAAAAGACCCAAATAACAAAATGGGGATCAATATAAATCTCATCACCGATCAACCTTCCGGTTGACTCCATTACCCTATTAAATAACGCCCCCCAATAAAGCGTATTTATTTTGCGGATGGCGCCATGACTCAACGCTGATTGATATCTACAACAGAGCCGATGGCGCCAGCATCTCAAGTACTCGACTAACTTGAAAACTGCCGAAACAACACTTTACCACTTAATAGCCCCAGCCAGCCACCGCACAGCGACAGCAGCAAGGCGACGCTGAGTGGCAGTGCACCCCACATCACCACATTAGGCTCCCAAGGGAAATCAAACACTTTGCGTTGCAACAACCATAGCGCCACTTCCGCACCAATCGCGGCCGCTACCCCCGACATCAATCCCAGTGCAGCAAACTCACACCACAGGGTGCCACGCAGCAAGCGACGTCCGACCCCCAGTGTGCGATACACCATCAACTCCTGACGCCGCTGACGCATGCCGACCTGAATTTGCGCCAGCAGCAGCAACATGCCGCAGAACAAGACCAGCACCACCATCACTTCCAGCGCGCGACTCACCTGCTGCAATATCTGACCAATCTGACGCAGCATCGTGCCCACATCCAGCACGCTGACCGTGGGGAATTGACGATTAAGCTGCACGATAAGCTTGTCATCACCGTCGTGGCGGAAACTGGTCAGCAGCGATTGTGGCTGCGTATCCAGCACGCCGGGTGGGAAGATAAAGAAAAAATTCGGGCGCAGACTCTCCAAGTCCACGCGCCGGAAGCTGGTCACCGTGGCGCTAAAAGGCTGTGTATCGCCAGTGAAGGTCAGGGTATCGCCGAGCTTGATCCCCATCTCCTGCGCCTCATTCGCTTCCATCGAGACTTCCCCTGCTTTCGGTGCTTGCCCAGCCATCAACACGTTATGATCCGGCAAACCCTCCATCCACGTCAGGTTCAGTTCGCGGTTAACGGTATTGGCACCCGGATCGTTTTCGTGAATACGCTCGGTCGCGATCTGACCGTTGATAGCCGTCAAGCACGCACGAATAATCGGATAAAACGCTTCCGATTTCACCGCGTGCTGCTCAAGGAACGTTTTCAGTGGTGCTGCCTGAGGTGGCGCGATATTCAGCAAAAAAAAGTTGGGGCTTTCCGGCGGCAACTGACGCTGCCAGCGCTCCAACAGATCACCGCACATCACCAGCAGCAACGCCAACAACATAAACGACAGAGAAAACGCCGCCAGTTAGCTCAGAGTGGACCACGGCTGGCGCAACAGGCGATTAAGCGCCAGACACAGCGGCAGATGCTTGACCGTCAGGCGCCGCAACAGCAACAGCCCGCCCCAGCCGACAATGCCCAGTAACATCGCCAGCACGGCTGTACCGGCAAGCAACGCCCACAGCAACATGCCGCCGCCAGAAAGTAGCGCCAAGCCGGCCACCACAATCAGCACTACGGCGGGCAGATAGTAACGCAACAGCCAGACGTTCGCCGTGATATCCTGGCGCAGCACCCGCAGCGGCTGGGTTGCCAACAGCAGGCGGTAAGGACGTAGCCCCACCAGCAGCGACATCACCACCAGCGATCCCGATGCCCATACCCACGGCCATAGCCCCGCCGCAGGCAACGCGGTGGGCAGCACCGGTGCTAACAAACGTGTGAGTATCGCTTCAAAACCCAACCCCACCAGGCTGCCGCACACGCCAGCCAATGCCAGTACCGACACCCATTGCCCGACAATCAAACGCCGCAGCGCGCGTTTGTCCGCGCTCAGCGTTTTGAGTACCGCCACCAAATCATAGCGGCTGCGGCAATAGTGCCCCATGGCAACGGCCACCGCCGCAACGGATAACAACAGCGCCGACAGCAGTAAAAATTGCTGCGAACGTTGCAGGGATTTACTTAATGCCCCGTCGCTGTCTTCCATGCCATACCAGCGCTGATCCGGTTTCAGCAACGGTTTGATAAAATCGCTGAACAGTGCGATACGCGCTTCATCACCAGCAAACATATAGCGCCAGGTAATGCGCCCGTCCGGCTGTATCGCCCCGGTTTTTTCCACATCAGCACTGCTCATCAACACGCGCGGGGCGGTATCAAACGGATTAAACCCTTCGTCCGGTTCCTGAATCAGTTCCCCGGCTATACGCAGCGTGGTATCGCCGACATCGAGGTTATCCCCGACCTTCAATCCCAGTAATGCCAGCAGTCGCGGAGCCACCAATACCGAGCCTGGAACCGGGTGTAGCCCTTCCGGGCGAGTCAAGAGTTGGCCATAGAGCGGATAGCGATCGTCGGCCGCCTTGACGCGTACCAACTGGGCCTGTTCGCCCGCATAGGTCATGGTCATGAACGACACCTGCCGACTGACCGTCAAACCTTGTTGCTGTGCCGTTTGCAACCAATCTTCATCCACCGGACGCGCAGCGCGCAGCACGCGATCGCCCGCCAGAAAATCACGGCTCTGCTGGCTTAGCCCTTTCTCCATGCGATCGCTGATATTGCCCAACGCCAGCACGCACGCCACCGCCAGCGTTAACGCCAGCCACACGATCAGCAGCGACGGGGATCGCCACTCCCGCCAAAACCAGCGCCAGATCATGCCACCTCCTGCAATTTGCCGTCCAGCAGACGCAAACGTCGTTCGCAGCGTGCCGCTAACTGCTCATCGTGGGTAACCAGGATCAGCGTGGTGGCGTAATCACGATTAAGCGAAAACAGCAGATCCACGATAAGCTCACCGGTTTTGCGATCCAGATTGCCGGTCGGTTCATCCGCAAACAGCACTCTGGGCCGTCCACTAAAGGCGCGCGCGATAGCGACACTCTGCTGCTCACCGCCGGATAGCTGAGCGGGCAAATGGTGCAAGCGCTCGCTCAATCCCAACTGACGCAGCAACTGTTCTGCCTGCGCACGGCTTTGTGCATCGCTTTCACCGCGTAGCAGTGCAGGCAACTGCACATTCTCCAGCGCATTCAGCGTCGGCACTAACATAAACACCTGAAACACGAACCCGACATCACGGGCACGCAGCGCAGCGCGCCCATCTTCATCCAGGGCACCCAACGATTCGCCGAGCAGTTTGACATCACCTTCACTGCCGTCATCCAGCCCAGCGAGTATTCCCAGCAGCGTCGATTTTCCCGAACCGGATTCACCGATCAGCGCAATCGACTGCGCGGGTTTGACAACCAGCTCAACTCCGGTGAGGATGGAAAGCCGATGTTCACCCTGACCGACGTGCTTACTTAAATGATGAACTTCCAGAATATTTTCCGCCGACGCGGTGGCTGCCGAAGAAACTCCATTCAAAGACATATTTGCATCCTTTTGCTGCTGGGATTACTCAGCGCCCGCGCCTTTGCGGCGGAAACACTCCTGGTATTGGGAGACAGCCTGAGCGCGGGCTATCGCATGCCCGCGGCTTCCGCCTGGACCGCCCTGCTCAATGAGCAATGGCAAAAAGCGGGCCCTGACGGCATAACAATCGTCAACGCCAGCATCAGCGGCGATACCGCGTCACAATGGCTGGCGCGTTTACCGGCGCTGCTGCAACAACATCAGCCACGCTGGGTGCTGATCGAAATGGGCGGCAATGATGGCCTGCGCGGCTTTCCACCACCGACCATCGAACAGGACCTGACGACTATCATCAATCAGGTGAAAACGGCTAACGCTCAGCCCTTACTGATGCAAATCCGCCTGCCTGCCAACTATGGTCGGCGCTATACCACTACGTTCAGCGCCATTTACCCGCGACTGGCGCAGCAATTTTCCATCCCGCTGGTGCCGTTCTTTATGGAACAGGTTTATCTTAAGCCGGAATGGATGCAAGACGATGGTATCCATCCCACGCGCGAAGCGCAGCCGTTCATTGCCGACTGGATGGCAAAACAGCTTAAACCGTTAGTGAACCTGTGACCACTTATTTGCGTCTCATTGCTAGTTAACCATGACTTTTGAAAAATAGGGCTTTTTACTTAGGTAAAGTTATGCAAAAAACGGTTTTGATTACCGGTTGCTCCAGCGGTATTGGCTTGATTGCGGCATTGGACTTACGCCAGCGCGGCTATCGGGTGCTGGCCGCCTGCCGCCGCGCCGAGGATGTGCAGCGCATGAACACGCTGGGACTTGAAGGGATCGCACTAGATTTAGACGATCCCGACAGCGTGGATGCAGCTGCCGAGCAGGTTATCGCGCTGACCGGCAATCGACTGTACGGGCTGTTTAATAACGCAGGCTACGGCGTTTATGGCCCGCTGAACACCATCTCGCGTCAGCAACTCGAACAGCAGTTTGCCAGCAACCTGTTTGGCACACACCAACTGACGCAGCGCTTACTGCTCGCCATGCTGCCGCACGGTGAAGGACGCATTATCCAGACCAGTTCCGTGATGGGATTTGTCGCAACGCCGGGACGTGGTGCCTACGCAGCCAGCAAATATGCACTGGAAGCCTGGTCGGACACGCTGCGCATGGAACTGCACGGCAGCGGGTTGCTGGTCAGCCTGATAGAACCCGGCCCCATCGCCACGCGCTTTACCGATAATGTATCGCAAATGCAGGCGGAAGCGCCCGTCACTAACCCCGGAATCGCCCGGCGTTTTACCCTGCCACCCGAAGCGATACTTCCTAAATTGCGCCATGCGCTGGAAAGCCCGCGCCCCAAACTGCGCTACCCGGTAACGCTGGTGGCACATGCGCTTACCGTACTGCGCCGCCTGTTACCCGCCCGCTGGCTGGATGGGATATTGCGCACCCGTTCTTGATTAACGACATACACTATTGACCCATAGCCATCACGATTCCGCCGACAACACGGCGGAACGATGAACGTTACAACTGCTTGAAATGGCGTTATTCGCCCCCATTTATCCCTGGAACGGATGAGAGAGACTGCCATGCTAGACCCTAATGCCAACACCGCCCATTACGCGAGCGTGATGGATGTTAACGAGACCAACCTGCACCAGTTGTTGGAACAATCCATGCAACTGCCGGTGCTGTTTTATTTCTGGTCAGAACGCAGTCAACACTGCCAGGCGCTCACGCCAGTGCTGCACAAACTGGCACAGGAATATGCCGGTCAGTTTATTCTGGCGCAGGTAGATTGTGATGCCGAGCAGCGCGTTGCGGCGCAGTTTGGTCTGCACTCCATTCCGACGGTTTATCTGTTTAAAGACGGCCAGCCGCTGGACGATTTCCAGGGGCCACAGCCAGAAGAGGCGATCCGCGAACTGCTGCAACGGGTGTTGCCGCGTGAAGAAGAGCTGAAAGTGGCAGAAGCGCAGCAGCGTATTCAGGAAGGCGATCTCCTGGCAGCGCAGCGATATCGGCCTGATGCTGGCCGAAGTGCAGATTCAGTTGAACCGCAGCGACGATGCGCAAGCGGTACTGGACACCATCCCGTAGCAGGATCAGGACACGCGTTATCACAGTCTGGTGGCACAGATTGAATTACTCAAGCAAGCCGCCGACACGCCAGAAATCCAGCAGTTACAGCAACAGCTTGCTGCCGAGCCCAACAACGCGGAACTGGCAGTGAAACTGGCGTTACAGTTGCATCAGGTGGGACTAACGAAGAAGCGCTGGAAAGACTGATGGTGATGCTGAAAAAGGATCTGGCTGCCGCCGACGGCAACGCCCGTAAAACCATGATGGATATTCTGGCCGCGTTGGGGACTGGCGATGCGCTTGCATCGCGCTACAGACGCCAACTTTACGCGCTATTATATTAACCCTCTGTCTGTTATGCGCTTTTAAGGTTTTGATCTCCCGCGTCCAATGATGCTGAGCAATAAGGGGACGCCAGGATGAGCGGCAAGGATGCGGCGAAAGCGCCTGCCGTGCCGGGAGCACGTCAGGCGCGGTCCGTCCGGCGACCCCGTTTGCGAAGGTATCGTGCAGCGGCATCATTGCGCAAAAAGCGCGGGGTCGAGGGGTGTGGGCGACTGCACACCCCTCGTCGGGCGCGTGCTACGCAAGTAGCAGAGAACCACTGCGTTCTTCGCGCACGAAAACATGCGCGTTACTCACATAAATCGCTTTTGCACACTGGGGTGCTTACCCCAGCGTTTCCACCACCGTGATCCAGCCATGCCCACCGTACGGTGACCAACCGTTCAGCCAGCGGCGCAGCATGTTCATCGCCAGCATGGCAACCACCTCCTGATGGGTTTGCAGGCTATAGCGCGTCACATTAAGAGAAATCGCCTGAGCAAAGGTGCCCTGCGGAGTGTGCAATGCAAGGGACAAACGATCGTCCTGACGATCGCTTACCACCAGCGCCAGTGAAGACTGATGCTCGTCAGCAAGGCGGTTTGCCACCTCTGCCAGCACAGTCAGCGTGGCAAATGGCGTCTGCGACCACAGCGCCCCACCGCTAAGCGGTACTTGTGCGGCATTCAGTTGCCAATGGAGCAGACCAGCGGTAAATGATTCCCCGACGGCCAGCGTCAAACCCTTCTCAGTCAAACGCTGCGCCAACTGGGCCGGTAAACCTTGCGTTCCTTCGAACAAAGCGTTTTCACCCGCCACTGCGCGTACCGTCTCCCATGCGGATTCCATCGCCGCTCGCTGCGACGCCGGACCGATCAGTTTGAGTTCAATGATCGGCATGGAGGAACGATAGCCCAGCACCACCCCTTCCGGCAGCGGCAGGCTGTCGAGCTGGTTTGCCAAATCGCTCTCTGAGCGGCCGAAGGTGGTCAAGCGCAGACACAGCGGTGCAGATGTCACAGAAAAACGCTCGCGCAGACGCGGCACAATCTGCTCATCCACCATCCGTTTAAATTCGGATGGTACGCCGGGCGTAAAGAACATCAGGCAACGGTTCAGCGTTAACATAAACCCGCACGCTGTTCCTATCGGGTTATCCACCACCTCGGCACTGGCCGGAATCTGCGCCTGTTTACGGTTGCTCGGTGCCATTACACGCCCGCGCTCAGTGAAAAACGCCTCCATACGAGCAATCCACTCGGGGTGTTCTACCAGCCCTTCGCCCGCCGCGGTTGCGGCCGCCAACGCGCTCAGATCGTCACTGGTGGGCCCCAGGCCGCCGTTTACAATCAGCACATCGGCAATATGGCTACGTTGCGTCAGCGCCGCCACCAGTTCTTCCAGCTTGTCACCGACCGTCATTCGGCTGGTCATCGGGATGCCTTGCTCAAACAGGTAATCCGCCAACCAGGCCGCATTAGTATCCAGAATCTGTCCGTGGAGCACTTCGTCTCCGGTACACAACATCTCCACCCTCAGCATGTGCTACTCCTGTGTTTTTCTTTCACTGTAAAAACTCCCTCACAGAAAGACAATCACCGCGCTCACCGCCGCCCACTTTTTGTGAAAGCGCCTAAATCGTAACGTCAACTTTACAGCCGTCGTAACGGTGTTTTGACATACATTACGGAATACTCTAGTCTGCGCTGCCATAAGAAAAAGAGATAGCATCACACTCAGGAGAAAGGGTGAAAAATCGTACATTTGGCAGCATATTTATCGTCGCGGGCACCACCATTGGCGCGGGTATGCTCGCCATGCCGTTGGCAACCTCCGGCGTGGGTTTCAGCATCACCTTCGCTATCTTGTTGAGCTTGTGGTTGCTGATGTGCTACAGCGCGTTATTACTGGTCGAAGTCTATCAATATCAGCCATCCCATACCGGTTTGGGCACGCTGGCAAAAATTTACCTGGGCCAGTGGGGCCAATGGCTCACGGGCTTCAGCATGCTGTTTTTGATGTATGCCCTCACAGCCGCCTATATCAGTGGCGCTGGCGAACTGCTGGCAAGCAGCCTGCACCAGTGGAGTGGCTACGCGCTCCCATCATCGGCGGGTATTCTGCTGTTTACCCTGATAGCAGGCAGCGTGGTGTGCATAGGTACCACGTCGGTCGATTTCTTTAACCGTCTGCTGTTTAGCGGAAAATTGCTGATGCTGCTGGTCATGCTGGGGATAATGATTCCACACGTCGAAAAACAGAACCTGCTGACGCTTCCGCTGCAACAAGGGCTCACGCTCTCCGCACTGCCTGTCGTACTGACGTCATTCGGCTTCCACGGCAGCATTCCCAGCATTGTGCATTACATGGGGGGAGATAGCCGCAAGCTGCGCCGTATCTTTATCATCGGCAGCGCCATACCGCTGTTTGTGTATCTGTTCTGGCAACTGGCAACGCTTGGCGCGCTGAGTGGCAACACCTTCACAGCGATCCTGGCGGAGCAAGCCGGTTTAAATGGGCTGATGCAAGCGATCCGAACGTTGGTTGCCTCCCCTCACGTAGAAGTTGCGGTCCACCTTTTCGCCTATCTGGCGCTGGCGACCTCCTTCCTTGGCGTGGCACTTGGTTTGTTTGACTATCTTGCCGATTTGTTAAAACGCAAGAATACGGCGCGTGGACGACTACAAACGGGTGCACTGACGTTTATGCCGCCGCTGATTTTTGCGCTGTTCTATCCGCAAGGATTTGTCATGGCGCTGGGTTATGCCGCCATTGCACTCGCGGTGCTGGCGTTGTTAATTCCGGCGCTGCTCAGTTGGCGCGTGCGGCAACAGCACCAGGTGGGTGCATCGACGCCGGGCGGTACACCGGCACTACTGCTGGTGTTTTTATGCGGTATCGGCATTATTGCCATACAGTGCGCCATGGCGAGTGGCTGGCTGCCGACGGTGGGCTGATCGCCTATTCCATCAGGGCTAACTAACGCCCAACAAAAATGGGTGTCGCTCTGCGAACACCCATTTTTTATGACGCTACGCGTTGGCTTAGAAATTAAAGCCTGCGCCCAGGTAGAACGTATCGGCCACTTTGTTATCAGAGCGCCCGCTTTCGCCACCGATATTGATATAACGGTAGCCAAGATCCAGATTAAGCGGACGTAACACCTGCCAGCGCACGCCACCTTTTGCTTCTACATAGTGATCGATATGGCTGGAGAACGCGTCCGGCGCATAATACCCTTCACCATACAGAGAGAAATAGCAGTTGATCGGGAACTGCAACCCACCGCCCAGCGCCACACCATAACCGTAGGTCGCGTGTTGCTGGTTCAAATAGAGCGCTTTGCCGCCCACAGTCAGTGATGCCGCACCCAGCGGCAGCGTATAGCCCAAGCCGAAACCGTACACGTCATTATTGTCTTTACCATGACCGTAACTGACGTTAGCGCCGAGACCAGGAACGCCCAGACCAAAGCCCGCGCTCGCGCCCGCATAGTCATCGCCCGCTTCCCCGGAAAGGCTGATAGCCTGAGCTGTCGCTGTTGCCAGCAGCAGGCTGCCTGCCAGGGCAATCGCAATCTTTTTCATTGTGTTTATCCTTAAATCGATCATTAAACGCTACCAAGACATCGCATCTGAAGGATTTTACCTGAATCAATCCCGGTGACCAGCAACAAATTGCATTAATATCATCAACGAACGCGTAAAAAAGCTGCTTAATTCGCGCCATTGCGGTAGATTTTTTCCGCCCAGGTTTGCACCTGTACCCGCGCAATTTTGATGCCACCACCGTGTAATTCAGCCGGCAACGCGTAGTAGGCGACCGGACGTTGAAAGCCCGCCAACTGCGGCGTGAGCCAGTCGCGAATAGCAGCAAGCGACACCTCGGGGGAGACGTCGATTACGGCCACCGGACGCTGACCGAATTCGGCATCCGCCACCGGCACCACGCAAGCCTGTTGTACCTTCGGATGCGCCAGCAGCAGCGCTTCAATATTTTCCGGTTGGATACCTTCACCGCCGCTGAAAAACTGATTATCCAACCGCCCCAGCACGTGCCACTCATGGTGTTGGAACACGCCGCTGTCGCGCGTATGAAACCAGCCGTCACTGTCCGTGAGCGGCAACAACGCACCGTCCCGCCAGTACCCTGCGGCCATGCTGTCACCGCGCAGCAGAATCTCCCCGTCCTGCACGTGTATTTCTCGCGCCAGCAAAGGAAGGCCGACGCCAGCTTGGCCATCGGCCCGCTTGGCACAGACCGTAGAGGCCATTTCCGTCATACCATAACCGCACCAGCAGCGAATGCCTCGGGCCTCGGCCTGCTGAGTCAGTTCTAGCGGAATCGCCGCACCGCCGAGCAATACTGTTCTTAACGAATCAGGCAAGGAGCCTTGTGCCAATAAACGCCACAACTGCGTCGGCACCAGTGAGGCATACGAACAATCCTGCAACGCGTGCTCCAACGGTTGCGCACTGCGCAGCACCAGTCGCGCCCCCGCCGTCAACCAGCGCCAGACAATGCCCTGCCCGGATACGAGAAACAAGGGCAACGACAGCAGCCAACTGTCCTGCGCCGTAAAGGCCATCAGTTCAATCACGCCTTGCGCACTGGCAATATGGGCAGAGAAAGCGAGCGCCACCGCCTTCGGCAGCCCGCTTGAACCGGAGGTTAGCGTCAGTGTGGCAAGGCGTGAAGCCTGCCATTCAGGGGATTGTCGCTCTGACGGCGTCTCATCTGTATCGGCAAGCGCACAGCTTAGCCCGAACGCCACCGACGGTGGCAATCTGGCGTTATCCGGCACGTCTCCCGTTTGCCACTGTGCCAGCGCAGCACACAGGGCAGCCTGCGCTTGCGGCAACGTTTCCTGACTGAATTCCGGCAACGGGGCGACTTAGCCCCAGCTTTGGTGCGCGCCATCGCGCAGGTGCAGGATCAGCCCCTCGCGGGTTTTTAGGCGCTGATTGCACAACACCACGCCCGCGTCCATCGGAACGCTATAGCGATAAACCGACGCGCTACGCATTATGGATTACGCTTGAATTTGCCGAAGTCGGGCTGACGTTTCTCGTTGAAGGCGTTACGGCCTTCCTGCCCTTCCTCCGTCATGTAGAACAACATGGTCGCGTTGCCAGCCAGTTCCTGAAGCCCTGCCTGACCGTCGCAATCGGCATTGAGTGCCGCTTTAAGGCAGCGCAGCACCATCGGGCTGTTTTGCAACATTTCGCGACACCAGCGCACCGTTTCTTTCTCCAGGGAAGCCAACGGCACAACGGTGTTGACCAGTCCCATATCCAGCGCCTGAGCCGCATCGTATTGGCGGCACAGGAACCAGATTTCACGCGCTTTTTTCTGGCCCACGATGCGCGCCATATAAGAATCTATGGTCACCCCCGTTTTTGCAACACTGATTTTCGATTGATGTTGGGCTTACTTAAATCTATCCGGCGTCTTTATGGGCAAGGATGCCCGCGCCACGATGAGTTCCGCGCCTGAT